>JAXJSP010000039.1:0-77023 GCA_036310005.1 Acutalibacteraceae bacterium | reverse complement strand
GGCTTTTGGTGATATACTTTTCATCGGAAAAACAACTCCTTTGTGCCGATGTTGGGTTTGGTCACTTTACATCTTAGCACATTTGAGTTGTTTTTTCTATTTTTACTGTTACCTATCTATTGTATCATAACATTTTTTAAAAATTTGTCGAATTTTTTTGTTGTGCAGGTTTTTTGAATATATATTATTAATATCAAATAAGCGGCTTGACAATTAAATATTACTGTGATACATTGTACAAAGTGTTATCGTAATATGTTATGAAAGGGTGTTAATATATGGAAATTAATACTACTAAAAACAATGAAAAACCACTTGATAATATTGTAAATGACGGCGGCTACACCGCAATATTTCGTACAATTTCATGCATAGGGGACAGCCTTTCTTCGGGAGAATTTGAATCAGTAAAGGAAGACGGAACTAAAAGTTACCACGATATTTTTGAATATTCCTGGGGACAATTTTTAGCCCGTACGTGCGGCAGTTGTGTTTACAATATGTCGCGCGGAGGAATGACCGCAAAGGAATATATTGATTCTTTTGCAGACAGCAACGGTTTTTTTGATGCAAAATACGCCTCTCAGGCATATATTATGGCACTCGGTGTAAATGATTTGTTCGGAATAAAACAGCCTGTAGGCACGACGGATGATATAAATTTTGATGATCCGAGTGAAAATAATACCGATACTTTTGCCGGTTGTTATGCCTATATAATACAAAAGTATAAATCAATTCAACCCAGATCAAAATTTTTCTTGGTTACAATGCCTCGCGATAACGGTGTCTCAGCTGAGTTCGATGAACTTAAAAAAGAGCACAGCAGATTGCTTTACGAACTCGCAGAAAAATTTGATAATACCTATGTAATAGATTTGAATCGTTATGCACCGGTTTATGACGAAAGTTTTAAAGAACAATTTTACCTTGGCGGTCATCTAAATCCGATGGGATACATTTTAACCGCAAAAATGATTGCCTCATACATTGACTACATTATTCGTCACAATATGAATGATTTCAGAGAAGTAGGGTTCATCGGAACTTCTTTGCACGGTTAAATTATATTAATCTGTTTATATAATTATGTCATATTAAAAAGCAGTCCTGTATCAATATACAGGACTGCTTTTTATAGATAAAAGATATTTTGTTAGTCGAGATATTTTTTTGAATAATCTTCAACATCAACAACTGTGTAGTTTTTCCTTGATTCTTCTGCTGCAAAAGCCAACATGTGGTTTTTAGCGGAAATATCAATCTCGCTAACTGCTGAAGAATCAATTTCGCCATTCAAATATTTGTAGAGGTCAGTAATAATTCCTATGTCGCCTCCACCGTGACCGTCAACAATGCTGTCACCGACATTTAAGTAATCTGCACTTAAAAACTTCTTTTCGCGTGTTGCTAAATCATAAAGTTCAAATGCCTTATCTGCGGGAGCGCCCATTTCACAAACAAGATCTCCTTTTGTGCCCATAATTCTGAGTCTTCTGCTGCTTTGTGCAAAAGCACTCATAGTCATAGAAATAGTGATACCGTCTTCAAATTCCATATTTACAGTCTGATGGTCTACAACATTGTTATCGCATTTATAAACACATTTACCGTATTGGGTATTGTGAAGTGCCTTTAATACTTCTCCGTCAGTATCTTTTCCGCTGGGTTTGAGAGTTGCTACACCTCTGAACCAATGATTGTCTTTTGCATCATAATATAATTTCATAGCGTTATAATAACAACTTTCAGCAACAGGACAACCTTCTATACAACGCTCCGGTGAACCCTCAGGAGCATTTTCTCTGCGAAAATGTACCAAAGAACCGAACGACTGAATTTTCTTACATTCTTTATCTAATAACCATTGAAGAATGTCTAAATCGTGACAACACTTTTGAAGCAACATAAATGAACTTCTGTCCTCATTACCCCAGTTGCCGCGAACAAAACTGTGGCTTTGATGAACATTTCCTACACTTTCCATATGTTCAATGTTTACAACTTCACCGACAACACCGTCATTGATAAGTTTTTTAATTGTTCTAAAGAAAGGAGTGTAGCGAAGTACATGGCATACTACAACTTTTCTTCCGAGTTGCTTTGCTTTTTTGCTTATAAGTGCACATTCTTCAGGTGTAGGTGCCGCTGGCTTTTCAAGCAAAAGGTCATAACCTGCTTCCATCGCCTTTATCGCAGGTTCTGTGTGCATTCTGTCCATTGTTGAAATAATCGCAACATCGGCAAATTTCGGAACATCAAGAATTCTTTCCCAAGTATCAAAACAATTTTTATCGTCAATTTCGTGTTTTTGTTTTATATACTCGCGACGATCTTCAATTGGCTCAGCAACGCCTACTACCTTAAACATATCAGGCACAGCGCTCATAGTATCGGTATAACCGATTCCTCTGCTTCCGGCTCCGATTACTATTACTTTAAATTGTTTTTTTTCCATGAAACTTATCTCCTTTTTGTTGTAAAATTAAAGATTTGTAATTGTTGACAAAAGATTAAATTAATAATATAATTCAATTATCACTTGTATTTTACAATTTTTTTGCAAATTAGTATATATGACAACATATAATTAATCTTTGATTTTATATATAAAGGTAGAAAGTGTATGAGCAATAGATTAAAAGTAGAGAACAACCCGAAAATAACAGCGTTGTATACTGCGTTTTCGCAAGATTTCGGCCCCGACTTCAGGTTCAGCGGTGAGATACATAACTTTTGGGAACTTGTATGCGTAACTTCAGGTCAAATTAGTGTGGCCGCAGACGATCAGATTTTTGACTTGAAAAAAGGACAGGCAATACTTCACAGCCCGATGCAGTTTCATAATATTACTGCTATGTGTAACACCCCTTCGTCGGTTTCAATATTTACTTTTTCGGGAGAAAACATACCGCAGTTGCAAAATAAGATTTGTGAAATACGCGACCTTTCTGTTGTGAAAATGTTAGTGGAACTTGCAAATAAGTATTACATATCTGATTTTGGCTTCGATATAAAAGATACAAAAAGTAAGAATAATCATCACCTTATATATGTTAAACAATTGGAACTTTTTCTTTTAACACTCGAAACCGATTTTTCAAATAAGGCGCAAAATAATTCAAAATGTGCAGAAAACTATTCAGTTATAGTTAATACGCTGAATAATAATTTAAATAAAAGACTTTCCGTTACCGAACTTGCCTGCTTATGTAATATGAGCGAGATTAATTTGCAAAAAACATTTTCTCGTTATGCCGGGGTAGGCGTTATGGAATATTTTAATCGTGTAAAAATGCGTAAAGCTATTGAACTGTTGGAAGAAGGTCTGTCTGTAAAGGAAACAGCACTAAGACTCGGCTTTCATGACCAGAACTATTTCAGCACCGTATTTAAAAGAATTATCGGTTACTCACCTACACATATAACAAAAAGCCATCGATGAGATGTTTTTTTATATGTGTTGTTAACTAATTATGGAATTTATGTTATAATAATTTACTGTAAATATTATATTGAGTTAATGTAATGTACTGTTTTTTCAATAATAACAAGGAGGGGAATAATGATGGCTAAAAATAAACGCTTTGCGGATGACGGTTGGGCAGTCTGGGTAAACGGAGATGACAACAGCACGGTTTATATAAGTGATTGGCTTAATCCTGAAGGCAAAAGTTATGTTGATTTCGCAGTTCGTATCCGCGGAATTAAATCTTCCGAATCACTTAATGTTTATGTTCCTTTTGTGGTAACAAAGGATGAAATTATTGATACCTCATTGAAATTTGAAGACGAAGGAGTTTTGAGAGCGACATTTAGTGCTGCTTGTATTATTGATTATAAAAAGAATAAATACACTTCTGAAATTGCTTATAACGCTCGTACAATAGACCTTGTCCATTTTTCCTCTTTAGATTATGAATTAAAACAACTCTCAAGCGGAACGCTTATTACAATTAATATAGAAAAAATACAGGAGTACATCGCAAATGACGAAGCGTATTTTCTTTGGAGAATGCCGCATAAATCTTTGGATGATATATTTAAGCCGCATATTAATGTCGGAGGAGCGCTTGCAAGACTTCGAGATTTAATTACAACACCTGTCGTATCGGAAAAGTACGGTTATTCAATTCGCATAAACGAAGCAAGGCTCTTGCCAGATGAAATAAACCGTATCGGTGCTTTTCACCGACAGAAACTAAAAAAAGCAGTAATTACTATTTCAATCAGCGAAGATTATATTATGAATGATTCAAACTGCTATCGAATTCGCAGAGTGGAAAAGGAATTATATAAAGATTACGTTCCTGAATGTTTTGATTGCGACGATGCTATTACATATCAGTGGAATCAGAACAGAAATACCGATATGCTCGGCCACTTTAATTTTTATTTTGATGTGTCAAGAGATTATGTAAGCAAAATGAGTATGATTATATATATGATACTTTTGTTATTTGTCGGAATAATCGGCGGAATCTTAGAGGACTTAATTAAATTACTTTTTAATATTAACTTGTAAGATAGGTGATAAACTTGCGAATTATAATTCCTGTAATACTTAATATATTGCTCGTAATAACTGTATATTTGTCGGACAAACATACTAAACTTAAAAAACTCCCGTATATGGCAAAACAGGCTGTTATCGGTGTTTTGTTTGGCATAATGGCTGCATTTTCTTCAAGTTGCGGTGTTGAAATGTTAGGCACCGTTGTCAATGTGCGTGATGCGGCTCCGATTTTGTCAGGCTTGATTTTCGGCGCTCCCGCAGGTATCATTTCAGGTGTTATCGGCGGTGCATATCGTTGGTTTTCCGTATTTTGGGGAGCCGGCACTTATACAAGACTTGCTTGTACACTTGCTACCGTTATTGCTGGATTAATTGCTGCCGGACTCAGGCGGTTTATGTTTGAAAATAAAAAACCGACATGGGGTTACGGTATTGCTATTACAGTAGTCTGCGAAGTAATACACATGCTTTTGATTTTCATAACAAATATGGGAGATACTGTTACTGCATTCCAATTTGTTAAGACTTGCACACTTCCTATGCTTTGCGGGAACTGTGCAGCAGTAGGACTCGGTATTATTGCGGTAACGGTTTTAAGTCATGAAAAAATTGCTAAATTCAAAAAAAACGAACATATTGCTCAAACTTTTCAAAGATGGTTACTTGTACTTATAGTTACAGCATATTTAATTACCAATCTGTTTACTTTTGTTTTACAGCAGGGAATGTCCCAAATAGAAACAAGTTCGGTCATTACTCTGACTCTTGAAGATGTACATAAGGACATAATCGACGCTTCGGATGAAAACTTACTTAGCTTAGCAAAAAAAGTAAGAAATGAATATAAGAAAAATACTGACCTTACCGCAATAGCAAAAAAATATGATATCAGCGAAGTCAATATCATTGACAAAAATTTTGTAATCGTCGATTCTTCTGTCGCTGATTATATAGGCTATGATATGTCAAGCGGCGAGCAGTCCGCCGAATTTAAAGTTTTGCTTGAAGGGGAAACTGAGTTTGTCCAGGAGTACAGACAAACATCTTATAATGAAGGCTTTTTAAGAAAATACGGAGGAGTCGTCCTTGAAGACGGAGGCTTTATTCAAATTGGATATGATCCCGAGCATTTTCAAAAAGATATAAGTTCATATATTATTGATGCTACAAAGAACCGCCATATCGGCAAAAACGGATTTGTGCTGATTTGTGATGAAAAGTTTAATATTGTCAGCGACAATACGGAATACAACGGACAAAACATCAATAAAATCGGACTTTCAATTGATACGGAGAATATGACCGAAAAAACGGTATATGAATGTGAAGTCTTAAATAAGCCTTATTTATTCGGCTTTACCGCGGCGGAAGGCTTTTATATACTCGGAACTATGCCTACTGATGAAGCGATGTTTATGCGCGACGCTTCTTTATATACCAGTACATTTATGCAAATTTTAATTTTTGCAACGCTGTTTGTATTTATTTATTTTTTGATTAAACGAGTTATTATAAATAATCTGCAAAAGGTCAACAGTTCTCTCTCGGAAATAACCGACGGAAATTTAAATGTAACCGTTGATGTTCGTTCAAATGCGGAATTTGCTTCGCTTTCAGATGATATTAACTCAACTGTTAAAACATTAAAAGAATACATTAAGCAGGCGGCAGCCCGAATTGATAAGGAACTTGAATACGCAAAACAAATTCAACTTTCCGCACTGCCTACTAATTTCCCTCAACACGAACAATACGGTATTTTTGCCGAAATGATAGCGGCTAAAGAGGTCGGCGGCGATTTTTACGATTTTTATAAATTAAATGATAATACTGTAGCCTTTCTTGTTGCCGACGTTTCCGGCAAAGGTATTCCTGCCGCTATGTTTATGATGACAGCAAAAACTATTATAAAAGACCTTGCCGAAAACGGTTTGGCTGTCAACGATATTTTTACAAAGGCTAATGAAAAGTTGTGTGAGAGTAATGAGTCGGGTATGTTCGTTACAGTATGGATGGGCGTGCTTGATCTTTCGACAGGTAATCTTAAATATGCAAATGCAGGGCACAACCCACCGTTGTTACTGCATGAAAACGGTCAGGCGGAATACTTAAAAACCCGTGCGGGATTTGTACTTGCCGGTATGGAGGGCGTTGCCTATCGCATAAATGAGATAAACTTAAGCGAAGGCGACAGAATTTTCCTGTATACAGACGGTGTTACTGAGGCTACTAATACCGAAAGTGAGTTGTACGGTGAAGACAGACTTATTAACTTTATGAACGAAAACTGCTCTGTTGATGCACCGAAATTAATAGAATCGCTAAAAGAAAATATAGACAATTTTGTCGGCGAGGCACCTCAGTTTGACGATATAACAATGTTAATGTTAGATTATAAAAGAGTTAATGCGGACAAAACTTATGAAAAGACATTTCCGGCACAAGAAAACTCTCTTGAAGATGTTCTTAGTTTTACAGAACAAACTTTAGACAGTGCTGATTGTCCTATGAAAACAACAACTGCAATATGCGTTGCCATAGAGGAGATGTTTATCAACATCGCCAGGTATGCTTACGAAGGCAGAGAGGGTACTGTAAAACTTAAAATTGACTTATCTGAAAATGACAGAACAGTCACTTTCCAAATTTCCGATAACGGAGTGCCTTTTGATCCGCTTAAAAAACCCGATCCGGACATCACACTTTCAGCGGAGGACAGAGAAATCGGAGGACTCGGTATATTCATTACCAAGAAAACTATGGATACTGTTTCTTATGCCTATGAAAACGGAGAAAATATTTTAACTATGACTAAAAGATTTTAAAGGAGAGCATTAAAATGACCGTAAATAAAAACACAGAAAACAATATTGTTACTTTCAAGGTCGAGGGAAGACTTGATACTACTACTGCTCCATCACTTGAAAAAATGATTAACGAAGAGTGTGATACTGCCGAGGGATTAATATTAGACTTTAAAAACCTTGACTACATTTCAAGTGCCGGGTTACGCGTTTTGCTCGGTGCGCAAAAGAAAATGAATAAAAAAGGTTTTATGAAACTTATAAATGTTTGTCAAACCGTTATGTCTGTTTTAGAAATGACAGGTTTTGCCGATATTTTGGTGGTCGAATAATGGAATTAATAAGCAAAGCTTTACAATTTGCAGTAAAGGCGCATGACGGTGTGTGTCGCAAAAGCAGCAATACACCATACATAATGCACCCGCTTGAAGCGGCTGTTATCGTTAGTTCAATGACCGATGACCGGTATGTTATTTCTGCTGCGGCGCTTCATGATGTTGTTGAGGATACGGAAATTA
This sequence comes from Acutalibacteraceae bacterium, assembly GCA_036310005.1. Classification (GTDB taxonomy): domain Bacteria; phylum Bacillota; class Clostridia; order Oscillospirales; family Acutalibacteraceae; genus JAXJSP01. The sequence continues at coordinate 69,185 of JAXJSP010000039.1, read as the reverse complement.
CGCTTGATGAAATCAATGAAAAATTCGGAAAGCGTATTGCTGAACTTGTTGCAAGTGAAACAGAAAATAAACGAGCCGATTTACCGCCCAAAGATACTTGGCGTATACGCAAGGAAGAATCTTTGAAAGTGTTGCAAGATACTGATGACATCGCAGTTGTTATGCTTTGGCTTGCTGATAAACTTGCAAATTTGCGTTCTATATATCGCGACTTAAAACTTTTAGGCGATGATACTTGGAATAAATTTAATCAAAAAGATCCCAAACAACATTGTTGGTATTACACAACTGTTGCAAATTTAACCGAAAAACTCAAAGACTATCCTGCCTGGCAGGAATATAAAACACTTACCGAATTGGTATTTAAGAAAGGAAACTGAAATTATGGCTCAAATTACTTACCGCATTGACAAAGATATCTTATACATCGCATTGGCAGGACGCATTGATGCCGCCAATGCCGCCGCCGCTCAGGAAGAAATATCTCACATTAAGAATGAAAACTCCGGACTGCATACAGTCATAGACGCCGATTATTTGGAATACATCTCAAGTGCCGGACTGCGCGTGATTTTGAAACTTCGTAAGGAAGAGCCGAAACTTGCGATTATCAATGTTTCACCTCAAGTGTATGATGTTTTGGAAATGACCGGTTTTACTGATATGGTAACTGTCGAAAAAGCATATCGTCGTATGAGTGTCGACGGATGCGAATTTATTGCAAAAGGCGCTAACGGTGCTGTTTATCGCTATGATGACGAAACAATTATTAAAACCTATTATAATAAGGATGCTCTTCCAGAAATTCAGCAGGAGCGCGAGAATGCAAGAAAAGCCTTTGTTTTAGGAGTAAATACAGCAATTCCGTATGGTATTGTGCGGGTAGGAGAAGGATATGGTACCGTTACGGAACTGTTAAATGCAAAATCAGTCTCAAAGATAATTAAAGAAAATCCGAATGACCTTACTTTGCCTGTCAAATACTATGTCGATACAATTAAACACATACACTCCATTGAGGTAAATAAGGGAGAACTTCCCGATTTTAAGAAATGGGTGCTTGATTGGGCAGATTTTCTGAATGATTACTTGCCGACAGATAAATCTCAGAAATTACACGAACTTGTCAACGCTTTACCCGAAAGTAAGTATATGATGCACGGTGATTATCATACCAACAATATTATGGTGCAAAACGGTGAGACACTGCTTATTGATATGGACACTCTTTCCGTCGGTTGCCCCATATTGGAATTCGGTTCTATGTTTAATGCTTTCGTCGGCTTTTCTGAATTGAATTATGAAAATGTAAAGGACTTTCTTGGCTTTGACCACGAAACTGCGGGAAGATTTTGGAGAATGTCACTTGCCCGTTATCTTGAAACTGATGATGAAGCTTATATTAACAGCGTAGAAGAAAAGGCAAAGATTATCGGATACACAAGAATTTTGCGTCGTTCAATTCGCAAAAATGACTCACAAACAAACATTGAACATTATAAAAAACAGCTTGTTAATTTGATTGATAAGGTTGATACATTAAATTTTTAATTTAAGACATAGGGGTGTATATAATGAGTTTTGAAAAACAGTTGAAATCTATTATGCAGCAAATAAACAGTTTTGAGGCAAAACCTGAAAACAGTTTGCCGCAAAACACATTCTATCTTAATGATAATCAAATTCTATGTTGTGAGCGTGAATATGGTGAATCTCGTTTTGCTTATGACTCAAACGGTCTTGTTGTCTGGGCAAGGAGCAGCGGCCATATAGATGCTTATGATTCTACATTTGTCTTATTCAGAGAACTAAACAATTGCGAAGATGCTTCAATTTCTTTTATGGGCGGCATCAGGCAGCAAAACGATGAGTATATTCCCGTATCTTTGTTTGAATGTAACCGTCAGTTATTTGAACAGATTGATATCAAGCGTTATGTTGTTTATTCTTTCAGATATGCTTATTACATAGCAGACACACCGGATGTTACTTTTGCAGTAAGACTGCATGTAAGCAACGATAAACACATCCACTTCGCTTATTTTGCAATAAACAAAACTAAAAAGCCACAAAATATATATATGATGTCTTGCATTGATGCATGGCTGTTTTATCGTAACAACGGTGGTGTTTACGATGTTATGAACCGCTTTGGTAAGCGCTATGAGAATGACAACTACCTTCTGCGCTCTTATGGGGACAGTATGGTTGTATCCCGTGAGGCCTACGGTACAAAATGCGATAGAGAATACCTTACTGCCGGCAAGTCGGATGTTTTAGGCCCTGAAGGCAGAAGCATGACTAATGCCGCTTCACTTAAAACAGGTGTGTTTAAAAACGAGTATAATGCTGCTAATTCAATAGATGTACCCGTAAGTGCCGATTGCGCTCATTATACACTCGGTGCCGGAGAGTCGGTCAGACGCGAATATGAACTTTCATATTTCCATTCAGTAAATGAAGCAGAAGCGGTTATTATGAACAAACCCGATATTGAAAATATTGATGACGAACTAAACGCTGATGAAACAACTGCTCTTTCTAAATTCTCAACAATGCAGACACACTTTGCAAACTATGACGGAAATATAAATGCAGATGTTTTAAATAAGTTTGTCCGTAATGTTCAAAAACAGATTTCTTTTTGCGCCTTGGGTAAAAACTATTTTGGCCCGATGATTGGCATACGGGATGTTATGCAGCAACTTGAATCTTCTCTTATATGGCAGCCAAAAGAGAGTCGCGCGCAGTTTATAAATGCGCTTAATCATATACTCGAAGACGGCAGACCGCCGCGACAGTTTTCAGTTCAGGAAAGCCCTGATTATATGCCGAGTTTTGACCTGAGAAAATTTATAGACCAGGGAGTATGGATAATTACAACTCTTCACACTTACCTTTCTTATACAGACGACTGGTCAATTTTAGATGAAAAATGCGGATATTATGTTGCGGCTAAAGACAATAGTTGCCTAACTTCAAAGAGTAAAACTGTCGATACTGTACTTGACCACATTGTTAAAATAATGGACTTTTTGTGCAGTAACATTGATACTCAGACAGGTTGTCTGCATTCGCTTTACGGTGATTGGAATGACGCGCTTGACGGTCTAGGAAAAACTGATGATTTAAACCGCGAGTTCGGTACAGGTGTAAGTGTTATGTGTTCACTGCAACTTTATCAAAACTGCGGTGAAATTTGTGAAATTTTAGAAACCGTAGGCAGATATGTCGAAAAGGTCGAACAATACAAGTCGGTCGCTAAAACGCTTAAAGACGGACTTGCAAAATATGCAGTTGATGTTAACGAAAACGGAGAGCGTCGCATAGTTCACGGTTGGGGCGATAAGATGTCGTATAAAATCGGTTCTTGGTGCGATCCCGATAATAATTCACGAATTAGTTGTACTGCAAATTCATTTTGGGCAATTTCCGGAATGATTAAAAATGATCCTTCTATGAAAGAGAGTATAATGTCAGCATTTAAGGGACTTGATTCGGAATATGGAGTTAAGACCTTTGATAAGGCTTTTCCGCTTGATATGCACAAATTTGTAGGTCGTATTGCAAATATTACAGCAGGTACTTATGAAAACGCAGGCACTTATGTTCACGCAACAATGTTCGCCGCATCCGCTTTGTTTTTAATGGGCGAAAGCAAAGAGGCTTGGAGACAGTTTAATCTCGGTACGGTACTTTCTCATCCTAACTGTTCAAAATCTCCGTTTGTAATGCCTAACTCATACTTTAAAAATGATGAGTGGTGCATTGACGGTCAGTCTTTTGCAGATTGGTACACCGGCAGCGGCACATTGTTTGTTAAAAATCTTATTAAGTTCGGCTTCGGTGTATGTCCGACACTTGACGGTGTTGTTATTCAAACAGCAACTTTAATGCCTACAACCGATGCGACCTTGGATATTGTTATTAAGGGCCATCCGATAACAATAAAGTATCTTAACTCAAATTCCGGTAAGCGTGTGTTCAAGGTGAATGGTAAAGAAACTCAAGGATGCTTTGATAATCTTATGAACACACCCAAGGTTTTTATACCGTCTGCCGATATCAAAGACGATATGATTATTGAGGTTATCGACTGATATAAATATAATAATTGATTTGGGAGTTGTTATTATGAAAAAAATATTTTGTATTTTAACCGCTTTGTTAATTATGTTTATACTTGCCGGATGTAGTGAAAATCCCTTTAACTTTTTGTTTGAGGCTTATCAGGGAGCAGATAATAATAACACTATTGCAAAAGAAGTGCCGGATGATAATAAAGATACAGTCTCAATTCAACCGAGCACAGACTATTTAACTGCAATTTTAGAGCATGTCGATTTGCAGGATGGCACAACGGTCTATGAAGTAACAGGTAATGAGGAACTTGAAACTGAGGAGGTTAACAGTAATATCTCTGTTCAGATTCCTGATGATAAACTGTATTTTGCTTTTGAAAATGTGTGCCTTGAAGTTTCAGATTTAGATGTTGAAGAAACTCCGGGTGATAGTCAGTCCGTGACTGTAAGGGCGGATATTTGCTATGTGCAAGGCGACGGAACCCAGGACTCAAAATTGATTTGGGGCATTGTAAAACCTGACGGAAGTGTTACAGCCGATGTCAGAACTTATCACTCAGACGACTATATGTCGACATACACCGATAGTTTTACCTTTGATAATTTAGAGCAAAAAGGACTTTATAAACTTGTTTTGATCTCTTTTGATGACCCGTCGGAATTTTTAGGATCGGGCGCCGCGTATTAATATTTATCTAAATTAAATAGATTTATAAATAAAAAGTTATTAGGATTTCCTGATGACTTTTTATGCTTTTATTGTTATAATAGAGATTAGATACTATCTAATATGTTTATGGAAGTAAATTTGTATGAAGAATTTAAAAAAGAAGTTTGAAAACTTTTGGTACTACTATAAGTGGCACACAGTTTTAGCAGTTTTTATCATAGCGGTATTAATTGTAGGAACAGCACAATGTTCAACAAAACGCGAAAACGATTATCTGATTATGTTAGGTTTTAAAAGATATGTACCGGAAAAAGTAATTAATTCAATGTGCGATTATATTGAAAAATACGGAGAAGACATAAATGAAGACGGAGAAGTTATAGTTCAGATTATGGATGTATCAACATATTCAGGTCAAGATTCTGAACTGTTTAAGGCAGCATCTTCAAAAATGCAAGCAGAGTCTTTCAGAAACGAAATTATGCTTTATATAGTTGATGATGGTTTTTATGATGAAATGAATAATAAAGTAGTAATTTTTGATACGTATGATAAATTTGATGATAAAGACAGTACTGCATATAATTTAAATGATACGGAATTTGCCGAATATGTTAACAGTAATTATAATTCGCCTTTTATAACAACCAACACTTATTTTACAAAGCGAAAAATTAATAAAGATAATGCTAAATCAGTGCAAAATATGAAAAACGCAGAGAAATTGTTAGATAATTTGATTGCCCATTTAAACGAATAAAAATACTTCATTTTACAACTTATAATAACTTGTAACTTTGCAGACAAAAAATTTTTTTGAAAAATTTTCATTTTCCTATTGACAAATTAAATATTTGGTGATAAACTAATACCAACCTAAGTGGTAGGAAATAAAAACGAAAGGAGAACATCTTATGAATAAGTTTGGCTTTTGTAATGTAATGATGATGATGGAAATGTGCATGCAGACTTGGTGTATGTGCATGACTTCTTATGCCAAAATATCCGATATGTTCTCCTATTCAGAAGTAAACTTTTGTGCCGCTTAAATTTTGCACAATTATATTTGTTTACAATCGGGAGACTTCGTCGGAGTCTTCCGATTATTATTTTTATGGAGGGTAAAAACCTATGGAAAACTATTTTGAAAAACTCGTAAGAGCGAATTTTCGTTTCGGACGAATGTGTAATAAGTAAATCAAATTTATTTGTTATAAAAATCAGAAAATCTAAAACATAAACATATCCGCTTTTTAGTCGTTATAAAAAATACGAAAATAAATTCAAGGTCAAAAGGCGGAAAAATAATTATTAATAAATTAATTAAGGAGATAATAACCATGAAAAAAATAATTTCACTTTTACTTATTACAGTTCTTGCTATCACAACAGCATTTTCACTTACCGCTTGCGGTAATTCAGACAAAATTACAATTGCAATTCCTAACGACACTACTAATGAAGCCAGAGCGTTGCTCTTACTTGAAGATTTAGGCGTTATTAAGTTAAAAGACGGTGCAGGCATAAGCGCAACACCTCTTGATGTTGAAGAAAATCCGCACAATATCGAATTTAAAGAAGTAGAAGCAGCACAGCTTCCGAATGTTTTAAAAGATGTTGACTATGCAGTAATCAATTCTAACTACGCTATTGAAGCAGACCTTAATCCTACAAAGGACGCTCTTGGCCTTGAAGGTTCATCATCGGCTTACGGAAATATACTCGCTGTAAAAGAGGGTAATGAAAACTCCGATATTATCAAGGCGCTTGTAGCAGCCCTTGAAAGCCAAAAAGTTGCAGATTTTATTGCAAGCGAATATGACGGAGCAGTTGTATCTGTTGTAGATAATCCGACCGACGGTTTCGATTCATCGATTGATTATGCAGCTCTTTCGGGAAAAACAGTTTCTGTTGCTGCATCACCAACACCACACGCTGAAATTCTTGAAGTTGCAAAAACTATTTTAGCAGAAAAGAAAATTACTCTTGAAATTAAAGAATTTACCGATTACGTTCAACCTAATAATGTAGTTGAAAGCGGAGAAATAGATGCAAACTACTTCCAACATGTACCGTATCTCGATGATTTTAATTCCGAAAATGGAACTCATATTGTAAGCGTAGCACAAATTCATGTTGAGCCTCTCGGAATTTACGGCGGTAAACAGACTTCTCTTGATGCAATAAAATAATTAAATGGTAAACCCGACAGAGTTTATTCTGTCGGGTATTATACCGGAGAGGCAATTTATGATAGAGATTAAAAATTTAACAAAGCATTTTAATACCGCAGACGGCTCTGTCGAAGCATTGAAAAATGTATCACTATCTATTCCGGATGGTGATATATTCGGTATTATCGGTATGAGTGGCGCAGGAAAAAGTACACTCGTACGATGCATAAACCTGTTAGAGCGACCTACAAAGGGCAGTATTGAAATTGACGGAGTTAATCTTTGTGAATTATCAGAACAAAATTTGAGAAATATACGCAGAGAAATCACAATGATTTTTCAAGGCTTTAACCTTTTGATGCAGCGCAACTGCCTTAACAATGTCTGCTTCCCGTTAGAACTTGCAGGTAAAAGCAAGGCTGAGGCTAAAAAAAGAGCCCTTGAATTATTGGATATTGTAGGACTTCGCGATAAGGCAAAAGCGTATCCGGCACAACTTTCAGGCGGTCAGCAGCAAAGAGTGGCTATCGCAAGAGCGCTTGCAACCGACCCGAAAGTGTTGCTTTGCGACGAGGCAACCAGCGCTCTTGATCCAACTACAACAAATTCTATTTTAGAGTTGATACGAAACATTAACGAAAAACTTGGTATTACAGTTATAATTATTACGCATCAGATGAGCGTTGTAGAAAGCGTTTGTAAGCATGTCGCTATTTTGGATAACGGTGAAGTAGTTGAACAGGGCGAGGTTGCAAAAGTATTCGCTCATCCGCAATCGGAAGCCGCAAGAAAACTTGTTTTCCCTGAAGGCGATTTTAATTCATCTTTTGCTGTTAAAGAGGGCGAACATTTTATTCGTGTGATTTTTAACGGTGCCGAGGCCACAGGCTCACCGCTTATTGCAAAAATGGCTGTTGAAAAAGGTATTGAAGCAAATATCACTTATGCAGCCACAAAAAGTATAGGCGGAAAAGTTTATGGCTCTATGTTACTTGGAATTATCGGCGATGAAAGTGTGGTTGCTACCGCTGTTAAATATCTGACCGAAACAGAGGATGTACTCGCGGAGGAGGTGTCTGTAAATGTTTAACAGTCTGTTTTCTCAAGAAGCATTAAATGAAGCGTGGAGAATTATCCAAGCAGAGTTCCCGACAGCAATTTGGGAAACATTTTATGTTACTGTTCTTTCAACTGCGTTTTCAATTATTATAGGTTTGCCGCTTGGTGTTATGTTAGTAGCCGGAGAAAAAGACGGAGTTTTGCCCCTGCCTAAGTGGTTACTGCAAACGCTTAATGTTATCATAAATTTACTTCGTTCGGTTCCTTTTTTGATTTTAATGATTTTAGTAATACCTCTTACAAGATTGATAATCGGTACGATTGTCGGCACTACCGCGTCTATTGTACCGCTTGTTATTGCTGCATTTCCTTTTGTAGCAAGGCTTGCTGAAAGCAGTCTGCGAGAGGTGAGTCCCAATACAATTGAAATGGCGCAAAGTATGGGAGCATCGCCTTTACAAATAATTGTTAAAGTTATGATACCCGAAAGCATACCGTCGCTTATTTCAAACGCCACTATTGCCATTACCACTATTCTCGGCTATTCTGCAATGAGCGGTATTATCGGCGGCGGCGGACTCGGAAAAATTGCCATAAATTACGGTTACTACCGATATAAATATTTAATTATGATAGCGTCGGTTATATTGCTTATTATTATGGTGCAGATTTTCCAGAGTATAGGTACAAGACTTGCCGCTAAAACAGATAAACGCTTAAAGAAAAAATCAATATAGGAGCATAAATGCAAAAACAATCATAAAATCAGTGAATTTATTGTCTTTTGTGCTTGAAATTTTCTACTTCATAGTGTAGTATTAAAGAGTTATAATTTAATTTGATTAAATTTGTGTAAGTAAAAATTTCAACAATATTAAAGGAGTCTTTAAAATGTCAAATAACAGATTTGAACTCAACAAAAATTTAGCACAGATGCTTAAGGGCGGCGTAATCATGGATGTTACTACACCTGAACAAGCAAAGATTGCAGAATCTGCCGGCGCTTGTGCTGTTATGGCTCTTGAGCGTATCCCTGCTGACATTCGCGCCGCAGGCGGTGTTTCACGTATGAGTGATCCTAAAATGATAAAAGGTATTCAGAATGCAGTTTCTATTCCTGTTATGGCAAAATGTCGTATCGGCCATTTTGCAGAAGCACAAATTTTGCAGGCAATTGAAATCGATTACATAGATGAAAGCGAAGTTTTATCTCCTGCTGACGATAAATACCATATCGACAAAACTAAATTTGATGTACCTTTTGTTTGCGGTGCAAAAGATTTAGGCGAAGCACTTCGTCGTATAAACGAGGGTGCATCTATGATCAGAACAAAGGGCGAACCCGGTACAGGCGATGTCGTACAAGCAGTTCGTCACATGCGCATGATGCAGTCTGAAATTCGCAGAATTGGTTCTATGGCTGAAGATGAACTCTTTGATGTAGCAAAACAGTTACAAGTTCCTTATGAATTAGTATTGTTCGTTCACGAAAACAAGAAACTGCCTGTTGTAAACTTTGCTGCAGGCGGTGTAGCAACACCTGCCGATGCAGCATTAATGATGCAACTCGGTGCAGAAGGCGTGTTTGTAGGTTCAGGTATATTTAAATCAGGTAACCCTGAAAAGAGAGCCGCTGCTATTGTTAAGGCGGTAACTAACTTTAATGATGCAGATTTATTAGCAACACTTTCAGAAGATCTGGGAGAGGCTATGGTAGGCATTAATGAACAGGAAATTGAACTTTTAATGGCGGAGAGAGGTAAATAAAATGCAGATTGCTGTTCTTGCTCTGCAAGGCGCTTTTATAGAGCATGAGCAGATGCTCGCAAAACTCGGCGTTTCAACTTTTGAAATTCGACAAAAGCGCGATTTGGAGCGTGATTTTGACGGACTTATTATACCGGGAGGCGAAAGTACCGTTCAGGGTAAACTAATGCGTGAACTCGGTTTGTTTGAGCCAATCAAAAAACTTATAGAAAACGGACTTCCCGTATTTGGTACCTGTGCAGGTCTTTTGCTGCTTGCAAAAGAAATTAAAAATGATGAGCGCAAGCATTTTGCAACAATGGATGTAATTGCTGTACGAAATGCTTACGGAAGACAACTCGGTAGTTTTTATACAGAATCTGATTTTAAAGGTTTCGGAAAAATTCCAATGACTTTTATCCGCGCTCCGTATATTGAGTCGGTTTTCGAAAATACCGAAGTTTTGGCAACTGTCGACGGGAAGATTGTTGCAGCAAAGCAGAATAATCAATTGGTTACTGCATTTCATCCTGAACTCAACGACGATTTGACAGTCCATAAATATTTTATAAAAATGATTAAATAATTAATTACTTTCCGGTTTTATAAATGAAATAAATACGGTGTAACCTTTTAAGGCTACACCGTATTCTTTATAACATTATTTTACTCTTGAAAATCTTATATGGCAAAATCTGATTTGTCAAAATTTTGTTTATTAGGCAGTGCCGGCTCTCTTTTTAGAGGGTCATATTCAAAATGCTTGCAGACATGGTCACAAGGCACAACACCATATTTAATACAAAGCATATTCTCATTATCAGGTGCAATTCTGCCAATCTCACAAATTCTGCAAGAGGGAGTAATGCTGACTTTAGATTTCATTAACAATACACATCCTTTTATGTGATTATAACAAATTTATTACACTATGTCAATTTTTGCTTTTATCAGAAGTAAAAATCAAAAATGTAATCGCAACACCGATTAGCGAAAGCGTAAACGGTAATGAATATACAAAGGTAACAGGCTTAGTATTTACACCGTTTGAAATTACCGCAACTGTCTGATTGGTAATAAGCATATATAGTCTTAAAAAGATTACAGACAAAACACCGTGCGCAATTCTTGAAATAATCAACGCTATAAAATTTACAGACTTTCCGCTTATGGAATAAACTTGAAAAATAACACTCAAACCGCTGAAACCTAAGATAAAAGCAGTAAAGTAAATGCTTAATTTGTTTTCCATAATTTCTTTACATGCAGTTGTAACTTCAAGCAATAAAGATATTGTTCCTATTTTTGTATAACATAAATTAATTACACAACTGAAAAAAACTACAAAACTACAAATAATTATTAGCGATTTTGATGCGTTCTCTATAGCTAAAACAAGTGAATCGACACATCCGATAGGTTTACATAAAACATAATCATTTTTAATCGTGCCTTTGCTGAAAAAACCTAAAACAGCACCGATAATCATGCTTGCTAAAATATGACATCCCCAAAGAATAAAACCCAATACAATTGAATTATAAATGCATTTTCCGACAGTGAATACAATCATCGCAGGTCCTGCATTGACGCAAAAACATATAAGACGAGTCGCAGTTTTTTTATCAATTGCTTTTTGTTTACATAAATCATTTACTAAACTTGCACCGACCGGATAACCACCAATAAAAGATAATAAAATTATATAAGAATATTGTTTAGGTATTTTAAACAAAAAGTGACATATTTTGCCGATTGGCTTTGCTAAAGTGATTCCGATTCCCGAATATGATATAAAGTTTGCTGCTACCATAAAGGGAAAAAGAGAGGGAATAAGTGTTGCCGCACAAAGTGTCAAACCCTCTTTTATACCTTCGATTGAATTTTGTGAGTTAATAAACAGCAAAAGTATGAAATCAATTACTGCTAAACATAATGTAAATTTATAAAATTTACTTTTTATATGTATCACCCTTTGCGACTGCATAATTGTACTTGCCTTATTTATATATTTTATTTGGGAGAGTAGATATTTATGAAAAAACGAAAAGATAAAACATCTTCTTATTTAGATAGGGCTTTTGAAGTACCGGACGGTACTTTCAGCAAGGGTGCAAATATTGAAATTAATTCTGACAGACAGGTTTATATTGAAGGAAGTAAAGGAGTGCTTGAATATGATGATAACTATATTGTTATCAATATCGGCACTTCAACGGTTAAATTGATAGGCAGAGATTTGTTTATAAAACAAATTAATACAGATAATTTAATGGTTTGCGGCAGATTAATGGGATTGGAGTTTGACTCTTAATGATTTTTATTAGATTCGTACGATTTTTATGCGGCTATATAAGAGTAAAAGTCGAAGGTGGATTTTGCGAGCGTTTTATAAATATCTGCGTTTCAAACGGTTTTTCAATCTGGAACACGCACAGAAGAAAAAATCATATCGAATTTTATATGCGCGCAAAAGATTATAAAAAAATTAAGCAGTTTCGGAAAAAATGTTTTGTCAAATTAAAAGTGACAAAAAAAGTCGGACTTCCTTTTTACTTGCATAAACATAAATCAAGAAAGGGCGTAGCAGTAGGTCTCGCTTTATATCTTGCAGTGCTTTTAATAATGCCGAATTTTATATGGAATATTGAAATAAATTCAAATGCAGACATAAATGAGCAGAGTGTAATGAATGCATTAGAAGAAATGAATATAAGAATCGGTACTCCTGTTAGTAAAATTAAAGGCGAAAACGACAGAAATACTTTGAATTTAAAAGTAGAGGATATCTCCTGGAGTTCTTTGAATGTGGTAGGTACAACTTTGAATGTTGAAATCAGAAAAAAACTCGATACAAGGGTTGAAAAAGAATTAAAATACAGCAATATTGTTGCATCTTGTGACGGTGAAGTATTAGATGTTTTTGCATATAAAGGTACTGCAAAGGTAAAACGCGGCGCCATTGTAAAAAAAGGCGATTTATTAATTTCAGGTACTGAAGAATATAATAATCAAAATACATATTTCAGAGATGCAACGGGTAATGTTATCGCAAAAACAAAACAAACATTAAAAATTGTTTTACCTGTAAGCGAAACAAAAAATGTAAATTCAGGCAAAACCGAACAAAGAAATTTGATTTCCTTTTTTTCTCTGAAAATTCCGCTTTTTGCAGGTAGCGTAAAATACGATTATACAAAACAAACCGAAAATAAAACTTTACAGTTGAATGGTGTTAATTTACCCATTGAAATTATTTCAACAACCTTTTATGAAACTGAAAAACAAAAGATAACTTACAGTGAAAACACATTAAATAAAATGGCTTTAGAACAGTTGAATAAAGAAAAGGAAGAAAAACTTAAGAATGCAGAAATAATAAGTGAAGATATTAAAATACAAATTGTCGATAATAATTATGTGCTGACTTGTCAAATAGTCTGCAAGCAAGATATATCAAAAAAAGTTTATTTTGAAGTTGATTCAGATTTTTAATATTTTTTTATTTAATTTATTAAATAAATGTGTTATTATATATAAAAAATGAAAAAAGTGGAGGAATGTTATTTTTGAGTGAGAAAATTTTAAAGATTGAAAATATGGAACAGATGTCGAACCTGTTTGGAAATCTTGATGAAAATATTAAAATTATTGAAAAAAATTATAATGTTTCTACCGTGCTTAGAGGAAATGAGATTAAGATAATGGGAAATGACGATAATGTCACAAACGCAGCAAATGCCATATCAGGCCTTATGTTGATGCTTGAAAACGGTGAGCCGCTGACAGACCAGAATGTGAATTATGCAATTTCTCTTGCAAATGAAGGTAATGCGTCAAAAATGATTCAACTCGCCGGAAAAGAGTGTATTTGCATAACTGCAAACGGAAAACCGGTAAAACCTAAAACCCTCGGACAAAAGTCATATATTGAAGCGATCAGTTCAAATACAGTTACAGTAGGTATCGGGCCTGCAGGAACAGGTAAAACTTATCTGGCTGTTGCTTTGGCAGTGGCTGCTTTTAGAGATAAAAAAGTATCAAGAATTATTCTGACAAGACCGGCAGTTGAAGCAGGCGAAAAATTAGGTTTTTTACCCGGTGACCTGCAAAGCAAAGTCGATCCTTACTTAAGACCTCTTTATGATGCTCTTTTTGAAATGCTCGGCGCCGAAGCATTTCAGCGCTGTATGGAAAAGGGAAGTATAGAAGTTGCACCGCTTGCTTATATGCGCGGCAGAACATTAGACGATAGTTTTATTATATTGGATGAGGCGCAAAACACTACACCAGAACAAATGAAAATGTTTTTGACACGACTCGGATTTAATTCAAAAATCGTTGTTACCGGAGATTTAACTCAAATAGATCTACCTGACGGAAAAAGGTCAGGACTGATTGAGGCAAGTAAAGTTCTTAAAAATGTCGAAGATATTAAAATAATCAGATTAAATGAAAAAGATGTCGTCAGACACCAACTTGTACAAAAAATTGTAAAAGCGTACGAAAAATATGAACAGCAAAGAAATAAGGGAAGTAAAATAAATGGCAAAGATTAAAGTGGAAATTATAAATAATCAAAAAAGCGAACTTGAAAAAGGAACAAAACTTTTAATAAGAAAAACATGTAATGCTGTGATTTCTTGCGAAAATTTCGAGCAGGAATCACAAGTGAGCGTTTTGCTTGTAGACAACTCTCAGATTAAAGACTTAAACATGAGATTCAGAAAAATCGACCGGGTTACCGATGTGCTGTCGTTCCCGCTTTGTGAAAACGGAGAATTTGTACCTGACCCTGCAACTAAAAGAGTACAGTTAGGTGATATTGTCATTTCTGTTGAAAAAGCAGTAGCACAGGCTGAAATGTTCGGCCACAGCGTAAGAAGAGAAATTGCATATTTAACCTGTCATTCTATGTTGCATTTACTCGGTTATGACCATGTAAACGGCGGTTTGGAAAAAGTTAGAATGAGAGAACACGAAGAAGCCGTAATGGAACTGCTCGGCTTGACGTTTTAAGGAGAACTTATGACAAAAAGTGCTTTTATATCTATAGTCGGGAAACCGAATGTCGGAAAATCATCACTTATGAATAATCTGATTGGTCAAAAGGTCGCAATTGTTACCAATAAACCGCAAACCACAAGAACTAAGATTATGGGAGTCTTGACAAGCGGCGATAATCAGTTTGTATTTATTGATACACCGGGACTTCATAAACCTAAAACAAAACTCGGTGAAAATATGGTCAAAGCAGTAAAAGACAGTATGGCCGATGTTGATGTTTGCGTGCTTGTCATTGATGCAGTATCGGAGCCGATTGAAAAATTACCGACAGCAGCAGATATAGAATTAATTGAAAAAATTAAATCGGATAAAATGGACTGTATCTTAGCAATCAATAAAATCGACCTTGTAGATGATAAATCAAAAATAATGGATATTATTTTGCTTTACTCTAAACTGTTTGATTTTTCGGCAATTATTCCTTTAAGCGCAAAAAACGGTGATGGCGTTAGTATACTCAAAAAAGAACTTGAAAAATATTGTGTTGAAGCACCGCACTTTTTTTCTGATGATGAACTTACTGACCAAAATGAGCGCACTATTGCATCAGAAATGATAAGAGAAAAAATGCTTTTGAATCTTAATAAAGAAGTCCCGCACGGTATTGCTGTTTCTATTGAAAAATTCAAAGACAGAAAAACATCTTCAGGCGAAGATATTATAGATATCGAAGCAATTATTTATTGCGAAAGCGAAAGTCATAAAGGCATAATTATCGGAAAGCGCGGTGAAATGCTTAAAAGAATTTCAACAGGCGCCCGTAAAGAAATTGAAAACTTTTTTTGCTGTAAAATTAATTTGCAGTGCTGGGTAAAAGTCAAAGAAGATTGGAGAAATCGAACAGGTTTAATTCATAATTTCGGATTGGACTAATTTGCCTTTTATAATTTTTGCTTTATTACAAACTTTATTATTAGGTGATGTAATAATGCAAAATTATTTTTGGGAGCAGTTTTTAAGTACAGGAAAAATTGAGTACTATTTAGATTATATAAAAACGGAGAATAATAATGAAATTCAAGACCGATGGCTTGATTTTAAAACAAACACAAGTGGGCGAGAGTGACCGACTTGTAACTGTGCTTACCCGCAATATGGGTGTAATAAGAGCCTTTGTGCGCGGTGCGGCAAAGCCTAAAAATAAAAATTCTTCATCAACTGCCATGCTTGTTTATTCACAACTGTCTGTTTATAAAACAAAAGACAGTTATATTATTGATGAAGCAATACCCGAAGAACTGTTTTTTAATTTAAGATTTGATATTGCAAAGTTAAGTTTAGCTCAGTATTTTTGCGAGGCCGCTATAGTTTTTGCAGTTGAAGGCGTTGAGTCAGAACAGATATTACGCCTTATGCTCAATTGCATACATATTATTGAAAAAGATTTAAGACCGCTTGAAATGGTAAAGGCAATTTTTGAATTGCGTTTAGTAACTGAATGCGGATATGCGCCTGATTTAAAGGCTTGTTCAGTTTGTAATAACGATAATGCCGCGAATTATTATCTGAAAATTAATGAGGGCTGCATTGTTTGTGAAAATTGCGACAAAAACGGTGTGCTTTTACCTAACGGAGTTTTGTCCGCGATGCGCCATATCGTTTATTGTGACTTTAGTAAACTTTTTAATTTTGAATTAAAAGACGGTAATTATAAACAACTCTCAAATATAACAGAATATTATTTGTTAAATCAAGTCGGTCATCATTTTATCGCTCTTGATTTTTACAAAAATTTACCCGAATAGGAAAGATAAATGGAAACTCAAAAAAAATATTATAATGTTCTTGAATTAAACAGAGTACTTGATATGCTCGCAAAACATTGTCATAATGACGATGCGGCTGAGTATGCTAAAATGTTAGAGCCATCTGCTGATTTGGACGAAGTAAGCATAAGACTAAAAAAAACTTACGATGCCTATTCACTAATGGCTCGTTATTCGTCACCGTCATTTTCTAATTTGGTTAATGTAAATAACCCATTGACAATCGCTGAAGCAGGAGCCTCAATTTCAGCAGGTGATTTGCTTAAAATTGCAAAAACTTTAAATTGCTTTTCAAGACTTGTCGAATGGCACGATAAATTCAATGATAATACTTCAATTAAGTATCTTTTTGACAGAATTGTACTTAATAAACACTTGGAAGATAAGATCTTTTCCTCAATTATTTCGGAAGACGAGATTGCCGATAAAGCATCTCAAACACTTTATGACATAAGAAGAAAACTCTCTGCGGCTCAAAACAGTATAAGAGAAAAATTAGATAAAATTATTCATTCGTCAGTTTACAGTAAATTTTTACGAGAACCGGTTGTAACAATCAGAAACGACCGTTTTGTTGTTCCCGTAAAACTTGAATGTCGCGCAAATGTATCAGGCCTCGTACATGATACTTCCGCTTCAGGTAATACTGTGTTTATTGAGCCGATAAGCGTCGTTGAAGCAAATAATGACATTAAAGTATTAAAACTTAAAGAAAAAACAGAAATCGAAAGAATTTTAATGGAATTATCAGTCGAGGTAGGAGAACACGCAAACGATATAATTTCATCTTATGATTGCGCTGTTGAACTTTGCTTGATTTTTGCAAAGGCAAGCCTTGCTTATGAAATGAAAGCAACTATGCCGAAAGTTAATAATACAGGTAAAATTAATTTAAAAAAGGCAAGACATCCGTTGCTTAATAAAGATAATGTTGTGCCTGTAAATATCGAACTCGGCGACAGTTTTGATACACTTGTCATTACAGGTCCGAACACGGGAGGTAAAACCGTTACGCTAAAAACTTTCGGACTTTTAACTTTAATGGCGGAATGCGGACTTATGATTCCTGTAAATGAAAACAGCGAAATTTCCGTGTTTTCAAAAGTTTTTGCCGATATTGGCGATGAACAGTCAATAGAAAATTCCCTTTCAACTTTCTCTTCTCACATGGTAACGCTTATTGATATCGTTACTAATGCAGACGACTCATCTTTGGTATTAGTTGATGAATTAGGTGCGGGTACTGACCCTGTTGAGGGCGCGGCTCTTGCTACTGCGGTTATTCAAGACTTGCGTTTTGTCGGTGCAAAAATTGTTGCTACAACTCACTATGCAGAATTAAAAGCCTTTGCGTTAGACACTCCCGGAGTTAAAAACGCCTGCTGCGAGTTTGATGTAGAAAATATGAAACCTACTTACCGCTTGCTGATGGGAGTGCCCGGTCGTTCGAATGCTTTTGCAATAAGTGAAAAATTAGGACTTCCGCAAAGAATTGTAAATTCGGCAAGAGAAATAGTTAGCGATGAGAATAACCGATTTGAAAGTGTAGTCTCAGCTCTTGAATCTGCCTTGGTTTCTGCTGAAAAAGACAGAGAAGAAACTCTTAAAATCAAAACAGAACTTAACAGCCTAAAAAATGCTGTTAAAGAGCAACTGTTTGAAACAGAAACCAAGCAAAAAGAAATTATTGAAAAAGCGCGTCAAAAGGCCAAAATAATAGCCGACAGAGCCGAATACTCTGCAAATACTATGCTTAATGAGATTTCCGATTTAAGAAAACAGGCTGAAAAAGAAAAAGATTTAAGTTTGCTTGCTCAAAAAGCAAAAGACTCTTTTAATAAAGGCATTAATAAACTGGACAAAACTTATTCCGACGGTAAAATTAAATCAGATTATAAATTACCAAGACCTCTTATAGTGGGCGATAGGGTGTTAGTAGTTGATATCGACAAAGAAGGCGATGTTATTGCCTTGAAAGATAAAAGCGGAAAAGTTACAGTTCAACTTGAAAAGGTTAAAATTAAGTTGCCCGAAAGTAATTTAAGGCTAATAGATAAAAAACCTAAGAAAAAAACAGAGCCTAAATTAACGCGTAATGTAACATCCCGTCTTGACAGAACAGCACAGACTTCGATTGATTTAAGAGGCAAAACTGCAGACGAAGCAATTTTTGAGTTAGACAGATTTATCGACCAGACCATTATGTCGGGTATCAGTGTAATTTCCGTAATACACGGAAAGGGAACAGGTGTGTTAAGACAGGCGGTAAATGACTTTTTAAAAACTAACTCTTGTGTTAAAACATATAGATTGGGTGTCTATGGAGAAGGAGAAAACGGAGTTACTATTGTTGAATTAAAATAGTTTTGTTGAAATTCGTTTATTAATAATTAAAAGTCCGCTTCAATTTGAAGCGGACTTTTGTTCTGTTTTTACAGGTAATATTCTCGGCTGAAAATATTTTTACATTATTTATTTATGCTTTTAATCCATTCCGATAAAGAAGGTTTGCTTCCTTTTGTTGAGCGTTCAAGCGGTGGAATGCGTATGTTTAAAGAGGAAGATTTTGAGTGGCTGCAGATTATAGGTTGCCTTAAAAAAGCAGGGATGAAACTTTGTGACATAAAGAGTTTTATTGAATTAGCGATGCTAGGCGACAGCACAATTAATGACCGCCTTCAACTTATTGTTGCTCAAAAGGAAAGGGTTGAGGAAGAAATTAAGGAACTGAATAAAACTCTTTTGACTCTTAAGTTTAAGGAATGGTATTATATAAACGCTCTTAAAGACGGTACAACGAAAAATGTCCGAAATATGTCATCAGAAGAATTACCGTTAGAATTTCGTGAAGTTCATAAGAGATTAAAAGGTAATTAAGATTGTTTTCATTTGTAATAATAAAATAAGCGGTGTAACCTGTTTTATAGGCTACACCGCTTTCTTAATTAATAAAAATTTATTTATAAAGTGGGAACTGTTTGCAAATTTCTGCAACTGAATTATTAATATATTCTTTGCTGCTTTCAAAATCAAAGGTAGCCTTAGTAATAAACTCTGCTATCTTTTTCATCTCATTTTCGCCAAAACCTCTTGTAGTTACAGCAGCGGTACCAACTCTGATACCTGAAGTAATAAACGGAGAAGCCGGGTCATTAGGAATCGCGTTTTTATTTGTTGTGATATGAACTTCATCAAGGTTGTGTTCAAGTTGCTTACCTGTAACGCCTGTACCCGTTAAATCAATTAATATTAAATGATTGTCAGTACCGCCTGATACTAATTTAATTCCGTTATTCTTAAGTTCGCTTGCAAGAACTTGACAGTTTGAAACTATTTTCTTCTGGTAATTTTTAAAGTCATCGCTTAATGCCTCACCAAAGCAAACTGCTTTAGCAGCAATAGTATGCATTAAAGGACCGCCTTGGGTACCCGGGAAAATAGCCTTGTCGATTTGTTTTGCAAGTTCTTCCTTACAAAAGATTAAACCGCCTCTCGGACCTCTTAATGTCTTGTGGGTTGTTGTAGTAACAACATCGGCATACTCAACAGGATTAGGATGAAGGCCTGCGGCAACCAAGCCGGCGATATGAGCCATGTCTACCATAAATAAAGCATTAACTTCTTTTGCAATTTCTGCAAACTTGTCAAAATGAATTGTTCTCGGATATGCGGATGCACCTGCAACAATTAATTTCGGCTTACATTCTAAAGCAATTTTTCTTACTTCATCGTAATCAATTACACCGTCATCGTTTACACCGTACGGGACAAAGTTGTAAAGTTTTCCTGAAATATTAACAGGTGAACCGTGTGTCAGGTGACCGCCATGTGATAAATTCATACCCATTACAGTATCGCCCGGCTCTAATAAAGCAGTATAAACCGCAATATTTGCTTGCGCTCCGGAATGAGGCTGAACATTAGCGTGTTGTGCACCGAATAATTTACATGCTCTGTCTCTTGCAATATTTTCAACAATGTCAACATATTGACATCCGCCGTAATATCTGTGTCCCGGATAACCTTCGGCATATTTATTTGTAAGAACTGAACCCATAGCAGCTAAAACTGCAGGTGATACAACATTCTCAGATGCGATAAGTTCAATGTTGTCATTTTGTCTTTCTAATTCAAGTTGCATAGCATCTGCAACTTCTTTGTCATAATTGCCGACAAATCCGATTGTGTCAAGTGCTTCTGAATACATTTTTTAAATCTCCTTAATTTGTAAAATTATATATAAACATAGTATAACACAAAACATTTAAAAAGGGAATATTAAATTATAATATTTCAAATAATAAATAAAATATTTAAAATTATAGAGGAATATTATGAATTTAAGAACTGATTTAGCGGTAGAATTAAAAGATAATTTAGGTAAAAATATTGATGGCGCCGAGCAAATAACAGAAAATTATAATTCTTTTACTTTAAATAAAATCTTAATTAAAAATTCTGATGCGGAAAAAATAATCGGTAAAAAAATCGGTACTTATATTACTTTTGAATTGGACAGATTATCACAGTTTGATAATTTGGATGACGAATTGCATAATGTGTTTAAATCAGAACTTTTAAATTTGCTTCCGACGGAAGGGGAAGTATTGGTTGTAGGACTCGGAAACACAAGCGTTACAGCGGATGCATTAGGTCCTAAAACCGCTGATTTAGTCTTAGCAACCCGTCATATTGCAGATGAATTAAGAAAAAGTGAAGGGCTTAATAATTTAAGAGAGGTATCGGTATTAAATCCGGGAGTAGTTGGCCAAACAGGTATAGAAACAATTGAAATAATTAACTCTATTGTTAATAAAATAAAACCTAAAGCAATTATTGTTATAGATGCTTTAGCAGCAATTAATATAGACAGACTCGGAAACACAATACAAATGTGCGACACAGGTATTTCTCCGGGCGCAGGGGTAGGTAATAACAGAAAAGAAATCAGTAAGGACACTCTTAATATTCCCGTAATTTCAATAGGTGTGCCGACTGTTGTAGACGCAAACACTCTCGTTTGCAGTATTACAGATTTTAATGAAGAAGTTAAAAACTTGAAAAGCATAGTCGTAACTCCCACACAAATAGACTTGCTTATTGAAAGAGCATCTAAAATTATTTCAAAATGTATAAACTGCGCTGTTCAAAACAAAGTAGATGAACAGTTGATTTTATCATTACTTTAATAAAAGGAGCATAAAATTTATTGAGGTGATAAATATCCTGAAAAGATTTGCATATATTTTCATTTTTATTTCATGTGTAATCTTGTCAATACTTTTTTATAATGAAATAGCATCTTTTTTTGTACCTGCAATAAATTTTATTTTTAGTGTAATATGAAAACTTATTTAAGAATATTAATATACGGTTTATGCCTGTTAATAATACCGATTATAATAGTTGGCGGCATATATATTGCCGATAAGGGTACAAGAAAAGTCGGATTTATCGGTAAGGATGCAGTTTATGAAGTCAATATTATTCAGGACGACACAGTAGTTTCTGTTTTTGATAAAAAATTTGTAATAAATAAAGAAACAAAAGACAGGACAAGTCTGATTTTATCCTATTTGGATAAAAATATACCGACGCTTTATAAAGGTGCGTCGGCATTAGTTAAAATGATATTTGACCTGAATCATCGTTTGTGAGTATATCAAGAATATTATGAGTTTTTATGCCTATTTTTTTAGCGTATTTAACAGCAGTTTCAGTTTTACCCCGGCTTCCGTTATATGCAGTAATAAAATATGAAGACAAATTAATTATGTGCTGATTGCGTTTTGCAGTAAAATCTTTTATACAGTCCTCACTTAAACATATTACGCTGTCGGCAACATCTAATAAATTTGCAAATTGTTCTCTGTCTTCGCGGTTGTAATCAGCGGCTTGATTCTTATTCGATAATACACAGATAAATTGAATGTTATTATTCTTTTTTTCTGAAATAACAGCCTCGGAAAACAACAAGTCAGCGCCTTGTTCACAGCCGCATAAAAAGTTGAGGTAACCATCTTGTATTGCGCCTTGAACAGCGCTTTTGATTTTATTATAAATATCGTTTTCAGTTAAATTGCTTAAAGATAAATTCTGAGTGCTATGTCCGATAAAACAACAGGTTCGCAACTTGTCCATTTTATTTTTCGCTTAAAATTCGTGAAATTTCTTCCATAAATGTATTTACATCTTTAAACTGTCTGTAAACAGATGCAAAGCGGATGTATGCAACCTCGTCTAAAGTGCGTAATTTTTCCATAGCAAGTTCACCGATTTGAATAGATGATACTTCTCTGTCAAGAGAATTGTGAAGCGATGTTTCAATTTCACTTACCACCTTGTCAAGCTGGTCAATAGAAACCGGCCTCTTTTCACACGCGTGCATTAAACCGGTTAATAGTTTATCTCTGTCGAAAACTTCTCTTGACTTGTCTTTTTTAATTACAATCAGCGGTAAACTTTCAATCATTTCATAAGTAGTAAAGCGTTTAGCACATTTTAAACATTCTCTGCGTCGTCTGATGCGTTCATCTTCATCAGTAGGGCGTGAATCAACTACTTTGCTTTCTTCATAACCGCAAAACGGACACTTCATAATATCACTCCTATTACATTTTTAATAAGTATAACATAATATGTTGTGGTTTTACAACAATAATTTGCTAAATTATTACAAAATGGCCGATTTGACATAAGACGGAGAATTAAGTATAATACAAAAAGACATTCGGGAGTGATTAAAGTGAAGAAATTTTTAAATTTATTTTTATCTTTCATGCTTTTGTTTTTAATGGTATCTTGTACTTCAAGTCATCAAAAAAATGTGTCAAAAGAAATTTGTTATGTAGGGCAGAACCTTTACTATACAGTATCTCATTCGTATCAAAATGATTTACTTATTAAATCAACTTTAGATTATGAAGACTCAACAGATGAGGATGTTTATGAATATAAGTACGATAAAAGCGGTAATAAAGCAGAAGAAAAAGTTTATAGTAACAATAAATTAACATATACTTTAACTTTTGAATATGAAAACGGACTGTGTATCAAAGAAGAAAAGACATTTGAAGATGCAGAGAATAATTATACTATTGTTTATGAATATAAAGATAAATTGAAAAGCAAAATGATTTATTTTGATGCAAGCGGTAATGAATATTATTATTGCGATTATGACTACAATGATAATGAAGATTTAATTGAAGAAAAATATTATCAGAATAATGAATTAGTATCGGATATCAGATATGAACTAATCTATAAAAACGAAAAAGTATCTTCACAGTTAAAATATGCCAACAATACTTTAGTGTCACAAACAGATTTTGAATATGATAAAAACGGTAATGTCACATATAAAAATGTGTTGAATTTAGAACAAAATACAGAATATGAATCTGATTATCAATACGAAAATGATTTACTGATAAAAGAAGAACACTACGAAAATGAGCAATTAAGCGGATATGTAGTATATGAATATAAATAAAAAAGACCGTATCTGACAGATACGGTCTAATTTTACAGTTAAATTATTCTGCAGCGTTAAGTTTTTTAACAAGTGCTGATTTCTTTCTTGCTGCATTATTCTTATGGATAAGACCTTTTTTAGCAGCCATATCAATGCTTTTAACAGCAGCCTTTACAGTTTCAGTCTTATCTGCAGCATTGCTTTCAATAGCAATATTTGCTTTCTTTAAAGAAGTTTTAAGAGCAGAATTCTGTGCCTTGTTACGAGCAGCGTTAGCCTCAGCAACGAGAACACGCTTTTTAGCAGATTTAATGTTAGGCATAATTCCACCTCCCTCAATAAGTTGTTTAGTCACCTAATGATATTATCACCTTTTGCGCAAAAAAGCAAGTTTTTTTTACAAAATGATTGAAATATTTTTAAAAGATAAGAAAATACACATAAATTGCTCTGTAAGTTATGCATATTTACTGATAAAAATACCTCGTTTTGTAAAACAAGGTATTTTGTCTCTCTGTAACGAAAATCAAATTACTTAATATTCCACTTATTTTATATTTCAGTGTTTATTGTTATACTAATTTTTTTAAATATACTCCTTCACTATTCACTCTTACTTCTTACCTGAAATTCCGTTCACGAACATTAAATTAGTGAAGATTGAATAGTTAATAGTGAATAAGTAAAAAATTCCGTTCACGAAAGTGGACGGAATTTTTTGGCGTCCCGAGAGGGACTCGAACCCCCGACCCTCTGCTTAGAAGGCAGATGCTCTATCCAGCTGAGCTATCGAGACAAATTTTAGACGCCATATTATTATACAGTTATAAAACGATTTTGTCAACATAAATAATTAAATTTACTTGTTAAATTTATATATCGGGTGCTGTAAAGATAAATCGGAAAGGTAAAATCCTTTCCGATTTATCATCTTTGTGATGGTATTTTATAAATAAATTTTATACTACAACTCCGTTGCGAACTGTGTACCATTTTCCGTTATATTTGTATTTCAGGTTCGCCTTGAAGTTAACTTTACCGTTTTGTACATAGTACCATTTACTGCCATACTTGCAAAGGGTAGTATCATTAACTTTCTTGCCGCCCTTTACATGATACCATACTCCGTTGTATTTAACCAAAGTGTTAGAAGTATTGAGTTTGCCGCTCTTTACATAGTACCAGGTGTTATTGTACTTAACAAGAGTAGTATCATTCGTTAACTTACCTGCGTTAACATGATACCAGACATTATTATACTTGACTAATGTATTATCTTTGCTTAATTTTCCGTTTTTCACGTAATACCAGACATTATTGTACTTAACAAGAGTAGTATCATTTGCTAACTTACCTGCGTTAACGTGATACCAAACATTATTGTACTTGACTAATGTATTATCCTTGCTAAGTTTACCGCTTTTCACATAATACCAGGTACCGTTGTATTTGCAAAGCGTTGTTTCGCTGACTTTTATATCGTTAACAGTATAATACCAGACATTATTCTCTTTGATTAATGTTTCTTTCGGGTTAGTTTTAACACTTAAAACGCTGCTTTTTTGAGATGCGTAACTTGTGTAGGTTTCAGCTTTTCTTTGATAGAAAGAATATGTGGTATCAGCATTCAAACTTTTAAATATGTTACTTGACTGCCATGTTTTACCGTCTTTGCTGTATTCGTATCCCGTTACTTTTGTAAGGGTTACTGTTGTAGATGTTTTCTTCGAAAGTACCGGAGCACTCGGCGCTGAAACGCTTCGTTTTATAACACTTACTTTAAATGTTGTCGATTTTCCTCCGTAAGATACAGTAACTGTCTTTGTTCCTGCCGAAGCTGAACTGAATCCGCTTGTTATATATCCGCTTGTAACAGCTTTTGTCGAACCGTCACTGTATGTGAGTTTCAAACTCAAACCGGAAGTGTTTAGTGAATCGCCTACGTAATATGTAGTTTTATCAGGCGTTGATAATACTGAAACAGATGTAAGCGTAACCTTTGGTGCTTGACTATCGTACAACTGTCTTACTTGATATAATTTTTTCGTGTCTTTGGTAAAATTGGGCGAATTATTTAATTCGCATATTAAATAACCGTCTTCATAAGTAAATCCGAAGATACTAAAATAATTACCGACAGATAAATCAGGATAATATTTTGCCTCGGAAGTATTGTCGCTGACATCAAATTCATAAATTGCATCAGATAAAGAATAATACAATTTATTTCCGTCAGAACTTAATTTAGAAAAATTTCCACTCCAAAAGGATGATTCACTTGCTAACCACTTGTCACTGACAGATTTTAATTGTGTTATTACTCCGTTTGAAATTTTATTTAATGTAGAATTGCTATTATTAATGAAATAAAGCGTATTGTCAATTAACTGGAACTCTGTATTAGAATCTCTCCAATAATAATTATCATAACTGCTGTCTTGAGGTGTAGTGTCATAATCGGTTGCAGCATGGTTCTGCTCATAGAACAAATTGCTCGATACTAATAAGTTCTCGTGATAAACTCTGCCTGTTACATCCCAGACCTTATCATCAAATGTCACATCTGTATGATAGGGAATACCGTTAATATAAACAATATTCCAGGAATGATTAAGTTCTTGTGATGAACAATATATACTCTTAATACCGACACGATTCAAAAGATATATATATGCTTTTGTATATCCGTCACACACAGAAGTTCTTTTTACAAGCGCTCCGTATGCTGTATAAGATTCGTTAGGTATATTATTATTTAAATAATTTTCATAATCGTATTCGTTCCAAACTGCTAAACGGTCGTGAACTAAAAGTGCCTTTTCAACATCATTTAAAGATTCATTATTTTCAATTCCCTGTAATAATTCTGAAGCTGTGTTTTGTAATTCAAAATACATACTTGGGTATTTATCTGCAGAACACCAATCATAATAACTAACTAAAACTTGAGAAATATAGTTGTTTTTTGGTATTGTACCAAGTCCGTATACTTGAAATGCTTCAGGCATATTGTGCCATATTAAATTCTTTATTGATTCTATATTTTCGTCGGTGTTTGGTATTTCAAATTTTGAAATATCTATAGATGTTGAAAAGTTTGAAAACTGTTCAAATAAATAATTTTTAAATTCATCAGTATCTACATGTTTTTCTAAAGCCTCTGTTACCGCTATCGTTGAGTCATGTAAATCAGGATAAGTTAATAGGACTTCTTCATTTTTAGGAATCTCAAGTGCCGATACATTAACAGAAAGCATAGAAAAGATTAAAATTAATGCTGACAACATCGAAACCATGCTTTTTATTCTACTCGTTTTTTTCATTCTTTGTTCCTCCTAAAAAATATAAGATATAAACCCACTTATATTATAATTATAACATTTTCTCAATTAAATGCAAGTTTATTAGAAGTAAAAAAAGGCGGTGTGCAATTAATTTTGCACACCGCCTTAAATATTTTTAATTTCAAATTATACTACAACACCGTTGCGGACTGTGTAAACTTTACCGTTATAATTTACTTTTGTGTTTGCTTTGAAATTGACTTTGCCTTTTTGTACATAGTACCATTTGTTGTTATATTTAACGAGGGTAGTATCATTAATCTTTTTACCATTTTTAACATGATACCAAACATTATTGTACTTAACCAAAGTATTATCTTTATTTAATTTTCCGTTTTTAACATAATACCAAACGTTATTGTACTTAACAAGAGTAGTATCTTTTACAGTTTTACCCCCTTTAACATGATACCATACATTATTGTACTTGATTAATGTATTGTCTTTGCTTAATATTCCATTTTTAACATAATACCAAGTACCATTGTACTTACAAAGTGTCGTTTCGTCTACCTTTTTTCCTTCATCAGAATAATAATACCAAACTCCATTTTGCTTAATTAAAGTAGGAATATTGGTATAATTGCCTGTTTTTAATATTTGTCCGCAAGAATTACAAACAGTATCTCCTGTATAGCCTTTTTCATCATTAGTAGCATCCTTTTGACCATTAATATGTGTTCCACCGCTATGTATTGTACTAACGTTTCCGTATTCAAAAGTCGATGTTGATTTTTCTCCGCAGACAGAACAACTCTTATAGTAAACCGCTTTAGATTTGCAAGTTGCCGCAGATTTTAAGTATTTTGCTTCAGCTTTATTTATATAATTGTGATTACCTGTGGTAAAATTATACTCATCACTCCAATACTCTTTACCATTAACAACTGCATAAAATCTGTAATAATACTTTGTACCATGTGTTAAATTTGCATTTAATTCTGATTTTAAATCATAATATGGGTACATATACGAATAGCCTACATAAGATTTTGAAGGTGCTTCATATTTTTCCCAACCTTTGTTATATGTAGAATTGTCTTGTCTAACTTTAATTCCAATTTTTGTAACTGCGTAATTTGAAGGTTTGTCAACTCTGCCCCAAAGCACAGCGTTATTGTTTGATATTGTGTTTTTACTTTTGTCTGCTTTCAATACTACTGTTTCGTTAACAGAACTGTTATTTGTCAAATAGATATATCCTACTAAAATTTTTGAAGAATAATTAGATTTTTTGCTTCCAACTTCACTATTGCAAATTGAACCATTTAAAATACCTGTACCATTATATGCTTGTCCATTAGTATTTAACATTCCTCCCTCATTTACTGTGATTTTAGATCCATTAACACTAACAACATAGCCTACATGACCATATCCACTGTCAGTCCAAACAGCAATAGATTTTGCTTTAGGTTCTGAACCCACTTTGAAACCATTATTTTTAGCTGATGTGTACCAGTTTTTTGCATTTCCAAAGTTAGGCATAATTGCGCCTGTATTAGAATACGCTTGCTCCCATGCATACCAAGTGCATCTTACAGTTGTAACACCGTTAATTGTTTGATACTTCCCATAAGGATTCGATGCTGCATCTGCTATCATTGTCGATGTTGATGCAATTGAAAAAATAATAATTAAGACTGATAAAATTGATAATATTTTTTTCATTTCTATAACCTCCTATTTTTTAAAATAATAATTATCAATAATTACTAAAGATTAATTAAAAATACCCTCCTTATACAAAAAAATGCGGCTACCGAAGTAACCGCAAAAAAACGCAAACTCCGATAGTCGCCAAACTAATTATGCATGTTTATATTCAACAAAATCATAAGGAATTTGCATTTTTATCAAATTCATTGATTTTATCGAATATATATACATAAGTATATAAGGTTTTCAGTAAAAACCATGCATATTTAATTAGTTTGGCATAATTAGTATAACACAATTTGCGGTAAATTCAATATCATTTTATTTAATTTAATTTAGTTGTAAAATTTGATTTTATAATATTTGTTGTGTATAATGGTTATTAATAGTTAAAATAGTTTTTTAAAAACACTATTTCGACACCAAATGATTACAGAGGTGATATGTTTGACTGATTATATTATTATTGCATTGTTGGTACTGACAGTTGTTTTACTTGTAGTTTTACTTTTAAAAAGAAATAATAAATCGCTTGAAGATAAATTAAAAACTGAATTTTCAAACCAAATGGGGCAGAACAGGGTAGAACTGCGACAAGGCTTGAACGATGTAAATCTGAATATTGTAAAACAATTAAACGAAGTATATAAATCAATCGGTGAAATGAGAAATTTAAGCAGTAGTGTAAGCAATTTGCAAAGACTGCTGACTAATGTTAAAGCCAGAGGCACATGGGCCGAAATTCAACTTGGTAACATTTTGGAACAGATTTTAACTAATGACCAATATGAAAAGAATGTATCAATCAAAAATAATGCCGAAAGAGTAGAATTTGCCATTAAAATTCCCTCAAGAGAGGAAGACGGAAAATTTGCATATTTACCGATAGATTCTAAATTTCCGCAGGAAGATTATTTAAGACTTGTACAAGCATCTGAAAATGCAGACAGAGTTGCAGTTCAGGAGAGTATCAAAAGCCTTGAAAGAACTGTGAAAAGCGAGGCGGCGGATATTTCAAAACTGTACATAGATGTTCCTAAAACTACTGATTTTGCTATAATGTTTTTGCCGACAGAGGGACTTTACGCAGAGGTTTTAAGAATACCCGGACTTAGCGAGGAAATACAGCGTAAATATAGGGTAATGGTATGCGGACCTACAACAATTACTGCGTTTTTAAACACCTTGCAAGTCGGTTTCAGAACAATTACATTGGATAAAAGGGCTGCAGAGGTGTGGCGAGTGTTAGGCGCCGCAAAGCAACAGTATGAGTTGTTTAGTGCCAATTTTGAAAAAGCAAAAAGAAAACTTAATGAGGCAACTAA
The DNA here is from genome assembly GCA_036310005.1 of Acutalibacteraceae bacterium. Lineage (GTDB taxonomy): Bacteria > Bacillota > Clostridia > Oscillospirales > Acutalibacteraceae > JAXJSP01. The sequence continues at coordinate 38,816 of JAXJSP010000039.1, read as the reverse complement.
TGCAATTGAAGATGCAGAAAAAAGGAATTCAATTATTCAAAAGAAATTAAAAGATGTTGAAAAACTTGAGCCTAACGAGGCTGATGCTTTGTTGAATGGCATTGATAATCAATGAGAAAGATTAAAAAAAAGACGATGATTATTGCGAGTATTATTTTAATTGTTTTAATAACAGCGCTTAGTATTTATGTTCATTTTGAAAATAAAAAAATAGATGTAAGTGAAATTTATGTAAATGACAGCAATATTCCAAAAGAATTTAATAATTTCAAAATTATGCAAATATCTGATTTGCACAACTCGGTATTTGGAGAAAACAATCAAGATTTAATTGATGTCGTTATTAAAAACTCTCCTGATATTATTGTTATTACCGGAGATATAATTGACTCATATCATCCTGATGTTGATATATCTGTCGATTTTATAAAACAAATACAAAACTATGCTCCGATTTACTATGTAAACGGTAATCATGAGTATAGATTGACGGAAGAATACGCAGAGTTTAAATCAAAGATTATCAACTTTAATGTGACTGTACTTGAAAACAGTCAGACGGTAATAAATAAAAACGGTGCTAAGATTGATATTTTAGGTGTAAATGATCCGACTTTCAGTTATCTTTACGGATACACCGATGATGAAACAAATCTGAATAATTATCTTGATTCATTAGATTACAGCAGTGATAATTATAAAATTTTGTTGTCACACAGACCTGAAAAGTTCGAACTTTATTGCAATCACAACTTGAATCTTGTTTTTTGCGGACATGCCCACGGAGGTCAAATAAGAATTCCGTATATCGGAGGACTCTATGCTCCTCATCAGGGCTTGTTTCCAAAATACACAAGCGGAATTTATAATAAAGGCAATACTAATATGATTGTAAGCAGGGGACTGCGCAACAGATCTTTCCCTGCAAGAATAAATAATAACCCCGAAGTTGTAATTGCAATTTTAAAATCAAAATAAAAGAACACGGATAAATCTTATCCGTGTTCTTTTATTTAATGGAGCGGGTGATGAGAATCGAACTCACGTGTTCAGCTTGGAAGGCTGACATTCTACCATTGAACTACACCCGCATATCTGCGACGAATTGTATTTTATCACTTATTCGTCGCGATGTCAAGTGTTTATAAAATATTTATTTCAATTTTATCTTTATTTTCATCAACACTTAAAGCAATACCTTCGATTTTTTCATCACATTTTTCAATTATTGCAGAAGAAATCTTATCTTCAACTTCTTTGCGGATGACTTTTCTTAAATCTCTTGCTCCTCTTGTTTGTCCGTCGCACATCGATGCAAGAACTTTACAAACCTCAGGTGTATATTTAAAACGAATTCCTTTTTCTAAAAGTACAGGAGTCAGTTTATCTAACATAAGGGCTGCGATTTTCTCTAAATTTTCATTAGTTAATGATGAAAAGATAATGATTTCGTCAACTCTGCCTAAAAATTCCGGTCTTAAAAATTCTTCAAGTGATTTCATAACCTTTTCTTTGGTCATATCATAACTTGTTTTACCAAAACCAACAGAGCCGCCTTTTTGCTCGCTTCCTGCATTAGATGTCATTACAATTACAGTATTTTCAAAATTAACCACTCTGCCTTGTGCATCGGTAATTCTGCCTTCGTCTAAAATCTGCAATAATATATTCAGTACATCTGGATGCGCTTTTTCAATTTCATCAAACAGTAAGACCGAATAAGGTTTTCTTCTTACTTTTTCCGTAAGTTGTCCTGCCTCGTCGTATCCGACATATCCCGGAGGGGCGCCGATTATTTTTGATACAGAATGTTTTTCCATAAATTCAGTCATATCAAGTCTTATCAGCGTTTCGGGTGAACTGAATAATTCATTTGCAAGCACTTTTACAAGTTCGGTTTTTCCGACACCGGTGGGACCTACGAATATAAAAGATGCCGGTTTTCTGACAGGGTTAATCTGTACCCTTGAGCGCCTTACAGCAGCACAGATTTCCTCTACTGCATTGTCCTGACCGATAATATGCTTTTTAATATTTTCTTCAAGTAAAGCAAGTTTTTTAAGATCGCTTTCTTTAACTTTTGATGCGGGAATACCGGTCCAGAGTTCAATAACTTTTGCTAAATCATCATCGGTTACTTCCGTCTGTATTCCGGCTTTCGGAGAAATCTCATTGATTTTTTCTTGCAATTGCACTATCTGTGAGCGCAAAGATGCAAGTTTTTCATAATTTACATTTTCAACTTTTGAGGTTTCTTCCTCTTCTTCAATTTGTATGTCTTTTAATGAGCGGGTGTAACCTGCAAGTTCATCAACAGCCTTGTTTCTCAAAGAGGTCGCAGCGCTTGCCTCGTCAATCAAGTCAATAGCCTTGTCGGGTAAAAATCTGTCATTAATATATCTTTCCGATAAAACTACTGCTTTTTTGATAATTTCATCACTTAAAACTACACCGTGATAAGCCTCGTAATAATGCTTAACACCTAATAGCATTTGCGTTGTTTGTTCAATGCTCGGTTCTTCAACCGTAACAGGCTGAAATCTTCTTTCAAGTGCAGCATCTTTTTCTATATACTTTCTGTATTCTTTAAAAGTAGTTGCACCGATTACCTGAATTTCTCCTCTTGAAAGGGCGGGTTTTAATATATTTGCTGCATTCATAGAGCCTTCAGCGGAGTCGCCGGCACCTACCATATTATGAACTTCATCTATAAATAATATAATGTTACCAAAATGCTTGATTTCATCAATTAAGCCTTTAACCCTGCTTTCAAACTGACCTCTGAATTGCGTTCCGGCAACTAAAGCAGTCAAATCAAGCAAATATATTTCCTTATCAAATAAACGAGCTGGTACTTGACCGTCAACAATTTTTTGAGCAAGTCCTTCTGCGATTGCAGTTTTACCGACACCCGGCTCACCTATAAGACAAGGATTATTTTTAGAACGACGGGACAATATCTGTATAACACGGTCAATTTCCCGAGTTCTGCCTATGATTTTATCAATAGCGCCTTCTTTTGCTTTGCTTGTCAAATTAGTGCAGTATGAATTTAAATATTTCTTTTTCTTCTCATTGTTTGTCTTTTTTTGAGATTTTTCTTCACCCTTTGGGGATGTGCTGTTATCAGTCTGATTATTACCGCCGAAAAGTTGCTGTAAAAAATTCATAGATTGAGCACCGCCGATTTCAAAATCTTCTTCGCTTTCACCGTCAGGTACAACAAGATTATTCATTTGCTCAGTCAATTGTTCTGCCATAGCGTTAAAATCTTCTTCGGGGATGTTCATTTGCTTTAACATATCGTCAATCGGCTTAATACCGAGTTCTTTTGCACAGGTTATGCAAAACCCCTGAGGCTCACCTTGAACTCCGTCACCGCGCTGAACAAAAATCATAGCAGGCCTTTTATTACATTTGCTGCATAGTTTCATCATTAGTTAGTTTTCTCACTTTCGTTAATTAATGCCTATTTTTTACTTCCTGCAATATATACCAAAATATAATTTAAGAAAGAAAACGCAAGGGAAGCGATACATAATGATACGAGTACAAATTCTACTTCGTCAATCCAGAATGTATTTATTGTAAATGCATCGGCCACCATAAATGTTATTAATGTTATAAATAAAATTACGGTAGCAAGTTTACCCCACCATTTAGCTTGCGGAGTCTTTTTTACTTTGTTTACAAATATAATTGTACCGATTAGTGTAATTAATTCTTTTCCGAAAATAATACCCACTATCCACAACATAATAGGATGTGTAATTGAAATACAAATAGACACAGTAAATTGTGTAAGTTTATCTGCAATCGGGTCAAGAGTTTTTCCGACATCGGTAATCATATTAAATTTTCTTGCAATAATTCCGTCTATAACATCGGTAAGTCCGGATATAATAACAAGAACTATTGAAATAATCATGTGATTTGTAATGCTTTCATCAAAATAAGTCCAAACTATTAATGGTACTAATAAAATTCTGATGACAGATAAGGTGTTAGGAATGTTAAAAACTTTTTTCATTTTTTCTCTCCTGCTTTTTATTATTCATTATCCTCAATCTACAAGTGGGTTTAAATCATTTATAATACCGCAAATATATGCATTTTCAACCGTATCGTGTGTTATTGATAAAATACCGTTTGGTAGGACGCTTGTTATTGCACCTAATATCCAGATAATTGCCATTGATATAACAACACCTTTTAATAAGCCGACAACCGCACCTAAAACTGAATTGATTTTACCGACAAAAGGCGTCTTTTTAATTAAAGAGTTTACCCATTTTGCGAGCAGTTTAATAAGAAACATACCTATAAGGAATATTGCTAACATTAAAACAGCAGAAATAACGGATGTCACTATCGGCTTGACAACATAATCTGCAACAGCAGGAGCAACCGACTCTGCGCCCTTATCAATCTGGCTGTTGATATACTGCTCAATAGTTTGTTCATCGATGTTCTGCATTTTTAAAATATATGTGACAAATTCGGGCAAAGATTTGTAAGCGCTGCTTACATCTAAGTCAACAGTTATGGTTTCGGATATTTTAGTTTCTACACCTTGTTTGAAATTATCATTATAAATAGGCTCGGCAAGATTGTTTGATGCCCAAACAGCAATAAGTAAAACCGCAGCAAATCCTGCAAGTTCAATTGCTACTCGCATAAAGCCTCGTTTGGAACCTAAAAATATATTTAAAATTATAACACCAATAATAATTAAATCAAGAACAATTGTCATAAAATTCTCCTATTTATAGTAATTAATTTTCATATCAGAAATACAAATTACACCGTCTTTATATTGAGCTACGGAATTATATTGATAACCGGTTGTAAATTCATTCACAATTTCAGATTTATTATTATATTCATAAATTTTGTTGTCTATTAAAGTATATATGCGATTTTTTGATGAACAAACACCCGATAAAGTGCCTGATGATTTGACTTCAAACAGTTTTTTACCGTTTTTATTAAACACTTCTATTTCTGAGGTTCTTGCATCTCCGGAGGGATGATGAACTACACATACAGTATCATTGTCATTTTGTATAAAATATGACATATCCGCATAATCGTATTCCTTTAAGTCTTCGCCTTTCCAATTGAAAGTAAACATTCTGTTTGAACCTTGAACAAAAACACAAGATGAAGTTACCTCCATTTTGTTAATCATCATATTTTTAATTTCAAATTCTTTAATAATTTCCTGTGACAATGTGTTTAATATTTTTACAGTAGAGCAATATGCACCGTTTTTAACAGATAAAGCGGAAAATACTGCATATTTTCCGTTGCTCGATAATTTTACACAACTAATATGTTGGTCGGCAGAAGAATATGCAACAATTAAATCTTCATAATTTTTTTCAAAAACTTGTAACTGACAAGTGTAATTATCCTTTGTGCTAACAACAGCCAAACGACCGTTTTCGCTCAAATCGGCAGTGTAGATTTTCTCATCAAAATTCTTATTAATATAATTTGTATATAATGAGTCAACTCTGATGCCTGTGTTACCTCTGTCATAAATTAAAGTTCTTTGACCTGTAGTTACAAGACAGGGTGACATATAACCGTGCTGTATAAAATTAATTTCTTTGCCTGATGAATTATATGAATATAGCGTTGTGTCGGTAAGCGCGTGTACTATATTATTGTCAGTAAACACGCCGATTGATTTGTTGCCCGGGACATTTACAGGCATATTATTGGTTCCGCCTATACTTGCAAGCGAATTTTGAACAAAATCATATATTCCCGTGGGTGTTGCAATTTGAAAAATTAAAACAACAAGTACCAGTAATATGCAAACTGCAGATGTTTTAAAAGTTTTTGAAAACTTGAATTTACTTCCGCCTTTGATTTTTTTAAAAACAGGTTTTTGTTCTTTTATATTTGCAGGCTTTCTTTCAATATCTTTATTGGCTTTTGAAGTCTTTTGCTCCATTTTAATTTGCGTGATTTTTTCTTCTTGTTTTTCCTGAGGAAGTTTTACGGTGTTTTTTTGTTTTGATTGTTTTTTATCTTTGGGTAATTTAACCTTTTTCGTTTGTCTTTTTTTGTATTCCATATAAAACTACCTCCTTGAACTTAATAATATACTTTGTTTAAATATAATGCATGTGCAGGTGCTGTTTTACCGGCGTTATTTCTTTGCTTTGATTTTATAATATCTTTAATAGTGCCTTTTTGAATTTTATTTTCATTTATCGCAAGTAATGTACCGACCATAATTCTTACCATATTGTATAAAAACCCGTCGGCAGTTACGCTGAAAATTATAATATCGTCTTTTTCAAATACATCAAACTCTTTAACAGTTCTTGTTTTGTCTTCAATACTGCTTTTGCTTGCACAAAACGCAGAAAAATCATAGGTGCCTATAAAATCTTTTGCTTCTTTATCTAATAAAGCAATATCAATTTTTTTAGAATACTTCAAAGAATATTTATACAAAAAAGGACTGTCTATATTACTGTTATAAATTTTATAGATGTAGTTTTTTGCCTTACAGGAGTATCTTGAATGAAAATCATTATTAACATGTTCACATTTTAATACTCTGATATCTTGAGGCAAATGTGCATTTAACGCGACCGGTAACTTATCAACAGAGATGTCCGTATCGCTGTTAAAATGGCAACAAAACATATTTGCATGCACACCGGCATCAGTTCTTGAACAGCCGGTAACATTAGGTCGATATGATAAAACCTTTTCAAGTGCTTTTTGAACATTTGCCTGTATTGTATCAGCATTTTTTTGCACTTGCCATCCGTGATAATTTGTCCCGTCATACGATAGAGTTAATAAAAGTCGTTTCAAAGTCGGTATAATAAACCTTTCCAAAAATTATTAAGCATAAAAACAGAATAATTACAGCACAAGCAATAAAATCTTGATAAGATAAATGCAACTGTTTCATTTTAGTTCTGCCTTTGCCGCCGTGATAACATCTGCATTCCATAGCCTCTGCTAAATCATAAGCGCGCCTTGTTGCAGAGATTAACAAAGGAATAAGTATCGGTATTAAAGCCTTAATTCTTTTTAATAAATTTCCGGATTCAATATCGGCTCCACGCGCTTTTTGTGCAGATGTTATTTTATCAACTTCTTCAATTAAAATAGGAATAAATCTTAAAGCAATTGAAGTCATCATTGCCAAAATGTGTACAGTTTCGCCTAAGCCTATAAACTTAAGAGGGGACAGTAACCTTTCAATAGCGTCAGTAAGTTCGGTAGGAGAAGTTGTATATGTCAACATAGAAGAAAATATAATAAGTAAACAAATTCTAAAGGATATTAAAACTACTTTTTGTATTCCGCCTGTTGTAATATTTATGATTCCGTATGAAAAGATAGTCTTGCCTTCCGAATTATAAAAAATATTTAAAAATGATGTAATGATTATTATAGGCAGTATCGCTTTAAGCATTTTTAAATACATCTTAATTTGAATTTTTGAAGTTATCATAAATGCAAAGCAAACAAAAATACTTATAGCCATCATTAAATAACTGTCTATAAAAAATACACCGATAATAAGAGTAAGACTTAATAATAATTTAATTCTCGGGTCTAAGCGGTGAATAATTGAATTTGTCGCAAAATACTGTCCGATAGTGATGTTTTCAAGCATTATTTTGCACCGTCTTTCAATTTTAGCAGTGCCTTTACTGCTTCATCTACAGTTAAAATGTTATCGTCAATATCAAATCCGCTGTTTTTGATTTTTTTCATAAGTTTTGTTATTTGCGGAACAGATAATGACATGTTCTCAAGTTTTTCGCTGTTAGAGAAAACTTCTTTTGTTGTACCGCTCATTTCTAACTGTCCGTTGTACATTACAAAAACTTCATCAGCAATTTTTGCTACATCTTCCATTGAATGCGAAACAATTATAACTGTTTTATTATTTTCTTTTTGATATTTTACAATTTGTTTTAAAAGATTATCTCTGCCCTTCGGGTCAAGTCCGGCAGTAGGCTCATCAAGAATTAAAACTTCAGGCTGCATCGCTAAAACACCGGCAATTGCCGCACGCCTTTTTTCACCGCCCGATAAATCAAATGGCGATTTTGCTAACAGTTCTTTGTTTAGTCCTACTGTTTCTGATGCCCATAAAACTCTTCTTTTAATTTCTTCATCATTTAAGCCTAAGTTTTTTGGTCCAAAGGCAATATCTTTTTCAACCGTATCTTCAAACAACTGATATTCGGGATATTGAAATACAATACCGACTTTAAATCTGATTTGTCTAATGTTATCCTCGTCTTCCCAAATATCTTTACCGTTTAAAAATACTTTTCCGCTTGTCGGTTTAATAAGCCCGTTTAACATTTGTACCAATGTTGACTTACCGGAACCGGTATGTCCGATAAGTGCCGCTAAACAAGGCTTTTCAATTTTCAGATTAACATTAGTGACTGCCTCTTTTTGATATGGCGTATTTTTACCGTATATATAGGTCAGTCCATCTGCCTGAAGAATTGCCATTGTGTCCTCCGATTAAAGTGTTTTAATAATTTCTTTTACTGTTTCGTCAATGAACAGTAAATCATCAGGTAAATTAAATCCTGATTTGTTTAATTTGTAAACAAGTTCAGCAGGCTGCGGTATGTCAAGCCCTACCGACTTTAATTTTTCTACATTAGAAAAAACTTCTCTAGGTGTTCCGTCTAAAATAATATCACCGTCATCTATAACTACGGTCCTGTCGGCAAGAGATGCTTCCTCCATATAGTGAGTAATCATTACTACTGTGATATTTAACTCTTTGTTTAGTTTTTTAATTGTATCAATAACTTCTTTTCTGCCTTTAGGGTCAATCATCGCAGTAGGTTCGTCCAGAACAAGACATTCGGGTTTTAACGCTAACATTCCTGCAATTGCAATTCGTTGCTTTTGTCCGCCGGAAAGCCGGTTTGTATCATGTTTTCTGTATTCACTCATTGATACACAGTTGAGCGCATCGTCAACTCTTTTTTTGATTTCTTCGGGATGTATGCCGATATTTTCAGGCCCGAATGCAACGTCTTCTTCGACAATTGTAGATACCATTTGATTATCGGGGTTTTGAAAAACCATGCCGACTGTCTTTCTTATGTCATAAATTCTATCTTCATTTTTAGTATCTATTCCGTTTACCAGCACGGTACCTTCAGTCGGCTTAATTAATCCGTTTAGTAATTTTGCAAGAGTCGATTTTCCGGAACCGTTATGCCCTAATATTGCTGTAAAAGAACCTCGCTTTATATTGAGATTAATTTTATTAAGAACAGGCAAAGGCAGTATATCCTCATCATTTGAATACACAAAACCTACATTTTTAAGTTCTATAATATTGTCCAATAAATTCACCTCAAAAAGTTTTTTGCCATATTGCGGTATTGCCGCAGGGAAGTACAAGTTTGCTTTGAGTAACTTTAATACCTATTTCGTCGCTTGTTACTTTTCCGCCATGCTTTTTAGATATAATGCTTGACATCATATATTCCATAACAGAAGGGGAAAGCCCTGTCGTATAAGAATTTAATATAAAAAATACTGCATCGTCAGCGAGAAGTTGTTCGCACAGTTCAAGCAACTCATAAATGTTATCTTCAAGTCGCCAAATTTCGCCTGAGGGACCTTTACCGTATGAAGGCGGATCCATTATTATTGCCTGGTATTTGTTTTGACGCCTAATTTCTCTTTTAACAAATTTAACACAGTCATCAACTAACCAGCGTATGGGCTTGTCTTCAAGTCCGCTTGCTTTTGCATTATCTTTTGCCCAAAGTACCATGCCTTTTGATGCATCAACATGTGTAACTTTTGCACCGGCAAAAGCACAAGCCAAAGAAGCAGCACCGGTGTATCCGAATAAATTTAAAACATTTGCATTGTCAATGTTTTTGAGTTTATTAATCGCAAAATCCCAGTTGACCGCTTGCTCGGGAAAAAGTCCTGTGTGTTTAAATCCCATCGGTTTTAAATTAAAAGTTAAATTTTTAAATTTTACTGACCATACATCCGGAATGTTTTTATACTTTTCCCAATGACCGCCGCCTGCATTAGAGCGTATGTATCTTGCGTGAGCATTTTTCCATAACGGATGTGCCTTTTCGGTTTTCCAGATTATCTGAGGGTCAGGTCTGATTAGTATAATATCTTTCCATCGCTCAAGTTTTTCTCCGCAAGACGCGTCAAGCAATTCATAATCGTAAAAATTAGTAATAGTTCTCATTTTATATATCTGTAAACGACTGCTGGTCTGGTAAGTCATAGCCTAAATGTTTGAAAGCCTTAAATGTTACACATCTTCCTCTCGGTGTTCTAGTTAAGAAACCGATTTGCATTAGATATGGCTCGTATACATCTTCGATTGTTGCTGCGTCATCACCGACAGCAGCGGCTAAAGTATCAAGACCTACAGGTCCTCCGTTGTAATTTTCAATAATAACAGAAAGCATCTTCCTGTCAAAATCATCAAGTCCGAGTTCATCAATTTCAAATCTGTCAAGCGCTTCTTTTGCAACTTTTTTTGTGATTACACCACCGTGAATTACCTCTGCAAAATCTCGTACTCTTTTTAATAACCTGTTTGCAATTCTCGGGGTTCCTCTTGAACGCGATGCGATTTCCAAAGCACCGTCATCTTCAACTTTGATGTTTAAAACATTTGCAGAACGCTTAACAATATCTGAAAGTTGCTCGTTTGAGTACAGTTCAAGTCTTAACAAAACTCCGAATCTGTCGCGAAGTGGTGCTGCAAGTTTGCCGGAACGGGTAGTAGCGCCGATAAGAGTAAATCTCGGTATTGGAAGTCTGACACTTCTTGCTCCGGGGCCTTTACCGACAATAAAGTCTATTCCGTAATCTTCCATCGCCGGATAAAGTATTTCTTCTATTGCATGGCTTAATCTGTGAATTTCATCAATAAACAGCACATCGCCCGGGCCAATATGACTTAGCAGTGCGGCTAAATCACCTTGCTTTTCAATAGCGGGTCCCGAAGTAACGTGCAAGTTAGTACCCATTTCATTTGCGATAATACCCGCAAGTGTTGTCTTTCCTAAACCGGGAGGTCCGTAAAGCAACACATGGTCAAGCGGTTCTTCTCTTTTTTTTGCCGCTTGCATGTAAATTGAGAGATTTTCTTTTGCTTTATCCTGACCGATATATTCATCAAGTGTTTTAGGTCTGAGAGATTGTTCTATTTCATAATCGGAATTGTCATACTCAGGCATCACAATTCTGTTTTGAAAATCAAATTCGTCCATTATTTATCTCTCCTTTACAGTTTTTTGGCAAGCATAATTAATCCTTGCTTAATTAGTTGTTCGACCGGTAGAGTACCGTCTAATTTGCTGATTGCAGACGATGCCTCGTTTTGTGTGTAGCCAAGAGAGGTGAGGGCTTCAATCGCATCGCTGATATTTTGCGACTGTGCGGTTGAAATCGGAACATCTTGACCGACAATTTCAAAACTGCCTTTTCCGACTTTATCTTTAAGCTCAAGACAAATTCTTTGCGCCATTTTCGCACCTACACCGCTTGCATTTGAAATAGCCTTTGTGTTAGCGCTTATTATTGCAGAAACCAATTTATCAGGCGACAGTTCGCTTAATATTGAAAGAGCAATTTTAGGTCCGACTCCGCTTACTGTAATTAGAGTCTTAAATATTTTAAGTTCTTCTAAATCTATAAATGCATATAAATCAAGTGCATCTTCTTTAACATTGAGGTAAGTATATAGCATTATGTTGTTATTTACTTGCGGAAGTTTCGTTATCGTGTTTGCAGATGCAAAGCAAGAAAAACCAACACCGCCACATTCGATAACAACACAATTCAAATCTGTGTATATTAATTTTCCGTTTAAAGAGTGAATCACCTAAAAGCCCCCTTTATTTATAAAATCATTAATAGTTCCGGCGCTGTGCGCGTGACATATTGCAGCAGCCAATGCATCGGCAACGTCATCGGGTTTTGGGTTTTGTCTTAATCCCAAAAGTGTTTTTGTCATTTCAATCATCTGATGCTTGTCCGCCTTACCGTAACCTGTAACCGCTTGCTTGATTTGTAAAGGAGTGTATTCATAAATCGGTATTCTTGATTGTTGTGCCGCAAGTAAAATAACTCCGCGTGCTTCCGCAACTGCAATAGCGGTAGTTGTATTTGTGTTAAAATACAGTTTTTCTATGCTTAAAGCATCAGGTTTAAATATATCTATTAGGTTTTTTATATCGTTGTAAAGAAGTTCGAGCCTGATATTAAAATCAGTTTTCGCCGGCGTTGTTATAGCCCTTTGGTCAACAACAGTAAATCTGCTTGATTTGTAATCTAAAATGCCGCATCCGACTATTGCATAACCCGGGTCAATTCCTAATACTCTCAAACACTCAACTCCCTCTATTATCAATTAATTATTATAACATATCAGTAAAATTTAATCAATAAATAAAAGTATTTTAAATTAAAAACAGATAGTGTTTTCGGAATATACCCTTATTGACAAGTGTTGTACAATTTGTTAAGATGTATAAAAACAAGGAAATGATTGAAATGAAACACTATTTAATTCAAAAATTTAATGGTTGGCAGAATGTCCCCGTAATCAATATTGATACGCCTTACGGTGAAAAGGCGAAGGGTATTTTTGCTTACGGACAGGTGGCATACAAAAAGCAAGAAATTTTAGTCCATCTTCGTGCTGTCGAAAAGGATATAAGAAGCGAGGAAACAGATATTCTCGGTGCGCCTTGTAAAGACAGTTGCCTTGAATTTTTCTTTTGTCCGAACAGCGATGAATTACGATATTTTAATATTGAAATTAATCTTGCAGGATGCGTTTTTTTAGGCTTTGGCTCGTCTGTTGACAATCTTGTAAGGCTTGTTGTCGATTTTAAAGAACTTTTTGATTTGAAGATAAATAAAACCGAAGACGGTTGGGAAGTTTTTTATAAAATTCCATGTGAGTTTATCAACAGATTTTTTCCTGAATTTAAACTCGAAAGCGGTAAAAAGATAAAAGCAAATCTATATAAATGCGGCGAACTTTGTGTTCAAGAACATTATTTATCATGGTGCCCTGTTGTCGAGCAGGTTTCTGCTTTTCACAATCCGAGTATGTTCGGCTTAATGTATTTTGAATAAAATTTTGTTTAATTAAACAAATCGGCAGTTTTATGAAAACTGCCGATAATTTTTTGGAGAAACTCCGACAGTATTCTTAAATTGTTTTGAAAATTGGTAAACATCTGAGTATCCGCAAAGATTTGAAATGTCAGATACAGAATATTGATTTAGCAGTAATAATTCTTTTGCATAATCAATTCTGATTTTTTTAACATACTCAAAAGGGGAAATACCGTAGATTTCTTTGAATGCTCTGCGAAAATAGGTAGGGCAAACATTACATAACTTTGCAGGTTTCAGATAATCAATATCTTGAGATAATGCGTTCGTATTAAGATACTCAATGCCTAATTTTAGTCGCTTAACTTTTGATGATGGCGTATATTTTGTTTTTTCTATCTCGCTGAAAATCTCATAAAGTAAAGACATACACTTATTGTAATATCCTTGCTGTCTGCTTGTCCAAATCTTATGAATTTTAACAAACAAATTATTCAACTTGATATTATTTGAAGTATCTATTTTATATGCCTCTTTTGGTAGCAAATTTTCAGTGTCGAAAAACACATCTATACATTCACCTTGCTTTATGTAATCAACATAATATTCTACATTATTTGATTTAGGTAAAATCATAACAGAATTTGGAGTGAGGTGAATTTTTTTATTGTTAAAACTAATAATGCTCTCTCCCGAAATCTTAAATACTAACTCGTAAAAATAAAGATTATTTCCAAAAACACCTCTTTTTATGTTGTCGCTTAAAGGTTCAACAAATATAACAGATTGTATTTTTGAAATATGAACATTTTCCATAATTTTACCACCCTACGTAATCTTAACACAAGTTAAATTGTTTGTAAAGTAAGTGTTGTAAATGACAAAAGTATCATAGTTGACATTTACTATTTAATTAATAGGCATTATTCTTAAAATAGTAAAGGAGGAGTCAATAATGACAAATAGAATTAAAAAACTTACACAGTTAACTTTAAATGGTGAAATGTATGTAGATACAGTAAAAACAAAGTTTGACCGTGAAGACTTGTTCTTATCCAAATCAGATATGGAAGTTAAACGAATTTGTGAGTATATTTTAAATCAGGAACCTAAAATCACAAAGTATTCCAATATGACAGGTTTTTTCAGATTTGACGGAAGTGTTGTCGGCGATGCTTTTGAAAGAAACGGTCATTTAGAAACCGGCAAAGCGATGTCTGAGTTTTATTTAAAATCTATTGACAATCTTTCTACTATGGAATGGCAACACGCAACAGGTGATTACACCTCAGTTTTAAAATGCGGTGTATCAGGAATTATTGATAAAATTGACGAGTCCTTAAAAACACACGATAAAAAAGAAGAAATCGAGTTTTTACTGGGCTTGAAAAAAGTTGCGCAAACTTTTATTAAATGGGCAGAACTTTGTTCTGAAAAAGTATTAGAATTTGCTAAAACAGTTGAAGAAAATGAATATAAACAAAACCTTTTAAAATTATCTAAAGCGCTTTTAACTGTGCCGAAAAATAAACCGTCTGATTTTTATGAGGCGGTACTTTCAATATATATTTGTTTCAGTTTAGACCCCGACAGCGTAGGAACTCTCGACAGATACTTAACACCTTTTTATGAAAATGATATTAAAAAAGGAATAATTACAAAAGATGAAGCGAAAGAATACTTGCAAGAATTGTTCCTTTTGTTGCAATCTAAAACTCCCGTAAATACACCTAATTTCACTCGCGGCGGACAATCTCACTTTTGTATAGGCGGATATCTGCCAGACGGAGAGGATGCATTCAATGAGGTTTCAAAACTTATCGTAGAGAGCCTAATGGATATACCTACACATTGTCCTGAAATAACTCTGCGCTGGACTAAGAAAACTCCCAAAGAAGTATTAAAATTCGTTATGGATGCAGAAAGAAATGACGAGTATAAAAGAATTGCTTTCACAAACGATGAAAAGAGAATAAAGTGCTATACGCAAATCTGCGGTTTTCCGTTTGAACGAGCAGTTAATTATACAATGGTCGGATGTAACGAACCGGCTTTTCTCGGTGCTATAACAGGCAGCAACTCAAAGATAAATATTGTCAGGTGCGTTGATAATCTTTTTCATAAAAGATCAGAGGAAATTAAGAATTGCCCCGATTTTGAAAGCTTTTACAGAGTATTTGAAAAAGAGTTATTTTCCGATTTGCGGACCGGCTTCGATTATGATAATAAGTACAATATACAACGCGCAAAAGATATAAATTATGTTTCAAGCCTTATTTTTAATGACTGTATTGAAAATGCTAAAAGTTTAACACAAGGCGGAGGAGATATAGTTATTGCATCGCCGATGCTGCTTGGCATTACAAATGTTATTGATTCATTAATAGTCGTAAAGCAGTTTATATATGATGAAAAAATTGTTACTATGTCCGAACTTATCAAAGCGGTTAAAAACAATTGGCAAAACTATGAATATTTACGCTGCTTAATTTTGAAAAAGGGTAAGTTTTTCGGTAATGATGATGACTTGTCAAACTATGTCGCTCAAAGACTTTATAAGAGTTTTTATGATTTTATGAAGGACAGAAAGAATGTTTTCGGTTATCAGTGGCTTGTCGGTGATTTGCTCGGTTATAACGAACACCATAAATGGTTCGGCGAGCAAACTATGGCAACTCCCGACGGAAGATATAACGGTGATTTAGTTAAGTTCGGTATCGGACAAAGTGAGAGTCGTGACAGAAACGGACTTTCGGCTCTGCTTAATTCAATCGCAAAACTTGACCCTTACGGTATCTCTTGCGGCTCAACGGTTACAAATATATCTATTGATGAGCAACTTGTTAAGAATGATGATAATTTTGAAAAAACAGTTGATATGTTTGAAACTTATTTTAAAAATGGCGGAATTCATTTCCAATTAACCTATGTTTCAAAGGAGGATTTAATCAACGCAAAAGCAAGCCCCGAAGATTATAAAAGTCTGCGTGTGCGTGTAACAGGTTTTTCAGATTATTTTGTGAGATTGAATGAAAGCATACAGGATGATATAATTTCAAGGACTACTCAAAAATAGAGGTAACTTATTATGAAATATCAAAAAAAAATACACGAATATATTAACTTACATAAAGAAGAAATCATAAATACACTTAAAGAGATTGTCAAAATACCCTCTGTTAGAGGTAAAGCTGAAACAGGTGCGCCTTTCGGTAAAGAGTGTGCGAATGTATTAGAACACATAAAAACTCTTTATGAGCAAAACGATTATAATACTTATCTTGATGCTGACAGCGGCTTTTTGCTTTCATATTATGGAAAGGGCAAAAAGAGTATTGGCCTGTTTGCTCATGCAGATGTTGTGCCTGTTAGTGATGACTGGATTTATACTAAACCGTTTGAGCCTCTTATCAAAGACGGCTTTTTGATTGGTAGGGGAGTATCGGACAATAAATCTGCAGTTGTAATTTCATTGTATTGTGCTAAAATACTTAAAGAACAGAATATTCCTTTTAACTCAAGGCTTGTTATGTTTACAGGCTCTAATGAAGAAAGCGGAATGAATGATATTTCAGCATACACAACAAAGCATAAAGCACCTGATTTTTCAATCGTTGCTGACACTGAGTTTCCATTGTATCGCGGTGATAAAGGTATTTTAAGATTTGTTGCATCTTCCGGTAAAAAAATGCAGAATATATCAGATTTTAGCGGAGGAAAATCGTTTAACATTGTTTTAGGCGAGGCTACTGCCAAAATCGGAGATATAATTTTTACCGAAAAAGGTATTTCAAGCCATTGTGCATTACCTGAGGGCTCACAAAATGCTGCTTTTTTACTTTCTAAAGAACTGTCAGAAAATGAATTTTTGTGTGACTCTGACAAAGAGGAAATGCTTTTTATTGCAAAAACTCTTGAAAACTATTATGGCGAAGTTTTCGGTATAGAAAACACAGACCACATTTTTGGAAAACTCACCTGTGCAAACGGTATTATCGGAATGAATGACGGGAAAATCAACCTTTCTTTTGATATGCGTTATGGTAAGAGTACCGACATTAAAGTCGCAAAAGAAAGAATTGTTAAATATTTCAAAGAAAATGGCTGGACAGTTGAATTTGTTGATGAATTAGCTGCGTGGATAACAGATACTGATAATCTTTATCTTAAAGCATGCCTTAAAGCGTATGAAGACTATACGGGTACTAAAAAATCACCGACTTATGTTAATGCCGGTGCTACATACGCAGCCCATTTACCGTGTGCGGTTGAAGTAGGTACACAAATCTGGCAAAAACCTGATTTTGATTTACCCGTAGGACACGGCGGAGCGCATCAGCCCGATGAATGTATAAGCATTGACGGCATGCTGGAAGCGTTAGAAATAACGGTAAATATGTTACTTGCATGTGACAGGGCTGAGGAGGCATAACATATGAAAATTTTATTTACGGGAGATGTCAATTTCAGATTATTTGAGAATTTCACGAAGGAGACTTCGGAAGATATTTTATCTGATATTTTACCTTATTTTAACAATTCTGATTTCAGAATTGTTAATTTGGAATGTCCTCTTGCGGATATAAAAAAGCATAAACCTATTCAAAAAGCAGGACCGAATCTTATATGTTCTCCTGAAAATATAGTATTTTTAAATACCGCAAATATTGATGCGGTAACTCTTGCAAATAATCACATCGGTGATTTTGGCGAAAACGCAGTAAAAGATACACTTGATTTGCTTGATGAAAACAATATACTTCATTCCGGAGCGGGCAAAAATATTGAGTATGCTTATGAGCCGCTTAGAATAGAAAAAGACGGCATTTCTGTTTCAGTTATCTCTGTGTGTGAAAACGAATTTGGCATAGCCGGAGAAGCTGAATACGGGTCGGCGGGCTATAACCCCAGATTTCTCCTTAATAGAATAAGAAAGGAAAAAGCATTCGGGCATAAGGTTGTCGTTGTATTTCACGGCGGGAATGAACATAACCCGCTGCCATCTCCTGACACTGTAGACAGGTACAGATTCATCTGCGATATGGGTGCGGACGCGTTGATAGCGACACACACTCATTGTCCGCAAGGTTATGAAATATATAACGGAAAACCTATTGTTTACAGTATGGGAAATTTTATTTTTCAAAGTGATATTAAAAGGAAAAGCAGAGATTCCTGGTTTTACGGATATATAAGTATACTTAATATTACTGATAAGGTTTCTCTTGAGATAATACCTTATAAGTTTAATACTGAGAAAACTAAAATTACGGTTTTTGACGGTGACGATAAGATTAAAATGATGAGCTACATTGATGAGTTATCAAAGATAATTCAAAATCAAAAAGAGTTGGAGTTATATTTTAGCGGGTGGTCATGGTTACACCAGTGGTATCCCCGAATAGGCGGTGGCTTTGGAGACTACAATCTTGTGTCATGTGAAGCGCATAACAGTCAATTAAAATCTATTGCAAAAATATATGCATACGAAAAAACAGACGATATAGAATATTGGAGCAAAAAAATTAAAGAACTCCAGAATATGCCTGTATAATAACTTATTGATTTAAGGGTAAGAATAAAATGAAAACAGTTTTAGGTAATATATCCGCAAATGAGATTCATACAGCATTATGCCATGAGCATATTTGCTGCTATAGTGATTATCTTTATATGATGTCTGGCAAAGATTATCTGGACTTTGACAAACTTGAAGAAAAAGCAGTTGCAGAATTAAGGTTGCTTAAGGAAAAATACGGACTGAATTTGTTCGTAGACTGCACACCGATTAATATCGGCAGAAACATAGAACTGCTTAAAAGAGTGTCAGAAAAAAGTGGTGTAAATATTGTATGTTCGACAGGTTTTTACTATACTGATGAGCCGGTTTTATTCACAAGTTCTGTTCAAACTTTAGCAGAGCATATAATAAATGATGCAAAAAATATAAACGCCGGCATAATAAAAACTGCTGTTGAAAGTAAAAACACAAGTGATTTTAATAAAAAAATTCTCCAAGCGACTGCAGTAGTATATAAAGAACTGAATTTACCGATAGTAGTGCACACAAATGCAAACAATCAAAATGGGCTGTCAGCACTTGAGTTTTTGTTGGAAAACGGAGTAAAACCTGAGAAAATTACAATAGGTCATTTAAGTGATACAGAAGATTTAAACTATATATTAAAAATCGCAAAAAGCGGTTGCTATATAGGTTTAGACAGAATGTATGATGTTAAAACAGAAGAGTATATCAATAAAAAAGTTAATACTGTTTTAAGCCTATGTGATGAGGGCTATGCTGATAAAATAATTTTGTCACACGATGAATCATTTTTTAACGGTTTTGAGGCAAGGCCGAAAATTAAAGATAATGTTCGTTTTTCTTATGTCTTTGACTATATTCGCCCAAGATTACCTGAAGATGTTTTTGATAAAATCATCAGGCAAAACCCGATTGATATGTTAAGTTGCAAATAGTAAAAGCAATTATTTTTTTGGTGATAAAATGAAAGCGACAATTTTTGATATTGAAAGAAACTCTTTTGTAGACGGACCGGGAATCAGGACAACAGTATTTTTTAAAGGGTGTAATTTAAAATGTGTTTGGTGTCACAACCCCGAGAGCCAATCTTTCAAAAAAGAGATGTTGTTTTATAAAAATAAGTGTACCGCCTGCGGTAAATGTTATCAAGTTTGCCCTAATCATTTAGAAAAATGCGATTTTTGCGGCAAGTGTGAATTATACTGTCCGCAAGATGCAAGAAAAATTTGTGGCAAAGAATATTCAGTTGAGGAAGTTTTTGCAGAAATAATAAAGGACAAATCATTCTATGAGAATTCAGGAGGCGGAGTAACATTTTCAGGCGGAGAGTGTATGCTGCAAATTGATTTTCTCCTTGAAATACTTAAAAAATGCAAGGAAAACGAAATACATACCGCAGTTGACACAGCAGGGAATATAGCGTGGCAAAATTTTGAAAAAATTATGCCTTATACCGATTTGTTTTTATATGATATAAAGTGTTTTTCAGAACAGTTGCATATTAAAGGTACAGGCGTATCTAATAAACTGATACTTGAAAATATTAAAAAATTATCTGACTGCTTTAATGGTGAAATTATTATTCGAATTCCGGTAATAGGCGGATATAATGACAATCAAGCAGAAATGATTAAAATTTCAAAATTTCTAAAACAGATAAATTCGAAAAAGATTGAATTGCTGCCTTATCACTCAATGGGAGAGCATAAATACGACGCATTAAATATCGAGTTTGAAAAATTTTCAGTACCGACAAATGATAATATGCAAGTATATAGAGAAATTATAAATAGTGCATTATAAAACAAACGAGTTCTGTATTATACAGAACTCATTTGTTTTTAATAGTCTTGTTTTAAATTTGCTTTTCTTAAAAAAGTAAACAAATTCCAAAGTCTAACATTAAAAGTATCGAATTTGGTTATAGTTTTGTTTTTGTGAGCATAAGAGGAAATTTTTCCGATAATTAAATTATTTGATGTAATATGCTCGATTAAAAGTTGATTATCGCCTCTGATATAAAAATCGTTTTGTTTGTTGATTTTAATAATTCTATGTAATATATATTTGTTATTATCATTTTTGCAAAGAACAATATCGTATTTTTTTAAGTTGTCCGCTTTGCAAAGAGTAACTGAATCTTGGCTGGAAATAAAAGGCTCCATACTGTTGCCTGTCGGTGAAAAAGTAAAGTAACCGTCGTTTTCAAGTTGTTCGATTATTACATCAACAATTTTATCTAACTCAATTTTTCTACTCATACTTTTCACCGGTCAGCGTATTAAATGAAGTAATGAATGCCTCTTTGCTGATATCACAACTCATTGTATAAAAATCAACATATCGCGCAATTTCATCTATTCTATCAAATAATTTATCCATAAATTGTTCATTGTTTCTTTTGTGAGTTTGTTCAATAATTTTAGGCAAGTATTCCTTGACAGTCAGTTTTTTGATTTCATTTTTATCACCTTGTGATAAGTAACATATACCGCCTAATTCATATTTTTCATTAATGTTTAAATCAGTCTTGCCCGAAAAAGGAGTACCGTATGCGTAAACTTTACCGTTTTCAAATACAAGAGCCGGTTTATCGTCATTAAGAATTTTTGCTTTTTCGTTGCCTAAATATTTGATCCATAAAGATGTATGTGTAGATTTACCGGTACCGCTCGGAGCAGTAAATAAATATGCTTTGTTATTATAGACAACAGCAGATGAATGAAAAACAATTCCGTTATGATTTAACAGTTCGTCAAAAAACATAGCGCCTGTTACCATATATTCACAAGCGGGTAAATCAAGCAAAGGATACTTTTTATGCGTGGAGTTAATATAATATTCGGCATTTATGCTTAAATCGGCACAAAAATTTTTCTCGTCAGTTTTATATTTTTCAAGATTATCTTTAGTGCGTTCATAGATAGGTTCAATTTTTACATTAAATCCTGCAATTTTATAAATCGGCATAATATACTCCTATACTATATTTTAAAATTATCTCATATAAATTTATGAGGTGTATTGATGTGTTTAAGATATTGAGTAAGAAAAGTATAACAAATACTTTAATTATTATTCTGACTATTATTATTTTAACAGTCAGCGGAATTATATTAACAAAAACTATTAAAACCAAACTAAACAAACATAATGTACAACCGGAAACAACAAATGCCCAATTAGTTTAATTTATTTTACCACAAATCTTTAATAAATGAAATATAAAATATTTTTCGGAGGCATTATGAAATTTATTACTGTGAAATTGACGAGAAAAACATTGTTTAATTTTATTATTGTTTTAATGGTTGCACTTATTATAGTTGCATTTTTTGTAAAAAAATCAACACAAGTGAACGTATCGGCACAACAAAAAGTTTTGCCGATTTATTCTGTTGAAAATGATAAAAAACAAATCGCTATAACATTCGATGCTGCTTGGGGTGCGGAAGATACTGATGAATTAATAGATATTTTGAATAAATACGATGCAAAAGCCGCGTTTTTTTGTGTAGGAAGTTGGTTAGATAAAAACGAAGAGCAAGCAAAAAAATTAAGCGATAACGGTCATATCATAGCAAATCATTCAAATTCTCATAAACATCTTGATGTTTTAAATGAACAAGAATTTTTGCAAGATGTGAAACTTTGTAACGAAAAAATATACAAAATCACAAATAAGCAGCCTGTATATTACAGAGGTCCATACGGTGAGTATAATAATTCATGTGTTAATGCAATAAGAAGTATAGGAATGGAATATGTACAATGGGACTGTGACTCAATTGATTGGAAAAAGAATATAACTGTTGATGAAATTGTAAATAATACATTAAAAAATCTGCAGTCAGGTTCAATTTTATTATTTCATAACGGAATTGAAAACACTCCGACTGCTTTAAACATTATTTTAAATGATTTGAAAGAACAAGGTTATACATTCGTTTCATTGGACGAACTGATTTTAAAAGACGATTACTATATTGATAATACCGGAAAACAGCATAAAAATAATAATTTATAGTTTACATATATTAATATTTGCGGTATAATTATATAAGTTTAAGTCTAAAAAGCGGAGGTTATACATTTTGTATAAGATTTTAAAAAAACAGATTTTAAATCCTACTGTAACGTTAATGGAAATATATGCACCTATGGTTGCTAAAAAAGCCGAACCCGGCCAATTTATTATATTAAGAGTAGATGAAAACGGTGAAAGAATACCGCTAACAATTGCCGGCTATGACAGACAAAAGGGTACAATTACAATCGTTTTTCAGGTAGTCGGAGCAACTACTAAAAAATTAAATAATAAAAATGAAAATGAGTATATTGAAGATTTTGCTGGTCCTTTAGGACTTGCTACAATAACACAAGGTCTTAAAAAAGTTTGTATTGTAGGCGGAGGAGTCGGTTGTGCAATAGCATTACCGATTGCTCAAAAACTTAAATCTTCGGGATGTCAGGTACATTCAATTATCGGTTTTAGAAATAAAGATTTGATTATTTTAGAAGATGAATTCAAAAACGCGTCCGATAAATTGTTTGTAATGACCGATGATGGCTCTTACGGAGCAAAAGGCGTTGTAACGCAACCGTTAAAAGAATTAATTGAAAGCGGAGAAAAATATGATGAGGTTATTACTATCGGTCCGCTTGTTATGATGAAATTTGTAGTGGCTACTACAAAGCCATACGATATTAAAACTACTGTTTCTATGAATCCGATTATGATAGACGGTACTGGTATGTGTGGAGGATGTCGGTTAACTTTAAACCAAAACGGTAAAAAAGTCACGAAATTTGCTTGTGTTGACGGGCCTGATTTTGACGGTTTTGAAGTAGATTTTGATGAGGCTATGCAAAGAAGTTCAATGTACAGCGAGTTTGAAAGACATGCTTATGAAAAAACTTGCAATTTGTTTAAGGAGAATTAATGATGTCACCAAATATGAGTTTAAAGAAAAATCCTATGCCGTGTCAGCCCGCTGATGTCAGAAATAAGAACTTTTTAGAAGTTGCAACAGGTTATCCCGAAGATGTTGCTATGGATGAGGCTATGAGATGCCTGAACTGTAAAAATATGCCTTGTGTTTCCGGATGCCCCGTAAACATTCATATTCCCGAATTTATTAATGAGGTTAAAAAAGGCGATTTTGAGGCAGCATATCAAATTATTTCAAAATCATCATCTTTGCCCGCTGTATGCAGTAGGGTATGTCCTCAGGAAAATCAATGCGAAAAAAAATGCGTACGAGGAATTAAAGGCGAACCTGTCGGCATCGGAAGACTTGAAAGATTTGTTGCAGATTGGCACAATGAACACAGTTTTGAGAATGTAACAATTCCCGAACCGAACGGACATAAAGTTGCAGTCGTAGGCTCAGGCCCGAGCGGATTAACCTGTGCGGGAGATTTAGCAAAAAAAGGTTATGATGTCACAATTTTCGAAGCGTTGCATTTAGCCGGCGGTGTATTAGTATACGGTATACCTGAGTTCAGATTGCCAAAGGCAATTGTAAAAAAAGAAGTTGATGCTTTAAAAAATATCGGGGTTAAAATCGAAACAAATGTAGTTATAGGTAAAACTATAACAATTGATGAGTTGTTTGAAGACGGTTTTGAAGCAGTATTTATCGGTTCAGGTGCCGGTTTGCCGAGGTTTATGGGAATACCCGGAGAATCACTTAAAGGCGTATATTCTGCAAATGAGTATTTAACTCGCAGTAATTTAATGAAGGCTTATATGAACGATTCTGATACACCTATAATGAAATCTAAGAATGTTGCAGTGGTCGGTGGCGGTAATGTTGCTATGGATGCTGCAAGAACAGCACTGAGATTAGGAGCAGAAAAGGTATATATTGTTTACCGTCGTTCTCTTGAAGAACTTCCTGCAAGAAAAGAGGAAGTTGAGCATGCAATAGAAGAAGGAGCAGAGTTTAAACTCTTAAATAACCCTGTTGAAATATTAGGTTATAACAATCTCGAAGATAAGAAAGATGTTAAAAACGGAACTGTAACAGGTTTAAAATGTGTTGCTATGGAACTCGGCGAGCCTGATGAAAGCGGTAGAAGAAGACCTGTTGAGATTGAAGGCAGCGAATTTGTTTTGGATGTTGATACTGTTATTATATCTATAGGTACAAGCCCCAATCCTTTAATAATCAATACAACTAAAGGACTTGATGTAAATAACAGAGGCGGTATTATTGTTGAGGAACAAACAGGCGCGACATCTAAAGAGGGTGTATATGCCGGCGGAGATGCAGTAACAGGAGCCGCAACAGTAATTCTTGCTATGGGCGCCGGAAAAACCGCCGCAAAATCAATTGATGAATATTTATCTAAATAAGTTTAAAAATACGAATACTAAAAACATCCCCCAAAAGTATGTCACTTTTGGGGGATGTTTTATATTTTTGTGCATATAGGTAACAGTTCTATATATCCACGTGCACCTATCGGTTCAAGTTGAATTTTCGGGTTTTCTTTGTCCCATTGATAACCGATAACTGACGGATCGTATTTTTTCTCTGCCTCCCAAATTTCACTTATAGCCTGTTGATAATCTTCTTCATTAAACGGTTCTCCTTGAAACATAAGATATTTTGAAGCGGGAAGTTCGATTATATCAAAGCCTTCCGGAATCGGCCCGTTGTAATCTTCTGAAACTTCAACACCCTGTACATATTCGCTCGTTGCGGGTTTTATATATTTTTTCGGTAACCATAAACAAACCGGCTCACCGCAAAGAGATTTCATACTGACTAAAACTCCCCAAACATCACATCCCACTTCCTCGCAGTAAGTCCAATAGTCAGTAGTAGTTTTACCTCGTTTAATTATTACCTTTCTTTTCGGCTTGTCAATTACTTGAATAAATACATTTTTTGTACTCATTTTAGTTTCTTTCCTTTCTAAATATTTGAATTTTACTCCATAGGGCGTGAACAAATGCAAGGGAACGGGGTTTGCAGAATACTCTCTCGGGTTGCAACCGAATTCTTTAAAAAATGCTCTTTGATATCCGTCAACGCTGTTAAAACCGTAATCTAATGCTACATCAAGTACCTTTATATTCTCGTCACGCAATTTTAATGCAGATTGTTTTAGTCTTAATTTACGGATGTATTCAGCCGGCGTTACTCCCGTATATTCTAAAAATAACCTTCGTGCGTGCCACGGAGAAAACAAAGATACTTTCGCTACATCTGTAAAAGAAATTTCTTCACACAGATGCTCTTCTATAAATTCCTGCATTCTTTGTACTGCCTTAATCTGTTCGTGCATTCTATCACCACCCGCTGCATTTATTTTATAAAATTCAAGTTTAAATTTTCTCGACATTTTTTGCTATTATTCAAATGAATTATTTTGATTACTTTAAAATTTAAAATGCACCCCAAAAGAGAAATGTAGTTGGGGTGCATAGTAATTTTAGTCAGTATATAATGATATTATCAAATGTTAAATTAAACGCCAAAATATTCTACTGAATTATTAAAGCAAATATCTTTGACAACTTCTCCTACAAAAGAAATATCCGAAGTCATCTCACCGTTTTCCATCATGCCGCCCAAATACTCGCACAGAATTCTGCGGAAATAGTGGTGTCTCGGATATGAGAGTAATGAACGACTGTCTGTAAGCATACCGACAAATACTGCAATATGTCCTGTTGCAGTAAGATCGCGAAGATGCTGTTCCATTCCAACCTTGTTATCAAGGAACCACCACGCTGGACCGTATTGAATTTTTCCTCTGGCTTCATCACTTTGAAAACAACCGATAAGCGACATAATCTCTGAATTCATTTTCGGGTTTAAGTTAAATATAATAGTTTTCGGTAAGCATCCTTCAAGATTAAGTTTATCCATAAGTCGTGAAAGATTGGTAATGCTGTTTGTATCAGAAATACTGTCAAAACCTGTATCAAGTCCGAGTGCATTCAACATTTTGGTATTGTTATTACGCATAGCACCTATATGTACCTCTGTAGCGATATTATATTTAGCATACATTTTCATAAGGAAATATGTAATATATCCTTTGAATATTTCGCTTTCTTGTAATGAAGGTTTAGCGCCGCCGAGAACTTTAACAAAAACTTCATTAGCCTTTTCTTGCGAAGTTACGGGACAAATTCTCTCAACTGCAATATCGCTGGCCTTTGAGCCGACTTTAATAAACTCATTGAGGCGATTTTCAAGTGCTTTTTCAAGATCCGAAATATTATTGATTGAAAAAGTAAGTTCAGAAAGTTTAAAAACAAAATTTAAATACCCGTCGGCTTCAATGTTCATTATTTTATCAGCTCTGAAAGCAGGTGCAACAGTAAAGTTATATCCTTTTTCCTTGATTTTTTCAAATGTTGTAAGGTCATCAAAAACTTCATTGGTTGTAAACAGATGTTTAACATTTGAACTTTCAATTAATTTTTGCGGAGTAAGTTTGTTTTCTAAAATATAAGCATTACACTCTTCCCAAATGGCTTGTGCATTTTGCTCGTTGATTTCTTTTTCACAGCCAAAGAATTCTTGGAGTTCAATCTGTGACCAGTGGTAAAGCGGGTTACCGAAAGCAGTACCTAATACTTTGCAGTATGCTAAGAATTTATCCTTATTAGATGCTTTGCCGGTAATAAATTGCTCACTTATACCGTAGTTTCTCATAAGACGCCATTTATAATGATCGCCCGCAAGCCAGATTTCAAAAAGGTCGTTAAAAGGCTTGTTCTCTAAAATTTGTTTTTCGGGCAGGTGACAATGATAGTCAAAAATAGGCATGTCTTTTGCATAATCATTGTAAAGTACCTTTGCAGTCTTTGTAGTAAGTAAAAAATCATTATTAATATAACTCATAATTTCCTCCTTGTGAAATTAAAATTGATTAAAGTGTTACACCATCTTTGAATATGGCAATATCATAATATCTTTTTGCTTCACTTTTAGGTTCTTGTCCGTTTGCAATATCGCAGCAAAGATTAAATAAATATTCGCTGAGTTTGTCCATATTAGCACCATCTAAAAGTACTCCGGCATTAAAATCTATCCAATGAGGCTTGCGTGTTGCTAAATTAGAATTGGTAGAAATTTTAACAGTAGGTATAGGTGCGGCAAGCGGTGTACCTCTGCCTGTTGTAAAAAGAATTATATGTGCGCCTGATGCAGCAAGATTAGTTACTGCAACCATATCATTTCCGGGCCCGTTTACAAGATAAAGTCCTCCGCTTGATTTAGGCATTTCGCCGAAGTTTAAAGCACCGCGAAGTATTACATTACCGGCCTTTTGCACACAACCAAGCGACTTTTCTTCAAGCGTAGAAATTCCGCCGGCAATATTTCCGGGTGAAGGGTTATCTGAAATACCTTCTCCGTGGTCAATGAAATATTTACGAAAGGCGCGGATAAGATTTGCAACTTCATTAAAAACTTCTTCGTTTTCGCTGCGAGAAAGAAGCAATTGTTCGGCACCGAATACTTCGGGAATTTCACTCATCAGTATAGTAGCACCGTAGTCAGCAAATTTTTCCATCGCTCTGCCTACAAGCGGGTTTGCAGTAATTCCGCTATATCCGTCACTTCCGCCGCATTTAACTGCTATTCGTAATTTTGATATCGGAACAGGTGTCTTTTTGTCAGTGTTTATAATGGCTTTGAGTTCATTTGCAACATAGATTCCTTCGGCAATTTCATCCTTGCAATCTTGTATGTTGATAAAGCGGATACGCTTTTTGTCATAATCACCAAGAACTTTTATCATTTCACCGATTCCGTTTTCTTCACAGCCGAGACCGAGTACGAGTACTCCGCCGGCATTCGGATGCTTAATAAGACCGCATAGAATTTTTTGCGTTGTATGTAAATCATTACCAAGTTGCGAACAACCGTAAGGGTGGGTTAGTGCTTTGCCGCCTGTTTTTTCTGCAATTGATTTAGCGATGTCATTTATGCAACCAACGGTCGGCACTATCCACAGTTCATTTCGAATACCAACATCTCCGTTTTTACGAAGATATCCCATAAATTCTCCAGTTTTCGAGCCTATAGATACGGTTTTAGCGGGAGTATAAGTCCATTCTCCCATACCCTGTAAGTTTGAACGCAAATTTTTTGGAGATACTTTTTCGCCTGCTTGAATTTCGCACTTTGCTGAGCCGATAGGATAACCGTATTTAATAACATTTTCATCTGTTTTAATCGTTTTGAGTGCATATTTTTGTCCGTCATCACGCACTTCAACATTATCTGATGGATGTATTTGCATAGTTAGAATTCTCCTAACATATCTGATAAATCTGTACCCCACAATGTTTCATTTTTAAGAATTTCAGCAATAGAAGATTCTTTAATAAATTTTATGACATCTTCGGAATCATTAGGAGTACCTTCTTTGTAGAATTCAATTAATTTCTTAAAGGAGAACATAAGATTTTTCGGATATTTTCCAAAGATTTTTTTGTATTCAAGAATTGAGGGCAAGACTCTGACTCTGAATTTGCTTACGGAGTTAAGCGCTATTGAAGAAAGATAATGCTTAATATATGGGTTTTTAAAGCGGATAAGTACATTTTCAGCGTATTCTGTTAATTCGTCTCTATCCATATTAAGTGTTGGAATTATTTCATCAAAAAGGCAAGATTTAACAAATGAATACATTTTTTCATCATCCATGCAAGACTTAACTGTGTCAAATCCCGATAAAAGTGCATAAGCCACCATAGAAGTGTGAGCACCGTTTAGTATGCGAACCTTACGGGTATGATAACATTCAAGTGCATCTTTTGTAATTATAACATTAAGATTTGCCTTTGAAAAAGGAATTTCGCTTTCTAAATCATAGTCGGTTTCAATTACCCAAAGATGAAAATATTCAGAAGTATTAATAAGATTGTCGGTGTATCCAAGTTCTATTTTTTCGTCGCGCGGATAACCGGTGTTGATTCTGTCAACAAGCGTGTTGCAGAAAATATTTTCATTTTCTATCCAGTTCTTAAAATCGTCGCCTAAATTCCACAACTCAGCATATTGAAGTACAGTTCTTTTTAAATTATCTCCGTTATGGTCAATAAGTTCGCACGGTAAAAGAATAAAGCCTTTTAGATTGTTATCAAATCTTCTTTTCATAAGAAGAGTCAGTTTTGCGGGGAATGTAGCAGGCGGTGTGTCTGTGATTTTATCATCGGCGCTGAATGTTATGCCGGCCTCTGTAGTATTTGAAATTATAAAGCGTGCCTCGGGAATATCGGCAAGTTTTAAATATTCTTCAAAGTTTTCATAAGGCTTAACGCATGAAGAAATCACATCAACTTTAGTAATTTCAACACCTTCGCTGCCGCGGATAATATGAGTGTAAAGACAGTTTTGTTCACTGAGTGCATCACACATACCTTGTTCAATAGGTTGTACTACAACAACATTACCGTTAAATTCGTTAATATCGTTGAGTTTTTGCAGCATCCAGTCGGCAAAGCCACGCAGAAATCCGCCTTCACCGAATTGAATTACTTTTATAGGTCTTGATACGGTTTTTTGATTTTTCATATTATTACCCTCTTACATATTAAAATTATAATCATATTATATTAAAATTACAATACTTTTCAATATATAATTGTGCATTAATATGGCGAATAAATAGCAAATCGTTCAAAATTATTTCTTTTTTATAAATAAAACAGGTTTAAGTATTGAAAATCATTCAAAATTTAATTATAATTTTATTTAGAAGGAGAGATAAATATGTCTGCTAATTTAGATAATCTTGATTATCGTAAGACCTGGAACGACTTAAACATAGATTATTATGAAGGTTATCGTTCAAAAATGAACGATTTCCACATGCATGATTATTATGAAATAAGTTTTATTATTTCGGGTGATGTTAAAGTTTTACTCTCTGACAGCGTTCAAGAGGGAAGTGAAAGTAAAATAGTTTTGACAAAACCGTCTACTCCGCATTTTATAATCAGTAAAGGAAATACTGTTTATCGACGTTTGAATGTACTGTTTTCTGAAGATTTCGCTGATATTACTTTGCCTGAAAATAAAAAACTCTTCAGCGTTTTCGGTAAAAACGGGAAAATAATTATCATAAGCGAAAAAGAACAACAAACTTTTGTAGAGATAGTTGATAAAATCAAAAATGAAGCTAATATATTCAGAAGAAAACTTTTACTTTTATATCTGATTTCATTAATAAGTGATATATGTGAAAACGAGGAAAATGATGAAGTATCGGTACCGTCATATATCATCGGAGCGATAACATATATCAGCACACATTATAACGAAAAAATTATAGCGGAAGAATTGGCCCGAAAACTCGGCGTGTGCAGAACTACTCTTATGGTAGGTTTTAAAGAATATACATCAAGTACATTCGGAAGCTATATATTAAAATGCAGGTTGAAACAGGCAGTTAAGCTGCTTAAAATGGGAAAAACAGAACAAGAAATTGCAATTGATTGCGGGTTTGGTGATACTTGTAACTTGATTAGAAGTTTTAAGCGCACCTTCGGTAAAACACCTAAACAGTATATTAAAGAATAGAGTTTACAGTAATACATGATAAATTAAATTTAGAGTCAAGACTTCAAGTATATCAGAAGTTCTTGACTTTTTTTTAAAATTATTCTTTGTAGTTATACAGATATTCAGAGGGCGATACACCGATTATTTTTTTAAATTCGGTAGAAAAATACTTATAATCATTATATCCAGATAATACCGCTATCTCTTTTAGTTGATAATAACCGGTTGAAATCAAACCAATAGCGTGCTGTATGCGTAAATTAATTATGTATTTTTGTGGAGAAACACCATATTCTTTCTTAAATAATTTTCTGAAATATACTTCGCTCATAAAAGATTTTTGCGATATTTCTTTTATACTTAAGTTTGCGTTTTTATAGTTTTCTAAAATATAATCGACAGAATTTTGAATTTTTGAATTGTTTGGTTGTGAAATATAATTTTGAATATAACATTCAGCAAAAATTTCATATAAAATTGCAGAACATTTATATTTGTATCCGCAGTCTTTTTTATTCCAACATTCTAATATTTTGCTGAATAATTCAGAAATAGCATCAGCGTTTTGAGGTATAAAATGTTCAATCTGTTTTGTGTGGTAGTCGATTGAATCAAAATGAATAACAATCATATCATCAACCGATGCTTCTCGACTGTAATTTATTCTTGAGGCAATATAACTTACAGTATTATCACTTAAAAAGTATTCTTTTGTTTTAGTCTTAAGAATCGCATCAGATTTAAAACGAAAGGAAAGAGCACAAAAATTTCTTTCGCTATTGAAAGTGTTTATGTTGTTTTGTTTGATTTCAATAACGTCTAAAATATTAAAAGACAGTGTTTCTTTTTCGAAAAACATAACAACCTCCGCATTATTTTAAATAAATTATACCAATTTTGTTTCGAAAATTCAACCTGTAATTTTGTTTATTAGGTGTACATCCAATAATTGAAAATGTTATAATTCAAACGGTGAACAACATTTTATTAAAAAAGAGGGGTTCAAAATGACATCAAAAGAGATCAGAAAAATTTGGTTTGAGAAAATTGAGGAGCAAAAACAAGCAACAAAAGAAAGATGCGATCGAGATATTGAAAAGTATCGAAAAGGCGATAAACAACTTATTATTAACGATAAAAACGGAAATCCGATTGTTAATAAGAAAGTGTCTGTTCGTCAGAAAACGCACGAATTTAATTTCGGTGCTAATATTTTTATGTTAGACGAATTTGATGATCAAAAGGATAATATTGCATATCGCGAGATGTTCAAAAAATACTTTAATGCGGCTACCGTGCCTTTTTATTGGGAAGGTACCGAACCTGAAGAAGGTAAAACCCGTTATGAAAAAAACAGCCCTAAAGTATATCGTCGTCCCGCACCCGACCTTTGCGTAGAATATTGTAACGAAAACGG
This sequence comes from Acutalibacteraceae bacterium, assembly GCA_036310005.1. Taxonomy (GTDB): domain Bacteria; phylum Bacillota; class Clostridia; order Oscillospirales; family Acutalibacteraceae; genus JAXJSP01. The sequence continues at coordinate 6,172 of JAXJSP010000039.1, read as the reverse complement.
AATTTTACCAAAACTGCATTGTTTATTTTATGATAAATATATGGCAATACCCGATTGGTTGCCAAAGCAAGACGAAAAGAAAATGCGAGAACTGTATGAAAAGCGTTTTCGTGAAATTTCAGAGCGTTATTGCGGAAAAATGTTTGAGTTTGAGGTAATTAACGAAACACTCTGTTCTCCCGGATGGGTGGATGAAGGCGAATCAAGTATTCTCTCTTATAAGAAAGATATAGTAGAATGGGCATTTGACCTTGCAAGAAAGTATTTCCCAAATGAAACACTTGTAATGAATGAAGGCGCGCCTGAGTTGAATGTTATAGCAAAAGAAGGCTATTACGCAAAGTATTATTTACAACTTGAAAAATTACTTGCAAAAGGTACACCTATAGATAAAATCGGTTTTCAAAATCATATTTTTTATGCGGTTGAACTTGATGAAGGCGAACAACCAAGCGATGAATTAATAGCAAGTTATTCAAACCGTATGAACCCCGAAGACTATTTTAAATCATTAGATTATCTTTCAGATTTCGGACTTCCGCTTGAGATTACCGAATGTACAATACCGACTCCGGGCGATGATGAAGAAGCTGAACTTATACAGGCAGACCTTCTTGAAACATTTTATACTATTTGGTTCTCTATTCCTAAAATGGAAACTATCGTTTATTGGAATTCTGTTGACAGAACAGGATATTCACGCAACGGTTGGAATGAAAATAATTGCCGCGGCGGACTTTTCCACAGAGATTTAACACCTAAAAAATCAGCTGAAAGACTTTATTATTTATTGAATGAAAAATGGCACACCGAACTTGATCTTACGACCGATGAAAACGGTAGAGTCGATTTCAGAGGCTTTTACGGTTCTTATGAAATCGAAATCGACGGAGAGATTAAAACATTTGATGTATTAAAAAACGATAATAATGATGTTGTTATTACATTGTAATTAGTTAAACCCATTAAATATAAAGGAGTTTATTATTATGAATCAGTGTTCAAACCCAAGCAATTTAAAAATTACAGACATGCGCTTTGTTGATATTGATGGAGCACCGAAAAGATGCACAATCTTAAGAATTGATACTAACCAAGGTATCAGCGGTTATGGTGAAGTGCGTGATGCATCTTCTAAAACTTATGCTTTAATGCTTAAAAGCCGTATTGTTGGTGAAAATCCTTGTAATGTTGACAAGATTTTTCATAAAATTAAACAGTTCGGCGGTCCTTCTCGTCAGGGTGGCGGCGTTTCAGGTATTGAAATTGCACTTTGGGACTTAGCAGGCAAAGCATACGGAGTTCCTGTATATCAATTATTAGGCGGAAAATTCCGTGATGAAGTTCGAGTTTACTGTGATACTGATGTTGACGGTAAACATACAGGTCACGATATGGGACTTGCTCTTAAAAAGAGAATGGAAATGGGATTCACATTCTTAAAAATGGACCTCGGTATCGGTCTTTTGCTTGATGAACCAGGTACATTAAATGCACCTTTAGGCTTTATTGAGGATATGAAGAAATATGCAAGCCATATTCTTAATGTTCAAGGCGGCAGTGTCACTGCAGATATGGTAAAACATCAAAAGAGTTATTCCATAGTTACTACTGCTCATCCTCATACAGGTATTCATTTAACAGAAAAGGGACTTGATTTCCTTGAAAATTATGTTAAGGAAGTAAGAGAAGTTATCGGCTATGAAGTACCTCTTGCTATCGACCATTTCGGACACATTTGCGTTGAAGACTGCATCCGCTTTGCAAGAAGAATGGAATCTTATAACCTTGCTTGGATAGAAGATATGATTCCTTGGATGTACACAGACCAATATGTCAGACTTAAAAACAGCACAACAATTCCTGTTTGTACCGGCGAAGATATCTATCTTAAAGAAGGCTTTGAAACACTTATTAAAGCAGGCGGTGTTTCAGTAATTCACCCTGACATTTTAACTTGCGGCGGTGCTTTGGAACTTAAAAAGATTTCTGATATTGCTGATGAACACGGTGTTGCAACTGCTGTTCATATGGCTGAAAGCCCGATTGCTTGCCTTGCCGCTGTACATACTGCTGCTGCAATGCATAACTGTTTAGCACTTGAGTTTCACTCTGTTGATGTTCCTTGGTGGGCTGATATTGTTACCGGCATTAATAACCCGTTGTTTGAAAACGGATTTATCAAAGTGCCTGAAAAACCGGGACTTGGTTTTGATGATATTAATGAAGAAGTTATTAAACAACATATTAATCCGCAAATTCCTGGATATTTTGAGCCTACTACTGAATGGGACAGAGAATTTTCAAATGATAGAATTTGGAGTTAAGAGGAGTATTAATAATGAATTTTAACAGCAAAGAAGAAATAATTGCTTTAACACCACAATGGAAAGGCGAGCGCTTGCCCGACGGAAGACCTAAGGTTGATGAAAAATATTTAAAAGCACTTAAAACATTAACTCTTGAAGAAGTTTGGAAACCTATTTTTGTTAAAGGATATGAAAGTCAGTTTGAAGGCAGACTTCATACTTTGCACGATGACGGCAGAAAACTTATCGGTCGAGCAGTTACTGCTACATATTGCCCATTCCGTCCTGACCTTGATGAAACTATAAAAGATATAGGCAGAAGTGAAGGCAGAACAGGTACCTATAATCAATGGATAATTGATAATCTTATGGAATATGACGTTCCGGTTATTGATATGTATGATAAGATTTATAAGGGTACTTTCCTTGGCGGTAATCTTACAAATGCTATTTATAATAAAACTAAAAATGAAAATGGCGGAGCTGTTGTTTGGGGCGGCGTAAGAGATACCGAACAAATGAAAAAAATTGAAGATACACAGGTTTATTATCGCGGTATTGATCCGACACCGATTCGTGATTTCATAATCACAGGTTATAACACTGCTACCAGAATCGGTAACGCAATTTGTCTGCCCGGAGATGTAGTCTTTGGTGCAGGCGGCGGTGTTTTGTTCATACCGTCTCACTTGGTTGAAGAAGTCGTCGGCGGTGCGGCAAAGACTCAAGTAAAAGACCTTTTCGGTTTTGAAATGGTATCAATCAACAAGTTTACTCCTTCACAAATAGATAAAAACACCTGGTCAAAGGATATGCTTGACCTTCTTATGGACTTTATCGAAAAAGATGAAAGAGCAGCCGATTATCGAGGACTTGATTGGTCGGAAGAATATGACCTTGCAATAAACGGTGACCCCAACGATACACAGTCCGCACTTTAAGTTTCAGTAAGGTGATAATATGAAAAAAGCATTAGTTACCGGTTCTTCAAGAGGAATCGGAAGGGCGATAGCAATTCGCCTTGCAAAAGACGGATATTTTGTATATATTCACGGGGCAGGAAATACTCAAAAAGCTCTCGAAACAGCCGAAATCATAACTAAAAACGGTGGTCAGGCGCAGGTTGTTACAGCAAACCTTTGTGATTTGAATCAAACAAAGTCACTTGCTGAAAAAGTAAATGATGTTGATGTACTTATTCTCAATGCATCATTACAGTATCGCACACCTTGGGCTGATATTACTACTCAAGCTTGTTATGAACAATTAAATTGTAACTTTGTTTCGAGTATGTTGTTGATTCAGTCGGTAGTACCATATATGAAGAAAAACGGTTTTGGCAGAATAATTACAATCGGCTCTGTTCAGGAGGCAAAGCCGCATCCTGATATGCTTGTGTATTCTGCAAGTAAAGCGGCACAGACCAATATGGTAAAATCACTTTCTTTACAACTTGCAAAGGACAAAATTACTGTTAATAATGTAGCCCCCGGTGTTGTTTATACCGATAGAAATGTCGATGCACTTTCTGACGAAGAATATGCAAAAAAAGTAATTGACTCCATTCCTGTCGGCTTTTATGGTATGCCGGAAGACTGTGTAGGTATTGTTAGCCTTCTTTGTTCTGAAGAAGGACGATATATCACAGGACAAAACATATTCGTTGACGGAGGAAAAAGCGTACAATGATTATCAGACCAATAGGGCAGAGCGGTTATGTTTTAAAAACCGATAAAACCGAAATTATAATTGACCCTTATCTTTCCGATGTAGTCAACAAGGTCGCGAACAGACCGCGAATGGTAGACTCACCGATTGATCCGAGCAAAATCAATGTAAATGCAGTAATATGTACTCATAATCATCTTGACCATTTGGATACCGATGCTGTCGCATTGATGCCGAAAACAACACGCTTTATAACTACTAATGAGGGCAAAAATGCACTCAACGGTTTAGGTCAAAATAATGTTCAAGTTTTAAATTTGAATGAGAGTATTACAATTGGTGATATTGAAATTACTGCTGTGTATGCCAACCATACAGTTGAAGCGTTTGGTGTTATTATAAAAGCAGAAGGAAAAACTCTTTATTTCAGCGGCGATACTTTGTTTGATGAAAAATTATTTGAAATTAAAAAATATCATCCCGATTATACTTTTATTTGCATTAACGGAAAGTTAGGCAATATGAATGTTGAAGAAGCAGTAATAACCGCAAAGAAAATCGGAGCAAAGTATAATGTCCCGAATCATTATGATATGTTTGCTTCTAATACTGAAGACCCGCATAAGTTTACTGATAATATTGACGGCGGTCTTATTTTAGAATTTAATAAAGAATATGAAATTTGATTAAATCATCAAAAAGCTGAACTCAAAATCATTTGAGTTCAGCTTTTTTTAACTGTAAGACTTAATTAAGTTATTATAACTATCAAAAATTTCACTTACATTTTTGTATGCATTTTCATATACTTCAATTATTTTATCGCACTTTTTAATTGTATCATTATAATTTAAAAATTTTTTAAAATCAAACTCACCGTTCCCGGGCAAAAGACAAGTATCGGTATCGTTACTGTCTGAAAAGTGGATATGTTTTAAATTTTCACCCATCGCATCAATCATTTTATACAGGTCTTGATTTGCTCTTTTGACCTGCTTGATATCAAGTAAAAAAGCGCAGTTGTAATTAAGATAATTTTTCATTTTTTGGATAAATTCGACACTCTGAGAACGAAATAATACTACGTTTTCCTGCACTAATGTAATACCGTATTCTTTTGCATCTTCATACAACAATGCATAGCGTTCAAAATATTCTTCATCACTTATTTTCAATGTTGACCTGTCACCATGTAAAATGACTATTTTCGCACCTAAATATCTTGCAGCCTCGTAGTATGCTTTATATAACTGTCTTGTATCTTCAAACCGTCTTTTGTAACTTGAAAACAGCAAGTAAGATTCAAGTATCGAAGAAAAAGGATGACAAGACTTAATTCTGACATTATATTCATCAGTAATAGTACGAATTTCATTTATAATGGGGGACTTGATTTCACATAATGAATTAAAGAAAATTTCTGTTGTTTTGACACCGTTTTCACAAATTATTTTAACTGCTTTTTCAACTTCCATCGGGTATAAACAAGCGGTAGAAACACCTATAGACAAATTAAATTTCCTCTCTGATTTTATTTGATTAAAACTTTTTCAATTTCACCTATAATCATTTTATGATAGTCTTTCATAGGGTAGTTTTTTTCATCATAGTCGCAATTAATAAAATTTTCAGGATTTATAATATCGGCATAAATCTTTTTACAAATAATTACAAGTCTTGCTTCGCTAAAATAAACAGTTCCGTCTTCAAACACAGGGGTTAGTCCGGTAAGTTCAGTCTTGTTAACGTCTTTGCCGGACATCTTACCGCAAACAGCATGTATTTTTTTGTTGTCGCCATAAAAAGAAATCGCAAATTTATCACAGTTGTCAACAAACTTAAATGTATGTCTTTGAGGCCTGATTGCGCAAATAATGCAGTCTTTATTCCACATTTCACCGGCAAAGCCCCAACTTGCTGTCATCATATTATAATCTTGCTCATCACCGGCGCTTATAAGCATCCATTCATTTTTAATCATATCTATTAAATTTTGTTTTATATTTGTAGCACTGATTTCTTTCATAATAAACACCTCAAATAATTATATGACCATTATATCATTTTCAAACTAATTAATCAAATATAAAAAGAAAAATTAATATTTATAACTTGATAATGAAATTGTGTTTTGTTATAATAAAACATAATAAACGCCTCCTTAGTTAAATGGATATAATAAACCCCTCCTAAGG
>JAXJSP010000038.1:0-93115 GCA_036310005.1 Acutalibacteraceae bacterium | reverse complement strand
TGTTTTACAAGGTGTTTTTTTATATGCTCGGTTTAAAATAAGGTATAGGCTCGAGTTTAAATCGATTGTTTTTATAGAGAGTATCAATTCTTTCTTTTACGCTCTCATCTTTGCAAACGCCTGTACGGATGTACTCATCCAATACAGCATAAGTAAAGCCGAGGTTATCCTCATCCGTTTTACCGCTCAGCCCGTCAATCGGTGTCTTTTCTATAAGGTTTTCTGGCAAGCCGAGAACTCTGCCGATTGCCTTTACTTCCTGTACTGTCAGTTGTGATAAAGGACTGAAATCACCGGCTCCGTCACCGTAGCGAGTTGCGTAACCTACATAATCTTCCGATAAATTACAGGTGTTTGCTACTCTACCGTTATTACTCTGGCCTATTGCATATAAAGTAGCCATTCTTATTCTTGCCGGAAGATTGACTTTAGTTTGAGTTAATATTTCCATATTCTCGGGCATTGAGGACAAAAGTGAGTCAACCGCGCCTTTTATATTTACTGTAAAATTCTTGATTTTCAGATGTTCAACAAGTTGTCTTGCACAATTAATATCGTGCTGTTCGCCGCAAGGCATAAGGACGCCGATTACTCTGTCCCTGCCTAATGCCTCAACACACAGTGCGGCTACAACAGAACTGTCTTTGCCTCCTGATATGCCGACAACCGCATTACAGCCTTTACCGTTTTGCTCAAAAAAATCTTTTATCCAAGTAACGCAATCATCTTTAACTTTTTTTGCATCAAACATTAATATCACCTTTTTATGAATAAATTTTAATAATTCCTTCAGCAATTCCTTTTTTTGATACACAAGTATCCATAGCCTGTTTTTCTATGTAACGGTGGGCTTCGGCTTCTGTCATGTGCAACTGACTTACAAGAAGTATTTTAGCACGGTTTACTATTCTGATTTCTTCCATTCGTTCTTCGACAGACAGCGTTTTCTTTTCTAATCTGCGCAATCTTTCTCTTGCGCTTGAAAGCCAGCCGAGTGCTTGCAACATAATTGCTTTTGAGGTTGGTTTTGGCAAAGTAAACACTCCGTGAGATACAACTTTTTCGTGAATTTCTGCGTGTATTTCCGTGCGAACAAGCAGTAAGACAACGCTTGTCATTGAGCGGCAACAATCAATCGCAAAGCGGGTTCCGTTATCATCGGGCAGGGGTGAATTTATAATAACAAGATCAAAACTACGCTCGGCAAAAAGTCTTTTTGCTTCGCTTATATTTGATATGAATTTTACGGGTTGAAATTCAAAAGATGACAGTAATTCACGCGTAGCGCTGTTAAAAGATTCTGATGACGAAACTACAAGAACACTGTAAATTCTTGCTTCTAAACTCATTTACTGCCACCCCCTGCGTTTTAAGTTTATCTGACTTATCGGTTACAATATATCTGCAATACCTCTTGAGGAATATGTTCTTTAATAAAATCGCTGTTTTTTGCAATATCACACGCTTGCTTTAAAGACTGCGGTAATTTTTCAAATTGCTTGAGTGTTTCCTCGTCGGCGCGGAAAAGGTTTATATCTGCTGCCGGAATAAGTTCTGCTTTGTTTTTAAGTCCCTCAAGTGCCGCATAAATTACGAGGGCAAAAACAATATACGGATTGGCTGTCGGGTCGGGCGAGCGCAATTCGGCACGCTTTGACGACCCAAAAGAAGCCGGTATACGAACTAATTGAGAACGGTTTTCTCTTGACCAGGAAACATAAGCGGGTGCTTTGTCTTTACCGAAACGGGCATAAGAATTTTCCGACGGGTTTAAAAAGGCTGTCATTTCGCAAACGCGGTTTAAAACTCCTGCAATCATACAATGCATATTATGTATGTTATTCTCGGGAGATACCGAAACATTTACATGAAATCCGTTTCCGGGTTTATTTTCAAGCGGTTTAGGTGAAAAATCTACATAAAGTCCGTTGCGTCGAGCCACAGTTTTTACAACTGTCTGGAAAGTCATAGCATTGTCGGCAGCGGAAAGCGGAGTTGAATGACGATAGTTAATTTCATTCTGTCCGGGGCCTTCTTTATGATGTGATGACTCCGGCTTGATTCCCATCTGTTCCAGAGTCAGACAGATTTCTCTGCGAATATTCTCGCCTCTGTCATCGGGTGCCAAGTCCATATAACCCGCTTCGTCGTACGGGATATCGGTGGGTTTACCGTTTTCGTCAAGCAAGAACAGATAAAACTCCTGTTCTGAGCCGAAAGTAAAGGTGTATCCTTCCTTTTTTGCCTGCTCAACTGCAGTTTTGAGTATTCCCCTTGTATCACATTCAAACGGTGTTCCGTCAGAATAAGTAATATGTGTAAACATACGCACGACTTTTCCGTGCTCCGGTCTCCAAGGCAGGAACATAAGTGTTTCCGGATCCGGATGCAACAACAAATCAGAATGTGTTTCATCACCGAAACCGGTAACTGCCGATGCATCAAAAACTATTCCGTATTCAAAAGCGCGAGAAAGTTCTGATGGCATAATAGCAATATTTTTTTGTCTGCCGAACACATCACAGAAAGCAAGTCGGATGAATTTTACATCCTCCTCCTTGACAAACTGCATTACCTCATCCTTTGAGTACTTCATAAGCGATACCTCTTTCTTTTAATTTGCCACATACATTTGTTTATAGGGGTTATTACTGTCCGGAGTTGCAACAGTAAATTCCGAATTAAGTATTTCTTCTTTATCATAGCCGAATATTTTGGCAAATTCGGTTATATGCTTTTCAATATCATTCATATCTTCAGGCGTTGCTTTATTCAAGTCTACATTTTTTGGGAAATCATCTTTTTCCACCTTGCCCCTGAAATACACCTTTCCTCCGTGCATTCCGGTGCAAGGGAAATTGCTTACAAGTTTTTCGTCATCGCCAAGTCCCAGTACAATTATAATACCGCCTGCCTGGTATTCGCCGAGAAAACTTCCCGCCGAGCCGCCGATAATCATAAGCGGAATTTTGCTTTTATATTCTTTCATGTGAATACCGGCTCTGTATCCCGCGTTGCCTCTTATAAAAATTTTTCCGCCGCGCATAGCATAGCCTGCGGCATCGCCGATATTTCCGTGGATAATTATCTGCCCGTCATTCATTGTGTCGCCGACAGCATCCTGAGCGTTACCGTTTACTGTAATTGATGCTCCGTTTAAGTATGCGCCGAGTGCGTTACCCGGTATTCCCTCAATTGTGATGTTTTTATCTTTCATACCGGCGGCAATAAAGCGTTGTCCGAGACAACCTTTCAATGTGATTTCATTTTCGCTCTCACGCAATTTTTCGTTGAGAACATTAAATTCAAGGCCTGTTACATCTAACAACATAGTATTATACCACACCTCCGAGTTTTTTTCTACGAATTTCAGAAGAAAATGCTAAAAGTGATGCATTTTCTGTCAATAAATCAAAATCTAACGTATCAAGCGGAGTTTTTTGACGAATAAGAGAGGTATAAATTCCGCCGTTTGAAATATCGCCGATTAAAATATAACCTTTAAGTTCATTATCCTTTACAAAGAATTTTTTGAGTGTATCTGATTTTTTCACACTCAAAACTTCTGCTCCGTCTTCTTTGCCGACATAGTTTCCGGCAGTCATAATATGCAGCCCCATAAAGCCGATTGAGTTCATCGGGATAGCATTTGCAAACTCTTTATCGCCGCCTGACATATTCACACCGGCAGTAAAGCCGCCCATATAAGCATTAGGCAAAAGCGCAAGGACACGGTTTTTATCTACGGATAAGTCATATCCCTCGCAGCAGTCTCCGGCGGCATAAATATCTGTAATACTTGTCTGCATTTTTGTATTTACCGCAATACCGCGATTAACCTCTCCGCCGATATCACGAATAAGTGCGCTGTTCGGTCTGACACCTACTGCCGTAACCAAAATATCAAACTCAACCTGTTTTCCGCTTTGCATTATTGCTGTGTTTTTATTAAAGGACTTAACGCTGTCCTCCATTAAAAATTCTACACCGTTTTCTTCAAGGTGTGCTTTAACAATGGGTGCGGTGTCGTCATCAAGAATACTTGAAAGGACATTTTTTGCTAAATCACATACTGTGATTTTTTCGACTTTGTTTTTTATGCCCTCGGCACATTTAAGTCCGATAAGTCCTGCGCCGATGATTAAAACCTTTGCGCTTTTAAAAAGGGCTTTTTCTAAACTCAATGTATCATCAAGCGTCATAAACGAGAATTTTTTCTCGACACTTTCAAGTCCCTCAAAAGGCGGAACAAAAGGCGATGAGCCTGTCGCTACAAGCAGTTTTGTATATGAAATCTCTTGCTTGTTTGAAAGTAATACGGTGTGTTTTTCAGGGTTGATTTTCTCTACGGTTACACCGTAAATTACTTTACATCCGTTATCCTCATAAAACTTTTCATCGCGATAATTTATCTTGCTTAAATCGGTTTTTTCTTCGAGATAATAGGATATCAAAGGTCTGCAATATACAGGATAATTTTCACCGGAAATGACTGTAACAGGTGTATCTTTATCAGTTTTGCGAATACCCTCAATACAGCCGGCAGCGGCAATACCGTTACCGATAATCACATACTGTTTCATTTCCATCACCTCTCCTCATATACTATGGCTCTGTTCGGGCAACCGGTTACGCAAGCAGGCTCTTTACAGGCATTTTCAAGACACAGTTCGCACTTTGTAACGGTTTTATTTTCGCCGACAGACAGCGAACCGTACGGGCAAACCATAATGCAACTGTAACAGCCGACACATTTATTTTTATCAATGCAAACCCGACCGTCTTTAATATGCAACGCTCCCGAAATACACGCTTTAACGCATATCGGGTCCTCGCAGTGGCGACAGGAAACCGCAAAGTTTATTTTACCGTCGCTGTTTACATGTATGTTCGGGAAAATATTTTTTCCTTTCAATGCTTTTGCCATATCCTTTTTGCCCGAATTTGCAAAAGCACAGTTATATTCGCAAAGATGGCATCCCAGACACCACTGTTCATTTACAAAAACTCGTTTCATTCTTTATTCCCCCGCGTGTGAGATACCGAGTATCTCAAGTTCTTTGTCGTTTAAGCCGATTCCCCGCAGCATTAAACGGTTGCCGCGAAGCGCCTCAATAGAGTTTATTCCCATACCGCCCATAAGTTCTTTTATTTCATGTTGCCAAGCGGTCATAAGATTAATAAGATGCTCCTTGCCGATTTCGGGATTGAGCCTTTTTACAAGTTCAGGTCTTTGGGTAGCAATACCCCAGTTGCACTTGCCTGTCTGACAGGTGCGACAAAGATGACAGCCAAGCGCGAGCAAAGCGGCTGTTGCAATATAGCAGGCATCTGCGCCTAAGGCAACCGCTTTTACAACATCTGATGCCGAGCGGATACTGCCGCCGACTACTAATGAAACATTGTTTCTGATGCCCTCATCTCTGAGTCTTTTATCTACAGCTGCCAAAGCGAGTTCGACAGGTATTCCGACATTATCGCGAATTCTTGTAGGAGCAGCACCCGTACCGCCTCTGAAACCGTCAATGGCGATAATATCTGCACCGCTTCTTGCAATACCGCTTGCAATAGCGGCGATATTATGAACTGCCGCGACCTTGACAATAACCGGTTTTTTATACTCGGTAGCCTCTTTTAAAGAGAATACCAACTGTCTTAAATCTTCAATAGAATAAATATCGTGATGAGGTGCAGGCGAAATAGCATCGCTGCCTTCGGGAATCATACGGGTACGCGATACATCTCCAACGATTTTTGTTCCGGGCAGATGTCCGCCTATTCCGGGCTTTGCGCCCTGTCCCATTTTTATTTCTACCGCGGCGCCTGCTTTTAAGTAGTCCTCATAAACGCCGAAACGACCTGAGGCTACCTGAACGATGGTGTTTTCACCGTATACATAAAAATCTTCGTGCAGTCCGCCCTCGCCCGTATTATATAAAATGCCGAGTTCTTCCGCTGCGGTAGCCAGCGACTTATGAGCGTTATAACTTATGGAACCGTAACTCATAGCAGAGAACATAACAGGCATTGAAAGTTCAAGTTGCGGTGCCAAATCTAATTTGAGTTTTCCGTTTTCGTCGCGCGTAATCTTTTCGGGCTTTTTACCTAAAAACACCTTTGTTTCCATCGGCTCACGCAAGGGATCGATAGACGGGTTTGTTACCTGCGAAGCGTTAATTAAAATTTTGTCCCAATATACGGGGAAAGGTTTCGGGTTTCCCATAGAAGACAAAAGCACGCCTCCGGAATTAGCCTGTTTATATACTTCTTTTATTGTATCTTCCTGCCAGTTTGCATTTTCTCTGAAAGTGCAGTCGCTTTTTACGATTTTAAGCGCTCTTGTCGGGCAAAGACTGACGCAGCGCTGACAGTTTACACATTTTGTTTCGTCTGCAAGCATAACACCCGATTCTTCGTCATAACTGTGTACCTCGTTTGCGCACTGTCTTTCGCAAACGCGACAGGCAATACATCTGTTTGTATTTCTTACTACTTCAAATTCAGGGTAAAACAGTAAAGCCATTTAGAACGCACCTTCCTTTACATTAATAATAACAGGCTCTCCGCCTGCGGGAGCATACATATTTGTAACATCAGGCTCCATAACACGAATTGCCGCTTCTTCGCTTGCAATAAATACTTTATCGTCTTTTTCGCCTACAACCATAGAGCGAAGTTTCAGTCTGTCGTTTAGCGCCATAAGTCCGCCGTTAAAACCGAATACAATAGAAAAAGGACCTGTAATAAGCAGACTCGGGAATACCGTACGCAAAAATTTGTGTTTTTGTTTATCGTAAATGTCGCTCTTATTTTCAATCGTGCTCCAAAAAGGTGCGGCAATTACGCTTGCCGCTTCACTTAATGTTAATTTTTGTACGCGCAGCAGATAGTCCATAATATATGTAATAACCTCTGTATCGGTTTGCAGGGTACATTTATATCCGAACATCTCGATAAATCTGCGGTTAGCGTCATAAGAAGAAATTTCTCCGTTATGAACAATTGAATAATCAAGCAAGGTGAAAGGATGAGCGCCGCCCCACCAACCGGGTGTATTTGTAGGATATCTTCCGTGTGCTGTCCAGGAATAACCCTCATATTCATCTAATTTATAGAACACGCCGACATCTTCGGGGAAACCGACTGCCTTGAACGCACCCATATTCTTACCGCTTGAAAATACAAAAGAGCCGGGCATTTCACGGTTGATTTTCATAACCGTGCGAGCCACATATTCCTTTTCGTCAAGTTGAAGATTGTTAAGATTAGATTTCAGCGGAGCAACAAAATACCTCCAGATTACAGGCTCATCGGTAATGGCCGGAATTCTTCTTGTCGGCATAAGTTCGCTCTTTACAATCTCAAAGCGTTCTTTTAAGAAAGTTTCGCAGTTTTTTCTTGTGCTTCTGTCATTAAAAAACATATGCAGAGCATAAAAATCTTTATACTCGGGATAAATTCCGTAGGCTGCAAAACCTCCGCCCAAACCGTTCGAGCGGTCGTGCATGGGTTTCATTGACTCAACTATTTTTTCTCCGGTCATTCGGTTTCCGTCTTTGGATATTACCGCTGCGATAGCGCAACCGGAAGGTATTCTAACCTGTCCTTCAATACTATTCATCTCAATATTGCTTCCTTTCGTTAGCATAAAATAACATTAAATAAAAAACAAAGGCACTCATTTCGGCACAGAAATCTCTGTACTAAAATGAACGCCTTTGCTCATTTCGTGATATTATACACTAAAATAAAGCGGTTGTCAATCAATAAAGTAAAATTTGCAAATTTTTTGAAAAAAAGGGTTGACAAATCTTTTTTTGGGGTGTAGAATATACGCCATAGAAGGCAAAGGTGTCTTTGAGAAGTGATTTATTGTCGCTTCTGAAGGCGCTTTTATTATTTCAGGAGGAATACAAATGAGTTATGTTGACGAAGTGTTAGAGCGTGTAACAAGAGAAAACCCGAATGAACCTGAATTCTTACAGGCAGTTACGGAAGTTCTTGATTCATTAAGGCCCGTAGTTGATGCTAATGAAGAAAAGTTCAGAAAGGACGCTCTGCTCGAAAGACTTACAAATCCCGAAAGGCAGTTTAAATTCCGCGTACCTTGGATAGACGATAAAGGACAGGTACAGGTAAATACCGGTTATCGCGTACAATTCAACAGCGCAATCGGTCCTTACAAGGGAGGTCTCAGATTACACCCTTCTGTAAATCTCGGTATCATTAAGTTCCTGGGATTTGAGCAAATCTTCAAAAATTCATTAACAGGTCTTCCCATCGGCGGCGGCAAAGGCGGTTCGGACTTTGATCCCAAAGGCAAGTCAGACCGCGAAGTTATGAGTTTTTGCCAGAGTTTTATGACAGAACTTTGCAAATATATCGGTGCTGATACAGACGTACCTGCAGGCGATATCGGTACAGGCGCCCGTGAAATCGGATACATGTACGGTCAATACAAAAGAATTCGCGGTGTATTCGAAGGCGTTCTTACAGGCAAAGGTTTATCTTACGGCGGTTCACTTGCAAGAACAGAAGCAACAGGTTACGGACTGCTTTACATTACAGACGAAATGCTTAAATGTAACAATGAAAGTATTCAAGGTAAAACAGTTGCAGTATCAGGTGCGGGAAATGTTGCAATTTATGCTACCGAAAAGGCAACACAGTTAGGAGCAAAAGTAGTTACCTGTTCCGATTCTACCGGTTGGGTTTACGATCCGGACGGAATTGATGTTGCGGCACTTAAAGAAATCAAAGAAGTTAAGCGTCAGCGTTTAACAGAATATAAAAATTACAGACCTAATTCACAGTACCATGAAGGCAAAGGTGTATGGTCGGTTAAATGTGATATTGCACTTCCCTGTGCAACACAAAACGAATTAACACTCGAAGATGCAAAACTTCTTGTTGCAAACGGTGTAATGGCTGTAGCCGAAGGTGCTAATATGCCTACAACTCCCGATGCAGTTGAATATTTACAAAACAACGGTGTATATTTCTTGCCGGGTAAAGCGGCAAACGCGGGCGGCGTTGCAACCTCTGCTTTGGAAATGTCACAAAACAGCGAAAGACTTCAATGGACTTTTGATGAAGTTAATTCAAAACTTCAAAACATCATGGTTAATTTGTTCCACAACCTTGATGATGCTGCAAAGAAATACGGTATGGACGGAAACTACGTAGCCGGTGCAAATATTGCAGGATTTGAAAAAGTTGTAGATGCTATGAATGCTCAAGGCATTGTATAAATTAATTAAATATTTTTGATAAGGCAAAGGCGTCTTTAATTTCTTTTGGAAGTTAAAGCCGCCTTTTCTTTTATATGACTCTTTTGAAAATCTGTTTTAAAAATTCAAAAAGCGTCATACAGTAATATACATATAATTATGAAAGGAAGATATAACACTATGAGTAAAGTATCAACTATTTTTGGAAGCAAGGTTTTTGATGACCGAATTATGAAGGCAAAATTGCCTGCTAAAATTTACAATTCTCTCAAAAAGACAATTGACGAGGGTGTAGATTTAGACATCGGTGTTGCGAATGCGGTAGCCGCTGCTATGAAAGATTGGGCAATTGAAAACGGTGCTACACATTACACACACTGGTTCCAGCCGCTGACCGGCATTACAGCAGAAAAACACGACAGTTTCATTTCACCCTCACCCGACGGCGGTGTAATTATGGAGTTTTCGGGCAAAGAACTCGTTAAAGGCGAGCCCGATGCTTCAAGTTTTCCGTCAGGCGGTATCAGAGCAACATTTGAGGCTCGCGGATACACTGCCTGGGACCCGACTTCTTACGCTTTTATCAAGGGTAAAACCCTTTGTATTCCGACCGCATTTTGTTCTTACGGAGGAGAGGCATTGGATAAAAAGACTCCTTTACTTCGTTCAATGGAAGCGCTCAATGTTCAGGCACTTCGCATTTTGCGTTTATTCGGAAACGACAATGTAAAATGTGTCAAAACTTCGGTAGGACCTGAGCAGGAATATTTTCTTGTTACAAAAGAAATGTATGATGCACGCCCCGACCTTCGTTTTACAGGCAGAACACTTTTCGGTGCAAAACCGCCTAAAGGACAGGAAATGGATGACCATTATTTCGGTGTAATCAAGCCGAAGGTTGCAGAATTTATGGAGGACTTAAACGAGGAACTCTGGAAAGTCGGTATTCTTGCTAAAACAGAGCATAACGAAGTTGCTCCCGCGCAGCACGAGTTGGCACCGATTTACAGCACTACCAATATTGCAACCGACCATAACCAGTTGACAATGGAGATTATGCAGAAAGTTGCAGCAAAACACGGACTTGTTTGCTTACTTCACGAAAAACCGTTTGCAGGTGTAAACGGAAGCGGTAAGCATAACAACTGGTCAGTTTCGACAGATACAGGCGTAAACCTTTTATCACCCGGTGAAACTCCGTACGAAAACGCACAGTTTTTATTATTCCTTTGTGCAGTAATCAAAGCGGTTGACGATTATCAGGACTTGCTGAGAATTTCAGTAGCAACCGCAGGAAACGACCACAGACTCGGTGCAAACGAGGCACCTCCGGCAGTTGTTTCAATGTTCCTTGGTGATGAACTTGAAAGTATTTTGGATGCGATTGAAAACGATACACCTTATGTTGCGGCAGACAAGACAAAAATGAAACTCGGTGTAAGCGTACTTCCGAAATTCACAAGAGATACAACCGACCGTAACCGCACATCACCTTTTGCATTTACCGGCAATAAATTTGAGTTCCGTATGCTCGGTTCGTCTAACAGCATCGCTTGTGCAAATATTATGCTCAATGCCGCTGTTGCAGAGTCTCTTAAAATTTACGCTGACCGTCTTGAAAATGCAGAAGATTTTGAAACCGCACTTCACGAGATGATTAAGAAAACAATTAAAGACCACAAGAGAATTATCTTTAACGGAAACGGTTATGATGAAAGTTGGATAAAAGAGGCTACAGAAAACAGAGGACTTCTCAATTACCGCACAACAGCAGACTGCATGCCTCATTTACTTGATAAGAAAAATGTTGAAATGCTTACTTCTCACAAGATTTTCTCCGAAAGAGAACTTCAGTCGCGTGAAGAAATCATGCTTGAAAACTACTGCAAAACAGTTGTTATCGAAGCAAACACAATGGTGGATATGGCAAAATGCTCTTATGCTCCCGCTATTGCAAAATTTGTTGCTTTCAACGCTAAAAATGTTGCAAGCAAAAAGGCTTTGGATGCTTCTATTCCTTGCGAATACGAAGTCAGCCTTGTAAAACGTTTGTCTGTTCTTTGCGACAGAATTTCTAAAACAGCCGATGAATTACAAAGCGTAGTAATCTCACTTGCTGATGCGGAAAATATTGACAGCGAGGCTTATATGATTCGCGATACCGTATTACCGGTAATGGCAGACTTAAGAGCAGCAGTTGATGAGGCAGAAACACTTACTTCTAAAGAATTCTGGCCTTTCCCGTCTTATGCAGACATGCTCTTTAGCGTTAAATAATTTTTAGCAAAATTAAAATTAATTATACTTAAAAAGAAAGGATATGATGTATTATGACAGTTGAATTTTGGTATTTAATAGGAGCGGCTTTGGTATTCTGGATGCAGGCCGGTTTCGCAATGGTTGAAACAGGTTTTACCAGAGCTAAGAATGCAGGTAACATCATTATGAAAAACCTGATGGACTTTTGCATCGGTACAGTAGTGTTCTCCCTTTTAGGATATACACTCATGATGGGCGAAGACACATTATTCGGTCTTATCGGTTTACCGAATATGGACTTGTTTGCAAACTTCAAAGCTTTCATCGCAAGCCCGTCAGACGGATTTACAGGGGCATCTACTTTTGTATTTAACCTTGTATTCTGTGCTACAACCGCAACAATCGTTTCCGGTTCAATGGCAGAGAGAACAAAGTTCTCGGCATATTGCATTTACTCTGCAATTATTTCGCTCTTCGTTTACCCGATCGAGGCTCACTGGATCTGGGGCGGCGGCTGGCTTTCAAACCTCGGTTTCCACGATTATGCAGGTTCCTGCGCAATTCACATGGTCGGCGGTATTGCAGCATTAGTCGGTGCAATCATCTTAGGACCACGTATCGGCAAATATGTCAAAGATAAATCGGGCAAGGTTGTTAAAGTTAATGCTATCCCCGGTCACTCCATCCCACTCGGTGCGCTCGGTGTATTCATTCTCTGGCTCGGTTGGTACGGATTCAACGGTGCGGCAGCAACTTCTGCTTCCGAACTTGCATCAATATTCCTTACCACTACAATTGCTCCCGCAGTTGCAACAGTTACAACTTTAATATTCACCTGGGTTAAGAACGGTAAGCCTGATGTTTCTATGTGTCTTAACGCTTCACTTGCAGGCCTTGTAGGTATCACCGCAGGCTGCGATGCAGTTGATGCAATCGGTGCTGCTGTTATAGGTATTGTTTCGGGTATTCTCGTAGTAGTTGTTGTTGAAGGACTTGACCTTAAATTACATGTAGACGACCCGGTCGGTGCAGTCGGTGTACATATGGCAAACGGTGTCTGGGGTACTCTTGCAGTAGGTCTTTTGGCTAACCCGGATGCTCCTGCAGGACTCAGCGGTCTTTTCTACACCGGTTCATTCTCATTACTCGGTATTCAGACTTTAGGTGTTGTAACAGTCGGTATATATGCGGCAGTTATAATGTTTATCGCATTTAAAGTTATTCAAAAGACTCACGGTCTTCGTGCATCGGCTGAAGACGAACTTGCAGGTCTTGATGTTTCGGAACACGGTTTACCGTCTGCTTACGCAGATTTTGCTCCGAGCGTAGATCAATACTCATCTTACGGAGAGTATGAAGATGTATGTTCTGTTACAGGCGATGTTCCGGTAGCAGAGGCAGTAGAAGTCAAGAAAATGCCCACATTCAGTGATGACAGCGAAGCTAAATTTACAAAGGTTGAAATCGTATGTAAAGAATCTCGCCTTGAAGCAATCAAGACTGCTATGATGAATCTCGGCATTACAGGTATGACAGTATCTCATGTACTCGGTTGCGGTTTACAAAAAGGCAAACCCGAATATTATCGTGGTGTTCAGGTTGAAGCAACACTTTTACCGAAAGTACAGGTTGATATCGTAGTCAGCAAAGTACCTGTTCGCAGTGTAATTGAGGCAGCAAAGAAAGTTCTTTATACAGGACATATCGGCGACGGTAAGATATTTGTTTATGATGTTGAAAATGTTGTAAAAGTCCGTACCGGTGAAGAAGGTTATGCTGCCCTTCAGGATGAAGAATAAATTTTAAGGATAAAAATATTTGACTATACAGAAGTCTGAAATATGACTTCTGTATAGTCTTGCATAAAGAAAAGGGAGAATATATTATGTGTTCTATTATGGGGTATTGCGGCGCCTGTGCCACAAAGGAATGTTTTGAAAAAGGGTTTAAGACGACTGTTTCAAGAGGGCCCGATGATTCCAGAATAATTGATACAGGCAAAGGCCTGCTCGGATTTCACAGACTTGCCATTATGGGACTCAACGATGCAGGAATGCAACCGTTTTGTCTTGATAAGAATTACTGTGTTTGCAACGGTGAAATATACGGATTTGAAAAAATCAAAAACAAATTAGAAGGAAAATACTCTTTTAAAAGCGATTCGGACTGTGAAATTCTGCTCCCGCTTTATAAAGAATACGGAACAGATATGTTCTCGCAACTTGATGCCGAATTTGCTCTCATAATTTACGACGGTGAAGCCGGCGAATATATTGCTGCGCGGGATCCTATCGGTATTCGTCCTTTATATTACGGATATGACGAAGTCGGTACTATTGTTTTTGCAAGCGAGCCTAAAAACCTTGTAGGTATTGCAAAAGAGATTATGCCCTTCCCTCCCGGACATTATTATAAAGGCGGAGAATTTATCTGTTACTGCGACATTACAAAAGTTGATAAAGTCTGTGACGACGAACTTGAAACAGTTTGCAAAAACATTTATGAAAAACTGACTTCGGGTATAGAAAAAAGGCTTGTATCCGATGCAAAAGTCGGTTTTCTTTTGTCGGGCGGTCTTGACTCCTCGTTGGTATGCGCAGTCGCGCAAAGCAAAAGCAAGGCGCCTATAAGGACATTTGCAATCGGTATGACCGAAGATGCAATAGACTTAAAATACGCCCGTCAGGTAGCAGATTTTATCGGCAGTGACCACACCGAAATATATATGACGCCCGAGCAAGTCATTTCTTCACTTGAAGAAGTAATTTACACTCTCGGTACTTTTGATATAACAACTATCAGAGCAAGTATGGGCATGTATCTTTTATGCAAGGCGATTCATGAGCAAACGGATATCCGCGTGCTTCTGACCGGTGAAATCTCCGATGAACTTTTTGGATATAAATACACCGATTTTGCTCCGTCTCCAAAGGCATTTCAAGATGAGTCCGAAAAACGAATCAGAGAATTACACATGTATGATGTACTTCGTGCCGACCGTTGTATTTCTGCTAATTCGCTTGAGGCGAGAGTGCCTTTCGGTGACATTGATTTTGTAAAATATGTAATGAGCGTAAAGCCTGAAATTAAAATGAACATTTATAACAAAGGTAAATATTTATTAAGGCACGCTTTTGATAACAAAGATTTACTTCCTTATAACATATTATGGAGAGAAAAAGCCGCTTTCTCGGATGCGGTAGGTCATTCTATGGTTGATTACCTGAAAGATTACGCACAGACAAAGTATTCGGATGAAGAATTTGAGCAGGGATGCAAAAAATATTCTCACGCTCGCCCGTTTACAAAGGAATCGTTGCTTTACCGTGATATTTTTGAAAAATACTATCCCGGTCAGTCTCAGATGGTTGTCGATTTCTGGATGCCTAACAAATCTTGGGAGGGTTGCGATGTCAACGACCCGTCCGCGCGCGTACTTTCAAACTACGGTGACAGCGGCAAATAAAATGCCTTATCGGGTGATAAAACACATTACTGTTTAAGGAAATTCCCCCAATATAAAAATAAAACGCTGCAGTAATTATTACTGCAGCGTTTTATTTTATGTAATACTTATCTTACTTTCTTAACAAACGGACAATCAATAACTCTGCGGAAATCTGAATATGCCCAATGAATTGCGTTTTTAAGCACTTTGATAACCTGTGGGTTATGATATGTCGGGAAACTTTCATGGCCCGGCTGGAAGTAGAAAACTTTACCGTATCCGCGTTGCCAGCAGCAACCTGACCTGAACACTTCGCCGCCCTCGTAATTTGCGATGAATACTACTTTATCAGGTTCGGGAACGCTGAACGGTTCCGAATAAGTTTCTTCATGGTCAATTTTTATATAGCGGTCAATTCCCTGTGCTATCGGGTGTGAAGGATCGACTACCCAAAGATACTCTTCATCACCGTCGTCTCTCCAATGGAGTGAGCAAGGTGTACCCATAAGCAACTTAAACGGTTTTGAGTGATGTGCCGAATGTAAGAATATAATTCCCATACCCGAAACAACTGCGTTTTGGACGCTTTTTGCAACCTCGTCGGGAACATACTGATGGCGCATGTGTCCCCACCAGAGCATTACATCGATATTTTTAAGTGCCTCATCGGTAATCTCATTGATAGTATCCATTGTATATGTTGTAACGGTAATTTCTTCATCTTCAAGATTTCTTTTTAATGTCATGTGAATTCCGTCAGGATAAATTTCCTTTGCGGTTTCAACATTTTTCATCAACATACTCGTTGAATATTGCAACTCTGATCATTTGTAAATCACTTCTCTCCTGTTGAGTTTTAATAATCTTTTTTAAAAGATTTATATTGTATTTATTATATAGCCAGCGGCCTTTTTTTGTCAACAATTCCGACTTTGATTTTGTTAGGTTCTTTTTGATTAAAGTGGTTGACAAGATACAGTAAAAAGAGTATAATATTTCAGTAAAAGGCAATGGCGTCTTTTAGTTTAATATAGGGAGCGTCTTTGCCGTATTTTTTAATTAATTTAATATGTTTTTTATTCAAGGCAACGGCGTCTTGGGCTTACAGCCTGAGACATAGTTGCCTTTTTAATTTGTTAAATTAATTTGGAGGTTTTAAATATGGAAAAAAGAAATCAACTTTATGAGGGAAAGGCAAAAAAAGTTTTTACAACCGACAACCCCGAATTGCTTATTGTTTCTTACAAAGATGATGCAACCGCATTCAACGGTCTGAAAAAAGGAACAATCGCAGGCAAAGGCGTTATTAACAACAAAATGAGTAATCTTTTAATGCAAAAACTCGAAAAGCAAGGCATACCTACTCATTTTGTACAAGAACTTTCAGATCGCGAAACACTCGTTAAAAAAGTAGAAATTTTACCTCTTGAAGTAATCGTCCGTAATATTGCGGCAGGTTCTTTTTCTAAAAATTACGGTGTTGAAGAAGGAAAAGTTTTTAAAACTCCAACTATTGAATTTTCATATAAAAACGATGAACTCGGTGACCCGTTATGCAACAGTTATCATGCAATAGCCTTAGAACTTTGCACAAGGGAAGAAATTGAAAAAGTTAAAGAATATACTTTTAAAATCAACGACTTGCTTAAAAGTATTTGGGCAGAGTGCGGTGTAACTTTGGTTGATTTCAAAATTGAATTCGGTAGACTCAGCGACGGTACTATCGTGCTCGCTGACGAAATCAGCCCCGATACTTGCAGACTCTGGGACAGCAAAACCGGTGAAAAATTAGACAAAGACCGTTTTCGCCGTGATCTTGGCGGAGTAGAAGATGCTTACAACAAAGTAATGAATCTGCTCGAGAAAAACATATAACGGAGGATAGAAAAAATGTCTAATTGTGCGATTGTAGGTATTAACTGGGGTGACGAAGGTAAAGGAAGAATGGTTGACCTTCTTACCGAAAATTATGATGTTGTTGTTCGTTATCAGGGTGGCGGTAATGCAGGACACACTGTTATAAACGAAAAAGGTAAATTTGCGTTACATCTTTTACCGTCCGGTATCTTCAGAGACGGTGTTGTAAATATTCTCGGCAACGGTGTAGCACTTGACCCCGAGAGTCTTTGGAGTGAAATTTGTACCGTTTGTGAAAACGGTGTCAGCATAACACCCGAAAATCTTAAAATCAGCGACCGCGCATCTTTACTGTTGCCCTGGCACAAGATGATGGATGAACTCGAAGAACAGCGACTCGCCGATAAAAAATACGGTTCTACAAAGCAAGGAATTGCTCCTTTTTACTCCGATAAATACCAAAAGAAAACAGTTTTAGCCGGAGAGTTGTTCTATCCCGAAAAACTCAAAGAGCATCTTTCGGGTTTGCTTGAATGGAAAAACCTTGTTCTCAGCGGTGTTTACGGGGCTGATAAAATCACAGAAAAAGAAATCTCCGATTGGGTAACAAATTACTGTGAAAAAATCAAACCTTTTGTTTGTGACACGGGAGAGATTTTAAAGACTGCAACTAAAGAAAACAAGAAAATACTTTTCGAGGCACAACTCGGCTCGCTCAGAGATTTGGACTACGGTATTTATCCTTATACAACCTCCTCAAATACCATCGCTTCCTATGCTCCGATAGGCTCAGGTTTCCCGGGAGCAAAAATCGACAAAGTACTCGGTGTAGTAAAGGCATATTCGACTTGTGTAGGCGAAGGACCTTTCGTTTCGGAGATGTTCGGTGATGAGGCTGAGGCTTTGCGTAAAGCCGGCGACGAATACGGTGCTAAAACCGGCAGACCTCGTCGTGTAGGTGCTATGGACTTGGTTGCAACCGCTTACGGTATTGAGGTTCAGGCAGCAACCGAAATTGCACTTACAAAACTCGATGTATTATCGAATATGGAAAAAATTCCCGTTTGCGTAGCATATACTTTAGACGGAAAAGAAACTCACCGTTTCCCCTTCCCGTCTGCATTAAATGATGCAAAACCCGTAATTGAGTATAAACAAGGCTGGATGCAGGACATATCAAATGTCCGTAAATGGGAGGACTTACCTAAGGCGGCTCAGGAATATGTAACATATATCGAAGATGCTGTCGGCTGTCCGATTAAATATGTTTCGGTAGGTCCCGAAAGAGAGAGCATCATTATCAAAGACTGATAAATTTTTAAAAAATTACCTCGTGAAAAATAAGCACGCAAGGAGAAATAACATGTCACAAAAATACGAATCACCTTTATCATCACGCTACGCTTCAGAATATATGTTAAACCTTTTTTCTTCTAACACGCGTTATAAAACCTGGCGCAAACTCTGGATAAGTCTGGCTAAAGCGGAAAAGAGTCTCGGTTTGCCTATCAGCGATGAGCAGATTGCAGAACTTGAAAATAATGTTGATAACATTGATTATGAATGTGTACGCAAAAGAGAAGCAGAAGTTCGTCACGATGTTATGGCTCATGTATATGCATACGGTGTTGTTGCACCGAAAGCGGCCGGTATAATACATCTTGGTGCTACAAGTTGCTATGTTACCGACAACGCGGATATTGTAATATACAAAGATGCGCTTGTTTATATAAAAAACGAACTTAAAAAAGTTATTGCAAATCTTTGTGATTTTGCTGAAAAATACAAATCTTTACCGACTCTCGGTTACACCCATTATCAGCCGGCACAACTTGTAACGGTCGGCAAAAGGGCAACTCTTTGGATACAAGATTTTCTTGCAGATTTGGAAGAAGTAGATTTTGTACTTGATAATTTTAAATTTTTAGGTTGCAGAGGAACTACCGGAACAGAGGCATCATTTGTTGAACTTTTTGACGGTGATACTCAAAAGATTGACAAGATGAACGAAATGATTGCAAGCGACTTTGGCTTTGACAAGAAATTTGCTGTTTGCGGACAAACCTATCCGAGAAAACTTGATTCAAGAATTTTAAGCACACTCTCCGCTATTGCCCAGAGTGCTTACAGAATGGCAAACGATATCAGGCTTTTGCAACACGACAGACAGGTTGAAGAGCCTTTTGAAAAAAATCAAATCGGTTCTTCCGCTATGGCATATAAGCGTAATCCTATGAGGAGCGAGAGAATTTGTTCTTTAAGCAGATACTTGATGAGCGATGTTTTAAACGCCTCAATGACTGCGTCGACTCAATGGTTGGAGCGCACTCTTGACGACTCCGCAAACCGCCGAATTTCCATGCCGGAAGGATTTCTTTGTGCAGATGCGGTACTCAGGCTTTGTCAGAATGTTACAGACGGACTTCATGTAAACGAAAAAATCATAGAAAAGACGGTAAGAGAATACTTACCGTTTATTGCAACGGAAAACTTGCTTATGGAGGCCACCAAAAAAGGCGGAAACAGACAGGAACTTCACGAAATCATCCGTACCTGTTCTATGAAAGCCACCGAAGAAATGAAAAACGGGGGCGGTTGTGATTTGCTTAAATATTTAAGCAGCGAGCCGAAATTCGGTTTAAACTTAGACGAAATGGAAAAACTGCTTTGCCCGTCGCTTTATATCGGACGATGTGTTGAGCAGGTTGACAACTTTTTAAAAGAAGTTAAACCTTTGATTTCGGATATCGACCGTAAATCGGCAGAAATTTTATTATAAAGGCGGGTTGACAAATGAACGAAAAGATACTTGTTTTAGACTTCGGCGGTCAGTATAATCAGTTGATTGCGCGCAGAGTAAGAGAGCATCAGGTTTATGCGGAGATTAAGCCATATACTACTAAACTGTCTGATATAAAGGCACAAAATTATAAAGGTATTATTTTTACGGGCGGACCTAACAGCGTTTATGACGAGCAGTCGCCTCATTTTGATAAAGAAATTTTAAACTTAGGAATACCGGTACTCGGCATTTGCTACGGTTGTCAGTTAATGGCGTGGATGCTTGACGGAGTTGTTGCTACTGCTCCTACCTCCGAATACGGAAAGATTACAACCTGTGCCGATACAAGCAGTCCTCTTTTTGAAGGTGTGCCTGAAAAGAGCGTTGTCTGGATGAGCCATACAGACTACATAAAGGATGTGCCCGAGGGCTTTGAGATAATTGCTCATACCGATGATTGCCCTTGTGCCGCGATGCAAAATATTGATAAAAATTTATATGCGGTACAGTTTCATCCCGAGGTTACTCATACAGAGTACGGTACATTAATTCTTAAAAATTTCGTAAAGAATATTTGCAAGTGCCAAGGCGACTGGGCGATGGACTCTTTTATAGAAAACACCGTTAAGCAACTCAAAGAAAAAATCGGTGACAATCAGGTTATATTAGGTCTTTCGGGCGGTGTTGACAGTTCGGTTGCCGCAGCCCTTTTAAGCAGAGCAATCGGCGACAAACTTACCTGCGTATTTGTAGATCACGGGCTTATGCGAAAAGACGAGGGTGATTTTGTAGAAGAAACCTTTACAAAATTATTTGATATGAATTTTGTCAGGGTTAATTGCGAAGAAAGATTTTTCAGAAAACTCAAACATCTTTCGGATCCCGAAAAGAAAAGGAAGAAAATCGGCAAAGAATTTTATTCTGTCTTTTGGGGAGAAATAAAAAGGCTCTCACGCGGTAATGCTTATTTTGCACAAGGCACTATCTACCCCGACAGAATTGAAAGCGGTGACGGTGCATCCGGCAAAAAGGCAAGCAGTGCGGTAATAAAAACGCATCACAACAAAACGAAAATTCCTAAAAACATCAAGTTCCTCGGTGTAGTTGAGCCTTTAAAGGACCTTTTCAAGGATGAAGTAAGAGTTGTCGGTGAGAAACTCGGTATTCCGCACGAACTTGTGTGGAGACAGCCTTTCCCCGGTCCCGGACTCGGAGTCAGAATTGTCGGAAAAGTGACACCTCAAAAGGTAAAATTATTACAGCAAGCAGATTTTGTACTGCGTGACGAAATGACAAAAAACGGATATGAAAGTCAGCTTAGTCAATTTTTCTGTGTTTATACCGGGGCAAAAGCGGTAGGTGTTATGGGTGATCACCGAACCTACGAAAATGTTATTGCCATAAGGGCTATCACAACAGATGACTTTATGACAGCAGACTGGGCTAAAATTCCGTATGATATATTGGCAAAAGTGTCAAACAGAATTACAAACGAGGTTAAAGGCATAAACAGGGTTGTATATGATATTACCTCAAAGCCACCGGCAACGGTCGAGTGGGAATAAAATTTATTTGAAAGGATTTTACTTATGTGTGGAATAGTCGGTTTTACCGGTGTAGAAAATGTTGTACCTCATATAATCGAAGGACTTGAAAAGTTAGAATACAGGGGCTATGATTCCGCAGGCGTTGCTGTATTAAACGATGGTGCAATAAATATCACAAAGGTTTCGGGCCGCATAGCCGCACTTAGAGAAAAAACCGATAACGGAGCGAGTCTGCCCGGAACTACCGCAATCGGTCATACCCGTTGGGCAACTCACGGTGCTCCGACAGACAACAACGCTCACCCCCACAAGAGCAACGACGGACGCTTTGCAATCGTACATAACGGAATTATCGAAAACTATATGGAACTGAAAACCTCTCTTATAAATGACGGATATCGTATAGAAAGCGAAACCGACACGGAAGTTGTTGTTCATTTACTTGAAAAATACTACAAGGGTGATATTAAGGCTTGCGTTCGCAAAGTGGCATCAAAACTCAAAGGCTCTTATGCTCTCGGTATTCTTTGTACTGAGTATCCGGGCAAAATCTTTGCCACAAAGCAGTCAAGTCCGTTAATTTTAGGTGTCGGTGTCGGCGAGAATTATTTTGCCTCAGATGTTACCGCGCTTATTACTCACACCCAGAATGTAGTTTATCTTGAAGACGGTGAATTTGCAGAGATTTCACCCGACTCGTTTACTGTATATGATTGCACGGGTGCAGTGATTAAAAAACCTGTCAGCCATATTGACTGGGACATTCAGGCCGCAGAAAAAGGCGGTTATGAGCATTTTATGCTTAAAGAGATTATGGAACAACCAAAAGCGGTCGAATCTACCATTACCCCGAGAATCAAAGACGGAAAAGTCGTGCTTGATGATTTGCAGTTAGACCTGACCGGAATCAGCAAGATTTTGATTACCGCTTGCGGTTCCGCTTATTATGCAGGCTGTGCCGGAAAATATATTATTGAAAAACTTTGCAGAATTCCTGTTGAATTACAGTTAGCAAGCGAACTGAGATACTGCAACCCGATTATTGACAGCAGTACATTACTTATTGTTTTATCTCAATCGGGAGAAACTGCAGATACTATTGCCGCGATGAAAGAATGCAGTGCGCGGGGCGCAAAAACTCTTGCTATTGTCAATGTTGTAGGAAGTGCAATTGCAAAACTTGCAGACTATACTCTCTACACAAACGCGGGCCCCGAAATCGCAGTTGCAACGACAAAAGGTTATACAACGCAACTTGCTGCATTATATTTGTTCGCAGTTTATGCGGCAGATTTTTTAGGCAAAATTGATGATGATGAATACGAAAAACTCATAAAAGAACTGCTTTGTATTCCTAAACTTTTACAAAACACGATAGATATGAACAGCAGAATCGACAAAGTTGCAAAGAAGTATTACAACAACGAGTCTATGTTCTTTATCGGAAGAAATACCGATTACGCATTGGCATTAGAAGGCGCTCTTAAAATGAAAGAAATTTCTTACATTCACGCAGAGTCTTATGCCTCAGGTGAATTAAAGCACGGTACAATTGCTCTTATAAGCGAAGGTACGCCTGTAATCGCGCTTGCTTGTAATGAGGATATTAAAGAAAAGACAATAGGCAATATTGTTGAAGTAAAATCTCGCGGTGCTAAAGTTTTGGCGGTAGCGGTTCATAATGACAAAAATGTTGCTCTGCTTGCAAACGATATGATTTGCGTGCCGAAATTTGACTCCGTATTTTCTCCTATTTTAAGAATTATACCGTTACAGTTGCTTTCTTATTATGTAGCAAAGTTTAACGGATGCGATATAGATAAACCCAAAAATTTAGCTAAATCAGTAACAGTTGAGTGAGGTGTAAAGTAGTATGACAAAATATATATTTGTTACGGGAGGCGTAGTATCCGGTCTCGGCAAGGGTATAACCGCGGCATCTTTAGGCAGACTTTTGAAAAACAGAGGGCTTAAAGTTGCGGCTCAAAAACTTGACCCTTATATTAATGTAGACCCCGGTACGATGAGTCCGTATCAGCACGGAGAGGTTTTTGTTACGGTTGACGGTGCCGAAACCGACCTTGACCTCGGACATTATGAAAGGTTTATAGATGAAAACTTAAATAAGTTTTCTAATCTTACAACGGGTAAGGTCTACTGGAATGTACTAAACAAAGAACGCAGAGGTGAGTATCTCGGCTCTACCGTTCAGGTCATTCCGCATATCACCGATGAAATCAAGGCCTTTGTATACAGGGTTGGAAAACAAACCGATGCAGATGTTGTTATTACCGAAATCGGCGGTACTATCGGCGATATTGAATCTCAACCGTTTCTTGAGGCCATCCGTCAGGTTGCTCTTGAAGTCGGCAAGGAAAACAGCCTTTTTATTCATGTTACATTAGTTCCCTTTTTAAGCGGCTCTGATGAACACAAATCAAAGCCGACACAACATTCGGTTAAAGAATTACAGGGAATGGGAATTTCTCCCGATATTATCGTATTAAGATGCGATGAGCCTCTTGAAGAATCTATATTCAAGAAAATTTCTCTGTTTTGTAATGTAAAGCCCGATTGTGTTATTGAAAACATTACGCTTCCGAATTTATACGAAGCACCGCTTATGCTTGAAAAATCAAATTTTTCCGAGATAGTCTGCAGGGAACTTAACTTAAAAACCAAACCCTCCGACCTTGCGGAATGGACCGAAATGGTTGAAAAAATCAAAAACCGTCCTTACAGCGTTGATATAGGTCTTGTAGGAAAATACACAGAACTTCACGACGCTTATCTTTCGGTTGCGGAAGCGCTCCGACATGCGGGCTATGTTTATAACACACACATTAAAATTCATTGGATAGATTCCGAAAAATTAGACAGTTCCAATGCGGATGATATTTTAGGCGGTCTTGACGGAATTATTGTTCCGGGCGGCTTTGGCGACAGAGGAATTGAGGGAATGATTACAGCGGCGCAGTATGCACGCGAAAATAATATTCCGTACTTCGGTATTTGTCTTGGCATGCAGATTGCTGTAATTGAATTTGCAAGAAATGTACTCGGCATCAAAGATGCAAACTCCGGTGAATTTGATGAAGCCTGCCCGAATAAAGTAATTGACTTTATGCCCGGACAAAGCGACGAGGTAGATAAAGGCGGTACATTAAGACTCGGTGCATATCCTTGTATTATGAAACAAGGCTCCGTAATCAGCAAATTATATGAGTCTTTGAAAATTGAAGAGCGTCACAGACACCGTTATGAATTTAATAACGATTACAGAGAAGAATTTGAAAAAGCAGGTCTTACTCTTGCAGGCACATCTCCTGACGGCAGACTTGTGGAAACTGTTGAATTAAGTGAGCGTCCGTTTTACATCGGTGTTCAGTTCCATCCCGAGTTTGGCAGTCGTCCAAACCGTGCACATCCTTTATTTAAAGGCTTTATAGGTGCAGCATTTGAAAAAAGTCAAGGAGAGAAAAAATGAGTATTCACGAAGAGTGCGGTGTATTTGGAGCAATAGCCAAATCAAATATTGATATAAAAAACCTTGTATATTACGGACTTTATGCGCTTCAGCACAGAGGACAGGAAAGTTGCGGTATTGTTGTAAATGACGACGGAGTTTTTACTTCACACAAAGATTTAGGTCTTGTGGGAGAAGTATTTACCGGCAGCGTTTTAGATACACTTCCAAGCGGTAAAATCGCAGTCGGACATGTCCGCTACGGTACGACAGGCGGAAACAGTCGCAACAACTGTCAACCGATTGAAGTCAATCATCAAAAAGGTCATTTGGCTTTTGCTCACAACGGAAATCTTTCAAATTCAGCAGAACTTCGCGATGAACTTGAACTTTCCGGCGCAATTTTTCACACGACAAGTGATACGGAAACTATTGCATACATTATAACAAAAGAGCGCCTTCACACAGGCTCGATTGAAGAAGCAATCAGTTCGGCTATGAACATTCTCGAGGGTGCGTACTCTCTTGTTTTAATGTCATCGCAAAAGTTAATACTTGCCCGCGACCCGCACGGATTTCGTCCTTTATGTTTCGGAAAAACCGCTGACGATGTTTATGTTGCCGCTTCGGAAAGTGCGGCACTTTCGGCAGTCGGTGCGGAGTTTATCAGGGATGTTAAACCCGGTGAGATACTTGTATTTGACGGTGAAAATGTAATTTCACGCACAGAGCATTGTAACAAAGTAAATAAGAAAATATGCTCATTTGAATATATATATTTTGCTCGGCCTGATTCTGTTGTTGACAGAATTTCGGTACATAAATCAAGATTCAGAGCCGGAGAAATTCTGGCTGAAAACCATCCTGTAGAAGCAGATGCGGTTATCGGCGTGCCCGATTCGGGACTTGATGCCGCGCTCGGATACAGTCAAAAATCAAAAATACCTTATACAATCGGTCTTATTAAGAATAAATATATCGGCAGGACTTTTATTTCTCCCGGACAGTCAACGCGACTTGAGGGTGTAAAAATCAAACTTACACCTATTGAAGAAAATGTCAAAGGCAAACGCATTGTCTTGGTTGACGACTCTATTGTAAGGGGTACAACATCGGGAAGAATTGTAAAACTGCTGCGTGATGCAGGTGCAAAGGAAATTCACATGCGCATATCCTCTCCTCCGTTTTTACATCCTTGTTATTACGGAACGGATATTGACAGCGAGGACAACTTAATCGCCTGCAAGCACAGTATTGAAGAAATAGCCGAAATTATCGGTGTTGACAGTCTCGGTTATTTACCGGTTGAAAACATTAAAGATATGATAGGCAACGCAGATTATTGCAGTGCTTGTTTTGACGGAAATTATCCGACATCTATTCCAAAAGACACAAGAAAAAACAGATTTGAACAGAAGTTATCCGAAAAGAGAGATACAAACAATGATTAAAGAATGTGATTGCAAACTTATATTTGAAGACGGTACCGAAGTTTTCGGTTATTCTTTCGGCGCTAAATGTGACAAGGTGTGTGAAATCGTTTTCAATACCTCAATGGTAGGTTATCAAGAAATTCTTTCTGACCCGTCTTACACTTATCAGGCGGTTGTTATGACCTATCCTCTTATCGGCAATTACGGTATGGCGGATGACGATTATGAAACTCTTACCCCTACAATCGGCGCATTAATTGTAGGTGAAAACAACGACTCCCCTTCAAATTTCAGAAGTAAATCTACGCTGTCCGATGTTATGAAACGGTATGAAATACCCGGCATATACGGTGTAGACACAAGAAAACTCACGCGTCGCATCAGACAGTACGGTATGTGCAAAGTTCTCATTTGCGGTATTGAAACTAAAACAGAGCAAGGAATTGAAAAACTGAAAAAATGTGAAATACCTAAAGACGCAGTTTCAAAAGTTACTGCAAAAGGTGTTTTAACAAAAAAAGCGCCAAACGAACTTTTCCGTGTAGTTGCCATTGATTGCGGTATGAAAGAAAACATTGTACGCAGTCTTAACAGACGCGGTTGCACTGTAACTGTAGTACCTTTTGACACTACCGCTGCCGATATTGAACGCTTATCTCCCGACGGTATTTTTATTTCAAACGGTCCGGGGGACCCGAATGATGTTCAAAATCTTATTGAAACTATAAAAGAGTTACACGGTAAATACCCCACATTCGGTATCTGCCTCGGTCATCAGATTATCAGTCTTTCTTACGGAGCAAAATGCTACAAACTTAAATTCGGACACAGAGGCGGTAATCATCCTGTTAAAAATCTTGAAACAAACAAGATTGAAATAACTTCGCAGAATCACTCCTACGCAGTTGACAGTCAGAGCCTTGAAAACACAGCGCTTACCGTTACTCATATCAATTTGCTTGATAATACAGTTGAAGGTGTTGAAAACAAAAAAGACAGGGTATTTTCAGTTCAATATCATCCTGAAAGTGCGCCCGGTCCCGAGGACAGCACCTATCTTTTTGATAAATTCGTTAAAATGATGGAGGAAGGAAAAAATGCCTAAAAGAACAGATATTAAAAAGATTTTAGTCATTGGCTCCGGACCTATCGTTATCGGTCAGGCAGCGGAATTTGACTATGCCGGTACGCAGGCATGTCTTGCACTTAAAGAAGAAGGTTATGAAGTGGTACTGTGCAACTCAAACCCTGCAACTATTATGACAGACACATCTATTGCAGATAAAGTATACATGGAGCCGCTGACTTTAGAATATATATCAAAAATTATCCGATATGAACGCCCTGATGCCATACTCCCCGGTATCGGCGGTCAGACCGGACTTAATCTTGCGATGCAACTTGAAAAGAAGGGCATTTTAAATGAATGTCAGGTTGAACTGTTAGGTACTCCGCCTACAAGCATTGAAAGAGCAGAGGACAGAGAAATGTTCAAAGAACTCTGCGAGAGTCTCTCAGAGCCGACATTACCCTCGGATATTGCAACCTCGATTGAAGACGGTTTAAAAGTGGCAAATAAAATCGGGTTCCCCGTTGTACTTCGCCCTGCTTTTACTCTGGGCGGTACCGGCGGCGGCTTTGCAGATAATGAAGAGGAATTTATGCCTCTTATGAAAAATGCTTTATCCTTATCTCCGGTAAATCAGGTGCTTATTGAAAAAAGCATTAAAGGATACAAGGAAATCGAATACGAAGTAATAAGAGACAGGGCGGACACCGCCATTACCGTATGTAATATGGAAAACCTTGATCCTGTAGGTATTCATACGGGCGATTCCATTGTTGTATGTCCGTCGCAGACGCTGACAAACAAAGAGTATCACATGTTAAGAAACAGCGCGCTTAAAATTATTCGCGCATTAGGTATTGAGGGCGGATGCAACGTACAGTTTGCATTGGATCCCAATTCTTTTGAATATTATTTAATTGAAGTAAACCCGAGAGTTTCGCGTTCATCTGCGCTTGCCTCAAAGGCGAGCGGATACCCGATAGCAAGGGTTTCAGCAAAAATCGGTGTCGGAATGACACTTGATGAAATACAGATTGCCAATACTCCTGCGGCTTTTGAGCCGACGCTTGATTATGTGGTATGCAAAATGCCGCGTTTTCCGTTTGATAAATTTGCCGATGCCAACAATTCGCTTTCGACACAAATGAAAGCAACCGGTGAGGTTATGAGCATCGGAAGAAATTTTGAAGAAAGTTTACTCAAGGGCATACGCTCGCTTGAAATAGGACTTTATCATTTACACAGCAAAAAGTTCGATGATGAGAAAACAGACGATTTGCTTTCTTATATTGAAATAGGCACAGATGACCGCATTTATGCAATAGCAGAACTTTTAAGACGAAAAATTACTTGCGATGAGATTTACAAACGCACAAAAATTGACCTTTTCTTTATTCGCAAACTGAAAAACATTATAGATATGGAAAGCGAACTTAAAAATTCGCCGCTAAATGAAAAAGTCTTAAAAGCGGCAAAAACTATGGGCTTTTCAGACAGATTCATAGCAAAAGCATGGAATGAGGACGAAAACTCTATCAGGGCTTTACGCAAAAAACTCGGTATTGTTCCCGTTTATAAGATGATTGATACCTGTGCTTCCGAGTTTGAAAGTTACATTCCTTATTTTTACTCCACTTATGCGGATGAAAACGAGTCAGTTATATCTGATAAGAAAAAGGTTATTGTTTTAGGTTCGGGACCTATTCGTATCGGTCAGGGCGTTGAGTTCGATTACTCAACCGTTCACGCTGTTTCGACCATTAAGGCGGCGGGATACGAGGCAATTATTATTAACAACAACCCCGAAACCGTATCTACCGATTATACTTGTTCAGACAAACTGTATTTTGAGCCGCTTTGCGTTGAAGATGTTATGAACATTATTGATATGGAGCAGCCTTACGGGGTTATTGCAACCTTGGGCGGTCAGACTGCAATCAACCTTGCAGAGCCGCTTGCAAAACACGGTGTAAATATTATCGGCACTAACAAGGAGGCTATTGACAAGGCTGAAAACCGCGATTTGTTTGAAAAATTGCTTCGTAGTCTTTTAATTCCGCAACCAAAAGGCAAGGCGGTAACAAGTGTCGAGGCAGGACTTAAGGCGGCAGAAGAAATCGGATATCCTCTGCTTGTTCGTCCTTCTTTCGTGCTCGGCGGCAGAGCGATGCAGATTGTCGCAAAACCCGAAGCCTTAAAGCATTATCTTAAAACCGCAGTAGAAATTGACGAGGACAAGCCTGTTTTAGTCGATAAATATTTGCGCGGTAAGGAAGTCGAAGTTGATGCTGTCTGCGACGGTAGGGATGTTTTCATTCCGGGCATTATGGAACTTGTTGAACGCACAGGCGTTCATTCGGGCGACTCTATAAGCGTATATCCGTCTTTCAGCATCTCGCAAAAAGTCAAGGACACCATCATAGATTACACTAAAAAACTCGGTATAGGTATTGGTATTAAAGGACTTTATAACATACAGTTCATAGTAGATGAAAATGAAGATGTTTATATTATAGAAGTAAATCCCCGTTCATCAAGAACAGTACCGTTTTTGTCAAAGGCAACAGGTTACAGCCTTGCAGACATCGCAACTCTTGTAATTCTCGGACAGTCCCTCAAAGAGCAAGGCATATTTGAACTTTATCCGAAAGAAAAAGAGCGGTTTTATGTAAAAGTTCCTGCGTTTTCTTTTTCAAAACTCAGGGGTATAGACTCATATCTGTCGCCTGAAATGAAATCTACGGGTGAGGCCATAGGTTACGATAAGACATTATCGCGTGCGATGTACAAGGCGATGATTGCAAGCGGTATCAAGGTACAAAACTACGGAACACTGCTTGTTTCTCTTGCTGATGAGGACAAGGAAGAAGCGTTACCGCTGGTTGAAAGATTTTATAATCTCGGCTTTAATATTGAAGCGACTGTCGGTACGGCGGTATTTCTTAAAGAGCACGGAATACGCACGCGTATTCGCAGAAAACTCTCGGAAGGCAGCGAAGAAATTCTTGATTCCATCAAGGCGGGATATGTAAGTTATGTTGTATGCACAAGAGCGATTATGTCGGGAGTGCATTATGAAGACGGAGTTGCAATTCGTCGTTGCGCACGCGACAACAATATTACTATGCTTACAAGTCTTGACACCGTAAAAGTTTTACTTGAAGTTTTAGAGGAAACTACTATCGGTATATCAACAATAGACAAGTAGTTATAAATTAGATTTGACAAATATAAATTTTTAGTATATAATGTCATCACTATATTATTAGGAGGCTCATCTTACATAATGGATGACGGCGACGGCGATAGTAACACTATAAATAATAATTTATAAATCAAGGCATAATTCATACAAGTTTTGTATGGGTTATGTCTTTTGTCATTTTCATTTATGTAATCAGACTAATAAAACTATAAATTTTGAAAGAGGTTTAACACTTACTATGGACGACAACATAGGTCTGTTGCTTTTATTACAGGTCATACTTATTGCGCTCAACGCTGTTTTTGCTTGTGCCGAAATTGCGGTGCTTTCAATCAACGAAACTAAACTTGAAAGAATGGTACAAGACGGAAACGCAAAGGCTAAAAGGCTTTACAAACTGACAAAGGAGCCTGCTGAATTTTTATCGACTATTCAAGTCGGCATCACATTAGCCGGTTTTCTCGGCAGTGCGTTTGCCGCTGACAACTTTGCAGAGCCGCTTGTTGCGTGGTTGTCAACAATCGGCATTAAAATACCAAACTCGGTAGCGGTTATTTTAATCACTTTGATATTATCGTACTTTACTTTAATATTCGGCGAACTTGTGCCAAAAAGAATTGCTATGAAAAAATCTGAAAGTGTCGCTATGGGCATTTCGGGGCTTGTCAGTTCAATTTCATTTTTGTTCAAGCCTATTGTATGGTTTTTATCGGTATCTACAAACCTCGTTTTGCGTTTATTCGGCATTGATCCCAATCAGGCGCAAGACGATGTCAGCGAAGAAGAAATCAGGATGATGGTTGATGCCGGCAGCGAAAAGGGTACTATTGACTATCAGGAAAAAGAATTTATACAAAATGTATTCGAGTTTAACGATATTACTGCAGGTGAGATTATCACGCATCGTACAGATGTCGATATTTTATGGGCAAAAGACGATGATAAAGAATGGGCAGAGTTAATTCACAAAACCCGCCATTCTTACTACCCTGTCTGTGATAATTCAGCGGATGACATCATAGGCGTGCTAAACGCAAAAGACTACTTCCGTTTGGAAAACAAAGACAGAGATGTAATTCTCAAAGAGGCTGTCCATCCCGCATATTTTGTGCCTGAAACAATAAAAGCCGATGTGCTTTTTACAAATATGAAACAGGCCCGCAACAGTTTTGCTGTTGTGATTGACGAATACGGCGGAATGGAAGGCATTATCACCTTATACGATTTAATTGAAGAACTTGTCGGCGAGTTCAGCGACCAGGACTCGTTGGAGGAAGACGACAGCCCGTATGTTGAGAAAACAGGCGACAACGAATGGGAAGTTACCGGTAACATTTCACTTCGTGATTTGGAAGACGAACTCGGCCTTGAACTTGTAACAGAAGATTATGATACATTTACGGGACTTTTATTTGACATTCTCGGTGTCATACCCGAAGACGGTAATGAGCAAATCGAAGTACAAACCGATGATATGATTGTTACAATCAAACTTATTGAGTCACACCAGGTTGAAAAAGCCACTATCGTTTTAAAAGATAAAACCCCACAAGATGAACAGGAAGAAGAATAAAACCTTGTGCAAAGTACAAAAATTTTAAAATTAGAATTAAAATGAACCTTCTGATAATTATCAGAAGGTTCATTTTTTCTTAAATTCTTCACCGGTGATTAAATAATTTATAGATACATTAAAATAATTTGACATGTCTACGAGCAACGAAAGAGAAGGTTCTCTTTTTCCGTTTTCATAATAAGATAAAGATTCACGAGAAATGTGTAAATCCATCGCAACCTGTTGTTGATTCAGTTTGCGCTGCTTTCTTATATATCGTAAGCCAATCATTTTATCACCCTTGATTTTATTGTAACTATTTGTTACAATAAAAATGTAACAGTATGTTACATTTTTATTTTTTTGGGGGGTTATTATATATGGCAGGAAATACATCATTAATAAACGCAAACAAAGCGAAAAAAGATGAATTTTACACTCAACTAGCAGACATAGAGGCAGAGTTAAAGCATTACCGAAAACATTTTATGGGTAAAACCGTATTTTGTAATTGTGATGACCCTTACGAAAGCAATTTTTTCAAATACTTTGCGATGAACTTTAATTATTTAGGTCTTAAAAAGTTGATTGCGACTTGTTATATCGGCTCCCCTGTTATGGGTGAACAGTTTGACCAACTGTCTGTTTTTGATATATTGCCGAGTGAAGAAGACACGCCGAAAAAACATCCGTATAAAATTGAGATAGCAGAGGTTGTTGATATAAATGGTGACGGAGCAGTAGATTTATGCGATGTTGAGTATCTGCTGCGAAACAAAAACAATGTTTTATCCTTACTTGACGGAAACGGAGATTTCCGTTCTGCCGAATGTGTTGAAATTTTAAAACAAGCAGATATTGTAGTCACTAACCCACCTTTTTCTTTGTTCAGAGAGTATGTTGCTCAATTATTTGAGTATGATAAAAAATTCATCATTATAGGTAATCAAAATGCAATTACTTATAAAGAAATTTTTCCGTTGATAAAAGACAATAAAATGTGGTTAGGTTTTGGGTTTAAAGGAGGTGCAGCACACTTCATAAACAAGCATTATGTCGATTATGCAACCTCAGGAGATCATCGTACAGGAATGATTAGGGTATCCGGAGTTGTTTGGTTCACGAACCTTGATATTAAAAAAAGACAAGAAAAATTAGAGTTGTATAAAAAATACTCCCCTGAAGAATTCCCCAAATATGATAATTACGATGCTATCAATGTTGACAAAGTATCTGAAATTCCCTGTGATTATGACGAAATAATGGGTGTACCCATTACATTTCTGGATAAATACAACCCCAACCAATTTGAAATAATCAAATTCCGCAAGGGTAATGATGACAAAGACTTATCCGTTAATGGTAAGTGTCCCTATTTTAGAATTTTAATCAAAAGAAAGGCGAATGGATAATGGATATTAAATTACATGAAATAACTGTCAGAGATGTTTTCAACGGATACGAAAATGATGAAGAAAGTGGACAAGTTGTTGCTTACGGTGGCAAGTTGAATGTAAGACCGGCATATCAAAGAGAGTTTGTTTATGACGATAAAAAGAAAGTTGATGTTATGAACTCCATTCTTCACGATTTCCCTTTGAATGTTATGTATTGGTCGGAGAACAAAGACGGAACATACGAAATGTTAGACGGACAGCAAAGAACAATATCAATCTGTGATTGGTTGGATAACGGTTATTCTGTTTTTGCTAACCCAAATTCTCCGTCTACACCCTACTATGCACACACATCAAAGGAAATCACGGGGCAAGTGCTTGATTATAAACTGATGATTTATATTTGCAAAGGCACAGACACCGAGAAACTTGATTGGTTTAAAATCATCAATATTGCAGGGGAAAAATTAACCGAGCAAGAGTTAAGAAACGCCATTTACACAGGCGAATGGTTAAGTGATGCTAAAAAATATTTCAGTAAAAATCAATGTATCGCCTATAAAATCGGTGAAAAATATATGAATGGCTCAACTATAAGGCAAGATTATCTGCAATCGGTTTTAAGTTGGGTATCAGCAAAAGAAAACAAGACTATTGAGCAGTATATGGCAGAACGTCAGCACGATACACATGCGACTCCTCTCAAACAGTATTTCAAGAGTGTGATTGATTGGATAGAGTTTACTTTCCCGAAATACCGCGCAAAACTTATGAAAGGGTTAAATTGGGGTATTCTTTACAATGAATACAGTAGCAATGTTTATGATCCAAACGAGTTAGAAAGTGAAATCAACCGTCTTTTACAAGACGATGATATTACAAGACAAAAAGGCATTTATGAGTATTTGTTAAGTGGTAAGACAAATGAAAAGGCATTATCTATCAGGGCATTTACCGATAATGAAAAAATGACAATGTATGAAAGGCAAAAGGGTATCTGTCCTATGTGCAAGGCAGAGGGAAAAGACATTATTTGGGCGTTTGAAGATATGCATGCAGACCATAAAATACCGTGGTGCAAAGGTGGACATACAACACTTGATAACGGACAAATGCTTTGCAGAGAACATAATCTTGAAAAGTCAGATATATAAAAAGTTAAATAAGCCGTGAAAATTCACGGCTTATTTTTATATTGTTTTTATCTCTTGTCTGTACGCGACTGTGCTATTATAACCACTTTATGATACTGTTGTTTCTTTTCAACAACCATTTCCGTACTGAGTACCTGGCAATTTGAATAAGTGCTTTTTGCCAATGGCGTATAAACCTTTACCGTGAATATATTAATTGCACGGAAATCTACATTTTTGAAATTGTAAAAAAGCGGAAACACTAATGTTATTCTGTGTGCGGCGGTATTGAGTTGAATGGGAGATTCATTTTCAACTTTCATTACCTGCTCACATTTAACGCTGCTTAAATAAGGCACCAATACATCATCAATATATACTAAAAGATCTACATTATTAAAAGGTCTGCTATACATATCTTACCTCCTATATTATAACTCTTATGGTGAAATAAGATTTTAACACCGTCGTTCTTTTGCTTCGGTCGTAAGTAATAGCATCACATTCAATTTTAATGCAGTTTATTGTATTGCATTCGTGAAATTTATCTGCCACTTTCATAAAAGCATTTACCATTGTATACCCCTCGTGTACTATGGGACAATGATATACAACTGCAAAACGCACATCAAGAGTATCACCGTTTGCATAGTCGCCTGCCGCATAGTTGCCGAAACTTGAAATCTCGCTTTCAACTTTGTCAATTCCTATTGAAAACAACATTTTCGTCACCGGTGTTTTGGCGTTGTAAGCCGGAAATTCAAAATCTACCGTACCTGAATATTCCTGTGCAACAGGAGTGACAAGTTCTTTGACTTTGTTAATTGCGTTAGTAAGTCCTTGTGAAAAATTATTCATTGTTTTCTCCTGTAATTATTGATAATTTCTTAATATTGCCCAATTAAGCACGTGCTGTCCGCCTAAAAACAACATTTCCGTCTTAACAACCATATAAGCATTTCCATGAAAATATATCAGACAAGCCGGTGTGTTTTCTGTAAGAAAAATTTTAGGCGGGCCTAAATATAAAAAGCAAGATTCATCTACCGTGCCTATTGCGGTAATCTGACTGTCCAGAAACATTTTGTTTTTATATCTGAGCGGCTGAATTATGGCTTTTATGTCATAATCGGTATCCACAAGAGTGACCATTACATTAGCACCGAAGCGTTCTAATGCTCTTGTAAACTGTTCTGTTTCTCGCATTAAATCACCTCTATTGCAACAGGGTCATAGACAAACTGTTTTACCATATCAATAGCATCGTCTTTTAAACTCTTTGCAATACTTACATCACTTGCTGTAATTTTTGCATCACCGAATGTTACATCTATACCCTCTCTTGTAGAAAGGATGACAACATATTTATAATAAGCGCACGCAGCGGCTGCGTGATGAACTTTATCAAGTTGTTCATTAGTCAGTTCGGCTTGACCTATATATGATTCGATTTGTGCGATAGCAAGTCTGACTATCGGCTCATTTCCACGCGCAGTTGATTCGCTGATGTCGGCAAGCATTGAAAATGCGCCAAGCACTCTTTCGTACTCAATCATCAAGGCTTAACCCCCTTAAACTATGCTTTTATTTTAAGAACTGACGATGCGTCATCAAAAATCTTTGAGAAACCTGCGGTGCAAGTAATTGCAGCACGCTCTAACTGACGGTCAATAAGTTTGTCGTATTCTACCGCAACATCGTTTGCAACAATCATTTCAAGTGCAAAGCGTTTGTCAAGGGCAATAATTTTATTATCTGCAAGCGCGTCACACTTAATGAAATTAGCGCCGAGAATGTTGTTTACCTTGCCTGTGCCCTGGAAATTAATTCCTGCCTGCGGGTCCTTAAATTCGGACACATTCATAATCTTCATCATCATTGTCGGTGATGCGATTACCGTGTTCATTTCATAAGGATCAAGTTGCAGCCAAAGATTCAACATATCGCTGTATGTAAGTGAGTTTGATGCCGCAGTCTGAATTTCTGTTGCCGGGTTTTCGTTACCGTCGCCTGTAATTATTGTGTTTACTGCATCCGCAAACTGTTGCTTTGCAATATAAGAGCCGATTTGACGGAGCATTACTGTAAACAAGTCAAGGCGCTGATATTTGATTGCTTCGTAAGATGCAACAAGCATTCTGCCTCGCTTTGTTAATGAAACAAGATTTTCTCTTGTTGAAATGGTAGTTTCGGGAATCTGCGCGCCTTCTTCAACTTGTGACAATGTCTTTGCATCTTCGGAAGGGTTGCTGACTACCGAGCGATAGTCCATACCGTCAATTTTTGTAGTTGTTGCTACAATCTGAGGTAACAAATCTACCTGCTCTATTCCGGTAGCGATTGCTCTTGAAATATATTCGGGGAAAAGCGCTGCCGAGTCCGATGTGGAATAGAACTTTTGAATCATATCCGAGTTTCTGCCTGCTACTTTGATGTCAAAGCGTTTAAGTTGGCGCTGAAACGCGTCCATATTTTCCATATCGGTGCCCTTGTAGTTTTCCGAAGGGTCCATTTCCTCTAATACCTGTGTGAAACTTTTGCCGGGTACTGCATACATACCCTTTTCAATTTTAAGTGTATCAAATGACATTTATATATCCTCCTAAATCAGATAATTTTTATCGGTATCGGTTTGATTTTGAACATCTTTTGCAACATACAGTTGCGGTGTCAACGGGACAACTTCGCCGGCTGACTTTTTACATTCTTTCTCAAATTCGATTAATGTATCTAAATCCATGGCTTTTACAATTTTAGCAATGGTTTGTTCTTTTAATGCAGGATTTGAAATAAGGCTGTATTTAATGGCATTTTCCATTAAAACTCCTTTATATATTTCTCCTGCGTGTGCCGCCTTTTTCAGACTTTCAATATAAGAAGTCAATTTTTGCTCGTCGTGTTCAAATGTAACCGCCCCTTTCAGGCTTTTGGTAACACCGGCTTGCGTTTGAGCCGGCACTGCTACAAATGACCATTCATAAGCATCGCTGATGTTATCTAATATAATATGACACTTTGTTTTTGTGTTGCCTTGTTTATAGGTTTTTCCTTTTATATGTCCGCACGGGTTTACATACTGGTCTGCGCCGCAAACCGAACATATTCTTTTTTCTGCAAGGCAGGACACGCTGACTTCCTTTTTAATGCCCGACTCGATTTGGGTGA
The DNA here is from genome assembly GCA_036310005.1 of Acutalibacteraceae bacterium. GTDB lineage: Bacteria > Bacillota > Clostridia > Oscillospirales > Acutalibacteraceae > JAXJSP01. Next base: position 55,569 of record JAXJSP010000038.1, on the reverse strand, counting down.
TTATATTTTCAAAGCAGGCACCTCTCGGGATGTATGCAAAGGCTTTAAGCGCGAGATAATCATCGCCTGTTTTCGTTTTTTTGGTAACATCTCTTTCAACATAACAATCAAATGTCCTTGCACATTGGTCCCTTGTTTTCATTGAGTGGTCTAAAATTCCTGTTTTTCCTATAAAAAGTTCTGCCATTTTGTTTAGCGCCTGTTCGCTGAAACACTCGTTATCTCTGTCAACATCATTATCGCAAAGAGTTAAAGGAAAAACATAGACCTCATCTTTTTCAAGTTTTTTTCTTGAAAAACGGTTGATTTTTGCAAGTTGCTCATCACTCGGGCAACCTAATTTTTCTTTATTCATTTGTACTGTTTCCTTTCGAAGATGAGCAAAGTGTTTGCGCTTGTGCATTATAAAGTTCGGCCTTTGCAAGTTCTACCTCATCTTGTAAACTAATATTGCTCCATACTACCTCCAAGGGCTCCCGTCTTGACCTGAATGCCTGCCACAAATTACAAATTTTAAGTATTACCGAAGTTAACAGTTCTCTGTAATATTCAAGTTCGCTTGTTAAAATATCGGCTTGCTGGGCGGACATTCTCTCGGTAGTTGACCAACTGAGTCCGAGCATAAACGGAGGAATACCTGTTTTTGCAACAATTTGCTCTAAAATCTGGCGCACCGGAATTTCGGTTGACATCATCTGAGCATCGGCGCCTATTACTTTTACATCAACATCGCCGACTGCTACAAAATCTCGCAACGTGCCGGGCTGCATCGCCGCTGCCCATTCTTTTGCAATAGCCTTTGCTCTTTCTTTTGAATTTACTCTGTCAGAGTCATCGCCTTTATAGGTTACCGCATATCTTAAATTACCCATTCTTTCAAAATTGCTGCCTATACTCTCATATATTTTCATGAGTATTTTTGAAAAATACGGAAGTCCTTTCAAAAGTGAATTGCCTGTGATTTGTCCTTCTTCGGGTTTAAGTGCAGAATAAAAAACAAGTTGCGGATATTTTACCGGCGTCGGTGTTCCGTTACCGTTTTGACAGACACTTACTTCAAAAGGGTTATCGCCTCTTTTAAAACTGACATCGCTTAAAACAGCATTATAAAGTCCCGCAATATCCGTTGCAGTGCTGTTTAGCACAATCTCACCCACTGCGGTCCCCTTAGTTAAAAGGCAATCTAAATAACCTGCCATAAAACTGTTAATACCGCAAGTTGATGTACCCTTGACAGTTTGTAAAAATGAGTTTAAGTCATTTTGCAAGCGCTTATCACTTTTACATTCAACTTCAAAACTTCCTACAAGGCGAACAATTTTATCAATAGCCGCACTTATAATAGGTACAGCCGTGCGTATCTGCGAATATAAACGCGTGTCGGCATTTTCCGGAAAAACACCGAACAAAGAGTCATTTGACAAAATTTCTCTGTGCGCGGTTTGTACGGGTGATACGCTTATGTTTTGTTTTTTGTTCTTAGGTTTTTTCATTATTCTCTCCTTAGAGTTTTTTATCCTGTGCGGTCGGCTGCAATCGCATAGAATTCGTCCTGCGTTGTGCTTAGTACGGTTGATACAAAATATCTCATATCATCCATAGCGTGGTCGTTTGCTTTCTGCGGCGCGTCCTTTGAGGAAGAATTATCCCAGCGGTAAAGTGAAAATTCCCGTATTATGTCTTTGCAGTTTTGACAAATTACGATTTTTCCGTTTTTTAACGCATCGCATACCAAACGAATACCGTCTAACACATCGTTTTTTGCCGCTTTGACTTTAAAACGGTTATGACGCTTAATGCAGGTTATGAAAGAAGCGGCCGACGGATCTACTATTACCTGCTCGATTTTTCTGTTGCCGGCAAGTTTTTCAAGTTGCAGATAATATTCCTCATCGGTCTTTTGTTCCCCGTACTTTTTTGACGAATAATAGTACTCATCAATTCGGTAATATACACCCTTGTGTTCAGCCCAAAGTCCCATTGAAGTCGGATTGACCGTGCCGTAATCTATCGAAATATAATACTTCGAAAAGTTGTTTGGCATCTTTTTACAAATATCGGCATTTGAAAAGAAGGGGTATACAAGCCCGTTGGTTGCAGTCCATTTACCCATAACGAATCTTTCATAAAAGGCATCTGAATATAGGGAACGGTATCGGTTGATTATTGCCTTTGAAAGCGATGGGTTGTCCTCCATAAGAAAATGGATATAAAGCACATTTTTTTGTTCTTTTTTTAATATCCATTCCTGATTGAACCAATGTCCCGGGTTTTCGGGGTTGCAGTTGAACCAAAATTTTGAATTTTCGACAGAGCAACGGGCAAGCGCCTGTTCAACAAACGAGCGCGGCATAAGTGCAACCTCATCGAGCATTACTCCCGACAAAGTCATACCCTGAATCAAAGATGCCGACGCTTCATCTTTGCCGCCGAAAAAATAAAACCGATTTTTAATGCCGCCTTTTGAGATTTCAATATAGTTTTTTGAATTAACCTCACTGACTTTAAACCCCAAAGATTTTATTATCGGCATAAGCGGTTTTATACAGTTGCGTTTTATTGATGTCAGGGTTTTGCCGCACATAGCAAAATCTGAATCGGAAAAATAGTAAAAAGCCCATAGTATAAAAGATAACGACATACACATTGTTTTTCCGCTTCTGACTGCACCGTCGCAAATAATGGCATCGTAATTTTTATATTTTGACGACTCGCACCACCAGGTAAGTACCTTTAACTGTTTTTTTGAAAAAGGCTTAAATTCCATTAACTCTCACCAAGCAGTTTAGCGCTCTCGTCTAATGCCTTATAAAGAGATTTTGCTCCGTCTTGTGAAGCAGGTGCCAATTCAGACAGTTTTTCAAGTGCTTTTTGTCTGTCAAAAAATTTAATTTCTACGCCGTTTTTTCCTCTTTTGATTTCGCTGACATTGAATAAATCAAGCCCCTCGGGTATTTGTTCATCACAGTACAGCAACTTAACAGCATCATCTACGCTGCCGAAAGCGAGGCGCTTAAGCCCTGCCTCAACTTCCCCCGTATGACAGTTCAAAGATGAATTGTACTCGCTTATCTTGTTTTGTATATCTTGCCTTGACATAAGCGAGTCTGCCTTTTTTTGCACATTTATTTTGTAGCCCGCCCTGATTGCCGCCTCTTTTGGTGAGCAGGCAAAACAAATGAGTTTACAAAAGAGTTTTTCTTTTTCGTTCATCTGCTTTTGCTCCTTTCATAAAAAAGGCTGTATTAAATTAACTGTTGCAACAACTCTGACAACTTTTATAAAATATTTACTTTATTTAATAATTTTGGTATAATGACTTAAAGTGCTTAAAGGAGATATGAAATGCTTAATACAGTTGTTAAAAAACTCAATAGTATCGGCATTGATGAAAACGAGATTGTCACATACTGCTGTGGCGACCTTAATATGTCCTGCGAATCTTGTTTTACCTTTCTGGTTTTAACAAAAGATAAAATCATTAAAATTGAAAATAAAACACTAAACACTTCTTTAAATGCGGAGCCTTTTTGTGACGATGATGCTGTTATTACCGTTTTTGAGCGAAAAAAATGCTCACATTTTAAATCGGTTTCAAATGTATGCGGTGTATCTGTCAGCGTAATGTATGAAAACAAGGGCGTTTGCCTTATCAATTCATCAAACCGCTTTTCGGACGAGATTCTGATTTTTAAATACGCGTGTGAAAAAAATATAGTTATGCCTAAAAAACAAAAAGGCGGCTCGGGTAATATTTATGATGAAACCGATATAAAAAAATCAAAACCGTTTAGTTCGATTGTAAGAATTTTTAAATTTTACGGTCCTTATAAGGCAAGATTTTTGCTTGTATTTTTGTTTGTAATTCTTTCATCGCTTATTAATATTATGACTCCGTACTTATCAGGTGAAGTATTGTTCGGAAAGGTTTTAAGCGTTAATAACACAAATGCGCTCTTGCCTCTTTTATATGTTGTTTTGCTTTTATTTGTAATTGAAGTATTAACGCAGTTTACTTTCGGCGCAACCGCCTTTGTAAACGCAAAAATAACCCCCTTTGTTGTACGCGACATAAAAAAGGCTATCTTCAGGAAAATGAGCAGTCTGTCGGTCGGCTTTTATCAGTCAAGAAAAACAGGAGGGCTGATGACAAGGGTATTAGACGATGCAAACAGAGTGTCCTCTCTGCTTATTGATAATTTGCCTTATTCGGTCACCGATTTATTTACAATAATCAGCGTGAGTATCATAATGGCGGTATTAAATTATAAATTAGCGATTGCGGCCTTGATTTTACTGCCCTTATCTACCGTTGCTTCAATTCTGCTGATGCCAAAAATGTATAACTTACACGGTAAACAGCACAGAGCAAACAGAAACCTTTTATCCGGACTTAACGATTCGCTTACAGGCGTAAAGGTTATTAAGTCATTCGGAAAAGAGGGCGAACAAAAATCATCATTTTCAAAGCACAGTAATTTTGTGCGTGAAACGGAAATGGACTTAGTAAAAACCGAAAACAAAATATACGCCTTTTTCCAATTAGTGCGCCAACTCGGCACAATAATTGTATATGCACTCGGCAGTTATTTAATCTTATCCGCTTCAAACGAACTCAGTTATGCGACCTTAATAACATTTACAGGCTATGCCGCAATACTATCATCACCTCTTGAAAATCTGGCATTTTTATTCCGACAGTACAGCGATTTTTCAAACGCTTCATGCAGAATCTTTGAGATACTGGATGCAAAGCCGAAAGTCGAACCGCCCGAAAACCCGATTAAAATTCAAAACATAAAAGGTGAAATCGAACTTAAAAATGTAAACTTTTCGTATGAAAGCGGAAAGGCGGTGCTTAAAAATGTGTCGTTTAAAGCACACCCGAACAGTCTGCTCGGAATTGTAGGTTATTCGGGCGCGGGAAAAAGCACCTTGCTTAACCTGATTTCAAGGCTGTACGATGTTGACAGCGGAGAAATTTTAATCGACGGGGTTAATATAAAAGACATTGATTTTGATACATTAAGAAAAACCGTTGCGGTTGTATCACAGGAAACTTATATTTTCTCGGGAACGGTAATGCAAAATATACTTTATGCTAATGAGTCTGCTACAATGCAGCAGGTAATAGCCGCTGCTAAAAAAGCAAACGCGCATGACTTTATTATGAAAATGCCCGACGGATATGATACATACATAGGCGCATCGGCAAGGCAGTTATCGGGCGGAGAAAAACAAAGAATTTCTATTGCAAGAGCAATTCTTTGCAACCCTAAAATTCTGATTTTAGACGAGGCAACCGCCTCTGTTGACACAAAAACCGAAATCAATATTTCAAAAAGCATTGAGTCGCTTATTGAAGGCAGAACCACTATTTCGGTTGCGCACAGATTATCCTCTTTAAAAAACGCAGATTATCTTATCGTAATTGATAAAGGTGAAATTTCAGAAGAAGGCACACATGAGTCACTTATGAAAAATCAGGGCTTATATTATGAACTTGCCTCGCTTCAGTCACAACAAATAATTATGAAAGCAGATTTAGAAAATGAATAACGAAAACATTATTTATTTAACAAAAGAAAATGCCTGTTTTGAAAAAACCGAGGGTGGGTTGCTGAGCCTTGATTTTGAAAATAAAAAATACAGCAGGGTGTTTTTAGTAAGGGCGTTTCCCTTTTCAAATGCCGACTGCTTTATTTCGGTACAAGACGAGCAAAATGAAGAAATCGGCATTATAGAAAACCTGTCCGATTTTGACGAGGACACCGCAGCAGTTTTAAAAGAGCAGTTGAAATTAAGATATTTCACACCTAAAATCACAAAGATACTAAAAGCAAAAGATATGGGCGGTATGGCATATTTTGAATGTGAAACCGACAAAGGTAATGCATCATTTTGCTTCAGAATCGGCACGGAGGCAATACTCCGCCTCAGCGACACGAGAATAATATTCAACGATGAGCAGGGCAACCGCTTTGAAATAGAGGACATCACCCGCTTATCACAAAAAGAACAAAAGAAAATAGACCTTTATATATAAAGGGGTAAAACAATGCCTTATACTTTTAAAGAGCAAAACAAAATAAAACTGCCCTTCGATATTTTAGATGACAAGTTTATATCAAATGGGCATGTAGAAATTGCTGACAAAAAAATCACCGTTTTTGTCGGCGGTGATGTGCTTTGCTCTTATTTAATTGATGATGCGGGCTCTTTAAAGGTATCGGCGGATGTCGGTTGCGGCAGGCTTTGTGCAGATATAAAAGGTGTAAATACACTGATTGTTCGCTTTTCAAAAAAATATTTAAAAGCCTATTCATCTTACATTAATCATAAAAAAGAAACCGACTTAAATTTTGACTTTGCGCCTAAAACCGATAAAGTTACCACCTTAAAGCGTTGCTTTAATTTATGCAAGCCTTATATTTTAAAATTAATAATCGCAGGCTCAATCATGATTGTTGCCGCTTTATGCAAAATAGGGTATCAGCATTTTCAAAAACTGCTTATTGATGATTATTTAGCGCCGGTTTCGGGTGCTTTCGGCGATGCTTTGCCGATAATACTTTGTATGCTTTTATTTACTGTAATAAGCATCGCGGCGACTATTATTAAAAATATTTTATGCACTTCGCTCGGTGCATCAATGTCAAATTCATTAAGGCAAAAAGTATTCAATAAAACTCAAGATTTATCGGTAAACTATATTTACAAAACAAGTGTCGGCTCGCTTATCAACCGGGTGAGTGAGGACACAAGATTTATCCGCGAATTTATGGAACACGCCTTCGGGCAAATCACCTCCTCTTTGTTTACGACTTTATCAGCCTTTATTACAATGTGCATAATTGACTTTAAATTAGCATTAATTACAGTATCGTTTGCGCCAGTAAGTATATTATTACTGCGCCCGTTTCATAAAAAGATGGGTAAAATGTTCAGAGCGCAGTCAAGAAAAAGCGACTCTGTAAAATCAAAACTGCAAGATATTATTTCGGGTATTAAAGTTGTAAAATCTTTCGGAAAAGAAGAAAAAGAAATAAAAAGTTTTGAAAGTCTTTCTGATGAATACGCAAATATTCAAAGTTACAACGAAACATTCTGGGCGGTGTTTTTCCCGATACTTTCTCTTATGATGGGCATAGGCATAAATGTTGTTTATTACTTAGGCGGTTTTAGTGTTATAAACGGACAAATGAGCGCAGGCACGCTTGTTGAATTTATTGCTCTTACTACAATGCTTTACACTCCGATGCGCTGGCTTGCAAGACTGCCGAGATTAATAGTAAGAATGACAACCTCCGTCAACAGAATTTATGAACTGCTTGATGAAGAAAGCGAAATCGTTTATAAAACAGGCGGTATTGAAAAAGAAATTAACGGTGATATTGAATTTAAAAATGTATGCTTTTATTACGAAACGGAAAACGATGTTTTAAAAGACATTTCATTTAAGATTAAAAAAGGTGAAATGGTAGGCCTTGTCGGAGAATCGGGTGTCGGCAAAACGACAGTTACAAATCTTATTACAAGGTTGTATGATGCAATAAGCGGCGAAGTTTTGATTGACGGTGTAAACATTCAAGATTACTCAAAAGACTGCTTACATTCTCAAATCGGTGCTGTGTTGCAAGAAAACTTTCTTTTTGCGGGAAGTGTGCTTGATAACTTAAAATTTGCAAAGCAAGATGCAAGTTACACCGAAATAATTTCCGCTTGCAAGGCAGCGCACGCGCATGATTTTATATGCTCCCTGCCTGACGGATATGATACATATATAGGCGAGCACGGATATAATCTGTCAGGAGGAGAGCGGCAAAGAATTGCAATTGCAAGAGCCTTGCTGTGCAACCCGAAGATTTTGATTTTAGACGAGGCGACAAGTTCGCTTGACACCAAAAATGAAATTTATGTACAAAAGGCGCTTAAAAATCTATGCAAGCAAAGAACAACAATCGCGATTGCGCACAGGCTTTCAACTTTGCGAAACGCAGATAAAATAATCGTGCTCGACAAGGGCAGAATAAGTGAAATAGGCTCGCATACCGAACTTATGAAAAACAAAGGAATTTACTATTCATTAATCAAGGCACAAAGCAAACTGCATAAAGCAAAACTCGGAAACTAAAATTAGTTTCCGAGTTTTTTATTTTTTATTATTTATTTGTGCTTTATAAGTCCTAAAAGTTTTGATAACTCCATTACTGCAAGCGGAACAAAAATCAGTCCGAGTGCAATTAAATAAAGATTTACAGGCAGTATTACAAGTTCAAAAACAACATTAAGCGGTGTAAACAATACAAGTGCTACAAGTATTAAGGAAACAAGCGCCGCATAATTTAAGTTTTTATTCTTAAACGGTCCTATTGCAAAAAGCGAGCGTTCGCTTCTCATATTAAACGCCTGAACTATCTGGCTTAACGATAAAATCATAAACGCCATTGTCTGTCCGCCCTCAATCGAGCCGGTCGCGGTTTTTCCGATATAAAAACCTACAAGTGTCAATACAGCAAACATAGCGCCCTGCAACACAACTCTTACACCAAGTCCGTTTGCAAAAATTCCCTCGTTTTTCGGCTTAGGCTTTTTATCCATTACATCCTTTTCGACAGCCTCCATACCGAGCGCTATTGCCGGCAAAGAGTCGGTTACGAGATTTATCCATAATAACTGCATTGATAAAAGCGGAGTCTGATGCCAGATTAACATCGCAAAAAATACGGTGAATACTTCGCCGATATTTGTGCCGAGCAGGAAACCTACTACCTTTTTGATATTAGAATAAATTCCTCTGCCCTCGCGCACAGCATCTACTATTGTTGCAAAATTATCGTCTGTAAGTGTCATATCGGCAGCACCCTTTGCGACATCGGTACCTGTAATACCCATAGCGCAACCGATATCCGCCGCTTTCAAAGCCGGTGCATCATTTACACCGTCGCCTGTCATTGATACAACCTGACCTTTTCTTTGCCAGGCTTTTACTATGCGTATTTTATTTTCGGGTGACACGCGTGCATACACGCTTATATTTTCAAGCACCTCATCAAATTCGCTGTCGCTCATACTGTCAAGTTCGGTGCCGGTGATTGCTCTGTCACCCTCTTGCAATATGCCGAGTTGTCTTGCAATCGCAGATGCGGTCACTACATGGTCACCTGTTATCATCACAGGCTTAATGCCTGCTTTTCGACAAATATCGACAGCCTCTTTTGCTTCGGGGCGAGGCGGGTCTATCATACCGACAAGTCCCATAAATGTAAGACCGTTTTCAAGTTCGTCCGATGTAAGGTTATCGGGTAATTTTTCAATTTCCTTATATGCTACCGCAATCACCCTTAAAGCATCTTCGCTCATACTTTCCGTTGTTTTTCTTGCAGTTTCAATATCTCCCTTGATACAACGGGACTCCATCATATCAAAAGCGCCCTTAACAATAACGATGTTTTTACCGTCAATACTGTTAATGGTTGACATCAGTTTTCTGTCAGAATCAAAAGGCAATTCCGCAAGTCTAGGATACAGGGCATTAATTTCGTCTTTTTTAATTCCGTTTTTATACGCAGCCACTATAATTGCAGTTTCGGTAGGATCGCCGAGGTGCTGCTCTGACTCGTCTGTGAACACAACGCTACCGTCACAGCACAGCGTTGCATAAGTTAAAAGTTTTTTAACATCCTGAGTGTTATTATTGCTGATAAGTTCCGTTTCCTGCGCTGAGTCTGTAAAGACCTTTGTTAAAGTCATTCTGTTTTGAGTAAGCGTGCCTGTTTTATCCGAGCAGATTACAGACGCGCTTCCTAATGTTTCAACAGCGGGAAGTTTTCTAATAAGCGCGTTTTTCTTAACCATACGCTGAACGCCTATTGAAAGCACAATTGTTACAATAGCGGGAAGTCCCTCGGGAATTGCGGATACCGCCAAAGATACCGCGGTCATAAATATTTCAAGCACGGGAATATTGTTTAAAAGCCCTACAACAAATATGATTGCACAAGCAATCAGCGCTACTATACCGAGATTTTTACCAAGCCCCGCAAGTTTTTGTTGCAAGGGAGTCTGCGTTTCCTCTTCGCTGTCAAGCAAGTTTGCAATTTTGCCCATTTCGGTATCCATACCCGTTGCGGTTACTACCGCAGTAGCAGTACCGTAAGTTATACAGCAACCCGAATACACCATATTATACCTGTCACCCAAAGGCGCATTTTTATCGACAAGCACGGAGTAATCTTTTTCGCTCGGCACCGACTCTCCCGTCAGAGCAGATTCTTCAGATTTAACTCCCGCGCTGTGCAAAAGCCTTGCATCGGCGGGCACGAAATCGCCTGCTTCAAGCAAGATTATATCACCGGGAACCAAATCGGCGGCATCAATAATTTTCTCCTCTTTGTCCCTTATTACCCTTGCGTGCGGCGCCGACATATTTTTAAGTGCATCTAATGCCTTTTCTGCCTTGCCTTCCTGATACACACCCATAATTGCGTTAAGTATGACTATAATAACAATAAGTGCCGGCTCAAACAGTTCGCCCCAGTTTTTCTCTACACAGACAACCGTAAAAGATATTATTGCCGCTGCAATAAGTATTAAAATCATCGCATCTTTAAACTGGTCTATAAAACGCGCGAATGTAGATTTCTTTTTCTTTTCACGCAGTTTGTTTTGTCCGTATTTTTCCTGCCTTTTTAAAACTTCGTTTGAACTCAGTCCGTTTTTTGAATCAGTCTTAAATTCTTTTACAACAAATTCCGGTGTTTGTTCATAAGGTGTCAATTTTATTTTCCTCCGTTGGTTTTAATTTGTTTTACTTTTTCTACCACGCTTTTGATAATATTATCAAAATTATCTTTTTTCTGCGGTTGCTCAAGAGTGACAAGTTTTGCTTCATTATTTTCTATTACAAGAAATGTCATCGGAATTATATCAACCTTTGCGCCCGCTCCGGCAGGACTTTTTGTTGATTTTTTGGCTGCGTTTTCCAAATCTGCACCGCCGCCCGCAAAACCTACGCTGATTTTAGACACAGGAATTACGGTAATTCCGTCAACAGTAATTTTTTCACCCATTACCGAATTTGAATTTGCAAGTTCAATTGTTTTATCTGCGGTAAAAGACAAAACTTTCATCAAATTGCTCTCGTTATTCATTTATTTATCTCCTATATGTTTTTTCTTATGATACTTACAATCGCTATAAACGCAAATATCAGTCTTATACTGATTTCACTTTCAATTTCAAACTGCGATTTATCACTTTCAAAATCGCAGATTACATTAATACTCACTGCATTTTCATCAATATTCATACTGCTTTTTAAAAATGAAGAAAACGGGTAAAGCAAGGCGCACATAACTCCGTACTGTACTGCGGTAGCGGCGGCATCATCTCCTGCGCTTACGCTTTTTAAATTAAGTTTTTTCATTTTAACCGTTTTTAAAAGCGGTTTTAGTGCGCTCAAATAACTTTTTAAAGTATTTATAATCTGTTTTGCATTATCTGTGGTTGCTTTTTTCTTGCCTTTTGCATTTTTTGTCTGAAAACTGTCAATGCCGAAAAGTTTTTTAATCGCTTTTATTCCAAAACCCTCTTTTTTCTCTTTTCTTTCTTTATTATTCTTCTGTTTATCGGGCTTTTTGGCGGGTTTTTTCTCTTTTTTATTATCAAAAGAAAACTTGAAAAACAAAAATTTTATCTTAAATAAGTAATCAAATTTTTCATCAATTTTTACATACAGGTTTATCGGTATAAAAAGTAATGAAATTATTACAATTAAAACCGCTAATAACACTATACCTAAAATTTTAAGCGCAATAATATCAATCACTTCCTAATAAAAAATACTTATTTATAATTTTACCATAGTGCCTTTATAAATTCAACTTTTGTTATTTTACTTGAATTTTTACCTTTTTAATAATATACTCAAGTAGGTGATGATAATGGATTTATGTGAAATGTGCGCTAATTACTGCTATGATGAACTCGACGACTGCTATTACTGTCTTGTTAATTTGGACCAGGACGAATTATACAGGTTTTTAAGTTCAAACAACAAAAATTGCCCTTATTTTCGAAATGACGATGAGTATGATTTAGCAAGAAAACAGTAAACGGACTGAAAAATTTTCAGTCCGTTTTTCTTTATTCAGATAAAAAGGTACAAAGTAAAAATTACCCCTCATATAACTTTACTCTCCGCACTTTTTAACTATCTCTACTGTTCATTTTTTCCGCAGCAGCGCTTATACTTTTTACCGCTGCCGCACGGGCAAAGTCCGTTTTTACTCGGTCCTTTCGGCTTTGCACTTACAGTGCCCTTATCGCTCTGACCGTTTGTAAACTTCTCTGCCTTTGATACCTGCTCGCGTTTTATCTCGTCGCCTGTTTTGATTTTAACGCAAAGTATTGCCTTTGCGGTTTCCTCCTGAATTGCCGAAATCATAGCATCGAACATATCTCCGCCATCGTTACGGTACTCGTTGACAGGGTCGTGCTGACCGTAGCCGCGTAAATGGATACCGCGCTTTAATTCCTCCATAGCGTCAATATGCTCCATCCAGTTTCTGTCAACCGTGCGAAGCAGAATATTCCTTTCAACATCGTTCATTAGTGCTTCACCGTACTGTTCGATGTTCTTGTTATAAATTTGCATCGCCTTTTGATAAAGAGTATCGACAATATCTTTTTCATCAATTTCGTCAAGTTCTCTTGCAGAATAATTCAAATCGTCTTCGGTTGTAAGCCAACCTAAATACTGGTCGCGAAGTCCTTTCAGGTTCCAGTTTTCAGGCTCGCCCGAAGTGAACAAGTCAACATTGGTTTCAATAGAACGCAAAATCATCTTCTTGACGGTGTCGCTCATATCTTCACCGTTTAATACATCATCACGCTGTTTATAAATAATTCCGCGCTGAACATTCATAACATCGTCAAATTCAATAACGCTCTTTCTTGCGCTGAAGTTTTTAAGTTCCACTCTCTCCTGTGCCGACTCAATTGAGTTAGAAAGCATTTTCATCTCAAGCGGTTGAGTTTCGTCAACCTTGAGCATATCCATCATATTATAAATTCTTTCTCCGCCGAAAAGACGCATTAAGTCATCTTCCAAAGAGATATAAAACCTTGTCTGGCCGGGATCCCCCTGTCTGCCGGCGCGGCCTCTCAACTGGTTGTCAATTCGTCTTGACTCGTGACGCTCAGTTCCTAAAATACAAAGTCCGCCCGCGTCCTTAACTTCTTGTGCCTCAGGTGCAATCTGCTCTTTATATTTAAGATTAAGTTCGTTGAATTTCTCTCTTGCCGCTAAAATATCCTTATCTTCGGTATCGCCGAAACCTGTCGCTTCGCTGATTTGAAATTCCGTAAAGCCAAGTTTTGCCATCTCTGCCTTCGCAAGATACTCTGCATTACCGCCTAGCATAATGTCGGTACCGCGTCCTGCCATATTGGTAGCGATGGTTACTGCGCCCTTTTTGCCGGCTTGTGCTACTATCATAGCCTCTTTATCGTGGTGCTTTGCGTTTAAGATTTGGTGCTTAATTCCTCTTTTTGAAAGCATTTTAGATAACAGTTCCGATTTTTCGATAGAAATTGTACCTACAAGCACCGGTTGTCCTTTTTGATGACACTCGACAATCTTATCGATAACCGCATTGAATTTAGCAACTTCGGTTTTATAAATCTGGTCTGTTAAATCTTCTCTTATCAAAGGCTTGTTTGTAGGAATTTCAATAACATCAAGTTTATAAATTTCTCTAAACTCGGTCTCCTCTGTCAGAGCAGTACCTGTCATACCGGAAAGTTTTTCATAAAGGCGGAAGTAATTCTGGAAAGTAATTGTTGCAAGAGTTTTTGACTCGTGAGCAACTTTTACGCCCTCTTTTGCCTCAATCGCCTGATGAAGTCCCTCGTTATATCGTCTGCCGAACATAAGTCTGCCGGTGAATTCGTCTACAATTATGACTTCACCGTCTTTTACAACATAATCGACATCAAGTTTCATAACACCGTGTGCTTTTATAGCCTGGTTAATATTATGGTTTAACTGCATATTTTCCGGGTCATTTAAGTTTTCTACATTAAAGTATTTTTCCGCTTTTTGTATACCCGATTTTGTAAGCACTGCAGTTTTTGCCTTTTCGTCTACGACATAATCACCGTCGTAGTTTGCCTGCTCGTCGTCCTCTTTTGAGTTCATTTCTCTTACAACACATTTTTTAAGGCCTCTTACAAAGCGGTCCGCTTTTGAATACAGTTCGGTTGACTCCTCACCTCTGCCCGAAATGATAAGAGGGGTTCTTGCCTCGTCGATTAAAATTGAGTCAACCTCGTCGACGATTGCAAACGCATGTCCTCTTTGAACCTTTTGTTCTTTGTAAATAACCATATTATCACGAAGATAATCAAAGCCGAGTTCATTATTAGTACCGTACGTAATATCGGCATTGTAAGCCTCGCGCCTTTCGTCGCCTGACATTCCGTTTACAACAAGACCGACAGACAGACCTAAAAATCTGTAAATTTTACCCATCCACTCGCTGTCGCGACGGGCAAGATAATCATTGACGGTAACAATGTGTACGCCTTTGCCTGTAAGCGCATTGAGGTAAGCGGGTAAGGTCGCAACCAAGGTTTTACCCTCACCTGTTTTCATTTCGGCAATTCTGCCCTGATGCAAAACAATACCGCCTATAATCTGGACAGGGAAGTGTTTCATACCAAGCACGCGCCAGGCGGCCTCTCGGCATACTGCAAACGCTTCGGGCAAAATAGAGTCAATATCCGCTCCGTCATTTAAACGGGCTTTGAACTCATCAGTCATGTTTTTAAGTTCTGCATCACTTAATTTTGACATGCTCTCCTCAAAAGACAGCACTTGCTCTAATATCGGATTTATTCTTTTTAACTCTTTTTTTGAGTAGTTCTTGTTTAAAAGTTTTACTAAATTCATAGATTTCTCCTTGTAAATTTAATACATTAAACTATTTTACCACATTTTACTGCAAAAATAAAGTATAAATATGTACAAAAGATTTGACAGTAAAATAAAAAAGGTGTCGAATAACCGACACCTTTTTTATTTTAAAGTCTTTTTATATTTTTTTGACGCCTTTGATTATCGAAGTAACTGCCGGTGCAAAAACGAGGTTGACTGCAAGCTCAATTACAAAATTTATTCCTACAAGGCTTAAAATTATGTAACTTAATAAGTTCGTGCCGCCTGACCAGGAATAAAGAGTGTCCTTGAAAAATGCCAACATTCCGAGTATAAAAAGTCCTGTGTTTGTGACAGGTACCGCAACTGCAGATACAATGCAGGCAAGATATAAATTCTTACCCTTTAACGCCTTGCCGATAAGTCCCGCTACCAGACCTGCCGCTGCGCCTTTTACTATGCAGACAAGCGCACAGCAAAACGGGTTTACTCCCCATAGTATAAGTCCGCCCTTATCGAGTCCCGTAATGCAGGCTACCGTAACAACAATGCCGAAAATCGCGCCGAGTGTTACGCCTGTTCCGACTCCGTACAATACCGCACCTATTATAATAGGTATAAGCACAAAAGATAAGTTGAATGCGCCTACCGGTAAAACATAACTTAAAATTTGCAGCACAACAATAATTGCCGCAAAAAGACCTACTACTGCTACTTTTTTTGATTTATTCATTTTTATTGCCTCCGATACTGTCCTTTATTAAAGGTACAATTCTTTATTTTTTGTTTTTATCAAATATGATTTTGAGTCCGTCAAGAAGTAAATTTTCATCATAAATAATTTCTTCTTTACAGTTTTTGATAACATATTTTGCGTTGCCGCCCGTTGCTACTACGGTTGCTTTTTCATTTAACTGCTCAAATATTCTCTGAGCCAGTCCGTCAAGCATTGATGCAGCACCCAATACAAGTCCTGCCCGCATTGAGTCAACAGTATTTTTACCTATAACGCTTTTTGTGTAATCTAAAGCGATATGAGGCAGATTTGCGGTGTTTTTTGCAAGCGCGTCAAGACTCATATTAAGTCCTGCCGAAATTGTGCCTCCCAAAAACGCACCGTCTTTGTCAATTACAGACGCGGTTATTGCGGTACCAAGGTCAAAGATAATAATCGGCGCCTTATATTTGTATATTGCGCCTACTGCGCCGCATACCAAATCTGCGCCGAGTTGAGCGGGATTGTCAATTTTAATATTAAGTCCGGTTTTAACGCCGGGGCCTACATCAAGCACCTCAATATTAAAATACTTTTCGAGTCCTTGTTTTATTGCCTTTGCAACCTTTGGTACTACCGAGCCGATAATCGCACCCTCGATACAAGAAACAGGATATGCATTCAATTCGAGAATACATTTAATTTCTACTGCATATTGGTCGGATGTCCTTGCGTGGTCGGTTTTAAGTCGGCTTGAAAATTTGAGTTTGTCATTTTCATAGCCGCCCAAAGTGATGTTTGTATTTCCTACATCAAAGACTAAAATCACCGGTACTCCTCCTTTCTTATAAGATAGAATCCATACCTATTTTATACTAATTTTGAAATTTTTTCAAGATATATGCATTTAAAGTTGAAATATTTTACAATTGGGTTTAATATATATGTATGTAAAAAATCAAGGAGGAATCAAAATGGCAAAAGTTTTAGTAGAAACATCGGCAAGACATGTTCATTTATCTAAAGAGCATCTTGAAGTGCTTTTCGGAAAGGGTTATGAACTTACGGTTAAAAAAGAATTATCACAACCGGGACAGTATGCTTGTAATGAAAGGGTTACCGTTGTAGGTCCTAAAAAGCAACTTGCAAATGTATCAATTCTCGGACCTGTAAGAAAAGAAACTCAAGTTGAACTTTCACTTACAGACGCAAGAAGCATCGGAGTAAATGCTCCTATCAGAGAGTCGGGCGACATTGAAGGCAGCGGCGAATGTACTCTTATCGGACCTTGCGGCGAAATCAAACTTGAAAAAGGCGTTATCGCGGCAAAACGTCATATACACATGACTACCGCAGATGCAAAGGTTTTCAATGTTGAGGACAAACAAAATGTTCAGGTTGTAATCGAATCTGACTCAAGACGCCTCATATTCGACGATGTTGTCGTCAGAGTAAGCGATTCATACGCACTTGCTATGCATATTGATACAGACGAATCAAATGCAGCAAGCTGCACACCTAATTTGCAAGCAGAAGTTATTGTAAAATAATTTTAACATTAAAAAAAGACACTGAAATTTTTTCAGTGTCTTTTTTTTAGAATAAATACATTTCTACATTTCTCAGACCGAAAGTTTCACACTCCGCCTCAGTATTGAAGTAAAGGTCAACAACTCTCGTTCCCCAATGAATAAATCCGCCTGTATCCTCTGCCGATGCATAACCGTAGAAATATGAATTATCGGAGCATACAATATACATTTTGGTATGATAGGGTATAATGCTCGGATTTACTGCAACATAACCTGTTCGGCAAGTTTTACCGGTTGCGGTATACTGGTCCGATGAATACGCAGATGCAGTTCCTGTTATTAAGCGTGAGTAATTAATAGGTCTGTAATTGTCATCCAAAGCAAAATCTGCTTCGGGTGAAAGTGCAGATACATAATTAACGCCGCTTGTAACATAAGTCTTTGTAGCATTTTTGGTGCCTACAATGGTTTTTGAGTTAATAACATCTCTGATTTTTTCTTCTTTTAAAAGTTCGGTATCGGTCAACTGTCCGTCCACATACTTATATTTATATGTGTACTGCACAATTCCCGTTTGACCTGCAACTTCAACAATTTGTCCCGTGTAATAATCTGAAGAATAAATTATCTCGTTTTCAAAATTTTGTTCTGCCTGTTTTGTCTGAGTAACATATTCAATATCCGTTACTTTAATTTGCATTCCGGGTGTCAGAGTATCGGTCAACGGATAATTGACCGTATCACCCTCATTTAACTCAAATACTTCTTTAATTGCATCGTGAACCGTACCGCCGGTAGTTTCAACGCGGTATGTTTTACCGTAAACCTCAACGCTTACTTCAAAACTGTTGAAAATAATTTTAATATCATCAACAATTGCATCATCAAACTTGCTTGAGTCAGATTGCTCCAGCGCGTGTAGTGATACGGTAATTTCTTCATCGGGCGACTCGTTTTCGGGGCCTTCAACGCTCATAAGTGTCGGCACCGATGTCTGCTCGATGTTGACAGCCAATGTGTTAGTTTGTATAACCGTCAGCGATAAAATAATCATTACTGTCAGCATAGACAGGTTGCGTACGAGCGTTTTTTTCGCCGACCTAACACCTGTTTTAAACAGATTTTTTATTATTCGCATTCAATTCTCCTTTTATTGTTTTAAATAATCAGACAAAATTTACCTTCATCAAACTATTTTACACACTGTGCGAAATTATATTCATCATTTTACTTTTTGTCAACCGATATAAGTACATCAAAATTAGTTAAATTGCACAAAAATTTAAAAACTTTAAAGTTGAGCAAAGGTTAAAAACCTGTAACTTTTTGGAATTTTCTTACTCTTGTCCCCGATTTGTTGAAAAAAGTTTGTGCATTTTTACAATGACCGATTTTTTAACTTTTTACTATTCAAAACCCTATTAATTTAGGCTTTTTTCATAACTTTGCACAAATTTAATTCGTTTTAATTTTACAAGAAACCACTATATATTGGGGTGCCTGATTCATAAAATCATAATATTTTCAAAAAAAGTATCAAATTTTAACCTTTAAAAACGGTTTTATACAGATAAAATGAGTATAAAATTAAAAATTATTTTAAATTTTTTTGATTTTAAGACCGAAATAAAACTTTGTTGAAAACTTTTTCAACAAAGTTTTCAACAAATGATAAATATTTTCACATTTTTCAAAAAAATTAACAAAGTTTTCAACAATCAGTATGTTTTTTGCTTTCCAAAATTCGACATAACAGGCTTTATTACTGCTTTTTTTAAAATTATCGGTAATTTTAAATAGTTGAAAACTCTTTTTAATAATATGTACTCTGCCTCATACAGTGCAGCGCTTATTTTCAGGACTTCTTGAAAAATTACAATTAAAAATAGCGCCTGCACTGTATATTTTATGACAGTAATAAATACTGTCTGAAATAATTATTTACATTTAATTATAAAAAATACATTTGACTTAATAAATAATTTTACTTACAATAAAATATATAATTAAAAAGGATTGATTATATGAGTGTAGTTTTAAACAAAGAGCAATTAAATATCATTCATCAAAAAAGTGTAGAAATGCTTGAAGTTTTTAAAGCGTTTTGCGATGAAAACAATTTGCTTTTTTATTTTTGCGGCGGATGTTGTATCGGGGCTGTCAGAGAAGGCGGTTTTCTTGCCTGGGATGACGATGCAGATGTTTTTATGCCGAGAGAAGATTACGAAAAACTGTTCACATTATGGAAAGACACTCCTCGCTATGCGCTTTTGCGCACGACAAAGGACAGGTTTGTAGGCATTACAAACGCGACTCTTGTTGACAAAAGCAGCACACTTGTATCCGCACAGCAAGCGGGCTTAAATATTCCGCACGGAATTAAACTCGATATATTTCCTCTTGACGGATGTAAGACAGGCATCAAAAGAAAAATGCAAAAAATTCACGGGTTGTTGTTCTGCCTTTATGTCAGCCGGGTTGTACCTAAAAATCACGGTAAATTAGTGGAACTTGCCGGCAGATTTTTACTCAAAATCAGAAGTGAAAAAGGCAAAACGAAAGCGTGGCAAAAGGCGGAAAAGAAAATGAGCAGTCTTTCAATAAAAGATGCTTCTCATATAACGGAATTAACCGCAGGGCCGAGATACGCGGGCATTGAATACCCGAAAGAAATTTTTGCGTCTGCAAAAACAGTACCTTTTGAAAACACAAAAATGCCTGTGCCTGTCGGTTACGATACATATTTGAAAATGGCATTCGGTGATTATATGACACCGCCGCCGCCCGATGCTCGAATGCCCGAACACGAGGTTTATTTTGTTGATTTAGATTTGCCTTGCGATAATTACAAAGGAGATTTAAAATGAAATTATTGATAGCATCCGATATACACGGTTCTGCTTTTTACTGCAAAAAGTTAACAGAACTGTTTAATAAATCAAATGCTCAAAAACTGATTTTACTCGGTGATGTTTTATATCACGGACCGAGAAACGACCTGCCTTATGAATACGCGCCTAAAAAAGTTATTGAAATGCTCAATGACATTAAAGATAAAATTTTATGTGTAAGAGGCAACTGCGATACGCAAGTGGACCAGATGGTACTTTCTTTTCCGATACTTGCTGACTATGCGGTGATTTTTGATGATAACACTTGTATATATTTAACGCACGGGCACGAATTTAACGAGGACAATTTACCCCCGTTACAAAAAGGCGATGTGTTAATGTGCGGACATACTCATATTCCGAAATTTGTAAGGCACGAGACTTACACATACATAAATCCCGGCTCTGTATCAATACCGAAAGAAAATTCAAAACACAGCGTTATAATTTATGAAAATTCGAAATTTAATTTTTGCGATTTAGACGGAGTCGAGTATATGTCATATACATTATAATTAAAAAAGGTGTCGGTAACCGACACCTTTTTTAATTATTTGGTTTTGCAGTATTTGTAAGCGGACCAACTTGAATATGAGTACTTTCCGTTTAGTGTTTTGTAAGTTCTCACTCTTACATAATAAGTCTTTTTATATGCCAGTCTGCTCAATGTCACACTCGTTGTCTTATTAGACTTTACTGTGACTGTTTTAGCGTTTGTGAAACTTTTTGATGTACTGTACTGAATCTGATAGCCTGTAACGGTACTGTTTTTCTTCCATGATACATTTAACTGAGTTTTACTTGCCGAAAGTTTAGAAAGCGAGGTAGACTGCGGCACAATTTTAAAGTATAAATTCTTACTTCCTTTGTAGTAGCCCTTGAATGTAACAGTTACAGTTGCTGTACCGACATACTTATTATTCTTATATGTTACTGTGTAGTCAGTTCCATACTTTAGGACTCTGCCGCTGCTTGCTTTAACAGTAACCGTCGGTTTTTTATAACCTCCGCTATATACACAAGACGTACTCGGAATCGTAATCGTTTTGATTTTAGCAATTGTCTTTACGACCGATTTTTTACAAACAGAACATTTATATTCAACCTTTCCGTTAGCACTTGTAGTTGCCGGAGTAATTATTGTAGAAGTTTTATGCTTTCCTGTTGCCGCAATAGTAGTACCTTTTTTAACTACTGTATTACAAGTTTTACATACTGTATTACCAGTATAACCTGCTGCACCGCAAGTTGCGGCTTTATAATCTTTAATATATGTATTATGCGCTTTAAGTGGGAGTTCTTCATCAGAACCCGAAATAATCTCGCCACATTCATCGCAGACAGTATAAGCGCCATGTCCGTGAGTAGTACAAGTTGATTCTTCGGCGGCAACATCATGTCCCATTCTGTGATCGCAAAATACGGTAACTGTAAAAGCAGTTGTTAAATCTTTGTATGTTACCGTGAGTGTTTTTTCGCCGGTGGTATCGGCATTAAATTCGCTTATTGTATATCCGCTTGTAACAGTTTCGGTTGTATCATCGGAATAAGTGAGCAACAAGGTCAGTCCCGTAGTATCAAGGCTGCTACTGCGAACATAATATCTCAATTTATTTGGCAGAGTCTTAATAGAAATTCCGGTCAATCTGAAAGCAACGAAAGGTATATCGTTTTCCTGTGCATATTTTTCCGCGACACTTCCACTATAGCAATAAATCGTAAGATTTTCACAACCGATAAATGCAAAATCACCGATACTTGTCACGCTGTTTGGTATCTTGACCATATTCAAATTACCGCAATTGTAAAATGCAAAATCGCCGATATTTGTAACGCTGTTTGGAATTGTAACTGAGGTTAAATTTTCACATCCGCAGAATGTACCCTTTGCTACAACTGAAGTTTCGTCTTTAATTGCGTAATCTCCGCTTATATCAGATTCAACATTAATCAGAATATTTGCCGCAGTACAAAACACCGTTTTCCCAATTTTCTTTGTTTTCATAATATCCGGTGAAATCAAATGCTTCACTACCGATACTTTTTAAACTGTCGGGTAAAGTGATTTCATTTAAACTACTGCAACCGTGAAATGCTCTGTCTCCTAAAGTTGTAACACTATCAGGTATTTTGACTGTCGCTAAACTACTGCAATTATCAAACGCACAATCACCGATACTTGTAACGCTTTCGGGTATTATTACCGATTCTAAACTGTCACAATTATAAAACTCCTTATAAGCAATATTTGTAATACTTTCGGGTATTGCAACAGATGTTAAACTGCTGCAAGACTCAAATGCACCGTTACCGATACTTGTAACGCTGTCCGGTATTGTGACTGTCGCTAAACTTTTGCAGAAACTAAATGCAAAATTGCCGATAATTTTAACGCTGTTCGGTATTGTTACCGACTCTAAACTGTCACATTCATCGAATGCTCCGTCACCGATTTTAATAACGCTGCCGCCTATTGTTACAGCAGTTAAATTTTTGCATTTATAAAATGCACCCGCCCCGATACTTATAACGCAGTCGGGTATTGTTACAGAGGTTATATTACTGCATTGTTCAAACGCATAAGAGTCTATAACAGTAACAGGATAGCCACCTAATTTTGACGGAATAGTGACATCGCCGCTGATTGATGTGTTAACATCGGTAATAGTTACCTCATCATTTGTAATGTTATAAGTATATCTGCCGGATGTATATGCGACGGCAGTAAATGCCGAAAGCGGCATTACAGCAAAAATCATAATAAATGCCGATAATACCGATAATACTTTTTTCATTATCCGTTTCTCCCCTCTATATAAAGTACCCAGTTTAATTATACAATACTACTGTTAAAAACTCAAGTTTCCTACTCAAAATTTAAACTTTCGACATGGGAGCCTACATACATATAGTAATACGACCGCGTGACTTTAACATCTAAAATATTACAGTCCTTAAAATATATGTTGTTGACTTTATGTATCAAAGCCGGATACTGCTCTCTTGTTTCTTTATAACCGCAAAATGAAATTCCAATATCTTTTTTTCCGCCGAGCATATTTACATTTTTAAAATTAATATTATCAATATTTCCTATCGGCGTGCTTGCATAAGCGTCCGAATATTCAAGCGAATACATATTTTTTATATCAATAAGAAAGTTACTTTCCGACTTTGGCTCGGCATTTTCTATTTCAATGTTTTCAAAATTAATTTTGTTTATATCGGAGTTGTTGAAATTATTTATCGCAAGCGCAACACCGTTGATATTTTCCGCAACAGTAATATCTTTAAATGTGATATTGCTTATACTGTCGCCGATTGTCTGCCTGCCTATTTGCAAAGAATTACCCTCTAAACTGTCTATAACGCAATTTGAAACGGTGATATTTTCGCTTTTGTCAAACTCTATATCAATATCCGTAAGATTATCTTTATCGTAAGTTACGGGCTCGTTTTTTATGCTTACGGAGTCGCCTGTGCTTTTTACAAAACCTCCGTCAAAAGAACTGCCCGTACACGATGAAAAAGTGAGTGCGTCCGTATCGGCTATAACTTTCACATTTTCAAATCTCACATTACTGCAATGACTGATATCTGCACTTGATGTAAAGGTTAATGACTTTACATCAATATTATCACAGCCTGTGAGAGTGATTCCGCCGGTTACACTGCCGCCGCCGATAATTCTTACATTTGAAACATTATCGCCTACTATTTTACCGTCTAAAACCGAACCGTATTCCATATAATACTCGGTATCGCTTTTTAAATTAAGCACACCTTTGTCTGAATTAAGCACGCTTTTTTCAATTTTTGTATTTGTTTTATTAACGCCCTGCTTAAAATATCCGCCTTCGCTCAAAGCGCCTTTGTCGATTTGCTCATCAAAAAACAGAAAAATTCTGCTTTTGTCGTCAAGATTTACGACATAGCTGCCCGACTTTGAAACAGTAAAATCAATAACGCTGTTTTTTAAGGAAAGTTTTTTTACTTTGTTTTGCGGATACACGGTAACCTCGTTTACGACATGGTCGGAATCAATAGTTACATCAGCGCTGCTGCCAAAACGCAGTATTCCGTAAGCATCATCGCCCAAACCGTAAAGTTCGACATCCTGTCCCGATACGGTACATTTATAGTGGCTTGACTTTTTGGCGCCTTCGGGCACCGGGTAAACCGTGACAGCGCTGTTTTTATATTCAATATATTCATCTGCTTTGTCGCAAGCAGAAAATGAAAACAAAATTAAAAAAACTAAAACAGTTGAGATTACTTTTTTCATTTTAGTTCCCCTTTAAATCAAATTACTCTATAATTATCATATATTTGTTGTTAAATGTCAAATATATAATCTTGACACTTTTGTCATTATTTTATATAATTATTGGGGTGATTTAATATACGGAGACGTATCGAAGTGGTCATAACGGGGCTGACTCGAAATCAGTTAGGGAGCAATCCCCCGCGAGTTCGAATCTCGCCGTCTCCGCCAGCAAAAAATCAGGCATCACCTCGTGGTGCCTGATTTTATTTAATTTTAGGGGTGGAATAATGCCTGTAAATCAAACCGAAGATTTGCTCGAATTTATTAAAAACAGGAACAAAGAAATCTTTGTTAAAATTAATAAATGCAATTTATCTGACTCCGACAACTGGTTTTATGATAAAAGCGCCGGAGAAATCAGAAACAAAAACCGTTCTTTTTTTCAGATTAAGGGACTTAAAAAATACAAAAACGGTGAATGTGTACTGCAGCAACCTGTCATCATACAGGATGAAATCGGTTTTTTAGGTATAATATGCTGCATGATTGACGGGCAAATGCATTATTTAATGCAGGCAAAAATCGAGCCGGGTAATATTAATAACATTCAACTTTCCCCGACAATTCAGGCTACAAAATCAAACTTTACTCAAAAGCACGGCGGCAAAAAGCCTGAGTATCTTGATTGCTTTTTAAATGTCAAGAATGAAAATATTATAGTCGACCAGATTCAGTCGGAGCAGTCGTCGAGGTTTTATAAAAAACGCAACCGCAATATAATAATCGAGGTTGACTCACCTGTCGAGGCTTTGGAAAACTACAAGTGGATGACCTTAAAGCAGATAAAAGAATTGATGCGCTATGATAATCTTGTAAATATGGACGCCCGCACCGTACTTTCCTGTATTCCCGTTGAGAAAATGAAAAGAATGGGTGAATTTAAAGACGAGGCTTTTTTAAAATCGACCGAATACGCTGACTCTCAAAGCGTTTTTAACTCTGTCACCCATTGTTTAAACGATATTAAGATGTTCGATGATGACAAAGTCGAACTCGTGCCTCTTGATGAAATAAGCAACTGGAATATTAGCGATAAAGAAATTGTATGTAATTCTCCTTACAGTTTCAAGGTTGTTTTTTGCGACATTGAAATCGAAGGCAGAGAGGTAAGAAAATGGACACAGCCTCTGTTTGAAGCAACAGGCACAGCGACTTTCGGGCTTTTCACTTGCGTTGATGAAGGCGTCAGAAAGTTTTTGGTAAAAGCGAAAAAAGAAGCAGGTTGTTTTGATAGTGTCGAACTCGGTCCTACCGTACAAAGAGAATATATAAACACTGACACTTTAAACAAAGTTGACATACTCTTTAATCAGAAATCGGATGCAAAAGAGAATATTATATTTGACACGATGTTATCCGAAGAAGGCGGCAGATTTTATCATGAAGAAAACCGCAATATTATAATTGAGATTGATAAAAACGAAACAGGCGACTTGCCCGAGGGTTATTTCTGGGCAGATTATAAAACCTTGAATCGTTTTATATCGGTTAATAACTGCTTAAACATCCAGTTAAGAAACCTTTTATCGGTATTGGAGTGGTAAAATGAAAAAAGTAAGAATCGGCATTATCTGTCCGTCCGAAATCGCGTTTAGAAGATTTATGCCCGCTTTAAAAAAATGCGAGCAGTTTGAATATGTCGGTGTTGCGCACGCAAACAAAGACGAGTGGTTTTGCGATGACTTATCCGAATTTGAAAGAATAAGCAATTCGGACAGACAAAAAGCGCAAAACTTTTGCGACACCTACGGCGGCAAAATTTATGAGAGTTACGCTCAACTTTTATGTGATGAAAATGTAGATGCAATTTACTTACCTTTACCGCCCGCACTTCATTACAAGTGGGCTGACTCGGCACTTAAAAGCGGCAAGCATGTTTTTCTTGAAAAGCCTTCTGCTACAAGGGCAGTTGACACTCAAGACTTAGTAAAAACCGCTAAGGAAAAACGCCTTGCATTACACGAAAACTATATGTTTTCATTTCACAGCCAATTAGATGAAATCGCTCAAATTGTTAAAAGCGGTGAACTTGGCGATATAAGGCTTTACCGAATTGCTTTCGGTTTTCCTATGCGCGGCGCAGATGATTTTCGGTACAAAAAATCGCTTGGCGGCGGCGCGCTGCTTGACTGCGGAGGTTATACAATAAAACTTGCATATCAGTTGCTTGGCGATACTGCCGAAGTTAAATGCAGCACGCTCAATTTTACCGATGATTTCGATGTTGATTTATATGGCAGCGCTGCGCTTTGCAATAATAAAAACGAAGTGGCGCAAATCACTTTCGGTATGGACAATTCCTATAAATGCGACCTTGAAATATGGGGCAGCAAGGCTTGTCTTTTAGCCGACAGAATTTTCACCGCACCCGTTGATTTCACACCGACTGCACATATAAAATCGGCAAATGGAATTAAAAACATTGAATTTAAAAGCGATGACACCTTTAAAAAATCTATTGAACATTTTTATAGCTGCATTGTAAATGAAAACATTAAAAATGAAAACTACGCAAAACTGATTAAGCAAGCACAACTTGTTGATAAAGTTAAGGGAGTAAAATAAGATGGCACAACTTAAAATCACCGAACTTGAAATACCTGAGATTAAAATCATTGAACCGACATATTTTGAAGATTTCAGAGGTTATTACTGCGAAACCTATTCCAAACGCACAATGGCTCAGTACGGTTTTGACATTGAATTTGTACAGGACAATCATTCTTTATCTCTTAAAAAAGGCACTGTAAGAGGAATTCATTTTCAACTCAACCCGAAAGCGCAACTTAAACTTGTCCGCTGTGTAAGAGGCAGAGTTATGGACTACGCGGTCGATTTAAGAAAGGGCTCGCCCACTTATAAAAAATGGGTTGCAGTAGAACTGTCCGAAGAAAACAGAAAACAAATCTTAATTCCCGCAGGCTTCGGTCATGCCTTTATTTCGCTTGTCGATAACTGCGAAGTGCAATACAAAGTCGATGAATTATATTATCCGGAATATGACCGCGCTATTGCATATAATGACCCTGAAATAAACATTGACTGGGGAATTGATAATCCCGTTATTTCGCAAAAAGATACAGTGGCGCCCACTTTGTCGCAAAGTGATGTTAATTTTATATACGAGGATAATAAATAATGAAAAAAGTTATTATCACGGGAGCCGGCGGTTTTATAGGCGGCGCGCTTGCTAAAAAACTGCTAAACAACGGTGTTAGGGTATATGGCGTTGATATAAACGAGCATTCTCTTGAAAGTCTGAAAGGCTTTGATAATTTTGTACCCGTTGTTGCCGATTTTAAAAAATATGACAGGCTTGCAGAACTTATAAACGATGAAAACTTCGATGTTTTTTATCATTTTGCCTGGCACGGTATTTACGGTTCCGTACTAAAAGAATACGAACTTCAACTCTCAAACACAAATTACGCTTGCCTTGCAATAGAACAGGCAATCAAAGTCAAATGCAAGAAGTTTGTTTTTGCCGGCTCTCAAAATGAGTATGATGTTCCAAACTGCTTTTTTGCCGAGAAGTTTGAGCCGAGATACACTTATATTTATTCTGCCGCAAAGACCTGTGCGGAAATAATCTGCAAGACAATTGCGTACAACACAAAGCAAATTGAATACTGCGGCGGACTTATAGCGATGGCATACGGTGAAAACAACAAATCTATGATGATACCCAATGTTGTTATAAAAACCTTGCTTAACTGCCAATCACCGAAACTTATTACGGGCAATAATCTGTACGATATGATTTATATTGATGATATTGTTGATGCTTTTATTGCAATAGGCGAAAAGGGCAAAAATCTTAAAAGTTATTATGTCGGTCACAGGCACCTTGTTACATTTAAAGAAATCATTACTCAAATCGGCCAGATTATAAACCCCGAAATTCCGCTTTTATTCGGTGAGTATCCCGAAGCGGATGATAAAGATTTCAGTAAGATTGATTTAGACGCGCTTTACAATGACACAGATTTTGAGTGCAAAGCCGACTTTAAGCAAAGCATCTTAAACACAGCAAAATGGATAAAAGAATCTAATTTATAACCGACTAAACGAGGCAGACATAAATTTATGTTTGCCTTGTTTCTTTTATGTAATAATTGCAAGAGAAAAAGCGCGGTTTTTACATTAAATATGTCGGTTTTGTCACTTGACAACTTTACTGTGATATATTAAAATATTTATATAAAATAACAGTTACCGTGCAACTGACGGAGTTTAAGTGGCTGACACTGTGGAACACGGTAATCGTAACGCCGACCGTCTGGGCAGAAATTTACTTAAACTACAGTAGATTTCTGTCTTTTTTAATATAAAAATTATTTCAATAAGGAGAGGTAAATAAAATGAAAAAAGTTGCAGTTATAATGGGCAGCGATTCCGATTTGCCGAAAGTTGAAAAAGCCATAAACACATTAAAAGAATACGGTGTTGAATACGAAGTGCATATCTTTTCCGCACACCGCACGCCCGACCAAGCGGCACAGTTTGCTATGTCTGCACGCGAAAACGGGTTCGGCGCTGTTATTGCGGCTGCCGGTAAGGCTGCACATCTTGCCGGAGCGATTGCGGCAAGGACTACTTTGCCTGTTGTAGGTATTCCGATAAAATCTGATAATTTAGACGGTGTTGATGCTCTTTACTCAACAGTACAAATGCCTTCGGGTATGCCGGTTGCTACTGTTGCGATTGACGGGGCTGTCAATGCCGCTTTGCTTTGTATTCAGATGCTTGCAATTACCGACGAGGGACTTGCTTGCAAATTAGAACAGGCCCGTCTTGACGGGGCAAATGCCGTTCTTGAAAAAAACAGAATTATTGAAGAAAAATACAATAAATAAAATCAGGCAATAAGCCAAAGTAAAGGAGAAGAAAATGATTAATTCAAAATCAGACAGTTATGCAAGCGCCGGTGTAGATATTACAGCCGGCTACAAAGCAGTAGAACTTATGAAAACTCATATTGCAAGAACTCACAACGAGGGTGTTGTTTCTGACATCGGCGGTTTCGGCGGTCTTTTTATGCCGAATCTTACAGGCATTAAAACTCCTGTTCTTGTAAGCGGCACCGACGGAGTCGGTACAAAACTTAAAATTGCATTTTTAACGGACAAGCACGACACAGTAGGTATTGACTGCGTTGCTATGTGCGTAAACGATGTTATTTGCTGCGGTGCAAAACCGTTATTCTTCCTTGACTATATTGCTTGCGGTAAAAATGTTCCCGAAAAAATAGCGTCAATAGTTTCAGGTATTGCAGAGGGTTGCGTTCAGGCAAACTCAGCCCTTATCGGCGGTGAAACAGCAGAAATGCCCGGTTTTTATCCTGTTGATGAATATGACCTTGCGGGCTTTTCTGTCGGTGTTGTTGATAAAGATAAAATTATTAACAAGGAAAATGTAAAAGCAGGCGATGTTATTATTGCATTACCCTCAAGCGGTGTTCATTCAAACGGATTTTCTCTTGTAAGAAAAGTATTTGATGTGGAAAATTCAGACATTAAAACTCCCCTTGCAGAACTTGGCGGAAAATCAATCGCCGAATGCTTGCTCACTCCTACAAAAATTTATGTTAAACCTATGACCGCTTTATTTGAGAAAATCAATGTTAAATCTGTATCTCACATCACAGGCGGCGGTTTTTATGAAAACATACCGAGAAGTTTGCCGAAGGGTATGAGTGCAAAAGTAGAAAAATCTGCAATCAAGGTACTTCCCATTTTTAATTTAATTCAAAAAACGGGCAATATACCCGAGCGCGATATGTATAACACATTCAATATGGGTGTCGGAATGAGCGTTGTTGTTGATAAAAACGACACAGACAAGGCGCTCGAAATTTTGCGCGCTAACGGAGAAGATGCATATATCATCGGCGAAGTTGTCAAGTCTGATGAGGGTATGATTTTATGCTGAAAACAAAAATTGCGGTTTTAGTATCGGGCGGCGGCACTAATTTACAGGCATTAATAGACGCGCAAAGCAGCGGAATTATCAACAGCGGCGAGATTAAACTCGTAGTTTCATCAAACGAAAACGCTTATGCTTTGCAAAGGGCAAAAAACGCCGGAATTAAATCCGAAATTGTTGTAAAAAAGGGCAACCCCTGTTTTGAACAGCAGATTATTGAATGTCTTGAAAAAGAAAGTATTGAACTTATCGTACTTGCGGGCTTTATGTGTATTTTGAGTGAAAATTTCACAAATCTTTACAAAGACAGAATTATAAATGTGCATCCCTCACTTATTCCCTCATTTTGCGGAGAGGGTTATTACGGGCTTAAAGTACATAAGGCGGCGCTTGATTACGGTGTAAAAGTTACGGGTGCTACCGTACATTTTGTAAATGAAATTCCCGACGGAGGAAAAATCATTTTACAAAAGGCGGTTGAAATTGAAGAAAACGACACGCCCGAAACTTTGCAAAAAAGAGTTATGCAGCAGGCGGAGTGGGAGATATTACCTCTCGCTGTGGAGAAAGTCTGCAAAACAATAAATAAATAATTACAGGTGAATTAATAATGGCTTTATTTGATTTAAAACAGTTACTCAGTGAAAATACATATCCCGGCAGAGGTATTGTTGTCGGCAAGTCGGCAGACGGAAAAAGCGCGATGATTGCTTATTTTATCATGGGCAGAAGTGAAAACAGCCGAAACCGTATTTTTGAACGCTTTGAGGGGGGAATGAGAACAAAGGCTTTTGATGAGTCAAAGCTTTCAGACCCGAGCCTTATAATTTACAACCCTTATTTGAATTTAGAAAATATTGATATTATTACAAACGGTGACCAGACTAACACTGTTTACGATTTTATCAAAGAGGGTAAGACTTTTTATGATGCATTGGACACAAGAGAGTTTGAGCCCGATGCTCCGAACTTTACCCCTCGTATTTCAGGTGCGCTTTATTATGACTTTGATAAAAATGAGTTTAAGTATAAATTATCAATTTTAAAAAGTGCAAACGGTCGGGGAGAGTCTTGCCGAAGATTTTACTTTGACTACAATGCTCCCGAAAACGGAACAGGTCATTTTATTCACACTTACAAGTGTGACGGTAACCCTATCCCGAGTTTTTACGGAGAGCCTGAAGAGGTAAGTCTGCCGAACACAGCAAAAGAACTTGCCGATTTAGTCTGGGAAAATTTAAATGAAGACAATAAGGTTTCGCTTTTTGTACGCTGTGTACCGCTTAACGGTGATAAGGCAACAGAAATAATCATTAACAAAAACAACTGACAGGAGAATTTAAAATGATAGAATTTGAACTTAAATACGGTTGTAACCCCAATCAGAAGCCTTCAAGAATTTATATGGCAAACGGACAGGACCTTCCTATTGAAATTCTCGGCGGCAAACCCGGTTACATTAACTTTTTAGATGCCTTCAACTCGTGGCAACTTGTAAAAGAAATCAAGCAGCAGACTCACCTTGCCTGTGCAGCATCGTTTAAGCATGTAAGTCCTACTTCTGCCGCTGTCGGTCTTCCTCTGTCGGACAAACTCAAAAAGGCTTGCTTTGTTGATGATATTGAAAATCTGGATGACTCACCTATTGCCTGCGCTTATGCCAGAGCAAGAGGCACGGACCGCATGTGCTCATTCGGTGACTGGGTTGCATTAAGCGATGTTTGTGATGAAACTACCGCACTTTTATTAAAAAGAGAAGTGTCTGACGGAGTAATCGCTCCGGGCTACACAGACAAAGCGCTTGAAATTTTAAGAACAAAAAGAAAGGGTAACTACAACATAGTTAAAATTGACGAAAACTATGTCCCCGAAGTACAGGAAACAAAACAGGTTTTCGGTATTACTTTTGAACAAGGCAGAAATAATTTTGAAATAAACAGCGAACTTCTTTCAAATATTGTTACAAAAAACAAAGACTTGCCCGACAACGCAAAAAGAGATTTAATCATTTCTCTTATCACATTAAAATACACTCAGTCAAACTCCGTTTGTTTTGCTTATGACGGACAGGCTATCGGTGTAGGCGCCGGCCAGCAGTCAAGAATTCACTGTACCCGTCTTGCGGGCAGCAAGGCTGACACCTGGTTTTTGCGCCAGCACGACAAAGTACTCAATCTTCCTTTCCTTGATACACTCGGCAGACCTGACAGGGATAATGTTATTGACGGTTACATCAACGGTAACGAAGAAGATGTTTGCGCTGACGGAAATTGGCAGAAATATTTTAAATATCAGCCCGAGTATTTAACCAACCAGGACAAAAAAGAGTATCTTGCATCCATTGACGGTGTATCGGTAGGCTCGGATGCTTTCTTCCCGTTTAGCGACAACATTGAACGCGCTTACAAAAGCGGTGTTAAATATATTGCAGAGCCGGGCGGCTCAATCAGAGACGATTTGGTAATTGAATGTTGCGACAAATACGGTATTGTAATGTCGTTTACAGGTATGCGACTTTTCCATCATTGATAAGGAGTACTAATATGAAAATTATGGTAGTTGGCGGCGGCGGTCGTGAACATGCAATAATTAAGAAAATCAAAGAAAATAAAAATGTATCACAAATTTTTGCATTACCGGGAAATGCCGGAATGAAAAATGATGCAACCTGTGTAAATATCGGTGCAAAAGATATAAGCGGCATTGTAAACTTTGCAAAGGAAAACAAGATTGATTTTGCTGTTGTCGCACCCGATGACCCGTTGGTACTCGGCGCGGTTGACGCGTTAAATGAAATCGGTGTCAGATGTTTCGGTCCCGACAAAAAGGCTGCAATCATTGAAGGCAGTAAGGTTTTCTCAAAAAATCTTATGAAAAAATACAACATTCCTACCGCGCAGTATGAAGTATTTTCCGAGATGGATAAGGCTTTAGAATATCTTAACACCTGTGCGTACCCTACCGTTATCAAAGCAGACGGTCTGGCACTCGGCAAGGGTGTTACAATAGCGGAAGATAAAAAGGCGGCAAAGGATGCCATTCGCTCAATAATGCAAGATAAGATTTTCGGTGAAAGCGGCAATAATGTTGTAATCGAAGAATATTTGACAGGCCCCGAGGTGTCCGTTCTTTGCTTTACCGACTCAAAATGCATAAAGCCTATGGTGTCATCAATGGACCACAAACGCATTTATGATAATGATAAAGGTCCCAATACAGGCGGTATGGGAACTATTGCTCCAAACCCCTATTACACAAAACAGGTTGCAAAAAGATGTACGGATGAAATTTTTATTCCTACAATCAATGCTATGAACAGTGAGGGCAGACCGTTTAAAGGATGTTTATATTTCGGACTTATGCTGACAGAAAACGGACCTAAAGTTATTGAATATAACTGTCGTTTCGGTGATCCCGAAACTCAGGTTGTATTGCCTTTACTTAAGAGCGACTTGCTTGAAATAATGATGGCAACCGAGTCTGAAACTCTTGAAAGTACGCCTGTAGTATTTTCAGACAGCAGCGCCGCTTGCGTTGTAATGGCATCAGACGGTTATCCTATAAAATACGAAACGGGTTTTGAAATCAAACTCCCTGTTGATTTAAAACAAAACGAACATATTTTTATTGCGGGCGCAAAAGATGTAAACGGTGTTACCGTAACTGCCGGAGGCAGAGTGCTCGGTGCAACTGCTGTTGAAAACAGTTTAAAAGATGCAGTTAAGTCTGCATACTTGCTTGTAGATAAAATAAAGTTTAAAAACGCTGTATGGCGTAAAGATATCGGCTCTAAAGCATTAAAAGGAGAATAGAAAATGGTATACAGAATATATGTTGAGAAAAAATCTGAACTTGCTCATGAAGCAAACTCTCTTTTAAACGAAGCAAAATCTTTTCTTCAAGTCAAGAATTTAGAGCAAGTCAGAGTAATTAACCGTTATGATGTTGAAAACATCAGTGAGAAACTGTTTAATTTATCGGTTAGTAAGGTTTTTTCGGAGCCGCAACTTGATACAGTAAGCGAAGATGTTGACACCGACGGTTACAACTATTTTGTAAGCGAATACTTACCCGGTCAGTTTGACCAGCGTGCTGACAGCGCCGCACAATGTATCCAACTTATTTCCTGCGGCGACAAACCTACCGTTAAAACCGCAAAGGTTTATCTTTTAAAGGGCGATTTGTCCGCAGAAGATATTGATAAAATCAAGCACTTTGTTATAAACCCCGTTGAGTCAAGAGAGGCATCAATGGAAAAATTTGATACTCTTGCCGACAAAGTGGACATCCCCACAACCGTTGACACCTTAACGGGCTTTATCAATATGAGCGAAGACGAACTTAAATTAATGGTCAAGAACTTAGGTCTTGCTATGGATGATGACGATTTGCGTTTTTGCAGAGATTATTTTATAAGCGAAAAACGTGATCCTACAATTACCGAAATCAGAATGATAGATACATACTGGTCTGACCATTGTAGGCACACAACTTTTCTTACTACTGTTGACAATGTCAGTTTTGAAGATGAAAACTTACAAAAATCATTTGAGCGTTATAAAAACGCAAGAAAAGAATTAAACAGAACAAAGCCTGTAAACTTAATGGATGTTGCAACTATTGCAACTAAATGCCTTAAAAAGCAAGGCTTACTTGAAAAATTAGACGAGTCGGAAGAAATCAACGCATGCACGGTAAAGATTAATGTTAAAACCGAAAACGGTGATGAAAAATGGTTGTTGCTTTTCAAAAACGAAACACACAATCATCCGACTGAAATTGAGCCTTTCGGCGGTGCTGCAACCTGTATCGGCGGCGCTATAAGAGACCCGCTTTCAGGCAGAGCGTATGTTTATGCCGCTATGCGTGTTACAGGTGCTGCCGACCCGTTAAAACCCGTTGAGCAGACTATCAAAGGCAAATTGCCGCAAAAGAAAATTGTCACTACCGCTGCAAACGGTTATTCATCATACGGCAATCAAATCGGGCTTGCAACCGGTATGGTAGATGAGATTTATCACGAGGGCTATGCCGCAAAACGCCTTGAAATCGGCGCGGTCGTTGCTGCGGCTCCGCAGGAAAATGTACGCAGAGAAGTGCCCTCTCCCGACGATGTTGTAATCTTGCTCGGCGGCAGAACAGGCAGAGACGGTTGCGGCGGTGCAACAGGCTCTTCAAAATCGCACGATGTATCTTCGCTTGAAAATTGCGGTGCCGAAGTTCAAAAAGGTAACGCGCCCGAAGAAAGAAAATTACAAAGACTGTTTAGAAACAAGGAAGTTACAAAACTTATCAAGCGTTGTAATGACTTTGGCGCGGGCGGTGTAAGTGTCGCAATAGGTGAACTTGCAGACGGTCTTATTATTGATTTAAACAAAGTACCAAAAAAATATCAGGGGCTTGACGGAACCGAAATCGCAATAAGCGAGTCGCAAGAGCGAATGGCAGTAGTAGTTGAGCCGAAAGATGTTGAGGCCTTCTGCGAAGCGGCACTCAAAGAAAATTTAGAGGCAACTCAGGTTGCGGTAATAACAAAAGAGCCCAGACTTAAAATGGTCTGGAACGGTAAAACGATTGTTGATATTTCAAGAGAATTTTTAAATTCAAACGGTGCGGAAAAGCACATTGATATTTTACTTACAAAAGCAGAACTTTCAGAAAAAGAAATACCATCTGATTTTGAAAGCGGAATCAAGGCATTGGCTGACGACCTGAATATATGCTCTAAAAAAGGACTCAGCGAAAAATTCGACTCCTCAATCGGTGCGGGAACGGTATTGATGCCCTTTGGCGGTAAATATCAACTTACTCCTATACAGGCTATGGTACACAAAGTATCGGTTGAGAAAAACCACACAGACACATCAACCGTTATGGCATGGGGATACAACCCGTTTATCACACAGAAAAGCCCGTATCACGGTGCTTATCTTGCAGTAATTGAATCTGTTTGCAAACTTATTGCAACAGGCGCAAAATTCGAGGATGTTTATCTTACATTCCAGGAATACTTTGAAAAGCCTTTAAAAGATGCAAAGCGTTGGGGCAAGCCTTTTTCCGCCTTACTCGGTGCGTTTGATGCTCAGATGAATTTAAAGATTGCATCAATCGGCGGCAAAGACTCAATGAGCGGCAGCTTTGAAGATATTGATGTGCCTCCTACTCTCGTATCTTTCGCAATTACCACAGCCGATGCGAGCGAAATTGTATCAAACGAATTTAAAAAGTCAGGCAACAAAGTTTATTTAATCGCGCCCGAAAAAGATTCAACGGGACTGCCGAAAACAGAATCTCTGCTTAAAATATTCGATACCGTTTATTCGCTTTTACAGGATAAAACCGCAGTTTCGTGCTACACACCGACTATGGGCGGTATTGCGGAAGCGGTGCTTAAAATGTCGCTGGGTAACCGTTTAGGCTTTAATTTCAGCGATGTAAGTCTTGATACATTATTCGGCTATAATTACGGAGCATTTATTGTTGAAAGCACAAAAGAATTAGACTTCGGCACTCTTATAGGCAGCGTAAGTGATGAATATAAATTCACTTATAAAAACTGCGATATTGATTTAGCCGATTTGCAAGCAATTTATGAAAACAAACTTGAAAGCGTATATCCTTGCAACATCAATCAGCAAAGCAAAGATATAAGCGTTGCAAAATCAAAACCCGCAATATTAACTTCGGCTAATATCAAGGTTGCAAAACCAAAGGTTGCCATCCCTGTTTTCCCCGGTACCAACTGCGAATATGACTCTGCAAAAGCCTTTGCGGATGCAGGAGCAGAGCCTGTTATTACGGTGCTTAACAACTTATCTTCGCAGGGTATTGCAAAATCTGTAGAAGAATTTGCTGCATCGGTAAGAGATTCGCAGATAGTATTTTTACCGGGCGGTTTTTCAGGCGGTGACGAGCCTGACGGTTCGGGTAAATTTATCACAGCATTTTTATCAAACGCTGACATTAAAGATGCTATTACCGACTTGCTTGAAAACCGCGACGGACTTATGGCGGGTATTTGTAACGGTTTCCAGGCGCTTATCAAATTAGGTCTTGTGCCTTACGGAAAAATTATTGATACCGACAAAAACTCTCCGACACTTACTTTCAACACAATCGGCAGACATCAGTCAAAGATTGTAAGAACAATGGTAACTTCAAATATGTCGCCTTGGCTTGCCGAGACGAAAGTCGGGGAAGTTTACAATGTGCCGATTTCACACGGAGAGGGCAGATTTTACGCAAGCGATGAGGTTGTAAAACAGTTAAACGACAACGGACAAATTGCAACTCAATATGTTGATTTAGATTCTGTTCCCACCTCGGATATAAGATTCAACCCCAACAACTCCGCTTTTGCTATCGAGGGTATTACCTCTCCTGACGGCAGAGTATTCGGTAAAATGGGACACAGCGAAAGAAAAGGCAATTTACTTTATAAAAATGTCGTAGGCGAATATGATATTAAAATGTTCCGCTCGGCAGTAAAATATTTTAAATAAAGGGTGTCAAGATGAAAACAGATATTGAAATAGCACAAAGTTGTACAATGGAGCCTATTGTTAAAATTGCAGAAAAAATCGGTATTCCCGACGAATACCTTGAACAGTACGGAAAGTACAAAGCAAAGGTTGACTACAATCTGTTGAACAACTCAAAATCTAAAAATGCTAAACTTATTTTAGTTACCGCTATGACTCCTACCCCCGCGGGCGAGGGTAAAACCACAACAACTATCGGTCTTGCAGACGGACTTAAAAGAATCGGCAAAAATGTTGTTGTTGCATTAAGAGAGCCTTCACTCGGCCCTGTATTCGGTATTAAGGGCGGTGCCGCCGGCGGCGGTTACGCACAGGTTGTACCGATGGAAGACATTAATCTGCATTTTACAGGTGATTTTCACGCAATAGGTGCGGCAAACAATCTGCTTGCCGCTATGCTTGACAATCACATTCATCAGGGCAACGCGCTCGGTATTGACCCGAGAAAAATCACCTGGAAGCGCTGTGTCGATATGAATGACAGGCAGTTAAGAAATGTTGTTGACGGACTCGGCGGAAAAATTAACGGAGTACCCAGAGAAGACGGATATGATATTACGGTTGCATCTGAAATTATGGCGATTTTCTGTCTTGCGTCTTCGATTGATGACTTAAAAGATCGCTTATCAAAAATCATTGTCGGCTACACTTATGACAACGAGCCTGTTACCGCGGGCCAATTAAAAGCGGTAGGCGCTATGGCGGCTTTATTAAAAGATGCGATTAAGCCGAACCTTGTTCAGACTTTAGAGGGGACTCCGAGTTTCGTACACGGTGGTCCGTTTGCGAATATTGCACACGGTTGCAACTCCGTAATGGCTACAAGAATGGCTATGCATTTAGGCGATTACGCTGTAACCGAAGCGGGCTTCGGCGGTGATCTCGGCGCAGAAAAATTCCTTGATATTAAATGCCGAATGGCCGGCCTAAAACCGAACGCAGTTGTTGTAGTTGCTACAATAAGGGCTTTGAAAATGCATGGCGGTCTTAATAAAAGCGAACTTAACAGCGAAAATCTTGAGGCGCTTGAAAAAGGTATTCCGAACTTATTGCGCCATGTATCAAACATTAAAAATGTCTATAAACTCCCCTCTGTTGTTGCAGTAAACCGATTCCCGACCGACACCGACAGGGAAGTTGACTTGATTATTGAAAAGTGCAAACAACTCGGTGTTAATGTAGTGCTCTCTACTGTATGGGCTGACGGGGGCAAGGGCGGTGAGGCTCTTGCAAGAGAAGTTATATCCCTTTGCGAACAGGATAATTCAGACTTTACTTACTCATACAACAGCGAGGACTCACTCAAAGACAAGATTAATGCAGTTGTTACAAAAGTATACGGAGGCGACGGTGTAAACTATCTGCCGGCTGCTTTAAAACAAATTGAGCAACTTGAGGCTTTAGGTTTTGGAAAATGCCCTGTTTGTATTGCAAAGACACAGTATTCATTCTCCGATGATGCTACTAAATTAGGCGCGCCCGAAAACTTTACCGTAACAGTCAAAAATGTTAAAGTTTCAGCCGGTGCGGGCTTTGTAGTAGTGCTTACGGGCGATATTATGACAATGCCGGGACTTCCTAAAGTTCCCGCGGCGGAAAAAATTGATGTTGACTCACAAGGAAACATCAGCGGTTTATTCTAAAACACATAAACTAAAAAGCGTTGAAGTATAACTTCAACGCTTTCTTCTTTTATTCTGCCGCCTTTGTTTCACAGTATAAGCAACGGTAGATTTGATTTTCCTTATCAATAAGTTTGAATACGTGGTCAAGTTCCTGTTCAACTGAGGTAATACAGCGCGGATTTTTGCACTTGATTACATTGACTAATCTTTCGGGGATATCAATGGTTTTCTTTTCTAATATTTGTCCGTCTTTAATGATGTTTACGGTAATTCCCGGGTCAACATAACCGATTACATCAAAATTAATATCTATGTTTTCATCAATCTTGATAATATCTTTCTTGCCTCGTTTTTTACTGCTGACATTTTTAATAAGTGCAACCGAGCAGTCAAGATTATCTAAATCTAAAAGCTGATAAAGCCTGATTCCTCTGCCGGCTGTGATATGGTCAATAACAAATCCGTTTTTAATCGAGTCAATATTCATTATTTATACCTCCACATTCAAAAGTTTCAAAATCAGAGCCATTCTCATATATTTTCCGTTAAGCACCTGTTTAAAGTAGCAAGCACGCTTATCGTCATCAATCGCAACGCTTATTTCATTAACTCTCGGGAGCGGATGCATAATTGATAAATCAGATTTCGCGTTTTCTAACTTGTCGGGAGTTAAAATATAACTGTCCTTTAATCTTAAATAATCTTCTTCGTTGAAAAAGCGTTCTCTTTGCACTCTTGTCATATATAAAATATCAAGTTTGTCTATAACATCGGTCAGCGACTGCGTCTGGGTATATTCAATACCGTTTGCTTTTAATACATCCTTTTTGACATAACTCGGCAGTTTTAATTCATCGGGTGAAATCAGCACGACTTTAAGTCCCTTATATCTTGACATCGCGTTTATAAGCGAGTGTACCGTTCTGCCGAATTTCAAGTCGCCGCAAAAACCTATTGTCAGATTATCAAAACCGCCCTTTTCCCTGTAAATTGTAAGCAGGTCTGCAAGAGTCTGTGTCGGATGATTATGTCCGCCGTCACCTGCGTTGATTACAGGTATGCTTGCGCTGTTTGCGGCAACTAAAGGCGCGCCCTCTTTCGGATGACGCATAGCAATAATATCCGCATAGCAACTTATGGTCTTTGCGGTGTCGGACACGCTCTCGCCCTTTGCGGCAGATGAACTGTTAGCCTCCGAAAAACCGATTACATTTCCGCCGAGTTCATACATAGCCGCCTCAAAACTCAGACGGGTTCTTGTCGAAGGCTCAAAAAATAAGGTTGCGAGTTTTTTGCCTTTGCAAGCGTTTTCATACTTTTTAGGGTTTTCAATAATATCGCAGGCGGTTTTAATAAGTTCATCAAGTTCTTCTACCGAAAAATCTTTAATATCAATAAGACTTCTCATTTTTTACCCCCTGTTTATCCAACTTTCGTCTGAAGGGTTGTTGCGAAAAGCGATTAATTTTTCAATATCTTCGTTTTTAATGTAACCTTGCTCGGCAGCAACCTGTGCAATTACATCGAAGTTTGTAAGCGACACATTTTTTACATTCGCCTCTTTGAGTCTGTCAATTCCTTTTTGCATACCGTAGGTAAAGATACTTGCAATACCGAGTACCTGCGCTCCCGCCTGTCTTAAAACATTAACGACCTCTATAACGCTGCCGCCTGTTGAGATTAAATCTTCAACAACTACAACTTTCTGACCTTTTTCGAGTTTGCCTTCAATCTGATTTTGTCTTCCGTGGTCTTTATTGCCCGAGCGGACATAACCCATAGGAAGCGATAAAATATGACCTGTGATTGCAGCGTGTGCAATTCCCGCAGTCGAAGTGCCCATTAATACTTCTGCATCGGGGTAGTGTTCTTTAATAACCTTTGCAAGAGAATTTTCTACATCACATCTTACATCTACATCGGTTAAAGTTAAACGGTTGTCACAGTACACAGGGCTTTTGATACCGCTTGCCCAGGTAAAAGGCTCGTCGGGACGGAAAAACACCGCCTTGATTTTAAGTAAATTTTGCGCAATAAGTTTTTGAGTGTTCATAGTAAATTCTCCTTTTATTTTAAGTAATAATTTTATATAAATCTGAGCAGTCTTTTGCGATATAGTCGGCCTTATACTCTAAAAATTCTTCTTTGTTTCCAAAGCCGAAAAGTACCGCCGCACATTTCATATTCAGATTATGCGCTCCCTCAATATCGTGAAATCTGTCGCCTATCATTATTGATGCTCTCACATCAATATTTGTTTTATCTATTAAATATTTTAACACATCGGTTTTGCTGTTTCGAGTCTTGTCGAAAGTTGCGCCTGCAATAAAATCAAAATAATCTGTCAAATTATGGTCTGCGAGCACTTTTTCAACAAAAATCTGCGGTTTTGACGAAGCAATATAAAGCCTTATTCCCTTTTGCTTCAAGCCTGACAACAAATCTTTCATTCCCTCATAAAGACTTGTTTTGTTTACACCGCTTACAGAATAATTTTCTCTGTAAAAGACTACCGCCTTATCGGCATCAGCCTCACTCATATTAAAATAGCGCGAGAAACTGTAAGTCAGGGGAGGGCCTATAAAATTTTTAAGTAAACTCTCATCGTAATTTTCTATGCCCATTTTATCAAGCGCATATCGTACAGACTCATAAATTCCGGGTGACGAGTCAACTATTGTACCGTCCAAATCAAAAATTGCATTCTTAAAACTCATCAGTCAATAAATTCCCTGCAACATCTTTCATAAGCGGCAACAGGGTTTTCGGCCGCAGTTATAGGTCTTCCTACAACAATGTAATCGGAGCCTATAAGTTTTGCCTGCTCGGGTGTCATAACGCGTTTCTGGTCGCCGACATCGGAATCTGCAAAACGAACGCCCGGTGTTACTGTCAGAAAATCTTCACCGCAGACCGTATGCACTTTTTGAGCCTCAAGCGGTGAACATACTACACCGTCAAGTCCTGCTTTTTTAGCATTTTTTGCATAATGCATTACAACTTCATCAATCGGCTCTTTAATAAGCAAATCGTTTTCCATACTTTCCTGGTCTGTTGAAGTAAGTTGCGTTACTGCAATCAAAAGCGGTCTTGTTCCGTCCTCGCGCGTAAGTCCTTGCAAAGCGGCCTCCATCATTCTTACGGTACCGCCGGCGTGCAGATTGCATATATCAACATCAAGGTGTGATAGCACGCTCATAGCCTTTTTTACAGTATTCGGTATATCGTGAAGTTTTAAATCAAGAAAAATTTTATGTCCTCTTTTTTTGATTTCACGGACAATTTCGGGGCCTGCGGCATAAAAAAGTTCCATACCGATTTTTACAAAAGGCTTTCTGCCCGTAAACTTATCTAAAAACTCATAAGTTTTTTCTGCGCTTGCAAAATCGCAAGCAATAATTACATCTTTACCCATTATTAACTCCTCCGATTATATCACTTAATTTGTTTATTTTATATTTTTGCATTGTCTTTGGCAAATTTTCAATTATATCTTTACAGGCAAACGGGTTTATAAGGTTAGCAGCACCGACTTCAACCGCAGTCGCTCCCGCTAACATCATTTCGATTACATCCTCCGCTGTTGATACACCGCCCATACCTATTACGGGTATATTGACTGCGTTTGCAACCTGCCATACCATTCTTAACGCAACAGGGAATACCGCCGGGCCCGATAGTCCGCCCGTGTTGTTTTTAAGCAGCGGTTTTTTTGTTTTTAAATCAATTCTCATACCGAGTAAAGTATTAATTAAACTTACACCGTCTGCGCCCTCGCTCTCGCACGCTTTTGCGATTTTAACAATGTCCGTAACATTAGGCGACAGTTTGATGATAACAGGTTTTGTCGTTACTTTTTTTACTGCTCTTGTAACTTCTGCCGCCGCTTTCTCGCTTGTGCCGAAACTCATTCCGCCTCCGTGAACATTGGGGCAACTGATGTTTACCTCTAACCAGCCGACTTGCTCGCA
Source organism: Acutalibacteraceae bacterium (assembly GCA_036310005.1). GTDB lineage: Bacteria > Bacillota > Clostridia > Oscillospirales > Acutalibacteraceae > JAXJSP01. The sequence continues at coordinate 12,101 of JAXJSP010000038.1, read as the reverse complement.
CTTGTCTAATTTTTCGCAAGTATAAACATATTCGTCGATACTAAAGCCGGATACATTTGCCATTACAGGCTTGTTAAAACAGGTTTTGAGTTTTTTCAGTTCGGTTGAAATAACCTCGTCAACACCGGGGTTCTGGAGTCCTACCGCATTGAGCATACCGCTTGCGGTTTCTGCAATTCGAGGTGTGTCATTTCCGTATCTTTTGTCCTTTGTTGTGCCTTTAAAAGAAAATGTGCCGAGTATATTGATATCATAAAGTTCGGCAAATTCGTAACCGAAGCCGAAAGTACCGCTTGCGGGAATTATCGGGTTAGAAAGTTCTATACCGCATAAATTTACCTTTGTATCTACCACAGTATTTCCTCCTTTTTGAGCACGGGCCCGTCTTTGCAAATTCTCTTGTATCCGGTTACGGTTTTACAGGTGCATCCCATACACGCACCGAAACCGCAACCCATTCTTTCTTCAAAACTGAACTGTCCCGATGTTTTTGTGTTTTTAAATACAGCCTTTAACATCGGCTCGGGCCCGCAGGTATAAAAGCAGTCATAATCAATATTTTCAGTAACATCGGTTACAAAGCCTTTTTTACCGTAAGTTCCGTCAACCGTTGTCACATAAGTATCTGCGCCTAAACTTAAAAACTCGTTTTCATAAAAAACTTCGCTTTTTGTATTAAAGCCTAAAACAACGCTGACCTTTTTCCCTTCACTTATTAATTTTTTTGCAAGCATATAAAGCGGCGGAACACCTACTCCTCCACCGAGGAGCAACGCGCTTTTTTTACATTCGGACAAATCATATCCGTTGCCGAGTCCTGTCAGTACATCGAGTGTACCTTCTTTTAAACTGCTTAAAATTTCAGTACCCTTACCTACGACTTTGTAAATAATTGTAAGCACATCGTCTTCACAGTCACACACGGAAATGGGCCTGCGCAAAAACAAACCGTCAATTTTAATATTAACAAACTGTCCGGGTGATGTAATATCGCTGACATCACCTTTAAGTTTCATTTTATAAACATTAGGGCATAACGCAGAATTTTCAATAATTTCAAGTAATACCTGTTTCATATAATCTTCCTTTATGCATCTATTGTTGATACGGTAATGGTTGTTTCTTCAAGCACATCCAACAAAACGCCTACGGTATCCAATGCTGTAAATATTGTTACATTGTTTTCTGTTGCACAGCGTCTGATTTCAGCCCCGTCATTTTCCATATCGTTTGCAGCGCCTATATCTCTTGTATTGATTACATAAGAAATATATCCTTGTCTTATTGCATCGGCAATTTCATTACTGTCCTCGCTTATTTTCTTAAGCACGTGGGTGCGAATTCCGTTTTCAATCAAAAACTTTGCAGTACCCTCGGTTGCCGCAATATTGAAACCTAAATTGTAAAAACGACGAATTAATTCAAGCGCGTCTTTTTTGTCTTTGTCGGCAATTGTAACAAACACGGTTCCGTAATTTTGCACGCGCATACCCGATGCCTGAAGTGCTTTATATAACGCTCTGTTTAATTTATCGTCATAGCCGATTGCCTCGCCCGTTGATTTCATTTCGGGTGAGAGATAAGCATCAAGGCCTCTTATCTTATTAAATGAGAACACGGGCACTTTTACATACCAGCGCTTTTTCTCATCAGGATAAATGTCAAATATGCCCTGCTGTTTAAGGCTCTTGCCTAAAATAACTTCGGTTGCAATATCCGCAAGCGAAAAGCCGGTTGATTTTGATAAGAACGGAACTGTTCTTGATGAGCGCGGATTTACCTCGATTATATAGACATTATCGTCTTTATCAACAATAAACTGAATGTTGAAAAGTCCCACTATGCCGATTGCAAGTCCGAGTTTAATCGTATACTGTAAAATTATTCCCTTGACTTTATCAGAAATGCTGAAAGTCGGATATACGCTTATTGAGTCACCGCTGTGAACACCTGTTTTTTCAACAAGTTCCATAATGCCCGGTACAAACACATCTCTTCCGTCGCAAATAGCGTCAACTTCTACTTCTTTACCCATTATATATTTATCAACGAGTACCGGCTTATCCTCATCAATAGTCGCTGCCGCTTTAAGATAGCGACGCAGTTGTTCTTCGTTTGCGACAATCTGCATCGCTCTGCCGCCGAGGACAAAACTCGGTCTTACCAAAACAGGGTATCCGATTTTTTCTGCCGCTTTTACTCCGTCTTCGATATTGGTAACTGCCTTGCCTTGCGGTTGCGGAATGTTGAGTTGCCTTAATATTTTTTCAAAACTGTCCCTGTTTTCCGCTTTTTCAATAGCCTCGCAGTCAGTGCCTATAATTTTAACTCCGCGTTTCATTAAAGGCTCTGCTAAATTAATTGCGGTCTGTCCGCCAAGCGAAGCAATAACTCCGTCGGGCTTTTCAAACTCGATAATATTTATAACATCTTCTGTTGTTAAAGGCTCAAAATAAAGTTTGTCGGCGGTTGTATAGTCGGTTGATACGGTTTCGGGGTTGTTGTTGATAATGATTGCTTCATAACCCGACTTTTTAATTGTAGAAACCGCATGCACGGTTGAGTAGTCAAACTCAACACCCTGTCCTATGCGGATAGGTCCGGCGCCTAAAACGATAATTTTCTTTTTGTTTGTAAGGCGACTTGCGTTTTCGCCCTGATATGATGAATAAAAATACGGAATATATGCGTTTGTATGGCAGGTATCAACCATTCTGTAAACAGGAAACAGGCCGTTTTGCTTTCTTAAATTGTAAATTTCAATTTCGTCTTTATTCCAGAGTTTTGCGATAAATTCATCGCTAAAGCCCATTTCTTTTGCCGCTTTTAAAGTGTTTAAATCGCCTGCGTTTTCTTTGATTTCTTTTTCCGTATCAACAATTTTCTTTACAGACTCCAGGAAAAATCTTGTAATCATAGTGATTTCAAAAATTGTATCAATCGAAACATCCCGTCTTAAAAGTTCTGCTATTGCAAAAATATTGTCATCTCTGAACTCTTTAATATATTCTAAAATTTCATCGGTTTGCATACTGTCGAATTTTTTAAGATAAAAGTGGCAAACACCGATTTCAAGCGAGCGCACCGATTTGAGCAGACATTCCTCTAAAGTGGAACCGATGCCCATAACCTCGCCTGTCGCTTTCATTTGTGTTCCGAGCAGATTAGTAGCGCTTGCAAATTTATCAAACGGAAAACGCGGTAATTTTGCTACTACATAATCAAGTTGAGGCTCAAAAGATGCGTTAGTATTGGCTATTGCAATATCTTCAAGCGACATACCTACCGCAATTTTTGCTGTAACTCTTGCAATCGGGTATCCGCTTGCTTTCGATGCCAATGCAGATGAGCGCGAAACTCTCGGGTTTATTTCAATCAGATAATACTTGCTTGAATTGGGATCTAATGCAAACTGCACATTACATCCGCCCTCAATTTTAAGTTCTCGTATGAGTTTGATTGCGGCATCATTGAGCATTTTTAAGTCTTTATCATTTAAAGTCATAATAGGTGCAACAACTATTGAGTCGCCTGTATGAACACCGACGGGATCAATATTTTCCATACCGCAGATTGTAATGGCGGTATCGTTTGTATCGCGCATTACTTCAAACTCAATTTCCTTATATCCCTTGACGCTTTTTTCAATAAGCACCTGATGAACAGGTGATAATTTAAAAGCGTTTGTGCCTATCTCTATGAGTTCTTTCTCGTTATTTGCAAAACCGCCTCCGGTACCGCCTAAGGTGAAAGCGGGACGAAGTACGACGGGATAGCCTATTTTTTCTGCCGCCTCTTTTGCTTCATCGAGGCTGTAAGTGATTTCAGACGGAATTGTAGGCTCGCCTATTGACTGACAAAGCTGCTTAAACATTTCTCTGTCTTCCGCTTTTTCAATACTCTCGCTGCTTGTACCGAGAAGTTCAACTCCGCATTCTTTAAGCACGCCTTTTTTCTCTAACTGCATAGCAAGGTTCAGTCCTGTTTGTCCGCCGATACCCGGAATAATTGCATCGGGGCGCTCGTAGCGCAAAATCTTTGCAACATATTCAAGTGTCAAAGGCTCCATATAAATTTTGTCTGCAATTAAGGTATCGGTCATAATCGTTGCAGGGTTTGAATTGCATAAAACAACTTCATACCCCTCCTCTTTAAGTGCAAGACAAGCCTGTGTGCCCGCATAGTCAAACTCTGCCGCCTGTCCGATTACAATAGGGCCGGAGCCGATAATTAAAATCTTTTTTATATCTGTTCGTTTAGCCATTGTGTTATCTCCTTACTCTACACAGTACGCTTTTTGTCCGTTTACAACGGTCAGCACGCATTTTGCCTGTAAAATTTCATTTTCAAAAGGCGTCGATTTTCCCATACTTTTAAATTCGCTTGTATCTACTTTGAATTTTTCATTCAGATTCCACACGGTAAAACAGTTTTCACTTTTTATGTTAAACCTCTTTTTCGGGTTTACGGACATAAGTTTGATTAACTTTTCAAGCGTAATAACTCCGTTTAAAACCAAGTTTGTATACATCACGCTGAAAGCAGTTTCAAGTCCGACTATTCCGAAAGCGCTTTTTTCAAGACCGAGCGATTTTTCATTTTCGCTGTGCGGTGCGTGGTCGGTTGCTATCATATCAATCGTTGAGTCTTTTATGCCCTCAATTAAAGCGAGCCTGTCGGCTTTATCTCTTAAAGGCGGGTTCATTTTAAATCTGCCCTCGTTTTGTAAATTGCTCTCGTCCAGAACAAGATAGTGCGGTGCGGTTTCGCAGGTAACATTGAGTCCTTTTGCCTTTGCTTTTCTTATAAGTTCAACGCTTTCCTTTGTTGAAATATGGCATACATGGTACGCGCAACCTGTTTTTTCGACAAGTTTTAAATCTCGCTCGATTTGTTTATATTCGCTCTCACTTGAAATGCCGATTAGTTTGTTGCGCCTTGCATATTCTCCCTTATGAACACAACCGCCCTTAACTAAAAGTGAATTATCTTCGCAGTGTGCGGCGATAATTTTATTAAGTTTTTTTGCCTGTTGCATAGCAGAGAGCATCATATCGTCATTTTGCACGCCGCTTCCGTCATCCGAAAACGCAACAGCATCCGTCATATTTTCCATATCAGACAGTTCTTTTCCGAGTCGCGCAACGGTAATAGCACCATAAGGGTAGATATTGACAACGCTGTCTTTTTTAATAATATCGGTTTGCTCTTTTAAATGCTCTTTACTGTCGGGCACGGGGTTTAAATTCGGCATAGTGCATACATCACTGTAGCCTCCTCTTGCTGCCGCCTGTGAGCCTGTTAAGATGGTTTCTTTATATGAAAAACCCGGCTGACGAAAATGCACATGCACATCGCAAAAGCCGGGGAAAATAACATATTCGGATAAATCGCCTTTAATTGACAAAGAAAGAAAATCTTTAACAGCGCCGGTGGTTTCATCGGCATTTATAAACAGTTTATTTTGTTTAAACAAAGTGTTAAACATAACTTCGGTTCCCTTCCGTTAATTTTAAAAAAACCTGCCGGTTAGGGCAGGACAAAACACACTAAAATTACTTTTAGCCTAATAATGTTTAATCTTGCCGACCTCTCTGAATCGTACTTAAAGATTAATTTGATTAATTATAACACCTGCCCTTTATTTTGTCAATGAAAAAGGCAGGTGTTTTTATCCGATTTTCATAATGCCGATACAAGAAAGATTGCCGCTAATGTGTAATAAGTAACCACTGCGACCAAATCGTTAATTGTAGTAATAAGCGGACCTGATGCTACCGCGGGGTCAATCTTGATTTTTTTGAAAAACATCGGTATGACAGTGCCGACAAGACTTGAAATTATCATTGATAAAAACATAGCCGCTCCGACACAAAACGATACTCTGAATGAATACTGCCAGATGTATGCTTTCATCAGATGCAGATAAACGCCTATAAAAAGCACCGCAAGACTTCCGAGCAACGCACCGACTCCGGCGCCCACTCTTAATTCTTTAAACATAAACTTGACTTTCTGCGCGGGCGTAACAAAGTTGTCCATAAGCACTCTTATTGTTACAGCAAGCGACTGCGTGCCGATGTTGCCCGCCATTCCGAGAATCAGCGACTGAAAACATATTACTACCGCAACCTGTTCGACAATGGGCTCAAATATACCCACTACCGCCGACACTAACATTCCCAAAAAGAAAAGCAGCACAAGCCAGGGCAGTCTTTTTGCCATGCTTTTAGTCACTTTTTCTTTTAAATCTTCGCTATCACTTACGCCTGCAAACATCATATAGTCTTCCGACAAGTCGCTGTCAACCGCCTCGACCATATCATCGTATGTTACAACACCTATTATTTCATTTTCAGCGTTTAATACAGGCATTGAGTCTTCCGCGTAACTTTTTAAGTATTTTATATTTTCGCTTATTAAATCATCAGCCTTTAAATAGGGATAATTTTTGCTGACAATTTCTTCTAAAGGTGTATAGTCGCGCGCAATAATCAAATCTCTTAACTCAACAGCGCCGCAATACTTATTGTTTTCGTCTATGACATAAATTGTGTTTATGTTTTCACACTCGCTTGCCTGCTTTATAACACTTTTAGTAGCCTGTTTAATTGTGAAAGTATCCGGTATTTTTACAAACTCGGTAGTCATCATACTACCGATTTGCTCGTCGGAATAAGAGGTTATGAGTTTTATGTCTTCGCTTGCTTTTCCCTCCATAAGAGAAATATACTGCTGTCTTTTTTCCTCATCCTCGACATCATCAAGCGCATCAACCGCGTCGTCTGCGTCCATGCTTTCAAGCACATCAACAGCCTGTGATAATTCAAGTTCTTCAAGATAAGTCGACACATCATCAATAAACGAAAAAATGTCGCTCATTCGCTCTGTGCCGAAAACACCGTAAAGCACTCGCCTTTGTTGCTCGCTTAACTGCTCAAACGCTTCTGCAATATCTTTATCGTGGTAATCACTTAATAAATCTAAAATAAGGTAATTATCTTTTTCGTTTTCGATAATCGAAATTATCTCGCTGACCGCTTGCTCATTGTAATCTTTGTTTTGCATTTTTATTACCTCCTTTTTGATATTTTTGCCTTATAAAAACAAAAATATCGCCCGTTATGAATAGGCGATAATAAAATTAATATTTACCTTTTGCGCAGCAAAGCCTAACTGCACTCAACAGGCGCAGTTATACAAGGTAATATAAAATTATTCTCGCCAAATCTCGCTCGACTACACCCGTCTGACAAGTTCATAACTGCACCTTCCTTTCCTTTATTATTATATTAGAATTACCTTTACAGGTTTATTCATTTTTTTACAATTATCAATTACAAATTTAGTGCCCCTCGATTTTCCGTTCCAGAACGCAAGCACTAAATCGGCATATTCAATTATGGTAATATTGCGCTTTAAAGGAGCGCCTCTGCCGTATTTATCATACTCCGGCAAAAATTCGATAAGTTTCAGTCCGTGTTCAAGCGCGTAATTTCTTGCACAAGTGTCTATCCCTTTTGCTCCGCCCGATACGATTTCTTTCGTTTCATCAGGTAAATACGACTCTAAATTGTCAACAAATAAATTTCTTGAACCGATTACTGCTACTTTCATTTTCATCCCCTCATCTGAACACATTTATACTATCATATTTTACCCCGTTGTTTTTGTTTTGTATACTTATTTTAAGTACACTTAAATCATAATATTATAAAATAATCTTAAAATATACTTAAAGTAATATAAATTTAAGAGGTGAAGCAAAATGCGTAACAAAACTAACAAGCATTTAGGCATTGAAGTTGATCCGGTGCTGCACTTTAAACTTCATTATATTTCAAAGTACGAGGGGCGTTCTGCAAACGGACAGATTTTATATTTGATACGCCAGTGCATTAAAAACTTCGAGTCAGAAAACAGCGTAATCGAGGTCCCTGATGAAATCAAACATTTAGAAGAAAACACCCTTATTGTTTATATTGTATATTTCTCTTTATACTGTCTGTAAAGAGTTTTAAAGTTTTCTGCATGCTTGATGTCGTAAATTGACTCGTGTATGTTCATATTATGCATTTTAGAGTCAATCACGCAGACTGCAATATTTGAACAGTGGTCACTTGTTCTTTCAAGATTTGTAATAATATCTGCCCAGACAAAGCCTGCCTCAATAGTACATTCGTTGTTTTTAAGTCTGTTGATGTGACCGTTGCGCATTTTGTCTTTTAACTTATCAATAACCTGTTCAAGCGGTTCTACATTATACGCTAAGTCAATATCATTATTAATAAAACAGGTATATGAAAGATCCAAAATTTCGTTTATCGCGTGTGAAATAACTTCAAGTTCTTTCATAGCGGACTCGGTAAACACGATTTGCTTGTCTTTTAATTCTTCTGCCGACTCAACAATATTGATAGCGTGGTCCGATATACGCTCGAAGTCACCTATAACCTTTAACAGTTTTGAAACTTCCTCGCTGTCGTCATCACTCATCTGATGTTGAGAGAGTTTAACAAGATACGAGCCGAGTATATCTTCATAACGGTCTGCCTTATCCTCAATCTCCCTGATTTTATTTGCTGTTTTACTGTCGTAAGACACAAGCATTTTAAGACTGCTGTTCATAGCCTCAACCGACATTTGCGCCATTTCGTTTACAAGCGACTCACAACTTTTCAGTGCAATAGCGGGTGTTGCGAGTAATCTCTCATCAAGTTTTTGTTCTTCTTCCTCTTTCTTTGAGTCGGGAACGAGTTTGATTGCGAGTTTTTCAAGCAGCGACGACATCGGAAGTAATAATACTGTACGAAGCAGACTGATTATTGTATGCATGACAGCGATACCGAAATAACTTGCGGACTCGTCTAAAAAAGCCGGTGTAAATATACTTGATAATATACTAAATACAGTAAGCCATACAACAGTACCTATTACATTAAAAAGCAAGTGGACCATAGCCGCACGCTTTGCGTTTTTATTGGCACCCGCCGATGAAATAAGCGCGGTAACGCAAGTACCGATATGCTGTCCCATAAGAATAGGAACTGCGGCACCGTTTGTTACCTGTCCTGTTACGCTTAAAGCCTGTAAAATACCGACAGATGCGGAACTTGACTGAATAATGGCAGTCAGAATTGCTCCTACAATTACGCCTAAAATCGGGTTTTTAAACATCACAAACAACTCACGGAATGCCTCAACTTCGGCAAGACCTTCAACCGCGCCGCTCATTGTTTCCATACCGAACATCAGCGTTGCAAAGCCGAGCAGAATAGAACCTGTGTCTTTTTTCTTGCTCGTTTTACCGAACATCTGCATTATGAGTCCGATTAGTGCTAAAAACGGGGTAAAAGAACTCGGTTTTAAGAGAGAAATGAATATGTTACTGCTTTCGATTCCGCACAAACTTAAAATCCAGGCGGTAACGGTAGTACCTACATTTGCACCCATAATAACACTTATTGACTGTTGCAAAGTCATAAGTCCCGAGTTTACAAAGCCGACTACCATAACAGTAGTTGCGGACGAACTTTGAATTATCGCAGTAACGCCAAGTCCTGTAAAAAAACCTGCTGCTTTGTTTTTTGTCAGTTTGCCTAATATGGTTTTGAGTCCGCTGCCGGCACGCCGCTCAAGGCTGTCACCCATAACATTCATACCGAACAGGAACAAACAAAGTCCGCCGATTAATGTTAAAACATCAAAAATGGTCATATTTTTCTCTCATTTCTCATACAAATTAGTTTTAAACTTCTTATATTAACCGACAGAGAAGACATTAAAAAATGCTAATCTCCACCAATTTTGATTATATTAATATATAATTATATTGTCAACAAAATTTTTTATAATTCGAGTTCTATCGACACGGGACAGTGATCGCTTCCCATAATATCGGTATGAATTTTTGCATCTTTAATTTTATCTTTAATTCTCTCGCTTACTATGAAATAGTCAATTCGCCACCCCGAATTGTTTGCTCTTGCATTAAATCTGTAAGACCACCAGGAATAAATATCCGTCTTGTTGGGATATAAATATCTGAAACTGTCAACAAACCCGTTTGATAAAAGAGCAGTCATTTTTCCTCTCTCATCGTCAGTAAAACCTGCGTTTTTACGGTTTGTTTTAGGGTTTTTCAAGTCGATTTCATTGTGCGCCACATTTAAGTCACCGCAAATAATGACGGGCTTGTTTTCGTCCAATCTGTTTATATAATTTAAAAAATCGTCTTCCCAATTCATTCTGTAATCAAGTCGCTTTAATTCATTTTGTGAATTCGGAGTATATACTGTAACTAAATAAAAGTTTTCAAACTCCAGAGTAATAACTCTGCCTTCTTTGTCGTGTTCTGCAATACCGATACCGTAACAGGCGCTTATCGGCTTTGTCTTTGTAAAGACAGCAGTACCCGAGTAACCTTTTTTCTCGGCATAATTCCAATAATCATCGTATCCCACAAAACTAAGGTCAATCTGACCTTGCTGGAGTTTAGTTTCCTGCAAACAAAAAGCATCGGCATCAAAACTTTTGAATATATCTTCAAAGCCCTTATTCATAATCGCTCTGAGTCCGTTTACATTCCAAGATACAAATTTCATAAAATCATCCTCCTTTAACTCTTTACATTATACATCATTTAGTGTTATAATCATATAACTTTTTTAAAAATAAGAGGTTTTAAATGAATATTTTAGACATTGTTATTTTAGGCATCGCCTTATCTATGGACGCATTTGCTGTTGCAGTCTGTAAGGGACTTGCAGTTGATAAAGCAAAAATCAAGCACTGTCTGATTGCAGGTGTATGGTTTGGTGGCTTTCAGGGCCTGATGCCCGCAATCGGTTTTGTTTTCGGCTCAACCTTTGCAAAATATATTGAAAAATATGACCATTGGGTTGGCTTTATCCTTTTAGCGCTCATCGGTGTTAATATGATAAAAGAAGCGCTTTCAAAAGAAGAACAAAACGAGTGTCATGAAAACTCGTTCGCCGCTAAAACAATGTTTGTTATGGCTGTAGCGACAAGTATTGATGCTCTGGCAGTAGGTATTACTTTTCCGACTTCATTCGGTATTACAAGTGTTGTCGATGTTATAATCGCAGTTTTGATTATCGGAATACTTACATTCATATTATCTGCAATCGGTGTTAAAATAGGCAACATATTCGGCACTAAATACAAACCAAAAGCAGAAGTCACAGGCGGCGTAATTTTAATTTTGCTCGGAATTAAAATTTTACTTGAAGGACTCAATATTGTCAGTTTATAAATAAAAAAGGAGGCGTTGCCTCCTTTTTTATTTATGTCACGATATATCCGCCGACTACACAGCACTTGTCTTCTAAAACCGCAGTGCCGCCCGAATACCCTACAAATGTGAAAATATATGTTTCTCCGCTGACTGCGGTAAAACTAAAACCGTTTTCCGCGCTCAGAGTGACATTACCGCCCGACGCCGGTAACGGAATATTATAATCGCTGATTATAGGTGTGTCATTTCCTTTTTTGGTGACTGTCAGTTTTACAGCATCAAGCCCCACATATTTTAAGGTTGCATCCATTTGTGATACTTTGCCGGGGTTTAAAACTTTGTCGGTTATGTCCGCATCAAGCGCTACCTCAACGCAGTTAAATGTTACGGTTTTTGATATTTTGGCGGGAATTGTCGGGGATAACGATACTGCCGATAACAAATCTACATTGAATGTAACTTTACCGTCAGAAAGTTCAATAGGTACGGGTGAATATATTTTAAATGTATAATCGCCAGCAGTAAGCGGTGAAATTTTAATATAACCGTTATCGGTGTAATACTTTTTATCACCGATTAATACATACGCTCCGTCAGGCAGCGTTGCGTTATCTACCGACAGATTAACTGCATACTTGCTCTGCTCGGACTCTTTGTATGTTGTGTTAATTGCAGGAGCGCTGTCCGCAATACCGACATTAATCTCAAACGGACCGATTGCGGCAGCTTTGTCGCTGTTGCCTGCGGCAGTAAGCGAAGTTGTGTCCTCGCCTATGTTTACTGTTTTCTTTGCCGGGTTAGTTGCCTCTTTCAACTCGTTTGCGGCATCGTTATAAACAAGTGA
>JAXJSP010000037.1:0-4030 GCA_036310005.1 Acutalibacteraceae bacterium | reverse complement strand
TTACCGCAAAGGTCACATAAAAGTTTTTGTGATTTAGTTAAATTATTCTTCACTTTTTATGCCTCCTTTGTTAATTATCCGAAAAAGCAACCGCCTCAACGCTCCAACAAAAGTACCGACATACCGCTATAATCATGACAAGTAAAAAAATAATTAACGGCTTGACACAACATAATTTGTATTATGTTGTGTCAAAAACAACACTTTTCTTTATTGCTTTTATATAGATATTATATCATATTAATTTTCAATTGACAACAAATTAAGTTTTAAAAGTATAATTAGTTGAATTTCATTCATTTTCAACAATAATTAACAGTCTTCTTAACGTTTCAAACCGAGAAGGCTTGATTTGTTTTGCCTTTCACTATATTACCTCCGTGTTTTTTATGTTTTTCCCAAATGTGTTTTTGAATATAATAATAACCTTGTCGAGTGCAGGTTTTCTGCTGTCCCGACAAGGCTCGTTTAAATTTTATTCTTCCGTCCGACTTAACTCATATAATTTTTCCAGCGTGCTTTGTGTGATGTCCTCTGCAAGAAGGCTTGCATTTTCCTTTATCTTATCCTCGCTTAAATTCCACCACTTTATCTGTAATAATTGCCCGATTACGTCGCTGTCAAATCTGTACTTTATAATTTTTGCAGGAACTCCCGCGACCACAGCGTACTCGGGTACGTCCTTTGTTACAACGGCGCCCGAACATTGATTTCGCACACATTGTAGTATCAGATATATCGCACCTTTCTCCTACAACCGTATGCTCTGCGAGAACACAATCGCACACGCGGGAAAAATCATAAATCTTTGATGTTTTGTCTTTTTCTGTTCTGATTATATCGTAACTCATATCAATCTCTTTCAATCAAATCGCGATATATGTTTTCTTTAATAGCGATAAGATTATATAAAGTATATATCATCGGCGCGTCAATATTATACTTTTTTGCAATTTTAAAAGCATAGCCGGCAAGATAATCATTTTCGGTTTTTCGCTTGTTTTCTACATCAACAAGCATTGATGTTTTTTTACCACCTTTGTATGTTAAATAATAATTAATCACATCATCTATATCGTTATTATCCAATTCTACTCCGACGCACGCTGCAATTCGGCAGAATTCTTCCATTGTTTTTCTGCAAAGATTTTGCAACTCAAGAGAATTTTTAAACATACTGTAATCTGCATTCGTCAGTGCAGTAACGCTGTTTCCCGCAACATTGAGCATCCATTTTTTCCATACCATATAATTAATATTGTTTTCAAATATAACAGGAAAGCCGGCATCGTTAAAAATATTATAAACCTCAATGGCAATCGGGGTGTTCACTTCGTCCCCGATATGCATCTCTCCCGAGTTTTTATAGACTATTTCGCTGCCTGAAAATTCGGTATTAGGTCCTTGTATATATCCTTTTAAGATAATATTATTACTGAATTTTTCACAAAAGCAGTCATAAGAGCATAAACCGTTTTGCAAAGGCAATATAACGGTTTTTTCTCCTACAAACTCGGCAATATCCTCAATTGCTCCGTCAAGTTGATAATTTTTCACGCAGACAATGATTAAATCTATTTCATTTTCAAGTTGACAAGCAGATGAAATAATTTTCGGTGCAAATTCTTCGTTATTGATTTTGTAATTTGCTTTTTCAAGATTCTGCTTTATCTCGCCTTTTGCAATAAGATAAAAGTTGTCTTTGTATTTTTTTCGGAGAATATGTGCAATTGGCGCTCCTATTACTCCGAGTCCTATAAGCGCGATATTTTTTTTCATAGTTTCCCCCATTAATACAAATCACCGATAATACGAGTGTCAAACTTGCCTATAAGCATATCTTGACCGTTTTCGTCCTCAACTTTTAACAGTTGATATATTTTTTCTATCGTCGATACTAAATCGGCTTTATTCTGTGAAACTATAAAAAATCTGTATATTATCTGTTTTAGCGTTCCGTATCCGCTGACTGTATCGCCCTCGTTATAACTCGGATTGACCGATACTACATCACGAAGTTTTTCTATCTCGTCGAGTCCCGATAATTTACTGATTTTTCCTGTTGTGACCAAAGGCGAGAGTTTACAAGCAATCTGATTATGATTGGGGTTTGCAATGTCGGCAAGGTTTTTGTCGGATGCTTTACCGCTTAGCGCATAATTTATATATAATTCTTTGGCGTCTATGCCGGAAATTTTTGAAACAATCAAATGTTCTTGCGCACCGTTTAAGCGGTATCCCGGTTCATAGGTTCTGACTACACCGTCATCTCCCGCAAACGACTGAAAAAATATTGAACCGTTGCGCAAGCCGAGTCCTTTTAGCATTTGCTTTATATGTGAATCGGTATGTTTGATATATGAATCAATATGCCTTGAGGGGAAAATATACGAAGTGGGCAACTGGACGGTTTTGTCTGTTTGTTTATATGTATATCTGTCGCACATGCCGACAAATATAGGCTCTCCGTCCTGGATAACATAATAGGAGATAACTTCATCGCCCGTCATATATTTTTCAATAATAACTTTTCCGCTTTTTGAAAACGATTTTGCATAATCAATCGCGGTTTTAAGTTCTGTTTCTGTGTTGCATACCGTGATGCCTTTTGAACTGCAACTGTCGGTCGGTTTTACTATTACGGGAAATTTTATGTTTTCCGTATCGGTTTCATTGTATTCTTCAATTACAGGCACATCATACTTGCGGCAAGCCTCTTTAAAAAGATTTTTCCTGACCATAACTTCAAAAATTTCAGGCGTAGAAAAGCACGGAAAATTTAATATTTTGCAAACTTCACAGTACGGTTTTAGCAACGATTCGGCAACGCCGACGACAACTCCGTCAACTTTCTCGGATAACGCGAGTTCTACGAGTTTGTCAACATCTATTGCGTCTACATTCGCTGCTTTGTCCGCATACTTTTTTGCAAAAGCATTGGGATCGTTGTCGGTGACTACCGTGTATATTCCCATCTGTCGGGCTTTTTTTATTAAACTTACCGTTTCCGGATTTGCACCCATTATCAATAATTTCTTCATTAAAATTTCTCACGTTTCATATTTATTTTTAAACTGATCTTCAGTATTCTCATACCGGTCGCTTGTTGTAACAATTCAGCAAAAATGAATTTCAGTATACAATTTAAACTCTTTACTGAAATCACTGCAAATTGTTCGACTTTTTATTAAATACTTTACAAACAATTGTTTTTCTAAACTCCGGATATATTAATATATGAATTCCGATTACCAGCACGCTTAATCCCAGTGTCAATACAACTCCCCATATAAAGAACGAATACCAACTTGATAGCATAATAGGGAACTTCCGTCGCACACACACTATCACAAAAATCTGTAGATGCAACAAATATAAATATTCCCATCCATAAGTCGGTGGAATATTTTCTATATAATTTAACCAGAGAAAGCATCTTCAATGATGCAATAACAAAAAAGAAAAGTTCTGCTTTGTGACCAAATAACAGGCCGCCAACATACTGTATTACATAATAGCCGGGTCCTTTGTGAATGTGAATTTTCTTCCGAACCAATCGGTTCTGATTTCCCCGCACTCAACAATCTTCATAACATCTTCAAGACTCTCTACCGTAAAGGCTATGTGTCGTAAACCTTTCGCTTCCGGATCAGTAACGCGCTCCGGATGTTTACGGTCAATGAAGATTTCAAGAACAATATCCCCACACGCCATGAATACAACCGTGTCATAACCTCTTTCAATTCTGTTTGTTTCTTTAAAGCCCAGTTTTTCGTAGAAGGATAAGTTTTCCTCCTTGCTCATAATCAACGCAATATGATCTAAAACCATAATACTCTTCTCCAAAATGTTTTTATGTATTTATCTTTGCACAAGGCTTAAACCGAATACAAAGCCTTGCCGATTATTGTTTTAAATCAAATAATCGACAATCTTCGTCGTTTTGTGCAGTTTTAACATTTTTTATTTTTGGGCGCAATTCTCCAATAGTAATTTTAACATAAATCAAGCCCGATGTCAAAAAAATAAC
>JAXJSP010000036.1:0-4429 GCA_036310005.1 Acutalibacteraceae bacterium | reverse complement strand
TTCATTTACTGGCAATGTTAAATTCATTTTATGGTATAGTAAAAGGGCGACACCTCGAATGTGTTACATTCAGGTTGTCGCCTTTTTTGTTTTAGGATATATCTTTCTTTTTCAGTTCCTTTTTCATTTTACCGAGTGCCTTGCGGTATGTTTTATCTGCGGTATCAGGTGATGCCAAACCGTGGTCGATGGCTATGTCAATAAAGGCTTCTTCGGGGATTGGTTTTCGTGTTGGTTTGCCGTCCTCATCCAAATCGTCTTTATCGTAGAAATGAGTAGCATAACATAACCACACATAGGACAAATTGCCGATACGGGCAAATATCTATAGCTTTTCTAAAGCAAAAACTTATTATTTGTTATCTATTCTTTATTCGTTCGGAATTTACTTTTACACAAAATTTTCCGCCCTGCCGCAGAAGAAGTGAAAAGACTTCTTCTGCATTTTGTCATCCTGAGTGCAACGAAGGATCTACTTTATTTTTTGTTGTGAGATTCTTCGGTCGCAAGCTCCCTCAGAATGACATATTTTTAATTCGGAATTCGGAATTCGGAATGCGTAATTTGGAATTAATAAAACTCTTTGTCATCCTGAGTGCAACGAAGGATCTACTTTATTATTTTGATATGAGATTCTTCGCTTATCGCTCAGAATGACAGCTTGGTGTTTATCAGATTATTCACATTCCCTCAGAATGACATACTTTTTTCCAAAAAAAGAACTTGAACCAGTTTTTTGCTGATTCAAGTTCTTTCTACTTTCATTAGTTTGTCAACCTAATGGCATTGCCTGTGATGTAAGGCTGTTTATTATTTAGTTTTGTTGTATTTGTAGCCAGACCAACTTGAGTAATATTTTGTACCGTTTACAGTTTTATATGTTCTTACACGTACATAATAGGTTGTTCTTGCTTTCAAGCTCTTTAAGGTTGTAGAGGTTGTTTTATTGCTCTTGATAAGAACACTCTTAGCACCTGAGAATTTCTTTGATGTGCTATATTGAACCTGATAGCCTGAAGTTTGAGAAGTCTGCTTTTTGAGGTAAACCTTAAGGCTCTTCTTAGCTGCGGTTACCTTTGAAAGGGTAGTGCCCTTAGGAACAATATTAAAGTATACGTTCTTTTTGCCCGAATAGTTGCCCTTGAATGTGATAGCAACCTTATACTTGCCGATTGCCTTTCTGCCCGACTGATAGCTTACGGTGTAATCGGTATTTTTCTTAAGAAGTTTTCCGGTTTTATCTTTTATTGTAACGGTCGGAGTCTTTACTTTGCCGTTATAGGTGTATGCGCTTGCCGAAAGCTTAATATTAGTGGGAGTAGGATTAAGTGCCTTAATTTTAGACCAGCTACCGTATAGCTTTACGCCGCCAACAGTCTCAAAAGCTCTTACTTTATATTGATAAGTGTTTTTGAAATTAATTCCTGAATTCCAGAAACCGATTGTGGTATTATTAGGAGTCAGTAAAAGCTGCCAGCTACCACTATTAACCTTGCGCCAGATTTCATAACCTGTTATACCATAGAGCTGATTCCATGAAACCTCAACCTTTGTACCGCTGATTTTTAAATTCTTGATAACGGGTGTAGGTATGGTAACGTTTTTTGAAATCTCAAAGCTGTAATCAATCTGTCCTCTTGAAAGGGAAGTTATATTTATGTAGTTAGTGCCTTTTTTGAGCATTACGTCAAAATAATAGTGGTCTTTTGCGGCAACTGCTTTATAGCTTGAGAGGAACTCGGTCTGATTCTGAGCATTCATAAATTTTATAAAAACAGACTTAATAAGCTCAGCATAATTTTTAACCTTGATTCTTACGGGAGTGTCCTTATTAACGGTTATTGAATAGTAGTCCTCAGAATTGTCAGCATAACCGCAAACAGGTCTGTCAAAGTAATTTATGCGATTTGCAGAATTCTTGTCATTGTTGGGCTCTAACTCATAGTTATCAATGTTTACGTAGTTGAGCTCAAAGTTAAATCTTACACTTTGACCGTTAGTAAACATATAGCTATAGAATGAAGGTCTTACCACTAAGCGGTAATTACCTACATCAAGACCAACTAAACGGTCATATCTGTCATTAGAAACTTCAAAATTATTTTTGGATGCACTCCAGATGGGAGAGTTCATATTTGTCTTATCATAAATGTAGAATGTGAGCATTTGCTCTGCGCCGTTGTAGGTCAAACGATCACCTTTGAACTGTAATACACCATGATTGTTGACTGTAAAATCAACCCAATGTTCTTTTGTGTAGTTTGAGGAATTGTAGTCGATGTACCATCTTCCAACATTATAAGCACCGTCTGCTGAAGAAATAATTGTAGGTAAGCCTGCAAAAATAATTATTAGGCTTAACAGAAATGCGAGTAATCTTTTAGCTTTCATAAAAATACCCCTTAATATAATTTATATTTTCATTATTATAACACTTACATATAAAAAATGCAATCAGATTTAAAGAAAAATTTGGAATTAATATTTTAGTTTGCCAAATACAAAACCCAAACCGCCTTTAAAACGGTTTGGGTTTATAAAACTGTGATTGACTTTTACGGGATTTGAGTTTCGAGTATTTCGCCGTTCGCTACTTTTTTGAGATATTTTACAAACTTATTAATCTCAGCCGAGGTGGTTTTACCCATATCAATTCCGTCTACCGTGTACTGATAACGGCTTGCTCCGCTGCGGCGGAATTCAATTTTGCTGTCCTTGTATTTCTTTTTGTTGAATACATACTCAATAACCAATTCAGGGTCGCTATTAAGGGTCTCAACTGTATAATCGCTGCAGCTCATAGAAATGAAATACTGATACAAGTACTGGAAGCTGCTGCAATCAATCTGTTTGCCGTTAACCTTGATAATAAAGGAATCTTCCGATTCTGTATCGGGATTTTCTTTAATATCAAATTTGTAAACTTTACCGTTTGAAGTTACGTTAAAGCTCTTAAGGTCGGCAATATTGTAAAGGCTTATCCAGGATGCATAGAAGTCAATTTCGGTGAATTCCATCATATCGGAAAGTATAACCTTGCCCTCACCGCCTGACAGGTCGGTAGAGCCGGCAACACGGCTTATAACCTTTGCGCCGTCTGCCAATACTGCACAGTTACCGTCGCTCTGAAGCTTGAATTTATAGGTCATTTTCTTGCCCAAAACATCAATTGTAGCGACAAAATCAGGCTTATCAAGTCCGAACTTTTTAAGTGCACTCGGAGAAATGTCAAAGGCATAAGCACCGTCAACACTAAGTCCGTTCTGGAAGAATGAAAGAACATACTCTGCATTTTGGGCAATGCGCTTAGACGGTGACGTAACAACATAACCGAGCATATTTGAAATTTCCTCTTCGGTGTTGGTTTTGAATACCACATCATCGTCAAAATTCTTGCCCCTTACAGTAAGGGTGTCAAAGAAAGTAAGTGCGCCCTCTTCGCTCAAATACTCATCTGCGCCGTCAGGTGCTTTGTATGACGGGGTGGAAACGGTAGCATCAAACTGAAGCGCGTCAACACCTGCAAGCTCGTCAACATATCCTGATTCAAGCAGGAAAATCTTATCCGAATCGGACAGCTTTCCGTAATAGTTGCCTGTAAGTGAATCGGCAACATCACCTATGGTTAAGGTGTATTTATCACCGCTTTTAAGCACTGCTGTAGCGGTGACTGCAGGCTTATCGAGTCCGCAGTCGGAAAGGGTTAAGCCCTCAATTTGACGTACAGCCTCAATTGTGCCGAACTGACCGACAAAGTTACCTGTCTGACTTGTGCTGATATAAGATTTATCAACACCATCAATATACCAAGTGGTAACTTCGGCATTGTTTGATGAAGTATCGGAAGCGATACTGTCGGTTGCCTTTTCGGTTTTTGAATAAAACTTGATTGTGCCTAGTTTATTTTTAACCGTAAGGGTTTTCATATCGTTCTCCTTGCAGAAAAACTTTATATTAGTATAGCACAAATGTTCTTTATTTTCAATACATTTGGTTATTTGATAACTGCCCCCACAAATTCGGGATTGTGAGTGTATTTTTGTTATCAAATCGATATTGAAAAGGAGGAAAAAGACTATGCTTAAAACAACACCAAGCGAAGCAGAAGCTATTCGACACATCATTGAAACACATTGTGCTAACTGTGACGAAGACGGCAACTGCATTTTGCTTGACGATGGCGAAACTCATCGTTGTGTGCAACGTATTTGTATGCACGGTATCCACTGCAACTATTTTAAAGACGCAGTATTACCCGCATTCAAGACGCTTCACGAAGAAATTATGAAACACAACAATTTAAAGTAAGGAGAAATGTAAAAATGAAAAAATTTAATGAAATGTATGTTATCGGTATCGACCACGGTTATGGGAATATGAAAACAGCAAACTGCTGCTTTGCCACAGGTGTAATGAAAAGCGATACCGA
>JAXJSP010000035.1:0-18804 GCA_036310005.1 Acutalibacteraceae bacterium | reverse complement strand
TTTCTTTTCCGCCGACATTGTAAGTTCCGAGTACCGTTTTCTGTGCGGCAATTCCTAATAAGTTAAATATACTGCTTGCGATATGCTCGCTAATACAACTGTTGGTATATGATAATTCAGTAGGCTTGTTTGCACTTGAAGGCGGAAACTTTATCATATAAGGCTTACCGTCGTACTCAACCGCTATCTTTTTTCCGTTTGCACCGTTATATGCTCTCCCGATAATCTTCGGGCAGTCGGTAAAATCTATCATGCATTACACCTCCATAAAAATTTCTTTCTCAAATAATCTGCGTGTTCGGGTGTTATAACCGAATCGTCAATTTCGGCAATATTTATACTGCTGTATAATTCTCCCCACAAACAATCAAGCAAAGAAGACTTCTCTTTAAGCCCTTGCTTATAGGCTTCCAAATCGCGTTGAAGATATGGCGGCAAACCATATTCATAAGACCGTTCACGCTCTGTTTCTCTAATTGCGCTCTCGGTCAGAAATTCCATCGTTACATTAAGCGCCTTTGCCAATTTATAAACAGTTTCGGAGGAACACTTTAAAAGACTTGTTTTTCCGCTGCAAATATCACTGAGTGTTGCATGCGGAACTCCGGAATCAACTGCCAGACGGTATTTTGTAATGTTGTTTCTTTTAATGAGTTCTTCAATAATCATACTTTCACCGCCAATAATAGTATTCAATATTATTATATCGGTATACCGAAATATTGTCAAGGATGTTTATGTTTTCAAATATGTATATCATAACCCGACATCTGATTACGCTGATTTTCATTTAAACAAAGAGCACCTGAAAAGTAAAAACTTTTCAGGTGCTTATTTAAGATTAAATGAATTTATAATCTTGTATACTGCCGACTTTGTCATCATAGTTTAAGATATAATCAATGATTTCCTCGTCGTTATCGCTTACTAAAAACAAATCGAACACGGTTTCTCTCATAAATTTCTGTTCAACCGAAGTTTTCATCATTTTTATAATGTTGTCATAGTAACCGTCAACATTATAAAGCACCATAGCCTTATTGTGGCGGCCGAGTTGTTTTAATGTTAAAATCTCGAAAAACTCCTCGTATGTACCGATGCCGCCGGGAGTTGTGATAAACGCATCGCATCTGTCTTCCATAATTTGCTTGCGTTCTCTCATTGTGTCGGTGCGAATTAATTCATCACAGTTGTCAAAAAGTATTCCGTCAACATTGAAAAATCTCGGGACCACGCCGATGATTTTAGCCTTTGCCTTGTAAAAACCGCGTGCGGCAGCGCCCATATTACCGTGGCCGCCTGCACCGAAAACCAGATTGCAGCCTTTTTGCGCGAATTTATAAGCAAGGTTTTCGGTTCTGTCCAAATATTTTTTATCGATAGAAGCGCTTGATGCTCCGTAAAACAGTAAATTCAAAACAATCATCTCCTTATTTACATTATACCATATTATATATAAAT
Organism: Acutalibacteraceae bacterium; assembly: GCA_036310005.1. Lineage (GTDB taxonomy): Bacteria > Bacillota > Clostridia > Oscillospirales > Acutalibacteraceae > JAXJSP01. The sequence continues at coordinate 17,343 of JAXJSP010000035.1, read as the reverse complement.
ATGCAAAAATAATTATTTTGTTAACTGTATGGCGTGGCAGATGCAAGGGATAGTTTCGCTTTGCGCTGTGGACATTGTCGACAGCAAAGCGCCTGTAGGGCAAAAGAGCATATTACTGATTTCGCCTTGCTTTAATTTCGGCAGAAAATGTCCGCAAAGAATACTCGCGCTGCATCCGCAACCGCTTGCGCCTGAGTGAACATCCTGTTTTTTAACATCAAACATCATTTTGCCGCAGTCAAAATGCCTGTCTTTGATGTCGATATTATTTTTCTGCAAAAGTTCATATAAAATATCGCTGCCGACATTTCCCAAATCTCCCGTAACAATGCAGTCAAAATCTTTCGGCGAGAGTTTTGTGTCAGAAAAAAACCGACTTATAGTATCCGCCGCCGCAGGAGCCATGGCAGCGCCCATATTATTTGCATCCTTTTGAGAATAATCGACAAGCCTTCCTATGCAAAAAGCCTTGATATAAGGTGCGGTTTTGTTGTCTATAACACAAGCGCCCGCGCCTGTTACGGTCCACTGCGTAGACGGACAGCGAATACTACCGTAATCAAGCGGAAACCGAAACTGCCTTTCTGCCGAGCAAAAATGCGACGAGGTAACCGCGACCGCTTTTTTAACACTTCCGCTTTCGATAAAAAGCGCAGAGTTTATAAGCGACACCGCCATAGTAGAGCAAGCACCGTATACACCGATAATCGGGATGTTGAAATCTGCAAGACCGAACGAAGTGGCATGCAACTGCGCGTTTAAATCACCCGAAAAAATAATGTCGATGTCGTTTGCCTTTAATTGCGCCTTTTTTAAGGCAATCTCAACCGCCTTTTTTTGAAACATACTCTCCGCTTTTTCCCAGGACTTCTGATTAAGCAAATCGTTGCTTGCAATATAATCAAAGCATTTGGCAAGCGGCCCTTGTCCTTCCTTTTTTCCTACCGCAGACGAATAACTCAAAAAGCCTGCCTTGTTTTCTAAAATATAAGTATATTTACCCTGTTTAATCAAATTAATCACCGTAATTAGTTTTTCACAAAATACGGACAAATATGTAAACAACCTGTCTTTTAAGACAGGTTGTTTTTAATTTATTTTAACAGTAATTCTTCTTCGATATAGCGGGGGCGCTGTTTGACTTCGCTGAAAATTTTGCCGATATAGGTGCCTACAATTCCGGTGCAGAAAAGTTGAATACCGCCTATAAGCCAGATTGATGCAACAATAGCGGTCCAACCGACCTCGGCAACGCCGCACAGTTTTGATATGAGCGCGTAAAGCAAGCCGAGTACCGACAAAAGCGAAATAATTATACCTAAATTCGATATGATTTTTAAAGGTTTTACGCTAAAAGAGGTTATTCCGTCAAGCGCAAAAGAAAGCATTTTCTTTAACGGATATTTTGATTCTCCCGCAAAACGCTCGCCTCGTTCATAATAAACAATCGCCGACTTAAATCCCAAATCGGGCACAATTCCTCTTAAAAAGAGATTTACTTCTTTGTACTGACCGAGCGCGTCCAAAGCCCTGCGTGATAAAAGTCTGCAATCTGCGTGATTATTTACCGTTTCAACACCGAGCGCGCTCATCAGTTTGTAAAACGCGTTTGCGGTTGTGCGCTTGAAAACCGTGTCCTTTTCTCTCTTGCTTCTTACTCCGTAAACAACATCACAGCCTTGCATATAGTTTTCTACAAAACCGTCCAATACATTAATATCGTCTTGCAAATCGGCATCCATTGATGCAACGCAGTCCGCATACTCTCTTGCGCGCATAAGTCCGCAAAGCAAAGCGTTCTGGTGCCCCTTGTTGTGAGCAAGTTTAACGCCGGTAACAAGCGGGTAACGGTTGTAAAGCGAATCGATAACCGACCAGGTTTTGTCCTTTGAACCGTCGTCAACAAACATAACGCGCGATGAGTCGCTGATTTTTTCATCCGCAATCAGGCTGTCCAGTTTTTCGCACAGTTTTTCTGCTGTAACAGGCAGCACGCTCTCCTCGTTGTAGCAAGGAACTACTACATAAAGTACAGGTTTATTACTCATTATATCCGTCATCCTCCCCGAAATCTATGATTTCTAAAATTTCAACATCTTCTTTTTCATCATTTGATATTAACGCTTTTTCATCAATCTCAAATTCTGTTTGCTCTGTATTTTCATCCTGCGTAAAAAGACTGTCAAGATAAGCATACTCCGATTTGAGTTTTTCACCCTCGGGATATAAAACCGCAATCTTTTCAGGATGCTTTGCCTTGTATTTGTTGAATAATACAAGATAGACAGCAAGCATTACAGCGCTGATTAAAGTAATTATTGCACCCGCGCTGAGTCCCGGAGTCATATATTTAAACTCGACAGTATGCTCTCCCTCATCAAGCGCTACCGCCATAAAGCCGATATTTGCTTTGATAATTTCCGTTTCTTTTCCGTCAACAAAAGCGGTCCAACCGCCCTCGTACGGAATTGAGTAAAACGCAAGGCGCGGTGAGTCAACCGAAACAGTGCTTGTAAACGAGCCTGTCTTTTTATCAATAGTAAATGTGTTATCAAGCGAGGTTTCTCTTAAAGTTTCGCAGTCGGATAAATATCCGTTTTGATTAAATGCAGAATAGACGGTGGAATGAGTGATGTATTTTGAATATTTCTCAACATCTTCATCCTCTAAAATCAAGGCCTTTAACATCAATGCGCATTTTTTGTCATCAAAGTTTTCGTCTGCCTCGCTCCTTGAAATGCAGTATTCGTACTGCGCTCCGTAAGGAATGTAATATTTGTTTTCGTAAACATCATATTCGTTTTGCGTTTTGTAATATACATATCCCGGCATTTTTGTAGCGCCGCTTGTTTCCTGGAACTTGTTTGAGTCGCCCGTGTAGTCAAATAAGTATCTTACATTTAATAAACTTCTTGCCTGATAATATTCTGTTTCGGGCCTTGATGCAACATTTCTCGTCACTCCGACATATTCCCAGAATTCCATTACCGACGCCGGCACAACCGAGTGAAAACATTGTATGCAAGGATAATCTAAAAACATTCCCGTGTTGTCCATGCCCTCGTATACATCGGTGCGCTCTCCGTCATTGATATCGAGTGTGATTTTTTCACCCTCAAGCAAAACGGGAATGATATAATCTTGCGTATCGTACGAGTGTTCTTTACCCCAGCCGATGTGTATAGCCGAATATAAAACCGAAATTACGCAGACCGCACTCAGACAACTGCGCCAGAATACAGGCCAGTTTTTTTGCATGCGTGCATAATATCCGCCCTTGTCTTCTTCGCTTTTGCATTTTTTAAGATTGCCTCGAATAAGCGTGAATATAAGCAGTAGTATCTGCGATGACAAGGCGATAAGACACTCAATCCAGAATCTTGCGTGATAAAAAGAACCCTCGACATTCGCCTCGTTATACAACCCGAAATCGAAGAACCCTTCCTCGCTTGAATAATTTGAGGGGAATAAACCTATGCCGATTACAAAAGCAAGCGTGACACCTATGCTCCAGCGAAAAGCACTTGCCCAGTTTACATCGGGACTTTCAAATGCCTGTACGGTCACAAGAGCCATAATAAGAATGGGCATATAAAACCAGCGTGCGTAATAAGAAGTATTAAATAATGAAAAAGCGGAATTTAATACAGGAATTAAAGCGATAAAAACGCAGGTGGTAATGAGTCGCTTCTGCCAGGTGCCTTTTTTAGTCTGCAGCCACGCAAACACGCCTGTCATACCTACAAGCGGCATCCAGCCCGCAACCGACGACCACTTAACATCTGCCGACGGGAAAAATACAGGTCGTGCAGGGTTGTCCGGCGGGAAGAAAAAGCATTGTATAATATATAAAAACTGTTGCGGTTTATTGTAAAGCAGTCCGCCCCAACCGGAAATATGCGAACTTACCCGTGAATTTGCAATTACTGTGAAAAAACTCGGCAACAGTATTACCGCCGCCATTAAAACTCCTAAAATGAGTTCAAAGCAGAACCATAAGAAGTTTTTGATTTTGAATTTGTATGCGCCGGAAAATAGTCGGATAAACCAGTAAATCATTGAAAACAGTACCATTCCGAAGAAGAAATAGTAGTTTACAAGGGCGCATAAGAAAGTAGCGATTACGACATATCCGCGCTTGTTTTCGCACATAAAAAGTTCAATCGCCAAAAGAAGAACAGGGAAGAAAACGATAGCCTCGTGGAAGTGATTGAAAAATATGTTGTAAATTGAAAAACCGCTGAAAGCGTACAGCAGACCGCCTATCAGCGCCGCCTCGCTTGTTTTTGTAAACCGTCTTATAAAGCAGTAGGCGGTAAGCGATGCACAGGAGAATTTTAATATCAAAAGCGGCCCCATAAGGTGCGGCACAAAATCGGTGGGGAAAGGAATTGTCAGCCAGAAAAACGGAGAGCCGAGCAGATAGAAAGAATAAGAGCCTATAAAATTAGCGCCAAGGTCGGTATTCCAGTTCCAGAAAATATTGCCCTCTCTTATTGCCTTGTGAGCAACCTTATAAAAAGATACCTGCTGTACATTAAAATCACCGTAATACAGAAAATATCCCTTGTCTGCTATAATGTAGATACCAAAAAAGGCAAGCGCGATTAAAAACGCAATAAAGAACGCCTGAAAGTATTTTTCTTTTCCTTTATTCAAATTAAGTTTTGGAAGATTCATTTTTGAACATTCCTCCCTTTATATCAAATTTAAAAAAACAACATTTACTATTTGATATTATATCAGTATTTGTTATAATAATAAAGTAATTTATTAAACAATTTATTAAACAAAGGAAAAATTAACTATGAAAAGTAACTTTTTTGCTGTTATAAGCAGGATGAAATACATAAACCGCTGGGGACTGATGCGAAGCACCCACAATGAAAACTTAAGCGAGCATTGTCTTGATGTCGCCTTGTTTGCTCACGCAATAGTAAGTATAGACAAAAATTGCTTTGGCGGAACGCTTAGTCCCGAAAGAGCAGCCATGCTCGCGCTGTATCACGATGCAAGCGAAATTATCACAGGCGATATGCCGACTCCCGTTAAATATTATAACGAGCAGATAAGAAACGCTTATCAGGCGGCAGAGGACGCGGCAAAGGAAAAACTGATTTCGTATTTACCAAGCCAGATCAAAGAAGACATTGCGCCCTTGATTGATATAAAGGGCGAGGACGAAAAATATCTGCCTTTTATTAAAGCGGCAGATAAAATGTCGGCGTATGTTAAATGTATCGAGGAAAGAACTATGGGAAACACCGAGTTTGCCGATGCCGAAAAATCTACCCTGAAAGCAATCAAGAATTTAAAAATTCCTGCTGTCGATGAATTTTTAAATCTGTTTATTGATGCATATTCACAGACACTTGACCGCCAGCAGTAAATTTAGTCGCTCATAGACAAAATGCACATAAGGGTAATACCGGACAACACACCTATAAAAAAACCGATTAAAAAATTCATATAAGCACCCCTTAATACTATATGTAATTTTTTAAAAATCGGGCACCTTAATTTAAAAAATTCATAATATGATGATAAGGGGTTAGATGGGTGGCTTGCCAATCTGCAGAAAAGGCAAGTCCTTGATTAGCCTTAAACCCCATTAAATATTAACCGCAGTGATTATTTTCACTGCGGTTTCCGCTGCCTGAGGGCAACAGAGTTGCTTCCTATTGTACTCTGTCGGTGCGGACTGATTATACCACTATTTGTCTCCCCTTGTCAGGGGGCAACGGAGTTGCTTTATATGGTACTTTGTCGGCACCCGTCGTAGACGGTTTTTATGGTTTTTTATCAGTGCTAACAGAAATAATATAAACCGCCTCAGGCGGACTGATTATAATTTAATATTATTTTTCCTTGCGTAGTGGAAGATGTATTGCTGTGCAATACCTGCGTATGGCAAAGCGCACTCAGGCACTTCGCCGCCGAAAAGCGAATTTACCGCCTTTCTTATCCACACATCGACAGGAAAACATTCCATTCTTGAAAACCCGAAAAGTAATGCACAGTCAGCGACTTTCGGGCCGACACCTTTTATCTGCATTATATGTTCTCTTGCCTTGTCAATGGGAGCGTTCCTTAAAAAATCAAAATCAATTTCTCCGCTTGCTGTTTTTTTCGCCCCGTCAATGATGTACTTTGCGCGAAAACCCGCTCTTATAACCGACAAGTCATCTTCGCAAAGCGAGGCGATTTTTTCGGCGCTCGGAAAAGTATAACCCCCGTCGATTTTATCGCCGAAGTTTTCGCAAAGGCGCGATATTATGCCTTTAATTCTCGGTATGTTGTTGTTTTGCGAAATTATAAATGAACATATAGCCTCAAAAGGTTCCTGATTTAAAAGCCTGATGCCGCTTGAAAAATCGCACACCTTTTTTAAGGTGTCATTAACGCTCAGCGCCGACAAAATTTCATTGTAATCGCGCTCGCAGTCAAAGTAATTATACCAGGTATCATAAAACTGCTCTTTTGTCGTGTTCTTAAAAATCACGCAATCATCAGTCTGTATTATATGTAAGAACTTGTTCATCGCGATACCGCAAAATTCATTTTCGTTTATTTCCTGCCAGCGAAAAGCCTGTCCGCAGTCAAGCGTGTCTTTGAGTACAAAAGGGGACAGGTTTTCAAGATAAACATCCCCGTTTTTTTCAATTACTTTAAGCATATTATCACCCTTGAAATTATACCACATCTGTGATATAATGGCTACACTTTTTATCGGAGGAAAATATGAGAGAAAGCATTTGCACCATACCGATAACAGACGGTTTTATTCAAAAGAAGGGATGCCCTGTCTGTAATATGCGTTACGCTGTTGAAAAGCGCGCGGTCGAGTATATTATGGGGCCCGCTATGATGGAGCCGGATATAAGAATAAGCACAAACGAAAAAGGTTTTTGCTATACTCATTTATCGCAGTTAAAAAAGGCAAAAAACAGATTAAGCCTTGCTTTGATGCTTGATAGTCACTTAAAGCAGATAAGCGACGACATCTTTAAAGAGGGCAGATTTTTGAAGCCCGGTATGAAAAAGACGAAGTTTAAACTTGCAAGGCTTGAAGAGGACTGCTTTATTTGTGAGTCGATAGAACAGGGAATGAGCGCTATGCTTAAAACTGCGTGCCTGACTTATGAAAACGACAAACAGTTCAGACTCTTGTTTTCACAGCAGGAATATTTTTGCCTGCCGCACTTAAAACTGCTTATTGAGAGCGCCGAGAAATATATGCAAAAAGACAAATGCGAGGAGTTTTGCAAATCGGCAAAAGAGATTACAAGTGCTTATTTAAAAGAACTGAATGAGGATGTAAGGCATTTTTGCGATATGTTTGATTACAGAAACAGCGGTGATGATGCCGATTGGGGGAACTCAAAAGATTCGATAGAGAGGGCAATTAAATTTTTAAGAGGAAGAAGTGTAGAGTAAAATGTGGTTTGTATTATCACTTATAACGATTTTTTTCTGGGGCGGCAGCGATTTGTTTTCGAAAATCGGCTCGCCGAGTGACGATAAATACAGTCATTGGCGCATTGTAATGGCTGTCGGCGGCGTGATGGGTATTCACGCGCTTATTGAGTTGATTTGCGGTGTTGAATTTAATCCGATGGACTTTGTTTATTATTCACCGGCAATCATCTGCTATGTGGCATCTATGATTTTAGGTTATGTGGGACTTCGTTACATAATGCTTTCCGTATCCTCGCCTATTTGCAATTCATCGGGCGCAGTCGCTTGCATATTATGTCTTATCTTTTTAAAGCAGATGCCGAATGTAGTCGGCATTATAGGTGTAGTGCTTGTTGTTACGGGCGTTATAATGCTCGCCTTTGTTGAAAAAGAAAAGGAAGTAAATATTTCTTCAAAAGACAAAAAATATCATAAAGGCTTTGTCGCAGTTTTCTTCCCGATTTTTTACTGCATATTAGACGGACTCGGAACTTTTGCCGACGCGATACTGTTAGACAGCGGTAAAATCAACGAAGATTCCGCAAACATCGCATACGAACTTACATTTTTATTAATGGCGATTTTTGCTTACGTTTATGTAGTGTTTATCAAAAAGCAGTCGCTTACCGCTAAAACCGCAAAACCGAAACTGCTCGGTGCTTTGTGTGAAACCGCAGGACAGTTTTCATATATTTACGCAATAGGAGATAATCCGACGGTGTCAGCGCCGATGATCAGCGCATACTGTGTATTTTCCGTAATTTTATCGCGTATTTTCTTAAAAGAAAAATTGTCTTTAAAACACTACGGAGTAATTATTACGGTATTTTTGGGAATAATAATACTCGGTATCAGCGAAGTGGTATAAATTTTAAAATTCAAGAGTAAACTTATAATGATAACATTATAAGGGGTTTTTATCTTGAAAATTAAAACAATTAATTTACGCACCTTACTATCTAACCTTGCCTTACCTCTGGCAGTGGGAGTAGTGGGTGCATTTTTTGTTATGAGCGGAATTGAAAAATATAATCTTTTACAAAAACCGCCTTTGACTCCGCCGAGTGCGGTTTTCGGTATTGTGTGGACCGTGCTTTATATACTTATGGGCATAGCCGCGTATCTTGTAAAAAGTTCCGACTGCTACGATAAGCAAAGTGCCTTGCAGTTGCATTACATTCAGTTGGCGCTGAATTTAATGTGGACTTTTTTCTATTTCAGATTAGGTATGTATTTAGTTGCAGCACTTGTCCTGATAGCCCTGATTTTTGCTGTCGTTTTTACAATTATAAGATTTTCACAATGCTGTGTAACAGCCGGCAGACTGATGCTGCCATATCTTATCTGGTGCCTGTTTGCGCTGTACTTAAACATCGCGATTGTTGTTATAAATTAAAAAGCACACTCCGTAAGGGAGTGTGCTTGTTTTAATCTTCGTTTGCAGATTTTTTGTTTCCGTACCTGTCATATCCGTCATCGTCATAACGGGTACCGTTTCTGTGAAAACCGAGAGGCGAAAAGCCTCTTGCATCATAACCGTCGTCATCGTATCCGGCATCGTTTTTTATTTGTTTTGCGGTGCGGTTTTTCATTTTGGGCATTGACACTTTGACAGCCGCAAAAACGATAATAAAGATTATCCAAACTGCAAAAAACAGAATTTTAATAATATCCATAATGCCTCCTTAATGTCCGGTAATGCTTAAAATTTCAAATGAGTTTGCCGTAATTTTTTCGTCGTAATACTCAATTTTGAATTTAAAACTTTTTGTGGGCTCAACAGCCTTTTCGCTTAAATAACTGTCTTTATATATGATGTTTTTGTCTTTGTCATAAATCGCATATTCGATTTCTATATATCTTTTTTGTTCCGTGTAGTTTGTAATCTTACCCGAAATATAAACGGTAGAGTTGTTTGTGCGCCTTTCGAAAACAATCGAATCGGGTACAATTTCAAAATCTGCGTGTTCTTCGGACACAACAGACGAAGTGTTAGTTGCAAGCGACGAGGGAAGTTTGTTTGCAAGTATTCCCACCACCGCAATAATTACAATGACAAAGTAAACCGCAACGGTTGTTGCACAGCCGATTGGCTTGTTTAACTTTCTGCCTTCCTTATAATTTCGCGGCAACCATTTTTTCGGCCTGTCAAACAAAGAATCTGTACTTGAAATTTTTATACCGCAGTGAGGACAAACAGCGGCTTTATCCGATACTTCGTGCTGACATTCGGGACAGGAGATAATTGCCATTAGTCACTCCTCCTACGAATTTTTATATATTGTAACACAATATGTTAAAATTTTCAATTACGGTGCGGTAATTTTAATTTGTTTAAATTTTCTTCATCAAAAATCAAAATAAGGGTACCGTCCTTAACAGAAATTTTACTTTCTTTGCCTGTAAAACCGTTGCTTACCCCAAGCGGCACAAAACTCGAAAGCGTTGAATCTTTTAAAGGATACTTTAAATTCTCAATGCTGACTTTTTTTGCATCTTCGCCTATGCAGAAAACCGATATTATGCCGCTTGCGTTTTTATCAAAAATTATATCGCGGTTGTGCAACGCGGTAATGACTTTCCCCTCACCCAAGAGAAAAGCGCTTGCGTCATTTAAAGCAAAACGCGAGATAAGTTGGATATTTGCAATAGTATGGTCAAGTCGCTCGCCGCCGACTCCTCCGTACAGATAAAATTCCCGAAAGCCCTTTTTATGCCCTTCAATAAAAGCAAGTTCCATATCGGTACAGTCTTTTTCAACAGGATGTAAAACCACATTTTCACCGGTCGGCACATAGCCGAGTGAGTCAAAATCGCCGAGTATTAAATCGGGGGAGATGTTAAGTTTTTTTAATGTTTCGTATCCTCCGTCGGCAGATATGATGTAGTCGTCGCTGTCGGGCATAATGGGATATGATGTAATCTCGCTTGCACCGAAAATAAAGCACCTGTTCATTTTGCTCACCTCTGATGTATTTTACCACCGCTAAAAACTTTATGCAACAAAAACAAAACGGTTTATTATTGTAAAAGTGTTTACAGCACAAAAAAACTCCCCCGAAAGCATTTGCTTTCGGGGAGTTTTGAGTACATTGAAATAACAGAAATTATCTCTTTGAGTTATAATGTAGGTGTTTTGTGCAGTTTTGTATCGTTTGAAAAAGTCCTGCAATATAAGGCTTTACACGCATTATTGTATCATATCTTGGTGTAAATTGCAATACCTTTTTGTAATTTTGGACATCAAAAGGACATCAACGGACATCAATCGTTCTGTAATTTCAGGGAAATCAAGTCTGCTACTTTTGCCTTTGAGCTTTTCAGGACATCAGCGTAAACATTCGCTGTTGTTGATACATCTGAATGACCGAGCAACTCACTTACAATTTTTAAGTCAATACCGCTGTTTATCAAAAGTGTTGCGTTGCAATGGCGTAAACTATGCAAAGTGATAAAGTCAAAGTCTGTACCTTTTACAAATCGTCTGAATTGTGTGTTGAGTCCTGACCTATCAACAAAATTTCCGCTCTCTGTTGTAAATACCATTTCAGGATAAGTATATAATTTTCCGAGTTTGCTCAACTTTTCATCATTATACTTTTTCTGTTCTCTGAATATATCAGCCAAAATATCAGATAAAGCAATATATCTGTTACTTGTTGCTGTTTTAGGCGGTTGAAGCCAATGTTTACCGCCAACATCTGTTAAAGTGTTTTCAATGTGTATTGTCTTGTTTTCAAAGTCTATATCTTGCCAACGCAGAGCCAAGCACTCACCTGAACGCATACCTGTAAATAACAATACTTTTATAATGCGGTTGAATTGTGTGTTATCCTCAACCATTTTTAACAAGTCCTTTGCTTGATTTTCGTCAAGAAAAGGCTTTTTTTCTTTTGCCGTTTCTGCTTTTGGTAATATAACCGCCTTTGTGCAGGGCGTTTCTTTGATGAAACCTTGCTCCACAGCACGAGCAAAAACACTTTGCAAAATAACATATACTTTGCGACAAGTTGCAGGCTGATAAGTGCGAGTCTTGAAAAATGCTGTAATCTTTGCAGGTGTAAAATCTTTAAGTTTGATGTTTCCTAATTCAGGGAGCAAATTGTTTTTTATTTGCTTTTCGTAGTTGTAGGCGGTTATCGGCTTTAACTTGTTTTTTGCGTAGTTATCAATAAACCATTCAGCCATTTCAGAAAACCGCATATTTTCATTTAACGAGGACAGCCCTCTACATTTACGCTCAAATTCAACTGCAAATTCCTGTGCGAGCTTTTCAGCCTTTTTCGGTGTGGTATTTTCAGGCGGTTTGTATGTGGTTGTTTTTCTGATTTTCTTTCCGTTCACATCAAGACCGAGAGAAACAACTATCTGAAAAGTATTTCCACGCTTATTTATTGTTGCCAATTTCACTCACCGTCCTTTAATATTGCCTCTCCGTAATCTTTTATAAAATCCATAAAAAAGTTTTGTAATTTATATAACTGCAACGGTTGAACATTCTCAACCTCATTTCTATAAATGCCGTGCAACTCTCTTTCCTCTGCCTCGTGCTTTTCGTCAATAGAAAATGTTTCTGTGTTGGTAGGTAAATGAATGTGTGGGCTTTCTATAAGATGGTCAGGGTATTTTTCTTTTAATTCTTTACAACGGCGTAAACTATCAAAATATTCACTTGCATAGTGTGATAAGTTTGTGAAAATATTAGAGTTTGCAATGATGGTATCAATAAATTCAATAATATCAGGATATTTCTTATATGTATTAAGGTTATCTATTGACCGTTCTGAAAGACCTGTATAATCACAAATACTTGCAACTTCAATATCCTTTGTTTCTGCTTTACTTAAACCAAGCAGATAATCTGTTGTTACACCTAAAATTTCCGATAACCTTATTAGTGTATCAGTTTTTATATCTCTGTTTCCGTTTTCGTAATAAGAAATCACTTCACGCTTACAGAATAATTGTTCTGCCAATTCCTCTTGTTTCATTTTTCGATTTTCTCTTACCTCTTTTATTCTCTTGCCGATTGATTTTAAGTCTGTACCGTTACAATTCATTTTTCAAATCTCCTTTTGTGCCTTGTTTGTTACACGGCTAATTTTATGTAACAAAACTATTGATTTTTCAACGATGTTACATTATAATATGATTGTAACACATAAGTTACACGATGTCAAGAGATAGTCGACAATTTCTTACGAAAAAATACTTTATAAGGAGAATAAACAATGACACAGGAAAACAAAGTAACAATGATGACGGTGAGAGAGCTTGCGAAAACAGGAATACTCACAGAACACGCAATCAGATTGATGGTAAAACAAAACAAGTTGCCTGTTCTCTATATCGGAAAAAAGGCACTAATCAATTATGAAAAGACCGTTGAAATGTTGCAGAGCTTAACCGTTACGCAGTAAGGCGGTGATAGTTATTGAATAACCTAAAAACTCAAAGTGTGTGGTTATGTTGGCGTTATGAAACCGACAAAGACGGCAGACCGACAAAAATACCATATAACGCAAAAACAGGCGGTAAAGCAAAGACCGATTTACCATCAACTTGGAATGATTATTCTGTATCAGAAAAAGCAAAGCCCAAGTATAGCGGTATTGGTTTTGTGTTTGCAAATGGTATTTGTGGAATTGATATTGACGGAACAGACGGACACACACAGGCAAATCCGCTCCAAGATGAAATACTGAAACTGTTTGAGGGTACATATATCGAAAGAAGCCCAAGCGGAAACGGTTTTCATATCCTGTTTAGGTGCGATATGTCAAGAATACCCAAGACCACAAACAAGAACGGAGCGGAAAAACTTGATACAAAGTATTATCAAAAAAATCCGAAAAATGGGCTTGAATGTTATTTCAGCGGATTAACAAACAGATATTTTACATTTACAGGTGATAGAGTATCTGACACCGACACAATAACAGATAAGACCGAAGAAATCCTATATTTCATCGAAAAGTATATGTATAAAGGTGATGAACGATTGAGCAAAAATATCCTTGATGTAGCAAGAAAATCAAAGACCGGTGCAAAGTTTATTGCATTGTATGATAGGGGTGATATATCGGCATATAACAACGATGAAAGCTCCGCTGATATATCTCTTTGCAATATACTTGCATTTTATTTGCAAGGTGATACAAACGCCATTGATACAGCTTTTCGAGGTAGTGCTTTATACCGTCAAAAATGGGAGCGTGCAGACTATCGAGAAGCAACAATATCAAAGGCAGTTGCTCTGTGTGGGGGCGAGTATTATAAAGGCAGAGGCAGACCTAAAAAAGAGCCTCTAAAAGACGATACAGGCGAATTATTTACACCTGAAGTATTATCAGACTACCTGACCGAAAATGGCGTTACAGTACGATTAAATGATGTTACACAGCTTATTGACATTGATGGTATGCAGAACGAAAGTCAAGAGCGTTTACATTCTAATATATCTGCAATTTTGTATAGTGAATTACAGGATAATTTCAAGCGGTGCAATATGCAAATTATATCCGCATACCTTGACATAGTGGCAAGCCGTAACAGATACAATCCTGTGATTGAGTTGCTGAACTCTTATGAATATGACGGCAGGGATTATCTTTCGGAATTGTATTCTATTCTACATATTGCCGATGATGACGAATTAAGCCGTACACTTATTAAAAAATGGTTATGGCAAAGTATCTCCCTGTTACATAACGATGAAACAGAGCCATTCGGAGCAGATGGCGTTCTTGTAATCACAGGTAAACAAGGAATTGGCAAAACCTCTCTTTTCCGAAAGTTAGCACTAAAACCGCAGTTTTTCAAAGAGGGTGTTTGTATTGATTTTAGAGATAAGGACAGTTATATAAAAGCTCTGTCCTGTTGGATAGCTGAAATGGGCGAAATCGAAAGCACATTTAGAAGCGACATTGAACGCCTGAAAGCATTTATCACAAATTCAGTTGACGAATACCGCAGACCATACGGCAGGGATAATATCCGAGCTTTAAGACGGACAAGCCTTTGTGGTACTTGTAATAGTGATGAATTTCTTATAGATAACACAGGAAACAGGCGTTTTCTCACGGTTAGAATTGATAAAATCGACCTTGACCGCTTGCGTGATTTTAACGCTGTGCAGTTGTGGAAACAAATCGAGCAAATGGCATTGAATGATATTCAAGGCTTTAGATTGACACAGGCTGAACAAAAGCAACTTGCAGAGAGAAACGCCAATCACGAAAAGAAACTCAAAGGCGAAAACGAAATTGAGGACATTCTCAATCAATCCGATAATGCAAGGTATAAAATCGAGTGGTTATATATGACCGTTACAGATTTTAAGCAGTTATACTCCGATGAACTCAGAGCCTATTCCTCTGCACAAATCGGAAAAGTGCTTGATAAAATGGGATATAACGCAGAAATCCGAAAGATTGACGGCAAAACCCAAAGATTGAGAGTGTTACCGAAACGCAATTATAATTTTGTCCATCATATTTAATATACGGTTACAGGTTACAGGCGTTACAGTAAAATCCTATGGAGTATCTATAAAAAATAAAATAATATATTTATGATTATATACTCTATGGAAAAATGCGTAACTCTTGTAACCTCTGTAACCGACAGAGAGGTGAAACAATGGTTATTCTATCACAAGAGAAAATATGCACGCATAAGGGCTGTATAGTGTGGTTGCAAAGAATACAAGACTATTCACCGCCTGATTATGCTGAATGGTGCGTACAGTTTGCAGGGAACGGACATTATTTTCCTGAATATGATGAAGCCGTTGACTATATACGCAAACGAAAATTTTTGAATAATAAACAAATCCAAATGTTAGCGAGGTGAAAAAGATGACAGACTATGACAAAATGCTCATAGACCTTTTGAATGATAAAATCAAACAATGGGAGCATAAATGGAATGAGCAAAGAAAAGAAATCAATCGACTAAAAGCCGAAATACGAGAACTCAAAAAGGGAGTGAATACAGATGAAAAGTAAAATTGCTTTTGCGTTGCTTGTGTCTGTGTGTTTGATGTTGTTTGCAGGGTGCAACAATGAGCCGAAAACACTATATCAGATTGATAGCGTTACAATCACACGAGAGGGCAATATAACGCTTGTTTCTGACCTTGTAGCAGATAAGGAATACTCTTTCCGCTCCGTCCGTGTAAAGCGTTCTGAAAGTGTTTCCGAGCCTTATACAACGGTTGACACCGATACAATAAAAATTGAGATTATTCCGTCAGGCTTGCGAGTATATGACAAGACGGCAAACAAGATTTTTACATATCAGCGAAAAAGTTTACACAATAAGGGGTGATTGAATGGAATTGAAACCAAAAGACGAACACATCTTGACCGCTCTGTTATCCTGTGGGAGCATAGCAGAGGCAGAGAAAATTTCAGGCGTTAGCCGTACCACAATTTACAACAGGCTTGCAGATGAAACATTCAAGGCAGAATATGACCGCAGGCGTTCACTTGTTTTGAATGAGGCTTGCAATACATTACAGGCTACATTGACAAAGGCGGTTGACACTATCAGGGGCATTATGGAAGATACGGACACCGCTCCACAGGTGCGATTAAATGCCTCTGCTCTGATATTGCAAAATTGCCTGAAATACACCGAACAGGCAGATATAATTTCAAGAATTGAAGAACTTGAAAAAAGTATAAATAATTAAATTATAAGGAGATTTTGAACTATGGCACAGTATAGAAATGTTAAGGAATTTTTAGACAAAATCAATGCTAAATACAAGGTACATAGAGCCGAGTATGAAAGACTAAACGAACTTTATAATCTCAAAGGGGAAGAATGGAAAAAGGAACTTGCACGAGGTTGGAGCAATCAGCAAATGCAAAAGGAAGCAAGAGCAAAGCACGAAGCAGAACAAAGCGAAATCAGAAACGCTCTTGAAGAATTGAGAAGCACCGCAAACAAGGACTTTGAAAATATCCTTGCTGAAGCTGATGATGTATTCGGTAGATATAACAGAGCCACAGGGGATAAATTAGACCTTGCAACAGTTGAACTGTTAAAGAGTGGTATTTTATCTGATAACGAAATAAAGGCACTTGCAGATGATTTTAAGGGCAATGTTGCAATGCTCCGTATTATTGGCAAATATGCTGACGAAAGAGCAAGTAAAGATAATATTGAGATGATAGCACTTGCACACAGTTTGAAAAATGCTGAAATTCCATACCGTGAACCAATGGAAAGACTTGTATTTTGGAGCAATGAGGGATTGAAAGCCGATACAATAAAAGCAATGGCACATAATAATCATTATGACAATACTTTTAATGAGTTGGTAGAACAGAGCGAGGGCGTTTATATCACGGTGAGTGAGTAATGAATAAAGACATATTGAAAAAGCTCAAGGAAATGAAAGAACGAAAGTTTATTGACGAGGAAACAGAAAAGCGACATCAAGAGTTTTTGGAGTATATTCAATACTTGATAGATAACCCACAGCCAAACAGAAATATACACGATTTTGAAAGCGAGGACTAAATGGCAAAGGATATTTTGAAACGCCTTGAAATGTTGGAAAATGACGAGATAATCGAAATTGAAGATATTTCAATGTATGAAAGAGAAATTTTCGGAGATGACGAGGGGGCAGACGATGAGGGGCATAATCGAAAGATTGAGAAAGCTTGAACAGATAGCACCTGATAAGCTTGTTATCCTTGCGGACTTTGACGGAGTGGAAAAGCAATGCACCGTTGACGAGCTTGAGGCAAGCCCAAATGCAAGCTTTATCCGTGTAATAAGTGGGAACAGCCTTGACGATGTGCAAAGGATATTGAACAGAATTGAGAGGATAGCTTATGAACAAGCCAATAATTAAAAGACTTACAG
>JAXJSP010000034.1:0-29956 GCA_036310005.1 Acutalibacteraceae bacterium | reverse complement strand
TGAGGCATAAAATCAAGGGACTCAAGCAAAAACTTGAGCGAATGCTTCAAAATCCTACAGACCACTTGTATGTTCCTCAAGGACTTGCCGAGGCAATAATTGATGTTTGTACTCTTATCAACACGGATACTTCTGTTTATTTAAAAAATGGAGAGATTAACAAGGCACAGTTACTCTGTATTACCTTGTTATTATGATTAAATTCTAATACCCGTTCCTTTATTTAACTTAAAATTGAAACTTAATTCAACTTAAAATTTAAAAAATAACACTGCTCAAAAATGAGCAGTGTTCATTAATTAATTATTCAAGTTATTGTTTGTTAAATCGGAAAGGTTGCAACAATTTTTAAAGATTTTTCATCTTGTGTTTCAGCATAAATTTTCCCCTTATGTGCACTGACAATTGCGTTTGCTATAGAAAGTCCGAGACCGTATCCGCCTGTTGATGAATTTCTTGATTGATCAGCACGATAAAACCTGTCAAAAAGATGCGAAAGGCTATCTTTTGAAACAAATTCTGCAGTATTAAACACACTTAATTGAATATAATTTTTCTGTTTTTTCAATGAAAACTCGATTGCGCCGCCATCATCTGAGTATTTTAAAGCATTATCCAAAAGAATTGAAATCAGTTGGCGTATTGATTTTTCATCCCCGTTCATAGAGAGCATCGGTTCAATACAGCAAGAAAGATTTTTGCTTTGGGCTTTTGCCAATGTTTGAAAACTGTCTACGGTTTCTAATGCTAAATCTGAAATCGGAAATATAATTTTCTCAACTTGCGGTTGCTCCTCTATTCGAGATAGTTGTATCAAACTGTTTGTCAACTGTGCCATGCGTTTTTCTGCGCTTTAATATCAGCAAGCCACTCATTATTTCCTATATCCATTTCAAGGACCTCTGCATCAGCATCCATTATAGTCAGCGGAGTTTTAAGTTCGTGACCTGCATCCGTAACAAATTGCTTTTGTTTTTCGTAGTTTTCCGTAAAAGGTTTAACAATTCGTGCCGAGAAAACAGTCAACAGGAAAAGAACAGCCAACAAACCTAAGGCAGAAACAATACTGCAAGTGAATATAAACATCCTAAAAGAACTCATTTCGCGTCCGCAGTCTAAAAATATTATGTGAGTTTCATCTTAAGAGTATATGTCATATAGCGATAGTCATCACAAAAACCGTGTAATAGCCCTGATTTCATAACAGACTGAGCATATTTCACTGCAGTTTCAGTATCTACTGCCGCAATTTTTCCGATATTAACAGAATCAATATTTCCGTTAACTGTAAAAGCGACAGAAAAATACCGAGATTCGTAGTGAAGTTCATCAGAAAAACGACGACCACCCTTTATATCTTTATCTAAAGGTTTATCATCACCCGGCAAGGGCAATTTTTCATTATTTTCTGCTAAAATTGTCAGAACACTGTCTGCATCGGCAACTATTTGTCTGTAGTTTATCACACTTGCAATAAAGAAAATCACCAATAAAACTAAAAGTACGGAGTAGATATCTCATAAGAGGCACAGTCCAAAGTTACATTACCAAAATGCAATTTTGAATCTGTTTTTACTGATTGTGTTCGCAACATAGCACGAATTCTTGCAAGAAGTTCACGCGAGTTAAACGGTTTTGTCAAATAATCGTTTGCTCCTGAATCTAATCCTAAAACCTTGTCATCTACTTCTGATTTTGCGGTAAGCAACAACACGGGAATTAAATTTCCGGTTTTTCTGATCTCTTGCAATACTGTAATTCCGTCTACTTTCGGCATCATAATATCAAGTATCACACCGTCATAATTATCTGCCTGCAAATACTCAAGTGCTTCTTGTCCGTCATAAACCGCATCAACCGAATAATTATTTCTTTCGAGAATTGTTTTCAGCGCTTTTGATAATGCATGTTCATCTTCAGCCAGTAAAAGCCTCATATATTTATCCTCCTTTTTTAAAAATAATTCTGCTTTTGTTAATTATATCATAAAGTACATAACTTAAACAAACATAAAAATTTCATAATTTAAAATTAATTTACGCAACCGAACATAACAAGGTTTTAATGCTTTTGTAATTTACGGTTGATAGACTTTTGTGCAACTATATGTTACAATATTCATATAAATCGTAAATCTGGAGGCATTATGAGTATTTTACAAGTCAATAATCTGAAAAAAGAATACCCCTCTTTTTTATTAGATAATGTAACATTCAGTCTTGAGCTGGGCAGAATTACAGGCTTTGTAGGTCGAAACGGTTCAGGCAAAACCACCACTATAAAGTCAATGCTGAATCTTATACATCCGAGCAGCGGAGAAATTACTTATTTTAATATGCCGCTTATCGGTCATGAATCAGAAATAAAAAAGCGCATAGGTTATTCCACAGGTACTGTCAGTTGGTATCCGAGGAAAAAACTGAAAGATATTGTCGGTGTTATAAAAAATTTTTATCCTAATTGGGATGAAAATGCTTATAGTAAATATATTGAATTGTTTTCGTTAGACGAAAACAAAACTCCGCTTCAACTTTCAGAAGGAATGAAAGTTAAGTTTAATCTGTTATTAGCGCTTTCACACAAGTCGGAAATTCTTATTTTAGATGAGCCTACAAGTGGTCTTGACCCTTTTTCGCGTGATGAATTGCTTGATATTTTTATTGCACTAAGAGAAAACGGTACTGCAATTTTTTACTCTACGCACATTATTTCTGACTTAGAAAAATGTGCAGATGACATTGTGTATATATCTGAAGGTAAAATAAAAGCGACGATGTCGGTAAAAGACTTTTGCTCCTCTTTTTCACTTCAGGGTGAAAGTTTAGAGCAAACAATATTGCGTTTAGAAAAGGAGAAAACACTATGAAAGACATATTAAAAAAAGAATTAACACTCAGCGCTTCTGTTTTATCATATTTGTTTATCCTCTTTTCG
Organism: Acutalibacteraceae bacterium; assembly: GCA_036310005.1. Taxonomy (GTDB): domain Bacteria; phylum Bacillota; class Clostridia; order Oscillospirales; family Acutalibacteraceae; genus JAXJSP01. The sequence continues at coordinate 27,022 of JAXJSP010000034.1, read as the reverse complement.
TTTATGTTTTTTATACCCGGATATCCGATTTTATGCGGCGTATTCTTTGTGACACTCGGCATTTTTCAAAGTTTTCAAAATGCCAGAGAGGCTAACGATATTGTTTTTTCATCTCTCTTACCTATTGCAAAAAAGGACGTAGTAAAAGGGAAATTTGTTTTTTCTTGTTTTATTGAAGTTTGCAGTATAACTATAATGGCAGTAGTGACAATAATTCGTATGACGATATTAAAAGATGCGATTGCTTACAAGTCAAACACTATGATGAATGCAAATCTTTTTGCTTTAGGAATAGCGCTGATTATCTTTAGTATTTTTAATTTGATTTTCGTAGGCGGTTTCTTTAAAACAGCGTATAAATTTGCAAAGCCTTTTGTAACACACATAATTGTTACTTTTATAATAATCGGAATCAGCGAAACCTTACATCATATATCAAGTTTAAAGGCATTAAACGCTTTTGGGTTTGAATTTTTCAGTTTGCAACTTTGTTTATTTTGTATTTCTGCGGCGGTATATATTGTGATTACTTATTTATCCTATAAATGTGCTTGTAAAAATTTTGAAAGAATAGACTTATAGGAGATAATATATGTTACACGAAAATTTAATTATGCTGCGAAATATACACGGATTGTCACAAGAGGATATTGCAGAAATTATCAGCATTTCGCGTCAGGCTTATGCTAAATGGGAAAGAGGTACAACAGTACCTGATATTGAAAAATGCAAACGTTTGGCAGATTTTTATAACATAACTGTTGACAGTTTGCTAAAAACCGAAAAAGAAGAAAAAATCGGAATAATTCCTCCCGCACCGAAAGGAAAAAACATTTGGGGCACTGTTACAATAAACGAGCGCGGACAAATCGTGATACCTAAAGCAGCAAGAGAAAAGTTTGGTTTTAAAAACGGTGAGCGTTTAGTTGTACTCAGCGATGAAGAAGGTATTGCTTTGATTTCCGCGGAAATATTTGAAGAAAAAATGAAAACAGTTTTGAAGTATGCAAATATGACACAATGATTTTTTTTGATATAAGCTTACAGATATAATTATGAAAAAAAGTTGAGAAACATAGTTTCTCAACTTTTTATGTATCATACAATAATATTTACTAAATAATTGTTTTTAAGACATTTGCGAGCGCTTCGGCCATTGAATAAAATCCTAAATCATTAGGATGTACAAAGTCGACAGTACCGTCATGACCGGCTATTGCCATTAATTCTTTACCGGTAATTAAATATACATTCTTATCCCCTGCAGCGACCGCATTATCATAAGTGGTTTTTATAACTTGCAATCTTTGCTCTACATCAGAATCAATATAATATCTGGGCCTTGACATCATAATTATCGGCAGATCAGGATGTTTACTTCTTACTGCTTTAAACATCTTTTCATGAGTATTCTTTAAGTGTTCAACAGTAGGTGCATTGTGGTCATAATCATAAACAAAAACTGACATATCAAGGTCTGCTACATAATCAGCAATTTCGTCTTCTGCCTTTGCGTTTCCTGAAAAACCTAAATTTATATAATCGCAGTTAAATCTTCTTGAAATAAAATTCTGATAAATATTTCCCGGTCTTGATGCGCATCCGCCTTGTGTTATAGAAGAACCGTAATAAACAATCGGTTTGATATTTTTATACGGAACAGGACTTTCTAAAACTGCGCCTTCATCAATACCGATATATAATTCATCAAGGCTACTGCTAATAGAAAAATTAATAGTAACATTTTTCATTTCATTATTATCAAATGACAGGCAACTTTCATATCCGGATGTAATATCTAAAGTAGGTATAAAAGCACCTACAAACATATCATCAAAATACATATCAAAGCCTGAAGTAGCAGTTAACGGATTATGAGGGTTTTTATTCACTTCACTCATTTTAGCAATTATTGCTATGCGTTTACTGTCAGTTTTAAATCTTACGCGTCCTCCTGCAGTATTGTTATTAATATTATAAACGCCTTCACTAACAGTTTTAGCAATACTTTCAGGCATGCGATGATATCTTCCGTTTTCTTTAAAAACTCCATGAATACTAAACGGTTCATTATCAATATTATAAAAATTGAAACCGTCTTTATTAATATGTTCTACTACTCTGAAGTTTTTATCAAATTTACTGATATTATTCATATAAACTCCAATTAATTTTTAATCTTTATAAATCTTGAATAAAACTAATTAAGCGCTCGGCAATTACTTTGTGTCCTAAATCATTAAAATGCAGACCATCGGGTGCATATTTTTCCATTATTTTCTCATCATTAGGATCTAAACCAAGATTTTCGAACAAATCAAGTACCGGAATACCTTTTTGCTCACCTTTAGTTTTTATGACATCTACATAATTCTTAAGAGGATAAGCATTATTATTTTTCTTAGGGTTGACGCTTGGTTTATCATCATTGATACGATGAGCCGGTGTCATAAAAATAACTGTCATTTCAGGATAGAGTTCCTTTAATGTATTCATCAAAAATTCTACAGCACCGCAGAAAGTATCAGGTGTTTTATCTTCAAGTGTGCCAAACGGAGCATCACCATGACCATAATCGTTTGTTCCGCCAAAAACGACAGTAATATCTGAATCGGGATTTAAATCATACGCTCTTGCGCAAAAATTCAAATCAGCGCGCGGCATTTCAGATGCAACCCTTTGATGTGCAATACGGGTAGCGCTTATTCCGTAATTATAAACCGCTTTTAAATTGCATTGTTTTTTAATCACATTATCAAAACGACAATTAGCGATATCTTCAACTCCGCAACCTTCAGTTATGCTGTCTCCGATAAAATTTATTGTTTTTCCTGTTAAATTCATATTTATCACCCCGAAAAATATTATCACAAAGCATTATAAAAATCAACAAATATATGTAAAAAAGTAATCAGAATAAAAAGAATGTCACAACAATACAGTAAAGAAGTTGTGACATTCTTTTTTAATCATTTTTAATAGTGTTACTGCAGTAATAACAAACTGAATACAAGTGTAAACAACGCAACAGTTTCAACTATACCGATAACGATAAAGAAATTTGCAGCGCCCTTACCTGTTTCTCCCAAAGCATCAGCAGATGCTGCTGCAACTTTACCTTGGAAAAGAGCCGACAGGCCGATTGCAAGACCGCCGATAATACCTATTGCCATGCAGAGCATAGCACTTGCGGTTCCGCTCTCAAATGCAGATGTAATAAAGTTCATCAGCAAAAAGCCATAAATTGTCTGGGTTAACGGTGCGCCCGAAAAAGCAACCATCAAGAAAGATGCCGGTTTACCGTTAGAGTAACATTTTTTCCAAGCTCCCACAGATGCCGAAGCCGCAAAACCTGTTCCGAACGCAGAACCCATTGCAGAGAGTCCTAAGGCACAAGCCATACCTATTGTCTGAATATCCATAATTATTTCTCCTTTGAAATTATTTTTTCATTGATTTAAGTTTTTTGAACGGTTCATAGACTTTTCCGGACCATTCCATACCAAGTTGTCCGGAAAACTCAAGCAAGTTAAGTCTGACACCGTGAACAACAACAGAAAGCAAACCCATAACTATATTCATCAAATGTCCGACAATCGCAATAATTATACCAACAATAATCATAGGACCACTAAAGCCAGATGACATATCATTAAAACTTTGTGCGATTGCAAGTGAAGCCATTCCTACAGCAAACAATCTAATATAACTCATAACATTACCGAAGGCACTGATTGTGTTAAGAAACACGGTAAATGTATCGGAAAGTCCGGATTTTAGTCCTTGCACGAAAGTTTTATCGGGGCTCATACCACCAAAAAGTACAACAAGTAAAAATCCGATAAAAACAAAAATTGCTACTAAAGTTAGATTTACAGGTTGATTTATTACAAGGAAAAGCACCATAAAATACAGTGCAAATATTGATAATAGCCAGCCAAAGTCTGCGAGCATACTCAAATCTTTTTTTACTATCTTTCGGCTAATATTCATAACACAAGCAAGTGATAACTGAATAACACCGATACTAAAACAGAATTTCATAACGCTGTTTTGAACAGCAGTTGTTTCCATACCGAAGTACTGCGGATAGTTTGCAAAACTCGGTATAACAAGCGACTTTAAAAACGGTACTTTCATCGCTGCTTCAAGGCCGAACCAGGTACCGGTTACAGAACCCCAAAAAACAGTAGCAACGGACAATACGGTAAGAAGCAAGGTCGCATTTGTAAACTTTTTACCTTTAATTGTCAATACAGCAGCAATAATTAAGAAAATTATTCCGTAACCCGCATCGCCGATTATCATCGCAAAAAACAAAGTAAAAAACAATAAAAAACAAAATGAAATATCGTATTCACCGTAACCGGGTACTGTACCCAAAATATCAAAAATTGGTTTCATTAAAGAAGTTAATTTATTGTATTTCACCTTTGTAGGCACAAAACCGTCATCAACTTCAACAGTTTCATATAGATATGCCCATCCGTTATTTTTCGCAAAACTAACAAAGTTTTCAGTATCACTTATCGGAAAATATCCTTTTATCCATACAAGTTCATCCTGAACTTTTGCTGTGTTTTTTACTGATGAAAACTCTGCATCATTTTGACTTTTGATTATTTGCGCTTTATAACTTTCAAGTTGTTCTGCAGATTTATGAAGCGTATTTACAATTAAAGAAAGTTCTTCGTTGCAGACATTTATATCACTTTCAAGTTCGCTTATTCCCTTTTCGGGAAGTGTAAATTCAACAGCATTAATCTCGTCTGAATGATTGCCTAAAACAGCGATTGTGTCCATTTTATCAACAGGAGCTAACTTAATGTATTTGATGTTTTCATTTTCAGAAATTCTTTTTAATTCTTTTTTATCAATTCGGTAAAAATGAAAATCTACACCGACATCTGAAAGATTTTTTACTTGTTGCGGAGCAAAATCACCCCACGCCCTCAATTTATCAATCAAAAGTCGTTTTGATGAAATTATATTTTCAAGTTCAGTTTTTCTTTCTAATGCTTCTTTGGTTTTAACAAACAGTTCTTCAAACTCTGCATCATCAAGTATGTCAGTATTAATATTTTTCTTTGGTGCGTAATCTGAAAGTTGCGACATCAGTTTTTGCAAAAGCAAAAATCTGTTTGTAATCTTTTCATCCGCATTTGCTTTTTGACTTATATGCACAACTCCTAAATCACGAAGTGCGCTAATCATTTCGTCTTTATTTTGCTCTAAAGCGACGATATAGGCTAAATTCATTTTTTCAATCATAATTTATCCTCCTGTCGCTTTTTCTTTGCTATTTTACCCCTTACTACTGCACTTGTTTGCTGGTCGCCCAGATAAATACCGATTTCTCGAATATTTTTCTTTGCCTCGGGGATTTTAACCTTTTCAAACAAATTTACCCGCTGCGAGGTAAATCGCAGTTCTTTTCCAAGCAATTCGTTTTGAATTCTAAGTGTTTTCAGCAACATCTTAAGTCGGGCAATATCTCTGATTTTAAATATCGCCTCATCAACCCATAAAGGATAGTCTGAAATATCATAGTTGATTTCTTCAAAGGTCAACTCTTTAAACACAGGAACAACAACACCCGCTATGTTTTCTTCGGTATATATAACATTTAGCGGTTTAACAAGATTTTCGATTTTCTTGTCCTCACAAAACAAAGCGTTCTCGGCAAAAACCGCAACCCAATCGTCAAGACCGTCAATCAACGCAGCTATTTCCTGCTCTTTATTCTGCAGTTCAACAGTAATCTTCATCATAACACTTTGAAGTTGCTGCATTTTAAGTTCAAGCGTAGGAAGATATCTTTCGAACTGTTTGAGTTTGTCCTTTTGCACCTTCAACTCATTTTTAGTAAGTTTTACAGATGCCATATTCTTACACCTTTAAATCGGTCTTTTTTGGCCATCTTTCTTCAATAAGGTTTGTTTTAAGACCGGTTTCATTAGGTTCAAAACATTCAGCCAAAATTTCCCATCCGATATCCAACGCTTCTTCAAGCGGGATATTTACAGACAAATCCATAAGTTTAGTTTCAAAAAGTTCACCGTATTTCAAGAGCTTTTCGTCCCATTCACTCATTAAAAATCCCATTGACTTTTTCTCTAAACTTTCTTTATATGAGCTGTAAAGTTTAATCATGGCATCCATAAGTGCGCGGTGGTCGTTTCTTGTAGTACCGTTAACATTTTGTTTTAATCTTGAAAGCGAGCCGAAAGGTTCAATTCTTCCTTGTTTTAAATAATACTGACCTTCTGTAATATAACCGGTATTATCCGGAACAGGATGTGTTACATCATCACCCGGCATAGTAGTTACGGACAAAATTGTTATAGAACCTAAACCTTCAAAAGCAACCGCTTTTTCATAACGAGCCGCAAGGCAACTGTATAAATCACCGGGATAACCTCTGTTTGACGGTACCTGTTCCATTGTGATTGCTGTTTCTTTTTGTGCATCGGCGTAGTTCGTCATATCTGTTAATAAAACAAGAACTTTTTTTCCGTCAAGTGCAAATTTTTCAGCAACTGCAAGTGACATATCAGGTACAAGAGTACATTCTACTGTAGGATCGGATGCAGTATGAATAAACATTACCGTATGTCCCATCGCACCGTTCTTTTCAAGAGTATCTTTAAAGAACAAATAGTCATCATATTTTAGTCCCATACCGCCTAAAACGATAATATCTACTTCGGCCTGCATAGCAATTCTTGCAAGAAGTTCATTATAAGGTTCGCCCGACGCTGAGAAAATCGGAAGTTTTTGACTTTCGACCAGAGTGTTAAAAACATCAATCATCGGAATACCAGTTCTAATCATCTTTTTAGGTACAATTCTTTTTGCAGGGTTAGCCGAATGTCCCGAAATCGGAATCATATTATCGGAAAGTTCAGGCCCATTATCTCGCGGAACACCTGCGCCGTTAAATACTCTGCCTAATAAATTATCTGAATACGAAACCATCATAGGTCTGTTTAAAAATTTTACCGAATCGGTTGTGGAAATACCTTGAGTGCCGGAAAAAACCTGTAAAAACACAAGGTCATTGTCAAGTTTAATTACGTTTGCCAAACTTTTTCCAACCATAGCTAGGTCACCGTTTCTGACACCGTCTGCTCTGACTGCTACAACGTTACCGACAATAGATTCGATTTTTGTGTAAATCTTTTGCATTTAAGGCACCTCCTTATTTCAAGACTCTTTGATTAACATAATCTTTTATAATCTGTTCCTGTTTATCAAATTCAGGAGTATCAAACTCAATTACATGCCAATCAAGAAATTCTTGTCTTAACTGATTGAAAAACAGACGAATTTCATTTTTAGTTTCAAACGAAAAATCGGTTTTAATTATTGAATACACCAAATCGAACACGCGTTTTTGTCTTTGTGTCGAGCACGCTACATCGACGGGATCAAAAGAATCTTGCTGTAAATAAACAGCATCAAGAAAATCGCCTTTTTGATATGTGATGTAATCTTCTGTTGAAGTACCTTCTTCACCGACAACCATCATCATCTGATTAATTTCGGTACCTCTGACTAAAACATCTCTTGCAAAATTAACCTTATCCATATCAATTATACCTTGATATTTAGACCATGAGTCAATAGGATGAATGGCGGGATATTTTCTTGCATCAGAGCGTTCACGAGAAAGTCCGTGAAATGCACCTACAACTTTAAGTGTTGCCTGTGTTACAGGTTCTTCAAAGTTACCGCCGGCAGGAGAAACTGTGCCGCCGATAGTAACAGACGCTACTTCTCCCGATTTAAGCTTTACTTTACCTGCGCGTTCATAAAAACTTGCGATAACCGATTCAAGATATGCCGGGAATGCCTCATCACCCGGAATTTCCTCAAGTCGACCGCTCATTTCACGAAGCGCTTGAGCCCAGCGAGATGTAGAATCTGCAAGCATAAGAACATCGAGTCCCATTTGTCTGTAATACTCTGCAAGAGTGATAGCAGTATAAACAGACGCCTCACGCGAGGCAACAGGCATAGATGAAGTGTTGCAAATAATAATTGTTCTTTCCATTAAAGAGCGTCCCGTACGCGGATCGGTAAGTTCGGGGAATTCTTTTAATATTTCAACAACTTCACCGGCACGCTCTCCGCAAGCGGCAACAATAACAATATCAACGTCGGTATTTTTTGCTTCCATGTGCTGTAAAACGGTTTTTCCTGCACCGAAAGGTCCGGGAACGCAAAATGTACCGCCCTTAGCAACCGGTAAAAAAGTATCAATACAACGAATTTTTGTAATAAGCGGTTCATCGGGCATAAGCCTTTTATCATAACATTGTATTGCTTTTTTAATTGGCCATGAAAATACCATCGAAAGGTTTTTTGAGTTACCGTTATCATCTTTGAGTACAGCGATTGTATCATTGACATTATATGTGCCTTTTTCAACAATGCTTTCGACTGTCCATTCTACATCATCCAAATCAAAGGGAACCATTATTTTATGATTAAAAAGTCCCTCCGATACTGTACCGACAGTGTCGGCAATTCTAACTTTATCACCGACACAAACGCTTGGAGTAAACTCCCAATCTTTATCGGGAACAGCATCCAAATATATTCCTCTTTCAAGGAAGAAACCGCATTGTTCAGCAAGTTCGGGAAGCGGATTCTGAAGTCCGTCAAAGACTCTTGATAAAAGTCCGGGACCGAGTTTAACGCTCATAAGTTCATTAGTAAACTCAACTTTATCGCCGACTTTGATGCCCTCTGTCATCTCATAAATTTGCATACTTGCAATTCCGTTATTTACTCTGATGATTTCACCTTTTAACTTTTTATCACCAACAACGATATAACCTACTTCGTTTTTCTTTATTGAACCGTCAACTTTAACAAAGACGAGGTTTCCGTTTACACCGGTTACTGAACCGGTAACACAATTTTCCATCATAATTCTCCTATTGTAATCATTCTTGTTAAATCTTTGCAATTTGTTCTTCAATTTTTTTAACAAGTCTGTCAAGTTCTGATTTGCCGATTTCAGTATTGAAAACGGTTTTTCTCTCCAAAAGTTTCAACTTCAATGCATAGCCGAAAAGCGCATAATCGTCAAAGACATGAGTGCCGATTAAATCATCAAGTTTATTAAACAAAAATGACAGCAACGTCAATTCAGCATTAAGAGGATTGTTATCTGAAATTGCAACAGAAATAACTTTTGAAGCGTCATCATCCTTATCAAAATATTGATTTTGCTGATGACCGAGTTTTTTATTTCTTTGAAACGCGAGTTCATCGTTAAATTTACGATAAAACTCCGCCCACTCTTTAACAAGGGGACCTTGTGTTGAATTTACCGACAGTTCTTTAAGCAAATCGTATTTTGATGCACTAACATTTTTTTCGCAGCAACTAAGAAACTCATGATATTTTATAGGCATTTCTCCGTTTGCTTTCAACATCGGTAAACCGGACATTAAATAAAAATATGATGCCATTTATCTCACCGTTATATTTCAATATCATCAAGAAAAACTTCAAGCATATTTGTAATTTCCTCGTTTGAGCAATCAAAAAAGCCCGAATTGTCTTGCGCACAAAGTCTGAAACCTGTCTTAACTGCAGGAGAAATTTTAATCTCCAAACCATTTTTAATCTCATCAGCGAGTTGCGCTTTAAGTCCGTCGGTAATCTGAGAAACTTCCGCATAATAATCTGCCGGATTTTCTTCACCTATTGCCGCTTTTATCAATTCAGCAAGAGTTTCACCTTGGATTGATTTTTTTACATCTGTTTCAAGTATCTTTTTAAATTTATTTTTGATTTCTTCTTCAAATAACAAAACAGCATCTCTTTTTGCCTGTAAAATATCGGTCTTGGCACTTTCACGCAAAACATCCACTTCTGCTTTTGTTTGCTCAATGATTTTTTCTTTTTCTGCATTTGCCTGATTAATTATTTCCTCAGCCTTTTTCTTTGCTTCTGAAATAATCTGTTCCGACTGAGAATTTGCAGAATCAATTCCGTTCTTTTTAATTGATGAAATTAAGTCTTCAATTTTCAATTCCATAAAACATCATACCTCACTTATAAGATACAAAATATATTACTAATATTCTAACACTTTTTACTGTAAAATCAATACATAAAATCTATAATTTTATGGCATATTATAAGACTTTTTATATTAACTTTGTTATTTTTTTATAACGCAAACCGCTACCTTTCCGACAAAAGAGTCATATCTTGAAATTTGCCCGTTTTAGCCTTATAATAAAAAACTGATATTATTGCTGTTTAAAAATTTCAGGAGATTTGGCATTATGAAATGTATAATAAAACTAGTATTTCCTCAAACGATACCGGTTATGGTAGGATATTTATCTTTAGGAATTGCATTCGGATTATTGCTTCAATCAATCGGATATGGTCCTGTTTGGGCATTTTTAATGAGCCTTTTCATATATGCCGGTTCAGCGCAGTTTCTGTCTGTTGAACTTTTAACAGCGGGGGCTTCTGTAACACATATTGCATTATTGACTTTCCTGCTTAATTTCAGACACTTGTTTTACGGTTTATCAATGTTGGAAAAGTATCGAGGAACAGGTATAAGAAAAATATATTTGATATTTGGACTTACTGATGAAACATACGCGCTTTTAACCGGTTGTAAAATGCCCGAAGGATTAAGCGATAAGAATTTTTATTTAGCAGTAACTCTAATGAATCAATTATATTGGATTGCCGGATGCGTTATCGGTTCTGTGGCCGGAAGTTTAATTACATTTGATTTAACAGGTATTGATTTTGCAATGACTGCACTTTTTACAGTTATGGCAGTTGAACAGTGGAAAACAAATAAAAACCATATTCCTGCAATATCGGGATTTATAATCACCATCGCTGCTTTATATTTATTCGGAGCCGATAACTTCTTGATACCTGCTTTAATTACAATATCATGTTTTTTATTATGTATGAAAAATACTGTTTGCCGAGAGGATAACTAATGGATAATAAATACATTATTATTTTAATTGCCGTAATGTCTGTAGTAACAACACTACTCAGATTTCTACCGTTTATTATATTCGACCACGGAGAACAATTACCAAAATGGATCTCCTTTTTAGGAAAAGTTTTACCGCCGGCGATAATGAGCATGCTTTTAATATATTGTTTAAGAAACATTAACTTTTTAGAAGGTAATCACGGATTACCGGAATTGATTTGTGTTTTAGTTGCAATTGCTTTACATACCTGGAAAAGAAACACCCTGTTAAGTATTGGAATAAGCACTCTTTTATATATGATAATTACGCAGTTTTTGGTTTTACCTGTGTAAAGCAATCTATATTATGTGAAATTATTTCACATAATATTTTGACCATATAAATAAGCAAACCCTGACCGCATAAAACGGTCAGGGTTTATTTAATAATTTAATTCAACTATTTGTAAATTTTCATTAAAGACAGTAAACTGAGCATCAAAGCCTTTTTCGATTTTTCCTTTTGTGTTAAGTCCCATAACTGCAGCGGGAGTCTGCGTCATCATTTTAACAACATCCGCTAATTCAATACCCGCATTTACTGCGGTTTTAAGTAAAACATCACTTGTTGCAATACTACCGGCGAAGGCAGAACGATCAAGCAACTTTGCAACTCCGTCTTCTATAACAAAAGGCACGGGGCAATCGGTGTACTCTTTACCGTTTTCGCCTATACCTGCCGGTCTTAGCGCATCGGTTATAAGACAAACTCGGTCTGCGCCTTTGATTTTTACAATCATTTTAAGCAATTCGTAAGGCAAATGGCAACCGTCAGCAATAGCCTCGACATAAATATCATCAAGCAAATATGCGCTCTCAATTATACCAAGATGTCTGAATCCCTGATGACGGGTTATTGTTGAGGTGCAAGAATACAGATGAGTTACAAGATGATTACCGTCGCTGAAAGCACGAATCATGTCATCATACTCTGCGGATGAATGTGCAGTTGCAGGCAGTATTCCCTTTTCATTTAGCGCTTTAAGAAAAGCGTTATTCTTATCTATTTCGGGAGCGTAGTCCCATCGCGCAATTATGTCGCTGTAATTCCTAAGCAGCGACTCATACTCCTCACGGTCAATATCCCGAACAATACCCGGTGCCTGTGCGCCGCACATTTCGAGGGAAAAGTACGGTCCTTCAAGGTGAACACCCGGTATTTCAACATCACATTCGTTTTTAATTTCGCGTGCTGTTCGCAACACACGAACAATTGTATCATAATCGGTAGCACTGATTGTTGGATATATTACCCTTGTTCCGTGTTGTGCATGAATTTTGCATATTTCTTTAAATGCCTCAGGGGATGCATCAATAAACTCATATCCCCCACCGCCATGACAATGAAGTTCTATAAAACCGGCGGCAATATAATTGCCGCCGAGATCTGTTTTTTTACCGTTTACTTCTGATGATGGGCGCACATCAATAATTTTATCTTTGTCAACTACTATATCGTAGCCCTCTTTAACTGTTCCGTCAGATACAATTTTACAGTTTGTAAATATTTTCATTCTACTGTAATTTCTTTCTTTTCAGTATAAGAACGCTCAATAGCAGCAAGCACTTTTACAGGGTAAACCAAATCATCATAAGTACAAGGCATAACACCGCTTCTGACCATATTTACAAATTCATCAAACTCGTTTTTAAATGTATAAACTACATCATCACAATATGTCTGATAAATATTATTATCTGATGTCATAAGGCTTACTGTATATCTGTAACTATCGGTATAAAAGCCGCAAACATCATAATCTCCGTAGTTAAATATTATAGTGATACGATTTTTGTTTTGATCAGGGCAAAATGCTGTTACAGATTTAACATTTCTGCCGAAAACTGTTGTCATCATTTCTATAAGATGCTGTGAATAGAACCAAAAACCGCCATACACATTATCCATACTAACAGGACAAGCAACGGTTCCCGTTTTAACAGTTTTAGTTTTAACCATGCGCGCAAGAGGTTTGATTTCGTCAATAAATTTAAGGCATGAACCACCGCATAAAAGCGCACCGTTATCCTTTGCGGTTTTGGCAAGTTCTTTTGCGTTTTCGACATTTGCACAAAACGGTTTATCTATAAAGCAAGGAATACCTGCCTTTACATAAGGCATCGCATATTTATAATGATTATCTCCGTGACGGGCTGTAACAATAACTCCGTCAACTTTACCCACAAATTCATCAGGTGATGAGGCGGCATAGGAAGCGTAACCTGCATCTAAAATTCGTTTTACAGCCTCTTCTTCCTCGCTGTAAACACCGACAACCTCAATATCACCGTAAAGGTCGGGGTTGTTTTTAATAAGTTCGCTAAAAGCATCTGCGTGTGAATTTTCCACTCCAAGCATTGCAATTTTCATAATTATTTCTCCTTTTAATTATGTCTGAATAGTTTAGTGTATAACAGTCGTTTTATCTTTTAAAAGATTAATTAAACAGTTTTGACTTCCAACGGGTTTTGTGAACGAATCAGATCAATAACTTTAAACTCCTTAAGAACCTGATAAGGTGTGATTTGCATTTCCTTACCGTTTACAAGATAATCATAAATCATATCGTAGTAATTCTTAACTGCGGTATCAAATGCCGAACCCTCAATCTCAATATGCTCTTCGGTAAAGTCAAGTTTTTCGGTACAATATGCAGGTGTGCGTTCCTCAGTAAAAAGCGGCTCTAATGTGAGTTTATGCTCAGGTGCGGTTTTTGGGTTGTAATATTTATAATCAACTGAATTCATAGTTGCCTTGAGAGAACCGTACTCGCAGTGAACTACAAAAATCGGTCCGGCATAAGCATTACATTTTGAAAGTTCAATATCAATAAGCGGTTTGCCGGGTGCTGTAAGTATAATCTTCGCATAATCTTCTCCGTCACCGAAAGAATTGACTCTGTCAAGTTTTGAGAAAACGCTTATATCACTGTCAAAACCTAAAATATTGATTGCTTGATCCAAAGGATGAGGCCCCGTATTTCTTACCTCGCCACCGTTATATCCCTGATATGTCTGCCAATCCCAACGACGACCAAAGCCCGAAAAAGAAATACTGTACTGAATCGGTCTGCCCAATACTCCGCTTGCAATAACCTTTTGAAGTTCTGTGTAATAAGGTACTACTCGAGATTGCTGGAATACATTAAGCATTTTACCGCTTTTTTCAGCCGCATCAACAATGCGTGCACATTCCTCATAGTTTTTACCAAATGGCTTTTCGCAAACCACATTAAACCCATGTTGCAATAAGTCAATGGTGGTGTCGGCGTGCTGATGTGAAAAACTACAGTTTACAACAAGGTCGATATCCTCTCTGCCGAAAAGTTCACGATAGTCGGCATAAACATCACAACCCCATTCTTCTTTCGCACGAATTTGGCGTTCTTCAAGTTTATCTACAATGGCAATAACATTGTACTTTGTATTAAGGTCGCTCTTAAAGAATGCTCCGTGTATGTCGCGGCCGCTACGACCTTGTCCTATAATTGCAATATTTAACTTTTTCATAATGTCAATCCTCCAGACAATAATTAATAATTTTTATAAGTTCTGTAATACTTTCTTCACTCGCCTCAAGCGCTCCCATTGAAAAAGTGCTGCCACCGGGGCGTTTAAGTTGTTCTTCTGTAAGTTCAATGCTTTTACGATAGTGAGTTTCAAGCATTACATTTCCTCTATAACCGTCAGCAATAAGGTTGTTAAACAATTTTTTGTAGTTTACAAGTCCCGTTCCTATTTTAACCGCGTCCGGTTTTCCGTTAATAATGTCGGCATCCTTTATATGTATGTGTGAAAGATAGGGCTTTACAGTTTCATACGCATCCTCACTTGCTCTGCCAGTTACCCAGATTTCATTACCCGGATCAAAAAGTACTTTTACATACGGACTGTCAATCTCTTTTACAAGTTGTGCAGTCAGATGCGGAGTGTTGCTGTGAACAGAAGGATCCGCCTCTATCACACAAATTATATCGTATTTTTCACAAATTTGCGCAATTGATTTATACTTTTCAGCACGATCTTTAAGCGATACACCGCAATCCCAAAAATCAAAGCCGCGTATCATTTTAGCACCGATTTGATTAGCCCGTTGCGCACATTTTTCAAAGTCAGCGATGTGTTCGTCGATTGCGGCCTCGTCATTGAAATGACATTTAAAAAGCGGTGATGAAACAGCACAAACTGTAAGCCCGTATTTTTTGGCGGCAGAATTGATATCGTTAATATCATCATCGGTAAAATCAAAAGGAGAATGATCGTTTACCGAGCGCACCTCAATACAGTCAAGAGAGTGTTTTTTACAAAAAGCTGCCGCTTCAAAAATATCTTGTGATACTTCATCAGTAATAACGCCTAATTTGAATGGTATATTCATAACAATATTTCCTTTCATTATAAATCTGATAACAAACAGTTCAATACTGTACAAAACTTTTTTATAGAAAAATATTACAAATTTACTTTAACAATTTTGAAGCACTCTCACTGTCGCAGTACATAACAGCGTTATCATGGCGACGAAGTATTGTTGCAGGGCACGAATCGGTTATTTCAAGATTTATTGTGTTATAGACCGCATCTGCTTTAGTTAAAGCAGGAACAACACAAAACATATAGTCAGCGCTTATCATCTGCGGTATTGTTAGAGTGTATGCATACTCGGGTACATCGTCAATAGTCGGGAAGCATCCGTCGTGTACCTGTTGCATACGACAAACATCGTCTAATTTAGCCTTTTTTATACGAACGGGATCATTAAAATCTGCAACACCGGGGTCATTAAATGCAATATGACCGTTTTCGCCTATCCCGAGACATACAATATCAATGTGATTTTCTGACAAAAGTTGCTCGTAATCAAGCCCGTAATCTGCTACATAATAAACGTTTGCAAAAGGAACTTTTTTAAATATATGCTCATTTAAGTAGTTACCAAAACTTTGAACATCTTCCTTTTTTAGTCCTACATATTCGTCCATATGAAATCCATTTACTCGAGTCCAGTCAAGTGACTTTTTAAGCAAACTTTCAAGCACATCATTTTGAGACAGTGCCGCCGCAAAAACCATATTGATCCTTTCTTTTTCGGCAAGAAGTCGCTGCATACAAGCAGCAATATCGTCTGCTGCCGCCTCGCCCATCAAAGTTCGGTTTTCATAAACATTGACAGTCAACTTGTCTTTTTTTAAGTTCATCAACATAAATTTTATCCTCTTTATTATTTTAATCTTTTTAGATTATATCTCTGTTATATTTGCAATTGAATTGCAAATATAAACAAATATATTGCAAAAAAGAACAATTATGTATATAATACTTTTGGTGTTATTTATGAAAAAGAAAAAAATGATTGTTTATCGTGATGAATCATTCTATATGCATCACACATTGACCATTGATCCCGATACCGATGATTTTACTTTTAAGAGCCATTCTCACAATATGGTAGAAATATATTATTTTCTTCGAGGTAATGCACGTTTCGTAGTAGAGGGCAATATTTTTTCGCTTGAGCGAGGTAATATTTTAGTTATGGCAAGCGGACAAACACATCACCTGTTGCTTGAACCGTCAACGATATATGAACGCATGGCGCTGCTTATAGACACCTGTGCCGTACCACCAGAATTTGATTGCATAAGCGAGCAGATTTATGAAGGCTCTAATCTGTTTGAACTTACAAAATCAGAGCAAACCTGGTTTGAAGAAAGTTTTTCATTGATATCAAAAGTATCCGAAGATTTACAAAAAAATCTTTTATTTTCATTTGCATCGATGATATTTTCACTTCTTTCGACTAAAATCACCCGTAATATTGACAGTCATATTGAGGACAATGCTATAAAAAAAGCTATAAATTATATTAATAAAAATCTGTCCAACGATTTAAGTTTGAATATTATTGCAACCGAACTATATTGCGACAAGGCTTCACTCAACCGAAAGTTTCGCAAAATTATGGGCTGTACCGTTTGGGAATATGTTGTACGCAGGCGTATTTACAGTTCAAGACAAAGGTTATTCTTTTCAGGAAGCGTAACCGATGCATTTGAAAATAGCGGTTTTAACGACTACTCGTCTTTTTTCAGAGCGTATAAAAGAATAATCGGTGTATCTCCGTCAGAAGACCTTAAAAACCACAAGGCTAATTCTTAGAAAGGATATTATTACAAAAATGATGAAAGAAAAAGTATTTGAATTTTTAAGAACAATTCCAAAAGGCAAAGTAGTGACTTACGGACAAATTGCAGAAAATTTGGGAAATAAAAAATTGGCAAGAGTTGTCGGAAATATTCTGCATAACAACCCTGATGAAAATAAATATCCATGCTATAAAGTTGTTGACAGCAAAGGAACTTTATCTAAACAATTTGCATTCGGAGGCATTGAAAAGCAAAAAGAAAAGTTAGAAAAAGACGGTATAATTGTTATCAATTATAAGGTTGATTTAGATAAATATAAGATGTAATAAAATGTGAGTTTAAAGTTAAAAGTCCGATTACAAATGTAATCGGACTTTTAAGATATTCAAAATACTATTCTTATTCCCACCATACTTCACTTACTACGCGATTATTATTCTCAGCATATTCTATCATATCTTCATAACAATTATCACATAAATATAAAGCGCCATTTTGTTTTTGACTTTTTATCCAGCCTGTACCGGCAAAATGTGTTGCTTCATCACCACACTCGACACACTTATAACCTGTTGCTGCATTGGGTTTTTCAGTTGTACATCCAATGCATATTATTGAAAAGGAAATTATCAAGAGTAAAGATAGTAATATACTACATATACTACGCTTCATTTTCAGTACCTCTTTCAAAACTTATAAACTTTTTACCTTGATATTTAAGTGTACCGCGATCACCTTCGACCATAATTGTATTTGGATCTTTTATTGCCAATTCGATACGACTTCCGTTTGCCAATTCAAATACGACCATATTAATCATTACGGTTTGATTCAAAGGATGGGGTGATGTTCTTCTTGCGATTATTTTGACATTTTTCGCTTCCTTTGTTTCTCCATATTCATCGTCGCCATAAATATTATTGTTGGTTTTCTTACTCATTGCAAGTCCTGTGGGTATGGCAAAAATCATTACCACCACAAATATCACCAACATTGCCAGTATCAATATTTCACTATCTAACAAATCATTAATTGACATAATTTTATAACTCCTTTTGATTATTCTGAGGGGTTAATTTAATTTTTTGCTCCTTTCAAAAAAATTCTTTTTATTCCCCTCTAAAACAAAAAGTGCGGCTACCGAAGTAACCGCACAAAAAACGCAAACTCCGATAGTCGCCAAACCAATTCAATATAAAGGGCAATAAGCACACACTCACATTGATAGAATTTGCGTTTTTATCAAATTCACAAAGTGAGTATATGTAAAACGAGCTTAAATATTCCTATAAAAAGAAAAACTGCCCCTAATACTTATATTCAATTGGTTTGGCATAATTAGTTTAACAAGTATTTTAAATAAAGCCAATAGAAAGTTACAGATAAAATATGCACATTATAAAGAAATCTCGACTGCTTAATGCAGTCGAGATTTTTAAAACTGATTAAAACTTAACGGTTTTTCCTGTTGAGATACTTTCATAAACAGCATTCATAGCCTCAACGGTTTTCTTGTGCCACTTTAAGTTTATAAGCGGAGTTTTATGATTTCTGATATTATCATAAAATTCATCAACAAGGCCTATCCACTCATCAAAATAAGTATATTGAACAGTATATCTGTCATTAGGAAGTCCGTTATGATATACATTAGGTCCAAAGCAATCTGCCATCAAAGTTCCGTTTTCACCGTTTAAAGTAATGTTTACTTCCATGCGTTTTGGGAATACTTCCCAGCCCGGTCCCGGTACTTTAAGGCGTTCTTCCATTTTTGACCACGACGGGTCAAGTGAGAAAATTGTTCCGTCTTTCATTCTTCCGATTACGGATAACATATCTTCCTCTTCAATATCAGGTCTTATATTGGTAGCAACTTCTGCATAAATGCTATCAAAATCACTTCCTGTCATATGGCGAATCATATCGAAAATATGCGGATGGTCGCACAGCGCACCGCCTCTGAATCTTGAGTCACCGTCTTTGATAGGAACCCTTTTTCCGTAACTTTTCTCGGGAACGCCCTGCCAAGGAAATGCCCAAACGGGTGAAAGAGTTATATTTGTAGCATTAAAAGATTTGATTTTACCGATTTCACCGCTTTTTACAATCTCTTTTAATCGGGATATTACGGGATTATAGTGCATTTCAAGTTCAATCTGGCAGATAATGTCTTTTTCATCAACGAGTTTTATCATTTCGTCATATTCATTCATATCAAAAGTAGGAATTTTCATTGAAAGAATATGTATACCACGTTCGGCGCACAGTTTCATCTGACGCAAATGCTCGCTGTTTTCACTTGCAAGCACAACTGCCTCAATTTCGGGATGAGCATCAAGCATTTCAATTTCACTATCATAGCAAGGTATTCCGTCGACACTGTCCAAAAACACCTTTTTAACTTCATCATTCGCAGTTGAAACCGCGATCCAGTCAAGTTTAGGATTGTCCTTTAGAGTCTGGTAATATTTTCTTGTATGACCGTGAGTCATACTCATCATAGCAATTTTTAGCGGCTTCATATTAAATTACCTGCCTTTCGCATGTTTTTGCAGACAGCATTACCTTTTCAACTAAATTTTTAAGTTCACTGTCAATTTTCAGCATTTCATCATAATTTTTGTTCTGTGCTACGGTAAACGCTGCGCGTACAACAGCAATTTCATCAATTGAAAGTCCGTAGAGTTCGAAATCAACATCGGTATATTTCTTTTCTTCATCACCGTAAACATAAATTGAATCTTGTTTTAGTTGAGCATCAACTACAACATCACACGCGATTCCGCGCTGTGAAATAATTTCGTGCTTGTCAATTGGTTTTGCATCTTTTTTAAGTGTGGCAGATATTTCTATAGTACATACTATATCATTTTCGGTCGTTGCGATAACATTGATAACATTGTCGTTACTCATCGACATAACCGACTTGATTTTTTCACCCAAAATAAATCGGCACAAATCAAGTTCTCTGTATAAAACATCGTTCAAATCAGTACCTGCCTCAACAATTCTTGCAACTCGCATAACGCTTACACCAAAAAGCGTTCCGCCTTGCACGATGTTTTTAAGTTCCACAAAGCGTCTTTCGTTTCTGTGAGATAAAAGCGGGACATCCATACCGTCAATTACAACGGTCTTTTTGTCTTTTAATAAAGCTGAATTTTCAACTGAATATTTATCCAACAAAAAATTCAGTTTTTCTTGTAGGTTATTCATTTTCATTATTCCTTTCTAAAAAATAAAATTAAATTTTATCTGTTGACTTTATAACATTTTGATTCTCGGCTTATATTTTTCAAGATATGCCGCATTCTTTTCATCACCGCCGGGGGTATTGGCGCTCGACCATACAGGCGGAATTATTCCTCTGTCTATACATTGTTTTACAGTTTCAATTTCTAAAAGGTGCGCAATATAAAAATCAATAATATTTGATACGGGAGCAATAGGAGTATCAAGTCCCGGTACATTAACTACTGCGTCACCTACAGGGTTAAAGTCATCAATACAAACATCGGCATAATCAAACAAGTTCGTTTTATTAGGATGTCTGATAAAATGATCTTTCGGCATTTCATTCTGCCAAGCAGAACTTGAAACCGCAATTATTTTTACTCCGCGGTTTTTTGCTTCCATAGCGGCATCAATTGTTGCCGGGTTGATTCCTATATTATGGAAAATAATGAGGACATCGTCCTTTTTCAAGTCATAATATTTCATTATTGCGCTACCGTAATTCACAGTACGCTCAAGTTCTAAGTATTTAATTGCCTGATTGAAAACTGAAAGTCCTGTTTCCATAACAGGGTTAATATTTGAAAGACCACCGGCACGGAAAAACATTTCACCCATGCACAGCGTAGTATGTCCTCCTCCGCCATATACGCTTATGAGTCTGTCATCAGCTATGGCATCTGTCATAAGAGCGGCGGCTTTTTTGATATTTTCTTCCTGAGTTTCGTTGACTTGCTTGAAGTTTTCAAGCAACTTCTCATAATAACCAAAATCATTCATTAGTATTTTTCTCGCTTTCCTTTAAGACTTTTTCAATTTCATTTCTGTATGGTATAGCATTTAATACATATTTTCTTGAAACGCTGATTCCTGAGGCGGTAACAGCATATTTGCATGCTTTAATTAATTCCATACCCTCTGCAATACAGACAGCAAGAACTCCGTTAAATGTGTCCCCTGCTCCCGTAGTATCTACTGCTTTTACTTTAATTCCGGGTACCGAAACCTCACCGTTGATTAAACAACCTTTTTTCCCAAGCGTTGTTATGCAGTTTTTAAAACGGTTTTTATCAATTGCCTGTATTTCCTGCTCATTTGGAGTAACAGCAAAAACCTTTTGTGCTGTTTCATCGCTGATATATCTAATAGGAGCGGGATTTAAAATCACTCTCACACCATACTTATCGGCAATTTGTACAGCCTTTTCATTAACTTTGCTCGGTACCTCCTGCTGAAGAAGGAGTATATCGCTTGAGGCAATTTCTTTTTCAAACGACTCAACATCGCTCTCATCAAGTTCAGCGCTTTTATATTCTGTTACACGGTTTTCTCCGTTTTTATCAGTTAGAATAAACGCGAAAGGTGTTGCCTTTCCGTGTTTTGTTTTAAAAGTTGCATTTATATCGTTTTTCTTTGCGACATCTATACATTTTTTACCATTTTCATCATCAGATATTGCAGCAAGAAAAGAAACTTCAGCGCCCATTCTTTTTGCTGCTATCGCCTGATTAATTCCCTTGCCGCCGATTTCTTCAAAAACCGATTCTGCGACAAGTGTTTCACCGTTCTCGTGAAAATGGTCTGCATACATGAAAACAGAGTTTCCGCATATCCCGATAACCGAAACTTTTGGCATTTAATCTGCCTCCTTTCACAGATGCTTTATTCGCGGCATGTATTTATCAATCAACTTGCTGTTAAATTCGGCACCACCGTCAACATTTCCGCTCATATATACAGGCAAAGCCTTACCTGATTTACCTGCCGCATCGGCACCCTCCATCAGGACAGTCTGAAGTATAAAAGAACTTGCGGCAGTTGAAACGCTGCCCATTTTAGTTTCCGCTCCGGATATATCTATCACCGCATCTCCGTGGGGAACACAGTTGTCTATGTAAATGTCTGTACATTCATAAAGCAACGGTGCATCTTTTTTATCGGCAAAATATTCCGATGAAGTAACGCAAATACTTTTGATTTTGTTATTTGCGGCAATTTGAGCCATTTCAATAGGCACAGTATTTTTACCGGATGTTGATACAATGATAATTAAATCTTTATCTGTAACGCAGTATCTTTTAAAGACTGATTCTGCAATTCCTGACATTTTTTCCATTTTGCTGCTTTTGGCTGCACCGTTATGCAGCATTAAATCTGTATCAAGCATGGCGCTTACATTCGCCAATCCCCCTGATCGGTAAAAGCAGTCAAGAGCAATAAGGTGCGAATGTCCGCATCCGAAAATGTATATTATACCGTCATTTAGAATAGTATTTGAAACCGCTTCAGCTGCAGCCATTACTTTTTGCGTCTGTGTGCTTTTAATTTTATTCAAAACATCAACAATGCGATCAAAATATTTATCAGTAATCACTTTTTCAGCACTCTTTTGTAGTTTCTTCCGATATTATCCCAAAGTTCAATCGGATCCTTTGCCGCAACGCTTGTTCCGTAGCCGCCTCGGTATGTCCATGTTGCAAGACGGTCAACACCGAGAGATTCATATAAATCTACAATGTGGTCAATCTGTTTAAAGTCATCGGGGCGTTTATTGTAACCCATAAGCCAGCGTTCTGATTCTTTACCGTACTTTTTAGCCATAGCAACAGTTCTTTCTGTTATTTCTTTAAAGAAACTTTCAGGCAGAGTCCAGTTTATAATGGTAGTTGAGAACACGTCAAAATACGGGCATGCCGCTACCATTTCCCAGTTATCATATCCGCGCAACTCTGTAACATAATACGAATTAAGAGTTGCATGAACACAACAGGTAATTTCAAGATTAGGATTAATCTCTTTAAGTGTTTTTGAGACATCGGAAAGTGTAAAGAGCGCCTCTCTCCATCTGAACTGCTTAACATCATCATTCATGAATTTTGGCATTTCATATCCGTAGTACTTTTCGAACTTTTTCATACATTCGGGACAACGACAAGCCCAGTCATCCCCTGCGCCACCTGTAATAGAAGCATAAGACTTAGGATAAGCATAATGCGGCTCGTCCCAGAAGAAACCGTCAACCTCGGTATTCGTCGCGAGTTTAACGCATAAATTCTTAAAATAATCACGGAAAGAATTTGTATTAAAGCAAGCGGCATTAAGTACCTCGCCCGTGTATGCTGAAACCTGACGATGATGAATATTATTCTGTAAGAACAGGCTGACTTGCTCACCGCCGAAGTATTTACCTATTCCCCAAGTATCAGCAATTACTCTAAGTCCGACCTCGTGCGCAGTTTTTACAATTTCGTTGATATTAGGAAACCAAAAGTCCATATCAAACTCTGTAATTGCAAGAATGACGGTATCGCATCCGTGCTCTTTCATTTCCATAAAATCTGCTTTTGCATGCTCAACATAGTTAAAGCCGTAATAACTGACCGCTGTATGTTTTATTGACATTTTAATCTACCTCTCATTTCATAATAAATTTGTTATTTTAAATTTAGCACACGAGCGACATGCTAACAACTTGTATTTCCGTTTAAAAAGTATAAATTTCCGAACAAATTTTTTTGACATAATTTAAGGGATATGATAATATAAAGAAAAGTATTGCGAGGTGATAATATGTTTTTTGAAGAACCCAATTTGGATGTGGAAATTTTATCCGTACTTGAACTTAGTTGGAATGAAAGCCACGAATATGCGCAGCCCCGCAGTTTTAATGCATTGTCATACAGAATAAGCGGCGGTGCAGAATTTACTCACAACGGAATCAGCAAAACTGTTAAAACAGGCGAAATTGCATTTGTTCCCGAAGGCTTTGATTACACAATAAACGCTCAAAGTGAGCATCTTTTTGTCGTGCATTTCAAACTTAAAAATTACACAGGAACGGATATGGAAGTGATTTCCCCCGAAAATTCGAAATATTTTGAAACTAAGTTTCAAAATATGTATACCTCTTTTTGTAAAAAACAGTTCGGCTATCAATATGAATGTAAGTGTGAATTTTATAAAATTCTTTTAAAATTATTCAGGCAAAAACACGAACAAAGAATTAACAATAAATACGACAAGATGAATGAAATTGCAGAATACATACATGAACATTTTACAGATAAAGACTTAAGCGTAGATTTTCTTTCAAAAATGGCTAATATGAGTGATACTTATTTTCGCAAATTATTTGTTTCGTCATTTTCCGAAACTCCCCTACGCTACATAAATTCCCTGCGTGTTTCCTACGCTTTGGAACTGATTCGCTCCGGATATTATTCTGTAGAAGAGGCCGCTGAAAAAAGCGGATTTGACAACCAAAAATATCTAAGCTCGGTAATTAAAAAGTACACCGGTCACTCCCCGTATGAATTTAAAAAACAGCCTTTTTTAAATGACTTTAAAGACGAACTCAAAGACTTTACAGTAATATAAACCTTAACATAAACAAAAACCCTTGATTTCTCAAGGGTTTTTTATATTTGAAACTATGTATTATTTCCAATGATTTAGTTTCGGTACAACTGCCTCCATATGCGCTCTAACTTGTTCAGCAGGCCAATTTTCGTTTGCCATATGTTCAACACAAAAATCAATCAGTTGCTCTTTGCTTGAATATTTGAATTCACCGTCAGTATAACACCATTTGCAATATTCCTCGTTAAAATTACCGTCTGTTTCTTTGCTGATTGTGGAATCATCAAGCGGCATACCGCAGCATTGACAAATCAGTTGTCTTGGAGAACCCAACAGAGTATTAATAGAAACACCGAAAAAATTCGACAGTAACTTCAATGTTTCCGTGTTCGGAATAGTTTCACCGTTTTCCCAACGAGATACTGCTTGTCTTGTGACGAAAATTTTTTCAGCAAGTTCTTCTTGTGACAGACCTTTTTGTGTTCTAAGTTCAAATATAACAGTCTTTGTATCCATATAATCAACCACCTCAATGAAATTTTAATACAAATATATATTATAAGCAAGCAACTCGCTGTTGCTATAAATTCCGTTTAATGAAATCATTATATCACAAATTTGAGAAAAATAAAAGACGACAACTTTTTTATCGATTACCTTTTATCTTAAAATTTCTACTTCTCGCTTAAAATCAGAGATTGTCTAATTTTCATTTTTTGCCAACTAATAAACCCATATATATCATTGACTAAAAAAGTTGTAAAACATACGACGACAGATATATATCGAAAATCAGTAATGCTCGCAAGAACCCATAATATGATAAGTACAACATCATTTGCAGCATAAGCAAGAGCAAAATACGGATTTCTTCTGAATGTAAGATAAACTGCTAAAAAACTCGTTGTTACAGAAAGTGTACTTGGTACAATATTAGCGGTATCAAAATACTTCAATATAATTCCTCATTTTCTTTTTGCAGTTTTTTCAGTTTTGCCTCTTCCGGTTTTAGATGTCCTTTACCCACAAATGCTGCGTCTCCATAGGTTTTATACTCGTCTATCCAACAATAGAGCATTATGTGCCCTATACCCATTTTCTCTGCAACCGTTTTTACCTTAACATCTTCTTTTAAAACCAATTCGCAAGCCTTGATTTTAAACTCCCTTGTGTAATTCACTTTCTTTTTCATTTTGTTCACTCTCCTGAAAATATTTTACCAATATTTTCACTCTTTGAACAGTCCGTTTTTACTATACAACTTTCCACTTATTACCTCTTACTTTTTACTTATTACTTCCCAATAATCCCATAGGGAATTTTTACCGAGGTAAGAATGAAGAGGTAAGAAGTAATAAGTAAAAATCCCGCTCACTTGCGTGAACGGGATTTTTGGCACCCCCTGCGAGAATCGAACTCACAACTAACCCTTAGGAGTGACCTCGAAACTCGGTTGTAGAGTCACTTCCTGTACCCGATAATCCCGTATTTTCAAGGCTTTTTCGCACTTTGAGTGTTAAACTGTGTTACGGAATTACTGCTAATTTTACCCCGTTTTCGACCGTCTAATTAGATGGGAATTAGCAAGGGGTTCGGATTTAGGGAAACGGTTATATTCCCACAAGATGCCTTTATTTAATCGCTTGTACCTCGGTCTGTTACCGAGTTTTATTTAATTAACTCACTTCGCTAAATTGGAATTTTGTCAACAGTAATAAAATATCAAATGCCAATACATTTCCCTTTGTACATGCTGCTTCAATCTTCTCTTTGGATTTCTGGCGGTACAGATATTTTCATTGCGCTTGATGGCTGAAATAACATATCTTCTCTCCTACAAATTCAACTTTAGATGGTTTCTTTTAAAATTTGTAGTTCATCTGTATCAACCCATTCTTCAGAAAACCCACAATTGCAACATACATAACGATGTAAAACTACCATAGAAAGCATAGACCATTTAGCCTGTATTTTATTACAAAGATTATCTGGAACCTTTATAATATCTGTACTATTACATTTTGGACATCTTTTTTCATTTTTCATAAAAAAGCCTCCTTAAGACTTTAAATTTTGCTAACTGTTCGTCATATTGGAATTTGCAGTTATCTATACTCTTTGGGAATTTCGATATGAAATGTCTCACACAATAACTTCACATCATGTACATCATTTTCATCAAACTCGTATCCCAGATGGAACATTACTTGACTATATGGTTCAATACAGGAAACCTCTATTTCCT
>JAXJSP010000033.1:0-65246 GCA_036310005.1 Acutalibacteraceae bacterium | reverse complement strand
TTTTACGCCACTTTTGGCGGATTCTTGCGGATTTCTTCATAAGTTTCAAGAATTGTCTTCCCATCGGGGACTACAATAACGCCCACACCAATAAAGTGAACCTTATGCAGATAATAATCATAACCTCGAAATTTTAAAAAGATTTAAGTTGTTCTGTTTCCTGATGTTTTTGCTTAAACAGTAAGATTTCAAAAGTGTTTATAATAGCGGTAAAAGATGATAATGATTGATTTTTTAGCGGTTGTTTGTTACAATGACTATGTTTGAAATAATTGCAAAAGATAATTACGGTAAGTTTTTCAAAAAGCAAAACGGAGGGTGAGCAAATGAAAGATAAAAAAAGTTATTTTAAAAAGGCATTTACCTTGTTTTTAACCTTTTTAAAAATCGGTGCTTTTACTTTCGGAGGCGGTTACGCTATGATACCTATTATTCAAAGAGAGGTTGTAGAAAAAAGGCATTGGATAAGCGAAGATGACATTCTTGATATTATTGCTATTGCAGAAAGCACTCCCGGACCTATTGCAATAAACTCGGCGACTTTTGTAGGTTACAAGACAGCAGGAGTTTTCGGTGCATTTCTGGCGACATCGGGTGTTGTTCTTCCCTCTTTTATCATAATATATTTTTTATCTTTTGTATTAAGGCAGTTTGAACAGTTTAAAGTTGTTAAATTTGCATTTAACGGTATAAGAGCCGGTGTACTTGCGCTTATAATCAACGCATTGATTTCAATGTACAAAAAGTGTCCTAAAGGCTTGATTGCATATATTATTATGGCATTTGCTTTTATCAGTGTAACCTTTTTTGATATTAATTTGCTTTATGTAATTATAGGATGTGCATTAATCGGACTTATCAGTTCGTTAATATTATCAAGGAGGGTTAAATAATGAGTATATTTTTAGAACTGTTTTTGACCTTCTTTAAAATCGGTGCTTTTACTTTCGGCGGCGGTTACGCTATGCTCCCCTTGATACAAGAGGAAGTTATCAGCAGAAACTGGGTACCTATTGAAGAATTTATCAACTTTATTGCAGTAAGTGAGAGCACACCGGGACCTTTTGCGATTAATATAACGACATATATCGGCGCTCAAAAAGCAGGCATACTCGGAGCGATGTGTTCGACGCTCGGCGTTGTACTCCCCTCTTTTTTGATTATTTTAATCGTATCGCAATTTTACGAAAGATTTAAATCAAGCAAAATTGTTGCCGGTTGTATGACCGGACTCAGACCTGCTGTAATCGGACTTATAGGCTCTGCGATTATATCGACTGCTTTGACCGTATTTTTTCCGAACGGTTTTTCTGCAGAAATACTTTCAACTTTCTCTTTTATAAGTTCGCTTATTATCTTTGCGATAATTATGACATTATCGCTGATAAAGTTTAAGAAAAAAATTCATCCCATTTATCTGATAATAATTTCGGCAGTTCTCGGAATTGCCTCCGGTTATCTTGAAATGCTGATATAAAAAAACTCGCTTACTTTAAGTAAGCGAGTTTTTTCTATACTCTGTCTTTGATTTCTTTATTAAGCATTGAAGTCAATTCGTCAAGTGTCATTGTTACGGTCTGGTCGGTATCACGGTTTCTTACCGCTACTACTCCGTTTTCGACTTCTTTAGCGCCGATTATAATCATATAGGGCACTCTTTCGACCTGTCTTGCCTCTCTGATTTTATAGCCGATTTTTTCGTTTCTGTTATCGAATTTACATCTGATATTATTATCTCTTAAAACATTATAGACATTTTCGGCATACTGCTCATCGACGCCCGGCAAGGTCATTACCTTTGCCTGAATCGGTGCAAGCCATGTCGGAAATTTACCTGCAAAATGCTCTGTTATGATGCCGATAAATCTCTCAATTGAGCCGAAGCAAACTCTGTGAATCATAATAGGTCGCTTTTTAGTACCGTCTTCGTCAACATATTCAAGTCCGAAGTTTATAGGCATCTGGAAGTCAAGTTGGATAGTTCCGCACTGCCAGGTTCTGCCCAAACTGTCTTTTAAGTGGAAGTCAATTTTCGGTCCGTAAAAAGCACCGTCACCCTCGTTTATAATATAAGGCATATTCAGACTCACAAGCGCATTTTTAAGTCCGTCGGTTGCCGCCTGCCAATCTTCGTCGCTACCCATACTGTCCTCGGGGCGAGTTGAAAGTTCGACAAAATAATCAAAGCCGAATTTTGTATATACATTGTTAATAAGTCCTACTACCGAGACAATTTCATCTGTAATTTGTTCTCTTGTCATAAAGATATGAGCATCGTCCTGAGTAAAGCAACGGACTCTGAACAAACCGTGCAAAGCGCCTTTAAGTTCGTGACGGTGCACAAGGCCTAACTCACCTACTCTTAAAGGTAATTCGCGATAACTGTGCGGTCTGCTCTTATAAACGAGCACACCGCCCGGGCAGTTCATAGGTTTGATACAAAAATCTTCATCGTCAATTTTTGTTGAATACATATTATCTTTGTAGTGGTCCCAATGTCCGCTTGTTTCCCAAAGGCGTTTGTTCATCATCATCGGTGTTGAAACTTCGACATAGTTATGTTTTGTATGAATTTCTCTCCAATAATCAATGAGTACATTTTTAACGAGCATACCGTTTGGTAAAAAGAAAGGAAATCCCGGTCCCTCATCGTTGAACATAAACATATCCATTTCTTTACCGATTCTTCTGTGGTCTCTGCGCTCTGCTTCCTCTAACAATTTCATATACTCATCAAGTTCTGCCTGTGTTCTGAACGCTACACCGTTAATTCTTGTGAGCATTTTATTTTTCTTATCGTTTTTCCAGTAAGCGCCTGACTGCTGTGTGAGTTTAAATGCTTTCAAGGCTTTTGTATAGCAAAGGTGCGGACCTGTACACATATCAATATATTCGCCCTGCTGATAAAAACTGATTACTGCGTTTTCATCCAAATCGCCTATATGTTCTACCTTATACTTTTCTCCTCTTTCCTGCATAAGTGCGATTGCATCCTGTCTTTCGAGGATGAAAGATTTGATAGGCAGATTTTCTTTAACGATTTTAC
Organism: Acutalibacteraceae bacterium; assembly: GCA_036310005.1. Taxonomy (GTDB): domain Bacteria; phylum Bacillota; class Clostridia; order Oscillospirales; family Acutalibacteraceae; genus JAXJSP01. Next base: position 62,200 of record JAXJSP010000033.1, on the reverse strand, counting down.
GCATTTCGTTTTCAATCTTTTCTAAATCTTCATCGGCAAGTTTTGTATCACCCAAATCAATGTCGTAATAAAAACCTTTTTCGGTTGCAGGTCCGTAGCCGAAGTCTGCGTGCGGGTAAAGGCGCTTGACTGCCTGTGCTAAAATATGCGCGGCAGTATGGCGAATTACCTCAAGTTCCTGGTCTTCTCTTGCCTCGCAGACAGTACCGTCATTATAAATAATTTTCATATATTCAAACCTCCATTTAAAATTTAAAACAAAAAAACTTCATCCCTGCAAACAAGGGATGAAGTTATTACTCCACGGTTCCACCCAGATTACCGACTAAAATAATCGGTCAACTTTTGTGCTTTTAACGCAAGCAATACGGCGCGCCTTATTTCAGCGGCACTCAAGAGTGGTCTTCGGTCAGAATTCTGATACAGTTCTCGCACCATATAAACTGCTCTCTTAATCAAAAGTTTCTGCTTACTTTCTCCGTCTTTGTTTTATCTTATTAACTATAACTATTATACCAATTACTAAAATAATTGCAAGTAAAATTATAAAAATAATTGCAAATAATGAATTATTCTGCGTGTCTTTTTTTTCGGTTTTTATAGTGCTTTGCGTTTCGGTGCTGCTGTTTTGCTCTGTTTCATAGCCAGGCATTGAATAATCTTCGGTTTTGCTTTCGGGTGATGTAATCTTAGATGTACTGCCTTCTGCGGTACTTGATATCTGTTCACTTTGAGTCGATGAAGTTATAATTGTGCTTTCGGTTAGAACTTCGCTTTGTGTAAATTTTGCATCCTCATCGCCTACAAACTGAGTATCATTATTTTCGTCAGGTTCACTCCGGTCGGAGGTGATTTTAATTTTAGTTGTTGAATTATTAAAATCAACCGAAAAAATTTCCGCCTCACCGTCCGAATAATTAATTCCGCTTACGCTATCAAAACTTATATTAAAATCATATTCTTTTTCTTTTGCGTTTTCGTTGACTCTGAAAAAAGCAGTATAAAACGCAGTAGTTTTACTAAAGCCTGTTGAGTTTTCGTCAGGCACGCACACATACAAAGATTTATAGGTGTTTTCCTCTGCTTTTATTGTTACATCGCTTTCATTTACCGCATAGTTTACTTTTTGCAAGGTGAATGCATCAGAGTCGTAAGTGAGTGTTGAAGTAAAAGCGCAGATACCGTAAGGGTATTCGTTTGCATTTAAAAAGTACAAAGATACCGTGAACTCGTCGTTTGTATTTACTGTATTTTTTGATGTTTTTAATTCAATCTGAGCAGGCGCATAACCGGTATTTTCTGCAAAAGCATTAATATTTAAACTAAAAAGCATAGTTATCAAAGTTAACAGGCAAAGTATTTTTTTCACAGACAACGCACCTCCTGATTTTAGTTTATACTCATTATACTTTATTTTGTTTTGTTTGGCAACATAAGTAAAACAAGTTTTTTATAATTGATTTTTACGATAAATTTGCTATAATAGTTGTGTATATATATAATTTTTTGAGGAGAAGACAGATGCCACGTTTTACTTTCATTACAATTGCATATAACGCAGCAAATACTCTTCCCGACCTTTTTTATGACCTTTTAAGTCAAGATTTTCCGCACAAACAAGTTGAAGTTTTGCTTGTAAACAGTAATTCTACGGACTCAACGCTTAAGGTTATGAAAAAGTTTAAATCGAATAATGATTTTGCTGACTGCAAGATTTTACAAAACGATAAAAAAATTCTTGCGGCCGGTTGGAATGTTGCTCTTAAAAATGCCAAGGGTGATATTATAGTTAAAATTGACTCGCACGCGAGAATTGAGCCTGACTTTTTAAGTAACGTTGATAAAAATATGAATGACGGTGAATACATTGTCGGAGGACAGCGTCCTACTGTATTTGACGGTACTACTTACTTTCAGCGAATGTTGGCGCATGCGGAAGCGTCTGTTTTCGGCAGCGGTATTGCGGTGTACAGAAGAAGTGTCAGCAAGCAGTATGTATCTACCCTGGCTCACGCGGCTTACAGAAAAGAAGTTTTTGAAACTGTCGGCGGTTACAATGAAAATCTTGTAAGGACCGAGGACAATGAAATTCATTACAGAATGAGAAAAGCCGGTTTTAAATTCTGTTTATGTCCGGATATAATTTCATATCAGCACGCTCGCAGTTCCGTTAAAAGTATGTTAAAGCAAAAATGGGGCAACGGATATTGGATCGGTCTTACTATGGGAGTATGTCCTAAATGTTTTTCGCTTTATAATTTTGTCCCGTTAGGTTTTACTCTGGCGCTTATATTATCATTAGTACTTTGTGTATTTTTTAAAAACCTGTTACTGCCCGCTTTACTTTTAATTTTATATTTTGCGGGGGCTGTCGGTTTTACTTTACTGTCAATGGCGGGAGAAAAGAGCAAGAGAGTAAAGGCGCTTATGGTTTTAATGCCTTTTATTTTCTTTTTAATGCATATTTCTTACGGTTTCGGAACACTTGTAGGACTTATAAAAATGCCTTTTTGGAGAATTAAAAACAATGGAAATAAAAATTAATTACGAACTTTTTAACAACTGTTTTTGTATACCGAGCGAAGTTGCTGAAAAGCATTTAAAATTTGCATCTCACGCACAACTTAAAGTATTGATTTTTGTATTGAAATTCGGTGTTGATGAATTAAGTGCAGACAAATTGGAAATAAGTGAAAATGAATTAAAAGAGGCAATTCTTTACTGGAAGCAGTCTAATATTTTTGTAAGTGATGATAACAAGGCAGAACAAAAAGTTATAAACGCAGTGCCTGTAAAAGAGCATTTGCCTGACAGAAAACAAGTTGTACAAAGAGCGAGTGAATCAAAAGAAATTGCTGTACTTATGCGTCAGACTGAAGTTAAACTTGGCAGAGTATTAAGGCAAAACGAGGCGAGCACTCTTATATATTTAATTGATGATATTAAAATCAAGCCAGCGGTTTTACTTATGCTTATAGATTATTTGATTTCACAAAACAAAGTATCGGCTACATATATTCAAAAACTTGCAATTGACTGGGTACAAAAAGGCATTGACTCTGCAAACAAGGCGGAAAAAGAGATTATACGCTTACACGATGTTAAGTCGGCAATCAAGATTGTGGGTAAATGTTTTGGTACTGCTGACAGAAAAGCAAGCAAAAAAGAAGAAGAACTCGCGTACAAGTGGGTATATGAATATAATTTTTCCGAAAGCATGTTGCAGTTAGCGTATGATAAATGTATTAATGCGACAGGTAAATATTCAATTCAGTACATATCTAAAATTATTGATACCTGGCAAAACAGCGGTTACAAGACTGTTCAGGATGTTGAAAGCAGTGAGAAAAACAGCAAGTCGGACACATCTTATGATATTGACTTGTTTAAACAAATGATTAACGAGGAATAAACAATGGCTTATTCAAATGAAACCTATCAAAAGGCATTAGAAATAATAAACAGCAGAAAGCAAAAGGCTGAATTTGATGCAGAAGTTAAAAAAAACGCATTATATTCATCTCACCCTGAAATTGAAAAACTTGATGCTCAGATGAAAATTGCAGCAATTAATGCGGCTAAACTTTCGGCGAGATTTAATTTAACAGAGGCGGCAAAGCAAAAAGAGGAATTCAACAAACTTGCACAGAAGAAAGCCGAACTTTTTAAAAAACTTGAAATTGATACCCTGGAGCCTGTTTACACATGTAAAAAGTGTAATGATACAGGTTTTGTTGACGGACTTCTTTGTGAGTGTGCGATTGCCGAGGCAAGAAATATAGAGTTTAAGACACTCGGTAAGACGATGCCGCTTAAAGAAAGTACTTTTGAAAAATTCAGTTTAAAATACTATAAAGATATAAAAACAGATCAGGGCAATCCGCTCAAAGTTATGACTTCAATATATAACAAGTGCAAAACTTATGCTGATGATTTTTCGCCTGTTCATTCCGGCAACTTATTATTTTTAGGTACTACGGGACTTGGCAAGACGCATTTATCTTTGGCGATTGCGGGGACTGTAATAAACAAGGGTTTTGGAGTTGTGTATGCGTCTGCGCAGAACATAATGAGCCAGATAGAAAAAGAGCATTTCGGCAGAGCATATTCTGATTATACAAATCACATTTGCAACTGCGATTTACTGATAATTGATGATTTGGGTGCAGAATTTTCAACGCAGTTTAACTTATCTGCTGTTTATAATATAATTAACACGCGTATGCAATCTTGCAAGCCTACGATAATCAGCACGAACTTAGAGGCTAATGATTTGCAGGAGAGATACGGACAGAGAATTATGTCAAGAATTATCGGAAATTTTGATACTTTCAGATTTATCGGTAATGATATAAGGCAACTCAAAAAGATTGAGAAAATGAAAAAGTGATAATTATGAGTGAGCCGAACAGTTGCGTAGTTTTTACTATGAGGAAAGTCCGAGCTTCACAGGGCAGAATAACGGCTAACGGCCGCCGAGGGTGACCTTAGGGAAAGTGCAACAGAGATATACCGCCGTATTTTTACGGTAAGGGTGGAAAGGCGAGGTAAGAGCTCACCGCTTTTACAGGTAACTGTAAAAGCCTGTAAACCCTATTCGAAGCAACACCGACTAAAGCGATACATTTGCCCGATGTGCTTTAACCGCGTGGCTAGAGTGTAATGGTAACATTACATCGAGATAGATAACTGTTCAAGACAAAACTCGGCTTACAGACTCACTCATTATTATATAAAAAGGGAATGTAAAAAACCTTCGTTTTTTACATTCCCTTTATTTTTATTGACAAACTATTTTAATCTTATTAGATGCGGCGCTGTAAATATTTTTACCGTTCACCCTTCTGTAACACCTTACCATAACGGTATAGGTTTCACCTTTTTTGACATCTTTAGTTGAAAAGTTTGTTTTATCGGTAACTGCGAGTCTTGAATAACTGCTGTCGCCCGATTTTTTTACATATACAACATAATTGGTCGCCCCGCTGACTCCGGAAAAACTTACAGTAAGCGTATTATTTGTATACTCTGCTTTGTTTAATTTCGGCGCTGCAGGAATACAGGTAAAGGTCCGACCGCTGAAACTGCTTAAATATCCTTTATTATACGCTCTTACTGCATAAGTATAGTTTTTAGAGCAAGAGGTTTTTGTATCGGTATAACTTGTACTTGACTGACCGGTCACATAAGCAATTTTTGTATAACTTTTTTCGCCTTCTGCTTTTCTGTATATATAATATCTTGATGCACCCTTAACTTCCGACCAATTAATTTTTATGCTGTTATATGTGGTTGAGGCAAGTGAAGCGACAGGAGTTGTTACAGATAAACATGTGACGACCGATGAAGGTTTACCCCATTGGCTCTCGGAGTTGCTTGTATAACATCCCCTTACTGCATATTCATACTGCACACCGTTTTTAGCAGATTTATCGTTATAGTAGGTAAGGGTTCTGTCTGCTAATTTAGTCCATGCGGTATCACCCTTAACGCGTCTGTATATTCTGTACATATTCGCGTTTTTAGTTTCTTTCCAGGTTACTTTAATACCTGTTGTTGTGTTTCGGATTTCAGTAATAACAGGAGTTGAAGGGGTGGGACAGTTTACATCAATAATATAAGATGTGCTGACGCCCTTATATGTCAGTTTAACAGTTTTATTGCCGGCAAGTGAAGTATTAAATCCCGACACTTTACAAGCCGAACTGCCTACAATATACTCTCCTCTGCCGCTGTCTGATTTTGCTAAGAGAATCATATTTGAGTCATTCATTTTGTCCCCTATTGTATAAACTGTCTGCGGCAGTTTTTTAACCTGCAAACTTTTTAAGTTTGACATAGTGGTAAATGACTGCAAATAACTTTGATATTTTTTACCGTTATATACAAAATAAAATCTTACATAATACTTTGTATTTGGTTTTAGTCCGTCCGGCCAGGATATAGACAAACTGTTTTTAGTCTGAGTTTTAGTGCTTTTTAATGTATGTAAGGTGTCTTTTGTCTGACCGTAATAAACTCCGTATTCGGTTATTTGATATGACTTATTGAGATTTGTCAGAACAGTCGCGCTGTCTTGCGACAGATTTTTAACATATACCGATTTGAATATATCTGACTTATTAAGATTTGCTCTTGAGTCATAAACAATAACTTTAAAACTGCGCAGGTCTAATTTATTATTCTGCTCATCATAAAGTCCTATTGTTACTGTACAGGAGCCTGTACCTAACCCGTTTACGACTATCTGATTGTCTTTTGTTATAAAGATACACTCTGCTACCGTTTTATCGGAACGGGCGAAATTGATTTTATGTTTTTTGTCGGTATTGATTTTGTAGTTTAATATTTTAGAGGACACTCCCGACAAATCAAGCATAAAAGTATCTTCGCTGATATTGAATACTTTTTGCCATACTGCATATAAAGTAATACTGTTATCGGTTTTATATGTACTGCCCGATTTATATTTAACAGTGCTTGAGTCGGGCGAGGTGGTCCATCCCATAAAGTTATATCCCTGTCGCGTAGGGACTCTTGTAGTGACCTTGATATTGGTACGTTTTTTCTTTAATGTGCCTGTCATATAATCATTACCGTTATATTCGCCACCGTTTAAATTATATGAAACACCGTAATATCCTGATGTATTTGTACCCGAAACATAATGGCAGTAATCTAAGACGCACCAGGCGTTTGTACCTACTCTGCCCCAAAAATATCCGCCGCTTGATTTATATTCACTTATTCTGACCGATGTACCCTTTGCGTAAGTATCTATTATAGCGGAACTTGTTGAATAACTTTCCCTGACATTTACCGCATAGTCCATTACCCAGAGTTCTTTATCAACAATAGGTGCATCGCCGAAAAGATAAATATAGCCTTGAAAAACATATCTTGAACCGTGAAGTTTATTAATCTGATAATCTTCAATTTCAACAATACGCATATCGTAATCTATGCTGTCGTCACTTCTCCAACTCCACGCCGATTCCGACAAGGTGATTTTTGAGCCTTCAACTTTTTCAATAAAGGCTACATGTCCGTCACCGTACTCGTTTCCGCCCGACCAGCAAGCAATAGCGCCTGCTTTAGGCTCTGTACCGTATTTAAAGACTTTATTGTTTATATTATAATCATACCATTGTGAGGCATTTCCGTATGACAGATTCGGTTTATATCCGAGCACTTCGTACGCTCTGCCGAAGGCATAGCAAGTGCAGTTGGGCAGACCGTATCCCCCGTTTACAAAAGGGTTAATGTTTGTGTAATAGTATTTATAGTTTGAATCACTTTTACTGTCGGGGAAATTATTTTTGCTGACAGTCCAACTGACAAAAGGCTCTGATGCCGCATCAACACTTTGTGTAAATAAAAACTGTGCTGAAAGTACAATTATTATAAACAATGATATACTTATTAAGTTTTTAAATAAGTACTTCATATACAGACTCCTTTTAAAAAATTACAATTATGTAATCATTGTAACATTAACCGACACATTTTTCAACCTGCAATATATAGAAAAAAGTTATAAATCGAAAGATTTATAACTTTTTGTTTTTATGTACTCGAAAGTATTGGTTTTAAATTATGGTTCCGCCACCGAGCACGATATCAGCGTCATAAACGACCGCTGACTGACCGGGAGCAATTGCTCTTTGGGGTTCATCGAAAACTATACGAACGTTTCCGTTGTCGAGCGCTGTTACCGTTGCGGGCTTTTCTACTTGATTGTATCTGATTTTAACGCTTGCTTTGATAGGTGTTTCAGGGGCTTCGCCCGAAATCCAGTTAAAATCTTCCACATACAGTTCTTTTGAAAACAACTGCTCGTTTTTACAAAGCACCACTGTATTATTCTCGACATCTTTTTTAAAGACATAAAGGCTTTCGGGCAAAGACAACCCGAGTCCTTTTCTTTGTCCTATTGTATAACGGATAATGCCTTTGTGCTTACCGAGAACATTACCTTGCATATCAACAAAATCGCCCTGCGGATATTTTTTATTGCTGTAATGCTCAATAACGCTTGCGTAATCTCCGTTTGGCACAAAGCAAATATCCTGGCTGTCCGGCTTATCTGCATTTATAAAACCGTTTTGCTCCGCAATATTACGGACCTGTGTTTTTTTCATATCGCCCAAAGGGAACATAGTGTGCTTTAAGTGTTCTTGTGTCATTGAATACAGCACATAACTCTGGTCTTTAGTTTCGTCTAAAGCCTTTTTCAATATAAATTTACCGTCTTTTTGTTCAATTCTTGCGTAGTGACCTGTTACAATATAATCACAACCGAGAATTTTTGCGCGCTCAAACAGTTTATCAAACTTCATGTAGCGGTTACAATCAATACACGGGTTCGGAGTAATTCCCTTTTCGTAACTTTCAATAAATTTTTTAATAACAGTATCATAAAACGCGTCTGTAAAATTGAACACATAAAAAGGCATACCTAACTTATATGCAACGCTGCGGGCATCTTCTACATCATCAAGAGAACAACAGGTACGCGACTTTTCTACGCCCACATCCTCGTTGTGATACAGTTTCATAGTGCAGCCGATACATTCAAAACCTTTATCTGCCGTAAGTTTTGCCGCCAAAGAGGAGTCTACTCCTCCGCTCATGGCAATAAGCGCCTTTTTCACTATCCTAACCTCAACATTTCATCAATACTGCGTTTTGCATCAAGGCGGGTTTTCTCGCTCATTTTTATTTCCTCGCCTGCTACTCCCCTAACGCAATTATAAACATCTGCTAAAGTGATAAGTTTCATATTATGGCATACGCAATCTTTTGAAAGTGCATAAAACTTTTTGTCGGGACATTCGTACTGCAAATGCTGTACAATACTGTTTTCGGTACCGATTATAAATTCCTTTTTATCGCTTTTTTTAGCATAATTTAAAATGCCTGTTGTACTGCCTGCATAATCTGACAAAGCGGTAACGGAAGGATGACATTCGGGATGAACCAAAAGCAAAGCATCGGGATGTGCTTTCTTTGCCTTTTCAACATCTTTTACAGTCATTCTTAAATGTGTCGGGCAACCGCCTCTTACGAACTTGAATTCTTTTTCGGGTACCTGTTTTGCAACCCAATCTCCCAAATTGCAGTCAGGGATAAATAAAATTTTATCATTATCAATGTTTTTTACGATTTCAACCGCAGACGACGATGTTACACATACATCACATACGGTTTTAATTTCGCTTGTTGTATTAATATACGCGACGACCGAGTAACCCGGATATTTTTCTTTCAGTTGCAGGATAATATCTTTATCGAGTTGGTCTGCCATAGGGCATCCTGCATCCGGTTGCGGTAAGATTACTTTTTTCTGCGGTGCTAAAATTTTAACCGTTTCCGCCATAAATCTGACACCGCACATAATAATATTATTTTGCTCTGCATTTGCCGCGTTTTCACTTAACCCGAACGAGTCGCCGATAAAATCGGCTACCTCCCAGATATCGTGGCTCTGATATGCGTGTGCTAAAATACAAATATCGTTTTCTTTTTTCAGTCGCAGAATTTCCTGCTGCATTTGATAAGTAGTCATAATTAAACAGAACAACCCTCACAATGATCGCAATCGGGGAATACGGAAGAATCGTATTCAATATTATTGCGGTCATAATAATCTTTTATTGCATTCTTTATTGCTTCTTCCGCGAGAACGGAACAGTGCATTTTATGTGCCGGCAAACCGTCTAATGCCTCCGCTACTGCTTTATTTGTTAAAGTGAGCGCTTCTGAGAGAGGTTTATTTTTAATCATTTCGGTTGCCATTGAACTTGATGCAATCGCACTGCCGCAACCGAATGTTTCAAACTTAACATCGGTTATAATATCGTTATCTATTTTTAAATAGATTTTCATTATATCTCCGCATTTTGCGTTGCCTACTTCTCCGACTCCGTCTGCATCTTCTATAATGCCGACATTTCTCGGATTAGTAAAATGGTCCATAACTTTTTCGCTGTAAAGTGCCATTATAAATTCTCCTTACTTAATAACAAACTCTCTTTTACCGTTGCATAAATCTCTCCATACAGGCGACATTTTACGCAAATAGTCTATAACTTCCGGTATTGTTTTTATCATATAGTCAATTTCTTCTTCGGTATTATATTCGCTCAAAGAAAGCCTGAGTGAACCGTGAGCAATTTCATGAGGTCTGCCTATTGCCAACAATACATGGCTCGGGTCCAATGAGCCGGAAGTACAAGCGGAGCCTGATGATGCGCTAATACCTTTCATATCAAGCAGTAATAAAATTGACTCTCCCTCTATACCTTCAAAGCAAATATTAACATTTCCGGGAAGTCTATCCTGTCTGTCTCCGTTTAAAATCGAATGAGGAATCTTTAAAAGTCCGTCAATCAATTTATCGCGCATTTTTGTAATACGGGGTGTATTTTTATCCAGGTTAAGATTTGCTTCTTCAAACGCCGCCGCCATTGACACAATAGCAGGTACATTTTCCGTGCCAGCTCTTTTGCCTCTTTCCTGTGCGCCGCCGTCGATAATATTGGTCAGCACTACCCCGCGTCTTGCATACAGTACGCCTACTCCTTTAGGTCCGTGAAATTTATGAGCAGACAAAGAAAGCATATCAATATTTTCTTTCTTTACATCTATTTTAAGGTGTCCTGCCGCTTGCACAGCATCGGTATGAAATAAGACTCCTTTATTTTTGCATACTTCTCCGATTTGGCCTATTGGCAGGATACTGCCGATTTCATTATTTGCATACATTATGGTTACAAGCGCAGTATCTTCTCTGATAGCATCTTCTACCTGTTTTGCAGATACCATACCGTATTCGCCGACATCCAAAAGTTCGATTTCGAATCCTTCTTTTTCAAGTCTGTTCAAAGTATGAAGTACCGCGTGGTGTTCAAAAGCGGTTGAAATAATATGTTTCTTACCTTTTTTTGCACCTTGTCTTGCGGCAGAAATTATTGCCTGATTGTCTGCTTCGCTTCCGCCGGAAGTGAAATAAATTTCTCTTGGTTCACAACCTAAATATTTAGCCATGGTTTCTCTTGCCTGTTCTAAGACTTCTTTAGCCTCCTGACCGACAGAGTGTAAACTTGATGGGTTTGCATAAAATTTATCCATACAGTCTATCATAGCGTCCTTTGCGGTTTTGCTCATTTTAGTAGTAGCCGCATTGTCTGCATACACTTGCATTTTTAGTCCTCCTAATTTTGAGAAAAATCTCCTAAAAATTATAACTTATATATACATACATTGTCAATGAGTTTTATTCTGAAAAAAGCGAAGTTGAAAGATATCTGTCTCCTGTATCGGGTAAAAGTACTACAATATTCTTACCTTTATTTTCTTCTCTTTTTGCGATTTCGACAGCGGCATACAAAGCGGCACCCGAAGAAATGCCTACCAAAAAGCCTTCTTTTACTCCTAAAAGTCTGCCAAACTCAAATGCTTTTTCATTATCGACCGTGATGATTTCATCATAAATTTTTGTATCAAGCACTTTCGGAACAAAGCCCGCGCCTATTCCCTGAATTTTATGTGCGCCTGCCTGACCTTTAGAAAGCACGGGTGATGATGAAGGTTCAACTGCTATAACTTTAATATCTTTATTTTTCTCTTTAAGATATGTTCCGACACCTGTTATTGTGCCGCCTGTTCCGACGCCGCTGACAAAAATATCAACTTTACCGTCTGTATCATTATAAATTTCAGGGCCTGTTGTTTCATAATGTGCTTTGGGGTTTGCAGAGTTTTCAAACTGGCCTGCTATGAATGAATTTTCAATTTGAGTGTGCAACTCATTTGCTCTTTCAATAGCGCCTTTCATTCCTTTTGAGCCGTCAGTCAATTCAAGTTGAGCGCCGTATGCTTTCATAAGTTGTCTGCGTTCAACCGACATTGTTTCCGGCATAACAATAATAGTTTTATAACCTCTTGCTGCGGACACCATAGCAAGCCCTATTCCTGTATTCCCCGAAGTCGGCTCAATTATTACAGTATCCTTATTAATTTGTCCGCTTTTTTCTGCCTCATCGAGCATAGATTTTGCGACTCTGTCCTTTACGCTTCCCGCCGGATTAAAATATTCGAGTTTGGCTAAAATATTAGCATTAAGACTAAACTCTTTCTCAATTTTTTTTAGTTGTAACAAAGGTGTGTTTCCTACAATTTGTTCAACCGATGAATATATTTTTGACATAAAAAATCATCCTTTCTTTATTTAAAATTTATTGTATAGTTTAGTATAACGCTTAATTCCTACTATGTCAATAGGTTTTTAGGTTATTTATTCATTATATTAATAATTATGTGGAATTTTAATATAAATATGGTATAATAAATAAAAAAACTTATGCGAGGTACATAATATGGCGGTAAGGTTAAATGATGACAAAGAAGTTGTTGCAAGAATCAAAGACGGGCTTAAGCGCAAGGGCGGTTACTGTCCTTGCAGGTTAGAAAAGAGTGAGGATAACAAATGTATTTGCAAAGAATTCAAAGAGCAGATTGAAAACCCTGATTTTGAAGGTTATTGTCATTGTAGGTTATACTATAAATCTAAAGATTAAAAAGGAGAAAAAAATATGTCTGTAATTAATTTAACAACCGAAAATTTTGAAAGTGAAGTATTAAACAGCGACAAGACTGTGCTTGTTGACTTATATGCTGACTGGTGCGGTCCTTGTCAGATGCTCTCGCCTACTGTTGACGAAGTGGCAAGTGAAAGAAGTGACATTAAAGTTTGCAAAATCAATGTTGACGAGCAGACACCTCTTGCGATTAAATACGGGGTATCGACAATTCCGACATTACTTGTTTTTAAAAACGGTCAGGTATTTAAAAAATCGGTTGGTTTGATTTCAAAGGGCGAAGTATTGGCATTATTTGATTAGGTTTAATATAAATACAAAAAGACCTTATGGCAGTTACCATAAGGTCTTTTATTGTACTGTTTATAGCAATTAATATCAAACTGTAATTACTTAAGTTCGATAACAGCGCCTGCTTCTTCAAGTTTAGCTTTCATAGCTTCTGCTTCTTCTTTAGCAACTGCTTCCTTAACAGCCTTAGGAGCAGAATCAACTACTGCCTTTGCTTCAGCAAGGCCAAGACCTGAAAGTTCTTTTACAGCCTTGATAACTTGCATTTTGTTAGGACCAACTTCTTTAAGAATTACGTCGAATTCTGTTTTTTCTTCTGCAGCGGCAGCGCCACCTGCAGCAGGAGCAGCAACAGCAACTGCAGCAGCAGCTGATACTCCAAATTCTTCTTCTACAGCTTTAACGAGCTCTGAAAGCTCAAGTACTGTCATACCTTTGATTTCTTCAATCATAGCAGCGATTTTCTCTGATGCCATTTTAAATTACCTCCAAAATAATTTTTAATTATAATTTTAATTTTTGTTTTTATGCTACTTTTCACTAAGCAGCGGGTTCTTCGTCTTTATCTACTACTGCTTGAATTACGCGTGCGAATGCAGCAATAGGAGCCTGGAATGCAGAACATACAGTTGCGAGTAAAACATCTTTTGTAGGAAGTTTACCGATTTCGTTGATTGTATCAACGCTGACTGCTTCTCCGTCGAGATAGCCTGCTTTTACGCTGAAGTTCTCATGAGTGTCAGCAAATTTGCAAAGAATTCTTGCAGCAGCAGTATAGTCGTCTGTGCTTGTTGCTAAAGCAGTTGTACCTTCAAGTACTGAAGATATTGATGATAAATCAGTATCAGCAATTGCACGAGAAAGTAATGTATTTTTAACAACAGTGTATTCAACACCTGCTTCACGCAATTCTTTACGAAGTGCTGTATCGTCAGCAACTGTTATACCTTTATAGTCAACAATAACACCGACACATGAGTTGCTGATTCTTTCTGACAAAGCAGCAACGACAGCTTTCTTTTGTTCTAAAACACTAGCGTTTGCCAAAATATTCACCTCCGTTGTAAATATAAAAAGTGCCTGTCCCCGACGAGGAGACAGGCATTATATTCACAACAATAAATTAAATATAATTGTAAATCTAATTCCTTCTTCCTCGGCAGGCGAACTTTACAGTTCATTACGCATATAGCACCTACTGTCTTAGGTCAAGAACAGCACACTTTGAAGTTTAACACATTAAAAACACTTTGTCAAGCAAATATTAGCCGACTTTATTTGGATTGATTTTAATTCCGGGGCCCATTGTTGTTGCGATTACGCAAGATTTAATGTATTGGCCCTTTGCTGCAGCCGGTTTTGCTTTAATGATTGCTGAAAGGAGAGTATCGAAGTTTTCTTGTAACTTTTCAGCACCGAATGATACTTTTCCGATTGGGCAGTGGATGATGTTTGTTTTATCAAGTCTGTACTCAATTTTACCTGCTTTTGCTTCATTTACTGCTTTTGCGACATCAGGTGTTACAGTACCTGCTTTCGGTGTAGGCATAAGTCCGCGAGGTCCGAGTATTTTACCAAGACGACCTACAACGCTCATCATATCGGGTGAAGCGATAACTACATCAAAATCAAGCCAGTTTTCTTTCTGGATTTTTTCTGCGAGTTCTTCACCGCCTACAAAATCAGCGCCTGCTTCTTTTGCAGCATCAATCTTTTCATTTTTTGTAAGAACAAGAATTTTTACATCTTTACCTGTTCCGTTGGGAAGCACTACTGCTCCGCGTACTTGTTGGTCAGCATGTCTTGAGTCAACGCCGAGACGAACATGTACTTCTACTGTTTCATCAAACTTTGCAACCTTAGTTTTGACAGCGAGGTCCATTGCCTCGTTTACATCATAAAGTTTTGAGTTCTCGACAAGTTTTGAACTGTCGGAATACTTTTTACCATGTTTCATTATAAATTTCCTCCCATTAGAGTGGTTATATCGGGAATTCCCTCCCACCCGGGATATAGCCCGGTGTCAGAAAAAATTAGTCTACGACTTCAATTCCCATGCTGCGTGCTGTACCTGCTATCATACTTGATGCAGATTCAATATTTGCAGCATTCAAGTCGGGCATTTTCTGCTCGGCAATTTTTCTGACCTGTTCTTTTGTGATTTTAGCAACCTTTTGTTTATTAGGTGTGCCCGATGCAGTCTCAATGCCGCAAGCCTTCTTGATAAGAACTGCTGCAGGCGGCGTCTTTGTTACAAAAGAGAATGAGTGATCTGCATATACTGTGATAACTACAGGAATAATCATACCTGCGTCATTTTTTGTACGCTCGTTAAATTCTTTTGTGAATGCCATGATGTTTACACCATGTTGACCGAGCGCAGGTCCTACCGGCGGAGCTGGTGTTGCTTTGCCTGCAGGAATCTGAAGTTTAATAAATCCAATAACCTTCTGTGCCATTGTTTGCACCTCCAAATAAATAGTGGTTAAGCGAACGGTTAGCCCGTCCTCCCACCGGACAATACTGTCCTAACGGAATTTACCGCTGTTTACAAATTAATCTTTTTCGGGTTGTACCTGATTGAGTTCCAACTCTACAGGTGTTTCCCTACCGAACATTGATAAGGTAACTTTTACCAAGTTGTTGTCGGTATCAACTTCGTCTACTCTGCCGCTGAATCCTTCAAGCGGTCCGTTTACGATGTTTACAATATCGCCAACCTGATATGATACCTTTACCGTATGCTTCTCGATTCCGAGTTTTGCTGCCTCTTCGTCGGTAAGCGGAACAGGTTTTGACGCAGGGCCTACAAAGCCTGTTACTCCTCTGATATTTCGTACTACGAACCATGATTCGTCTGTGACAATCATTTTTACAAGTACATATCCGGGGAATATTTTGCGTTCAACCTCTCGGGTTTTGTCATCTTTAATTTCTGTTACTGTTTCTGTAGGAACTTTGATATCAAAGATAACATCGTGCATGTTTCTGTTTTCTACGATTGTTTCAAGATTGCTTGCAACCTTATTTTCGTAGCCGGAATAAGTATGAATGACATACCATCTTGCTTCTTCAATCATCGGTTAATCCTCCTAAAATAATGTAAATAGTGACCTATTTTCTTACTTTGTGTGGAAGATAAGTTGGAGCAGATTCGACAAACCGAAATCTACTGCCCAAATAATGATTCCTACAAGCAAGCAGCATAAAAGTACCAATACCGAATTTCTGACGACAGTTTTAAATGCCGGCCAGGAAATCTTTTTGATTTCACTTTTATACTCTTTTATCCAAGCGATAAATCTCTTTAACAAAGTCTTCTTTGTGCCATTAGACTCCATTACTTCAACTTTATCTGCTAAGAATATTGATGCAACCGTTAATACAACTGCACCGATTACAACGCCGAATAATACCCAAAACATTGAGTTATATTCTACTGTTGCTGTCAACGGTCTGTAGTCTACATTACTTGCCGGTGTTTGTACGGCAAATATTATAAACATAATCATTGACACTGCTGAGAACACTAAATTTGCGATGGAAAAGCTTTTTTTCTTCACCGAGAACACGCTGCATATTGCTGCTATTATTGCGCATATGCTTGCAAAAAGGTATTTTGAGGACATATTAAAGTTCACATCTTTAACTGTTGAACCCAATGACATTTGAATAGCAGATAATGAAAATTCGCCTGCACTCGATGTCACTTCAGCAATTCCAAAGAACATTAATACTACTGTTCCGACTGTTGCTATTACAGAAAGAACTTTAGCTGCCCAAGATAATGCTTTCATGTACTTCCCCTTCCTTATTTTGTCTCCTTGTGGAGAGTGTGCTTCTTGCAGAATCTGCAATACTTGTTCATTTCAAGTCTGTCAGGGTCATTCTTCTTGTTTTTCATCGTATTGTAGTTTCTCTGCTTGCATTCGCTACAAGCCAATGTGATTTTTACTCTCATGACGGCACCTCCCGTTTCACGGAAAAATTTTTGCCTCCCTCTAAAGGCGTGTAGGCTGATATTGGGCACAACAAATAAGCCCACATAGCGAGGTAATATATATATTATCATAAGATTTGTCAATAATCAAGAGTTAATTTTCAATTATTTACAGGTTTTTATTAATTCTTTACATTATATATATAATATATAAAAATTCAGAGCGTTGAAAAATCAACGCTCTTTAAATTATTTATTATTAATTACTTCTTTTGCGGCGCTTACTACATCTTTAACTCCGAGTCCGTAAACTTCAAGCAACTCTAATGCCGGACCGGACTGACCGAATACATCTCTGACACCTACCATTTTAACAGGTGTAGGTAAGTTTTCAGCGAGCAAATCGCATACAGCCGAGCCCAAGCCGCCGATTACCGAGTGTTCCTCGCAAGTAACGATTGCTTTACATTCTTTTGCCGCTTTTAAAACTGCCTCGTTATCCAAAGGTTTAATAGTAGCCATATTGATGACTCTTGCATTAATTCCCTCTTTTTTGAGTTCTTCTGCTGCGGTTAATGCTCTTTCAACCATAAGACCTGTTGCAATAATTGCTACATCATCGCCTTGAGTCAAAGTTACTGCTTTGCCGATTTCAAACTTATAATCATCATCAAAAATTACCGGAACAGCAAGTCTGCCAAATCTTAAATAGACAGGTCCGTCAATTTCGGCTGCGGCAACAACCGCTTTTTCTGCTTCGACAGCGTCCGCCGGGTTAATAACAGTCATACCGGGTATTGTTCTCATCAATGCAATATCCTCATTACACTGATGGCTTGCACCGTCTTCGCCTACGGAGATACCTCCGTGAGTTGCGCCGATTTTAACATTCAAATGCGGGTAACCGATTGAATTTCTAACCTGTTCATACGCTCTGCCTGATGCAAACATAGCAAACGATGATGCAAACACGGTTTTACCTGTTGATGCAACGCCGGCAGCAATACTCATCATATTCTGTTCTGCGATACCGCAGTCATAAAAGTTTTCAGGATGTGCTTTTTTGAAAGCACCTGTTTTTGTAGCAGCGGCTAAGTCTGCATCAAAAACGAGGATGTCTTTATTCGTTTCGCCGAGTTTTAAAAGTCCTGCTGCATATCCTTCTCTTGTAGCCTTTTTAATTACCTGTGACATTTAAACTCTCCTCCCTAACCTTGTAACTTTTCAAGTTGTGCATTAAGTTCTGCCATAGCACATTCATACTGCTCTGCATTAGGTGCGCTTCCGTGCCAAGAGCATTGATTCTCCATAAATGACACGCCTTTGCCTTTTACTGTATTGGCAATAATGGCAGTAGGCTTACCCTTACATTCTTTTGCTTTATTAAACGCACACTCAATCTGGTCAAAATCATGTCCGTCTATAGTTACAACGTTCCAGCCGAACGCTTCGAATTTTTTATCTAACGGTGCGGGTGAATTTACCTCATCACAAGTACCGTCAATTTGCAAATTGTTAAAATCGACAAAAATACAAAGATTATCAAGTTCTTTATTTCCCGCAAACATCGCTGCTTCCCAGACCTGTCCTTCTTCGCACTCACCGTCTCCGAGTATTGAATAAACTCTAAAGCCGCTGTTAAAGCGTTTTGAGGAAAGTGCCATACCGCAAGCGGCGGAAATACCTTGTCCCAAAGAGCCTGTTGACATATCTACGCCCGGAATTTTCATATTAGGATGTCCTTGTAACATTTCGCCTGTTTTTCTTAATTTTTTGATTTCATCCGTGCTGAAAAAACCTTTTTGTGCAAGCACGGCATAAAGTGCGGGTGCTGCGTGACCTTTTGACAAAACGAGTCTGTCTCTGTTTTGATTTTTTGAGTCTTTAGGGTCAACATTCATCTCGCAAGAGTAAAGATATGAAAGCACTTCTGCGATTGATAACGAGCCACCCGGATGTCCCGATTTTGCATTAAAAGTTCCCTCTATTACACCAAGACGAACTTTACAAGCAAGGATTTCAAGTTGCTTTTTAGTATTAATGTCCATGTTTAACTCCTTAAATTTAATTTTTTAATTTGTCCCTGAATTTAACAAAATAATCGGGCAAATCACTTTCAAATTTCATAAACTCTCCGTTCGGGTGTACAAAGCCTAAGCATTTTGCGTGCAGGCACTGACCGTTGAGAGAAGTTATTGCTTTTTTAGGTCCGTAGGTTATATCCCCCGCTACCGGATGTCCTATATATGACATGTGAACTCTTATCTGATGAGTTCTGCCTGTTTTTAATTTAAGTCTTAAATGTGTAAAACCGTCGTAACGCTTTATTACTTTATAATAAGTTACCGCTTCTCTCGGGGCGACTCCGTTTACACACATTTGTTTTCTTTTAATCGGGTGTCTGCCTATCGGCAAATTGATTTCGCCCTCATCATTTTTAACATTACCGTAAACGATTGTTTCATATTCTCTTAAAAAAGAATGGTCCTTTATTTGTTCGCTTAAAAACAAGTGGGTATTATCATTTTTTGCTACCATAAGCAGTCCGCTTGTATCTTTATCAATTCTGTGCACTATTCCCGGTCTTATAACACCGTTAATGCCCGACAAAGAACCCGCACAATGATATAAAAGCGCATTGACTAATGTGTTCTCATAATTTCCCGGTGCCGGATGCACCACCATTCCCTTCGGTTTATTTACAACGAGCAAGTCGTTATCTTCATAAACTATATCCAAAGGTATGTTCTGAGGTTTAGCAGAACATTCTTCTGCCGGTTTTATACTGACTTCAACTTCGTCGCCAAAAGACAGGTTATAATTTTTCTTTACTGTTTTACCGTTGACCTTTACCTGTTCATCGTCGCATAGTTTTGCGACAAGAGAGCGCGTTAGGTCGGTATTATTTGCAATAAAAGTATCTATGCGGCAAGAGACTTGTTCTTCATATTTAAGTTTTATAAGAGGCATTACTTATCTTCCTTTTTACTTTTAAGTTCAATAATAAATTCTCTTACACAATGAAGTATTATCATTATACAGCCGACGACTACAAAACTGTCCGCTATATTAAAGACCAATTTCCACACGGGGATAAACACCACATCTATAAAATCGACTACGACATGATAACCGCTTGCACCTATTCTGAAAAAGCGGTCAATCAAGTTACCGATTCCGCCTCCGACGATAAACGCAACCGCTGATGCGAGCCATTTTGATTTATTGAATTTGCCTAAAAAAGCGGCAACGGTAAGGCCTGCGACCGCTAACACGGTAATTACATTAAATACCCACGGTGAGTCGGCGAAGATGCCGCCGACCGCACCGGGATTTTCTACATAAGTAAAGTTTAACACGCCTTTAATAATCTCAACTCTGCCCACAGGCTCTAAATAAGTTACTGCTAAAAATTTAGTAAGTTGATCAAAGCCGACAACCAGTAAAACGATAAGCGAAAATACTATCGGTATTTTATATTTTTTCATCAGCCTAAAATCTCGGCACATTTAGCGCAAACATCGGGATGTTTTGCATTACTGCCGACATCTTTACTGTAACACCAGCAACGCTCACATTTTTCGCCTTCTGCTCTTTCAACGCTGACAGATACAACATCGCCTTTAAACTGTTCTTCTTTATCTGATACTTGTGCATCCGATGTAATAAAGAGGTCAGCCATTTCGTTAGCAAACTTTTTAAGAACCTGCTCGGTTTCGTTAGTACCGTTTACGCTTACTTTTGCTTCAAGAGAGGCGCCGATAATTTTTTCATTTCTTGCATTTTCAAGTGCCTTTTTAACATCGTCACGAACAAGGTGCATTACTGCCCAATCTTTCATAAACGCTTCGTCGACATCAATATCAATTTCTGTCGGGAAGTCATTAAACACGATGTTTTCAGCGTTTTTAGACTTGTCGTGAGGCATATAACTCCAAATTTCATCTGCAGTAAATGAAATAATCGGAGCGAGTAAAAGTGCTAATGCATCCAAAATGATATACATTGTAGTTTGTGCCGCGCGTCTTGAAAGCGAGTCGGGTTTTTGAACATAAAGTCTGTCTTTTAAGACATCGAGGTAGAAGTTTGACAAATCGACAACGCAGTAATTATGAACAGCGCTGACAACATTATGATACTCAAACTCATCGTAGCCTTTTTTAGCCTTTGAGATAACCTCGTTTAATTTTGCTATTGCCCATTTATCAATACTTTCAAGTTGTGATAAATCGATCATATCATTATCGGGGTTAAAGTCATAGAGGTTGCCTAAAATAAATCTTGCTGTATTTCTGATTTTTCTGTAAGACTCTGAAAGTTGTTTTAAGATGTCTTTTGAAATTCTGATATCTGCGTGGTAGTCGCTCGATGCAACCCACAGTCTTAATATATCGGCACCGTACTGATTGACAATTTCCTCAGGCATAATTGTATTGCCGATAGATTTTGACATCTTTTTGCCTTCACCGTCAACAACCCAACCGTGAGTTACAATTGTCTTATAAGGAGCAACTCCTTTTGTTGCGACCGAAGTTAAAAGTGATGACTGGAACCAGCCTCTGTACTGGTCTGCGCCTTCAAGATACAAATCAGCAGGAAAACGCAGGTAATCTCTGTTATCTACTACTGCGGCATGGGTTGAACCCGAGTCAAACCATACATCCATAATATCTGTTTCTTTTTTGAAATGATTTTTGCCGCATTTAGGACAGGTATAGCCTTGCGGTAAGAGGTCTGCCGCATCTTTTGCGTACCAGGCATCTGCACCCTCGACTCTGAAGATGTCTGCAAGATGTTTAATTGTGGTACTGTTAATGATTTGTTCACCGCAGTCTTCGCAGTAGAAAATCGGAATCGGAACTCCCCAAGTACGCTGACGCGATACGCACCAGTCGGAACGGTCTTTAACCATATTGGTAATTCTGTCCTGTCCCCAGGCCGGAATCCACTCTACGCTGTTAATAGCATCTACTGCCTTATCGGCGAATTTTTTAATTGAGCAAAAACACTGTTCGGTTGCTCTGTAAACAATCGGAGATTTACATCTCCAGCAATGCGGATATTGGTGAATAATTTTTTGCAAAGCAAATAAACTTCCGTTCTCGTCAAGGTGCTTTGCAATTGCTTTGTTGGCATCGTCTGTATTAAGTCCTGCAAACTGTCCTGCTTCCTGTGTCTGGATACCTTTATTGTCAATTGATACAACTATTGAAAGTTGCGGATAATTTCTGCAGACTTCAAAGTCTTCGACACCGAAACCGGGTGCGGTATGGACACAACCTGTACCGCTTTCGAGCGTTACATGGTCACCGATAATTACTAAACTCTCACGCTCTAAAAACGGGTGATAAGTCGTCATAAGTTCCATATCTTTACCCATTACAGTGCCGACTGTTTCGTAATTTTCAATACCGGCTGCCTGCATTGAGGGTTTTACAAGTTCAGTTGCCAAGACATAGTATTCATCATTTGCTTTAACAACGCTGTATTCATAGTTAGGGCCGACACAAATTGCAACGTTACCCGGCAAAGTCCAGGTAGTAGTTGTCCAGATAACGAAATAGGTATTATCTAAATCGCAGCCCATTGAAGAAAACCTGCCCATATCATCTTTTACTTTGAATTTAACATAGATTGAATGGCATTTATCTTCTGCGTATTCGATTTCTGCCTCTGCGAGTGCAGTCTGACAGTCGGGGCACCAATATACAGGTTTTAAGCCTTTATAGATATAGCCTTTTTCTGCCATTTCGCCGAAAATTTCAATCTGCTTTGCAACAAACTCAGGTTTTAAGGTTAAATAAGGGTTATCCCATTCGCCCAAAACGCCGAGTCGTTTAAACTGTTCTTTTTGGTCATCGACAAAGCGCAAAGCGAAGTCTTTACAGATTTTTCTGAGTTCAAGCGGTGAAATCTGTTCGCTTGATTTTTTGCCTGCTTCTTTTCTTGCTTTTAACTCGGTCGGCAAACCGTGAGTATCGTAACCGGGTACATAAGGTGCTTTAAAGCCTGACATATTCTTATATCTGATTACAAAATCTTTAAGACATTTATTTAATGCGGTACCTAAGTGAATTTTTCCGTTTGCATAAGGAGGTCCGTCGTGCAATATATATAAAGGCTTGCCTTCATTTCTTTCAAGCATTTTTTCATATACCTTGTCGGCATACCATTTTTTTAAGATTTCAGGTTCTTTTTGCGGTAAACCGGCTCTCATAGAAAAGTCGGTTTGCGGCATTTGTAAAGTGTTTTTATAATCTTGTGCCATAATTAATTATCTCCTGCTGTATCATCTTGTTCTTGTTCATCTTCATCGTCAAAGTGAACTTCAAATTTACTGATTCTTTTATTTTCCGTCTTTTTATTTTCAAGACCTGTAAACTGTGCTTTTTCTTTTTCGTCCGGAATCTTATCATCAATAATGAAAACCGGCTGTTCTTTTTTGTCGTCTGTTTTATTTTCAATAACAAACTCAATTTGTTCCGAATTATCTGTATTTGAATCGCCTTCAAACACAATTGACTGTTTTTTCTCTTTTTCTTTCACAGAAGGGGTAAACACAAATTCGCCCTCTTGCTCGCTGTCGACAAAAGTTCTGAAATCTTCGATTTCTTCAACGATTGCACTTTGGTCCAAGCCGCTTATATCTTCGCCGCTGTCATCAAAGTCAATAATTTCATCCATTATTTGTTCGCTGAAATTAAGTCCGTCTTCCGGTTGAATATTTTTAACCTGCTCTGTAATTTTTTCAAATTCTTCGTTTTCCTTATCGTTTGCAGTAAACAAAGCAAGTTGCTGTTTAATTAAAGAAATGACATTTTCTTTATATTCATCAATCTTTTGTAATGTTTCCTTTGCGGCTTTAACATTTTCTTCGGCTTGCTGTTGTGAAGATTTAATAATTTCGTACGCTTGCTTTTCGGCATCTAAAATTATTTTATCTTTCTTTTCGTCAAGCTTTGAAATTTCCGAGACAACTTTTTCCTTTTCTGTATTAGCCTGCTTTAAAATTTCTTCGCTTTCGGTGATTGCTTTATCGGAAATTATCTTCGCATTTTCATTCGATTTATTAATTATTTCGCTTGATTTCTCATTTGCGTTGGAGATAATCTCGCTTGATTTCTTGTTTGCATCGGAGATAATCTCGTCTGATTTCTTGTTTGCATCGGAAATAATCACGCTTGATTTTTCATTAGCGTCGGAAATAATCACGCTTGATTTTTCGTGTGCTTTATTTATAATCAGGTCGCACTCGTGTTTTGTTGAATTTACAAATTCGTCTGCTTGCCTTTTTGCGTTATTTAAAATGTCTTCGCACTGCTGTTTTGAGTTGTTTGAAATAAACTCAACCATTTTATTCATTTGAGTCATAGCATCATGAATAATGATTGCTGTTTTCTTTTTATCTATTTCATACTTTTTGATTTTTCCCTCAAAGTCCGAAATTTTATCTATTAACTTATCGACATACTCGTTGTCATATTCACGCTCGGAACGGCTGACATTTTCAAGTATTTCTTTTTCGGGGTTATCGGTAAAAGTAAACCTTGTAGGTTTTCTTCGTTTATTAGCCAAAAAACTGTCCTGCCTTTCCAAAAAAAATTAAATATACTTTCTTGCCTGTAAAACCAACTTATTCTTTCTTGTTAGTTTATCGGCGCTGTCTATAACAAATTTTCCGTATTTTCGCACGGTAATTTTATCTTCATTTTCAACGGTTTTTGTAATTTTTAAACATTCAAATCCGTTTATACTTACGCTGCCTGCATTTATAAGTTCGCACGCTTTGGTACGGGACAGATTGCAAAGTGATGCCACAACGCAATCTAACCGTGCTGAAACGATAACATTCTCTATTTTTTTAAAATTATCGGCAACCGGCAAGGGGTAAGTTATCTGTTCGGTGCATTTGACTCCTTCTTTGCCGATTTTATCAACCGATGTTTTTACAAGTTCGCACACGCTTTTCTTTAAAAACACAACACCTCTGCCTTGTTCGCAAAGGATGTCGCCTACTGCTTCGCGCTGTATTCCGAGATTCATTAAAGCACCAAGGTAATCACGGTGAGTTAAATTTGCGGTTTTTCTTGAAATAAAGGTCAGGGCAGTAATTTCAAAATCTTCTTCGTTGCAAGGCATATCGTTAGGGACAAAGCCGAAAATTACTCTTTGTCCGTTGTCGTATCCTGCGTACTTATAAACAGCACAATGCCCCCCGGTGCTGATACTGCAAGCAATATTCTGCGCTCTTTCATCTAAAAAACCGATAAACTTTGCACAATGCTTTAAACTTGCAAAACGGACACAGTCGTTCACTCTTGCTACGAGCAATTTGTCCTCTTGACTCAACACCGAAAGGCTTAAGTTTTTATTATTAACGATAGTAACCACTTGTAAGGTCATCAAGAAGTATATCACCCATAAGGTCAACACTTCTCGGAGTTGCAATATATGTGTCTTTTGCAACCATTTTTACATTACCCTGCAGAACATAAGCAACGCCTGTAACGAAGTCTAAAAGTCTTCTGATTACATCCTTACCGAGTCCTTCGACATTAAGCACTACCGTTCTTTTATTTACAAGGTGGTCAGCAATAATTGAAGCATCTTCAAATCTTTCAGGTTTTACAAGTACAACCTGGATCTGATTTTTATTTGTGTTTGTCGGAGTTGATGATGAACCGAATCTGCTTTTCTTTTCTTCCTCGGGTTTTGTGTTTGCATCGTTGTCCTCGAAAGGAAGCACCTCATCCATTTCCTCATCGTAATCGTCATCAACCGGTGAAAGAAAATTTTTAAAAGTATCTTTTAATCCCATATTTATTCTCCCTTATTTTTGATTACTTGTTGTAATTTCTATCGCCAAAAAGCAGTGAACCGATGCGAACAATATTTGCTCCCTGCAAAATTGCCTGCTCGAAATCTGACGACATTCCCATTGATAAATATACCATATTTACATTATCTATATTTTTATGTGAAATGTCAATATATAGTTTGCTCATTTGGGCAAAAAATCGAGAAATTTCTTCATCATTTTCGCATATCGGCGGTATTGCCATTAAACCGCAGACTTTTACCCCTTCCAACTTTGCGATTTGGCGCACTAAATTCTCGGTTTCATTCTTCATTACTCCCGACTTTGAATTTTCATTTCCTATATTTACCTCGACTAAAATATCGGTGCAAATTCCCGCAGCCAGACTGCGTTTTGATATTTCCTGTGCCAAATCAAAACTGTCAACGGAATGAATAAGACTGACCTTGCCCACAATTTGTTTTACTTTGTTTTTTTGCAAGTGACCGATAAAATGTCTTGTAAGTCTTTTATCCAATAAATCTTCTTTTGACAAAAACTCCTGTACTCTGTTTTCGCCCATTACGCTCAAGCCTTTTTCAGCGGCATAATTAATAAGTTCGACAGGCACGGTTTTTGTAGCGGCAAGCAGCATAATATCGTCTTTTGTTTTTCCTGCTTTGTTTGCCGCTTTTTCAATTTTTTCCAAAACTTCTTTATAATTTTCGTCGAAGTTTTTCTTTCTGTATTCTAAATCATTTTCCAAGTGTTTTTCCGTCATACAAATCCTTACCCTTAATTATTACATCATCATACAGGAAAAGTCCTTCTTTTGATGTTTTTGATCTTTTACAAATCAGATAACCGTTGCCCGCATAGATTTTTTCAATCGGTTTGAACTTAACTATATTTGCATCAAGCACATACACGCCCTGAACATCATCAACCACTCTTAAAGCGGATGCTGAAATTCTCAGTCCCTCATATTCATCAAGAATAATCTTTACAGGTTGTATTCTTGATGAAATTATGCCTGCGTCCATATAGCTGCACTTAAAAATCACAAGCGCTTTATCTTTTTTTGCATCCTTTGTGATTTTTACAACCTTTGCCGGCACAACTGCTGTGTTTGAGACAGGAATTTCAATATCATAAGTATATTCTTCCGTAAACCTTAAAGCAGACTCAAAATCCATTTCCGCCGCCATATACCAGTTAAATCCGCTGACAATTTTGCCGATAACGGACTTTTCGTTTTCGACAGTTTTACTGCTGATATTTTCAAGTTCGCCGGGCTGTAATGTATCGACAAGTTCGGTAGTCAGCACTCCTTCATATCCGTCAAGGCTTGATACAAAATAGCCTGAAAGCGGAGATAAAATTTCATCATGAGATTCATCCATTGAACTTTCGAGTTCTTTTTTCTCGGCTTTGAGTTGCTTGATTTCATCCTGAAAATCAATGGTATTGCCGACTATCATTTTTCTTCTGTAAATCAGTCTGTAATACTCGTCCTCATATTTAGTTTCATTACCGAGTTTACCGTATTCCACACAGTTAAGCATTTCGACAAGTTTTTCGTCGATTTGGGTATTTATACTGTCTAAATCGGTGATAACGGAACCGTTATCGACATTAAGCAAACTCTCAAGGTTATTTATCTGCTTATCTATTTCATCTATTCTGTTTTTTGCCGCTATATCTTCTTCGCTGTTGTAGACATTGGCGATTACACCGTGATTTTCTATATGAGCACCGTTTTGTACCGAATAGTTAAGCACGCCTGTATAGTCTTCATAGACGATAGTTTCGTCGCGCAAAATGTAGGCATCAACGGAAATTGACTCATTGGCAGAATAAGCAATTGCCTGTTCGGTTGCAACAGCGGTACTTGTTCTGAAAAAAAGTTGATATATTATGTAAACTATAAGCACAATTGCAAGTAAGGTGTATAAAAATCTGCTCACCCCTTTACTCATTCAGCCTCTACCTCATTTCGTTTTTAATAAGTTTTGTTGCGTTTTCAACTATTTCGTCAAAGTCTTGCTCATCCGCGTAAAACCAATGAATTTTTTCGTTGCGTCTGAACCAACTGAGTTGTCTTTTTGCATATCTGCGTGTACTTTGTTTTAACTTGTCAATGCAGTTTTCAAGGCTTTCTTCGCCCTTGAAATACTTAAACAGTTCCTTGTGTCCGATAGCCTGTACGCTTGTAGTTGACTTGCCTTTTTCAAAACTTTGCCTTGCTTCTTCTACAAGTCCGGCCTCGAGCATTTTATCGACGCGCATATTAATTCTGTTATAAAGATTTTCTCTGTTTTTATAATCAATACCTATATAAATCGGTGTATACCGCGGTGGGTTTTTTAATGATAGTGCGAGTTGCTCGGTCATTGTTTTTCCTGTTTTTATGTAAACTTCCAAGCCCCTTACAATTCTCTTTTTATCATTAAGCGATAATTTATCTGCGTAATCAAAGTCAATGTCTTTTAACATATTAAACAATTCAACATTGTTTTTTGAATTAAGTTCTTTTCTTAATTCTTCGTCGGTTTCTTCGTCGCTGAAGGAAATATTATTTATAAAACTGTCAATATAAAGTCCGGTTCCGCCTACCATAATAGGAAGTTTATTTCGGCTTAAAATGTCATTTACTGTTATGTTTGCATCCTTGCAATAATCTGCAACGGAATAGTTGACATCATTATCTATAACAGAAATCAGATGGTGTTTGACACTTTTTAACTCATCTTCGGTCGGTTTTGCGGATGCTATATCCATACCTTTATAAATCTGCATAGAGTCAAACGATACAATTTCGCTGTCAAAATTTTTTGCAAGTGCCACAGAAAGTGCAGTTTTACCTGAAGCAGTTGCACCGACTACCGCAACAATATAATTAACCGAGTCTGCCAAACTGCTTGTCCAACTCCTTTTTAGTTAATTTATAAGCAACAGGTCTTCCGTGCGGACAGTATTTGATATCGCCTGTCTGAGCAACTCTGCGGGCAATTACCATTAAATCTTCACCGTTTATATCGCCGCCTTTTACCGCTGCCCTGCAGGACATACTGTGATATAGCCAGTCCAACTGTTCAATCTCAACTTTATTTGCATTATTTATAAATCCGTGCGCAATTTCTTCAACGAGTGAATTGATATCACATTCGGACAGTATCATCGGGACACTTCTTACAAGCACATTTGATGAGCCGAAATATTCAATTTCAAAACCGAGTTTTGAAAGTTTTTCTAAGTTGCTTATGAGCGCATCACATTCCTCTTTTGTGAGCATTACGCTTTGCGGTGTTATAAGCGGTTGCGAATATGTATATTTTCTGTTTTTAATATTTTCGTATATCATTCTTTCGTGTGCCGCGTGCTTATCAATTATAATAAGTTCTTCGCCGCACTGACAGATAATATATGTTTTAAAAACTTCACCTATAAGTTTTATGTCAACCTCATCGATAACGGTTTCGACAGGCAATTCGTCGATATTTTCCTTAATTTCAGTTGGTTTTTCAATTAAATCAGTCTTTTTTTCTTCTTCATCATCAAGTATTATGTCAAGTATATTTTTATTATCGCGACTGATTTCCGCCTTATTTTCATTCAAGGTCATTGAAGGTTTTACCTCGTTTTTAGCGGAGTTTAAGATATTAAGATACTGCTCGACTTCCCTTTTAGTCGGTGTTGCCGGTTGCGGTTTGTAAATGTTGTGCAGACTTATCTGCTCGCCTTTATCGCCGGGTGTTCTTATAGCGTAAGGGTTTGTCTGCAATTTAATTTCCTGTTTTGAGTCGGCATTTTCGACAGATGATTTTACAGCAAAATACACCGCTTCAAACACAGTTTTTTCATCGGCGAACCTACATTCAAGTTTACTCGGATGAACGTTTATATCTACTGCATTTACGGGCATTTCTATAAAAAGCACGCACGCGGCAAATCTGCCTACCATAATGGAATTTTTATATGCAGTTTCTATTGCTTTTGAAAGCGCCGGTGAATGAATACAGCGTCCGTTTATATAGAAAAACTGCATCGCTCTTGATTTTCTTGATGCCGAAGGTTTAGATGCGAGTCCGTAAATATGTAAGCCTTTGTTGTTATATTCAACCTCTACGCAGTCTTTTACAAACTCATTACCGTAAACTGCATATACAGCAGAGCGCAAGTCATTATTACCCGGGGTTGAGAGCATTTGTTTTGAGTCGCGAATGAATTTAAACGCGACTTCGGGGTGTGACAAAGCAATTTTATCAACAACTCCCGCGACTGCGTTTCCCTCGCCCATATCGGTTTTCATAAATTTCATTCTTGCGGGTGTATTATAAAACAAATCTCTTACAATTATTGTAGTACCTTTCGGGCAACCTGACTCTGAATACGAAATCTGCTCTCCGCCTTCAATAGTATACTCGCAACCGACAGAGTCGCCTGTTGAAGTGAGCATCTGGACTTTTGAAACTGCGCAGACTGAGGCTAACGCCTCTCCTCTGAAACCTAAAGTACTGATTTTTTGCAAATCGTCCTCGCTGCTGACTTTACTTGTTGCGTGTCTTAAAAAGGCGGTCGGTACTTGTTCATAAGGAATTCCGCAACCGTTATCGGTAATTCTTATATAAGATGTACCTCCGTTTCTGATTTCAACGGTTATATTTTTAGCGCCGGCGTCTATTGAATTTTCAATCAATTCTTTAACAACAGATGCCGGTCGTTCAACCGCTTCACCTGCTGCGATAAGTTCAGACACATATTTACTCAGCACCTTGATAGCCATAGCGGAATTCCTCCTTTTTTATAAATTTTTTGCTCTCTCGACTAAATCGTATAAATACTGCATTGACTCAATAGGAGTCAGAGTATTTACATCGATATTTTTTAAGCGTTCAACAATTTCTTTGCTTTGCGAATCAT
This sequence comes from Acutalibacteraceae bacterium, assembly GCA_036310005.1. Lineage (GTDB taxonomy): Bacteria > Bacillota > Clostridia > Oscillospirales > Acutalibacteraceae > JAXJSP01. Next base: position 31,647 of record JAXJSP010000033.1, on the reverse strand, counting down.
CAAAAGAGAAGTTTAAATCTTCCTCGTCTTCATCTTTTGAAAGCATTTTTGGAGTTGTAACCTCTTGTTTGCTTTCAAGCAACTGTAAAATTCTTCTTGCTTCTTTTACAACGCTGTTCGGGATACCGGCAAGTTTTGCAACTTCTATACCGTAACTTCCGTCTGCGGGGCCCGGTACAATTCTGCGTAAAAATGTTATATCGTCGCCGCGTTTTTTTACTGTGGTATTGTAGTTTTTAACACCTTGAATCATATCTTCAAGTTCGGTCAGTTCGTGGTAGTGGGTTGCAAAAAGCGTTTTAGCACCGATTTTAGATTTATCGCTGACATATTCGAGCACTGCTCTTGCAATAGCCATACCGTCGAATGTAGACGTTCCTCTTCCTATTTCGTCAAACACGATAAGGCTTTTGCTTGTTGCATTTTTAAGTATATCTGCGACCTCGCTCATCTCGACCATAAAGGTTGAATTGCCCGATGCTAAGTCGTCTGATGCGCCGACTCTTGTAAAAATGGCATCACATATAGAAATATCGGCGCTGTCGGCGGGAACGAAACTGCCCATCTGGGACATAAGTACTATTAATGCGACCTGTCGCATATAAGTAGATTTACCTGCCATATTCGGGCCTGTAATTATTGCACATCTGTCGTCTTTATTATCAAGATATGTATCGTTTGGGACAAAAGGCGCTTTAATCAATGCTTCAACAACCGGATGTCTTCCGTTTTTAATATCAATTTTTCCGTTGATATTTATTTCGGGGCGGACATAGTTGTTTTCTTGTGCTGTCTGTGCTAATGAACAAAGCACATCAAGTTTTGCAACAGCCTCGGCAGTTGTTTGTATTCTTATTATTTCGCCTGCGATTTGGCTTTTAATCCGGTTAAACAGTTCAAGTTCCAGCGCACTGAGTCTTTCCTGAGCGCCAAGCACTCTTGTTTCTAACTGTTTTAATTCTTCGGTAATATATCTTTCACAATTTGTCAGGGTTTGCTTACGGATATAATGTTCGGGCACCTGGTCTTTAAAAGAATTTGTAACTTCAATACAGTATCCGAAAACTTTATTGTATTTAATCTTTAAAGTTTTAATGCCTGTACGTTCGCGCTCTTGTTCTTCTATTCTTGTAATAAAGCCTGTACCGTCTTTTTTATCACTGCGCAAAAGGTCGATTTCCTGTGAGTAACCGTCTTTGATTACGCCTCCGTCTTTAACTGCAACAGGTGCGTTCTCGCTTATTGATTTTTTAATAAGTTCGTATATATCGCCGAGTTCATCAATTTGCGAATAAATTTCTTTTAAGATGTTTGAGTCGGCGCAAGCGAGCATTTTTTTAATTTCAGGCAATTTTTCCAGAGTATCACCGAAAGATAAGATTTCTCTCGGGTTTGCCGAACCGTACAGCACTCTTGACATCAATCTTTGCATATCAAAAATGCCTTTTAAGGTATTCATTAATTCACCGCGCAGAATCGAATTGTTTACAAGTTCCTCTACACCGTTTTGACGCGAAATAATTTTTGCCGGGTTTATCAAAGGCTGTTCGATAAATGAGCGAAGCAGTCTTTTGCCCATAGAAGTCATAGTTTTGTCGAGTACCCAGAATAAAGTACCCCTTGTTTCGCCGGAGCGTATGGTTTTTGTAAGTTCCAGATTTCTGCGTGCTGCCAAATCGAGTCCCATATACTGTTCGTCGAAATAGATGTTTATTTTATTTATTCCTGCAAGGCCTGTGCGTTGTGTATTGTAAAGATAATTAAGCGCGCTGCCTACTGCACACATAATAGGTGTGCCTTCCTCCAAATCAAGTTGATAAAGCCGCTTTTCAAAATGGGACATAATTCTTTCTTTGCAATTATCGCCGTCAAATTCGATGTCCGGTCTGATTTCATATCTTACATCAAGGCGTTGTTCGATGAAATTTTTAACCTCTTCCAACTGTCCTGCCTGAGAATTCAACAAAATTTCAGTCGGGTAAAATCTGCCGAGTTGATTACAAATAGCTGCCGATAATTTTTCGCCTTTGATTTCGGTTGCGTTCATTTCGCCTGTTGATGCATCAACAAAGCAAATACCTACCGTTTCCTTTTCAAGGCAAACAGTACAAAGATAATTATTGAATTTTTCATCAAGCATACTGTCTTCGATTACAGTACCCGGTGTAATTACTCTTACAATATCTCTTTTGACAATTTTTTTAGCATCGGAGGGATTTTCCATTTGCTCGCATATAGCCACTTTATAACCTTTTTGAATAAGGCGGGCAATATAGTTATCGCAACTGTGAAAAGGTACTCCGCACATAGGTGCTCTTTCTGCAAGTCCGCAATCTCTGCCTGTAAGGACAAGTTCGAGCTCTTTAGATGCAATTATTGCATCATCAAAAAACATTTCATAAAAGTCGCCGAGTCGGAACATCAAGATTTCGTCCTGATGCTGCTCTTTAATTTCAAGATACTGCCCCATCATTGGAGAAAGTTTATCTTTTTTATCTTTCGGTATATTAATATTCATTTGAATCAGTGACATCCTCCGCAAGTTGCGCAACTGCCTGTACAACCTGATGACGGTTCGCAGGTCATCGGGTCTTCACCGCTTAATGTCATATCAATAATTTGCTTAACATTATTTACTATACTGCTCAGTTGCTGTTCTTTTTCTGTATAGTTTACCATACTTTCATTAGCCATAGCGGCCTCATAAACTTCTCGCATTTGTTCATTAAGTTCTTTAACTTTTTCTTCGTTTTTATCTTGCTTGTTGATTTCCTCGTTTATTTGCATACGGAATAAATTAAACTTACCGATTAAATCTTGCAATACTTCATCATTATCTGCAACTTTTTTAGCCTCTGCGTACTGTTTATACTGCTCTGACTCCTGAATTGCTCTGCCTAAAATTCTTGTTTGTTCAATAACATCCATATCTATTCTCCTACAATTTCTCCCTCGAGCACCCAATTGAGCGCCTTGGTAATTTTTACATTTATAAATTTACCGACATATTTTTTGTCACCCTTGAAAGTTATGCCGATATTAGACTGTGTTCTGCCGAAAAGAGTTGAGTCCTCATGACATTCCTCGCACAGCACTCTGTAAGTACCGTTAAGATAAGATGCTGTTCTTTCGGCGGCAATTTTTTCCTGTGTGTCAAGAAGTTCTTTCATCCACTCTGTTTTTTGTTTATGGCTGATATTATCAGGCATATTTTCTGCCGGTGTTCCTTTGCGCTTTGAATAAATAAAAGTGAAAAGAGAGGTGAATTTTACTTCTTTAATCAGTGACAGGGTATCTTTAAATTCTTCATAAGTTTCGCCGGGGAAGCCTACAATAATATCGCTTGTAAGTGAAATATCGGGCATTCTCTTTTTAGCTTGCTCGATTAAGTACAAATAATGCTCTCTTGTATATTTTCTGTTCATAGCATTAAGCACTCTGTTGCTTCCCGACTGAAAAGGCAGATGAAGATGTTTGCAAACCTTATCGCAGTCTTTCATCGCATCTAAAAGTTCCAAAGTGCAGTCTTTCGGATGAGAGGTCATAAATCTGATTTGAAAATCGCCTTCTATGTCGTTGATTTTTCTGAGCAATTTAGCAAAATCGACATCAAATCCCTCTGCTTTACCGTACGAATTGACATTTTGACCGAGCAAAGTTATATCTTTAAAGCCTGCATTTACCATTTGTTTTGCTTCTTCAATGATGTGTTCGGGTTTTCGCGAACGCTCTCTGCCTCTTACAAAAGGCACGATGCAGTAAGTACAGAAGTTGTTGCAACCGTACATAATCGGCAGCCATCCTTTAAAATTCGAATCGCGTCTTACGGGGACATTTTCTGCGATTATACCGTCGCTTTCAGGTCTGTAAAATACTCTTTTACGATTTTTGACATAATTATAAATAAGTTCGGGTAATTGATAAATTGCATGTGTGCCGAAAAGCAGATTGACATAAGGAAAAGATTTCCTTATTTTTTCTGCAATATGCTCTTGCTGAACCATACAACCGCAAAGTGCAATAATACATTCGGGTTGTGCTTGTCTTTTTGCTTTAAGCATACCGACATTTCCGTAGACTCTGTCTTCTGCGTGTTCTCTTACAGCACAGGTATTATATAAAATCAGGTCAGCGGACTCCGGGTTGTCTACAAAGACAAAGCCCATTTTTTCAAGCATACCTTTCATTCTTTCGGAGTCGGAAACATTTTGCTGACAACCGTAGGAATGTACAAAAGCGCAAGGTGTATGATTAAAATAATTCGGTAATATGTCTTTTAATTTTTCTGTATATTCCCGCTGGACATTGAGTTGTTCTTCGCTTAAAGTTTGAGTTTTAATTTCTTTCATTAATATCTCCTATGATTTTTAAAAGTTCATCAGGCTTTGATATAATATACTTTGCACCGTTTTCTTCTAATTCTTCTTTAGTTCTAAAGCCCCATAAAACTCCGACAGGCAACGCGCCTGAATTAATGCCTGTTTGCATATCGACTCCCGAATCGCCTATAAAAATGCATTCATCAGGTTTAACATTCATCTTGCTCATTACAGACAAAGTTAATTCGGGGTCCGGTTTTGTTTTTATATTATCCGTATTTCCGTGTACCTGGGCAAAATAATCTTTTAAAAAATGATTAATTATTATCTGAGTCTGGCTATCGGGTTTATTTGTAACTACCGCTAATTTAATGCCCATAGATTTTAAATCGTCGAGCGTTTGCCTGATACCGTCATATAGCACAGTTTTATCTCTTGAATGGTCTTTATAGTATTCAATAAAATCTTCTCTTAATTTCAGGGCTAACTGAGTAGAGGCAATTTCTTTCGGCAGGGCTCTTTCAATCATTTTTAAAGCACCGTCGCCAACAAAATAATAAAACTCCTCGGTTTTTCTTAAAGGATAAGAGTGTTTACCCAGTGCATAATTGACTGCATCTGCTAAATCATAAACCGAGTTTATGAGTGTACCGTCCAAATCGAATATTACTGCTTTAATTTTACTCATAAGTTCACCCTCTCTGCTGAAAACAGACAAACATTTCTGCTATTATACTTTAATAATCATTATAACAAAAAAATATCATTATTTCAAACTATTATAATAAAAAGTTTTACTTTTATTAAGATATATGATAAAATATAAAAAACCGACAAGGTTTTATGCCTTATCGATTCAAATTTGTCGGGACGGATATAGCTGTATTATCAGAAACGTTACTAAAAATAAAAATTCCGAATGTTACACACATTCGGAATTTATGGAGCTGATAACCAGATTCGAACTGGTGACCTCATCCTTACCAAGGATGCACTCTACCACCTGAGCTATATCAGCAGTCAGCAAATATGATTATAATACTTTAATTAAAAAAAGTCAATACATTTTTAACAATAGGAGGATTTCATTTTGGAGCGTGACGCTTTAACCGCAGGGGTTGAGCCGGGCGGTCTTAACAATTACAGGCAAATTAAAATACTGTGCTGTTACATACTTGACAGCATCGGCACGCCGATTAAATATGACAAGTTGCCGGAGATTTTACAGTACGAAGAACTTGCTAATTTTTTTGAAGTTGTACAGGCTTTAGATGAACTTGAAAAACGCAAGAACATTGAAAACAGGGACGGATATTTATATCTTACCGAACAAGGCAGGCAAATCAGCAAGGAGATGTCGTTTGCACTTCCGTACACCGTAAAGAAAAAGAGTGTTGAAGCGGCATTACGACTGCTTTCTGAAATAAAAATCAGAGAAGAAAACAAGGTGGAAATCACCGAAAAAGACGGTGTTTATAATGTTGTATGCACTATGTATGACGGTAAAGAAGTTTTGATGAGCCTTACATTTAATGTTAAAAGCCAAATGTTGGCTGAGGCAATAAGAGATAATTTTTATGCAAACCCGTTTACCATTTACAGCGGAAATATACAAATGCTTACAAAGAATTTATTAGAAAAGCAGTGATTTAAAATCACTGCTTTTTTTATAAAAAAACAAAGGCTTGGTAAAAACCAAGCCTTTTTAAGTTAAGATTATTCGTTAACCTTTGTTACAACGCCTGAACCTACTGTACGGCCGCCTTCACGAATAGCGAAACGAAGACCTTCTTCAATAGCGATAGGAGTGATAAGTTCAACATCCATTTCAACGTTGTCTCCGGGCATGCACATTTCTGTTCCTTCAGGAAGTGTGATAACGCCTGTTACGTCAGTTGTTCTGAAATAGAACTGAGGACGATAGTTTGAGAAGAAAGGAGTATGACGTCCGCCTTCTTCTTTATTAAGAACGTAAACCTGTCCGTGGAATTTTGTATGAGGGTTGATTGAGCCCGGTTTAGCAAGAACTTGGCCACGCTCGATTTCGTCACGTGCTACACCACGAAGGAGAACACCTACGTTGTCGCCTGCTTCGCAGAAGTCAAGTGTTTTACGGAACATTTCCATAGAAGTAACAACAACTTTTCTTCTTTCTTCTGTAAGACCGAGAAGTTCAACTTCTTCACCGGCATTGAGAGAACCACGCTCTACTCTACCTGTAGCAACGGTACCACGACCTGAAATTGTCATAGTATCCTCAACAGGCATAAGGAAAGGAAGGTCTGCTTTTCTCTCAGGAGTCGGGATGTAGCTGTCTACTGCATCCATAAGTTCTTTAATGCAAGCGTAAGCAGGATCTGAAGGATCGTTGCCTGCTTCAAGTGCTTTAAGAGCAGAACCTTTGATGATAGGAGTATCATCGCCCGGGAATTCATATTTATCAAGAGTTTCACGAATTTCCATTTCAACGAGGTCGAGAAGTTCAGGATCGTCAACCTGGTCAACTTTGTTCATGAATACTACGATATAAGGAACGCCTACCTGACGAGCAAGAAGAAGGTGTTCTTTAGTTTGTGCCATAGGTCCGTCTGTTGATGCGATTACGAGAATTGAACCGTCCATCTGTGCAGCACCTGTAATCATGTTTTTAACATAGTCTGCGTGGCCCGGGCAGTCAACGTGAGCATAGTGACGAGCGTCAGTTTCATACTCTACGTGTGCGGTATTGATTGTGATACCGCGCTCTCTTTCTTCCGGAGCCTTATCGATGTTTGCATAATCCTCAAACTTTGCCTGACCATTAAGTGAAAGATACTTAGTGATAGCAGCAGTAAGAGTTGTTTTACCATGGTCAACGTGGCCAATGGTACCAATGTTTACGTGGGGTTTTGTTCGGTTAAATTTTTCTTTAGCCATTGTAAATTTTCCTCCTTGAAAACTATAATTACTTTTTCGTTTTTAATAGGCTTAAATACTATTTATATATTACCATAAAAAGTAGAAATATCAAGCCTTTTTTTATCTTTCCTTCATTTGAAGGTTAAAGACTTATTATTCTGATTTACTTCTTGTAGAAATAATTTTTTCAGAAATTGATTTCGGTACTTCTTTATATCCGTCAGGTTCCATTACGTACTGACCTCTACCCTGTGTTTTAGAGCGTAAGTCTGTAGCGTAGCCGAACATGTCTGAAAGCGGAACTCTTGCATTAATCTGCTTAGCACCTGTTCTGTCCTCGAAGCCTTGAATTTCGCCGCGGCGTGAGTTCAAGTCGCCGATTACATCGCCCATATATTCTTCAGGCACAATTACCGTAACCTTCATTATAGGCTCTAATATTACCGGATCTGCAATTCTGCAAGCCTCTTTGAAAGCCATAGAACCGGCAATTTTGAATGCCATTTCTGATGAGTCGACTTCGTGGTAAGAACCGTCATAAAGTGTTACCTTAACATCGACTACAGGATAGCCCGCAAGCACGCCTGCCTGCATAGCGCCCTTGACACCTGTATCAACAGCCGGGATAAATTCCTTAGGAATTGAACCGCCGGTTACAGAGTTAATAAACTCGTAGCCTTTGCCCGATTCATTAGGCTCAACGATAATCTTAACATGACCGTATTGACCTGAACCGCCTGACTGTCTTTTATACTTGGTTTCGTGGTCAACTTTCTTGCGAATAGTTTCTTTATAAGCAACCTGAGGAGCGCCTACATTTGCTTCAACTTTAAATTCGCGTAAAAGTCTGTCAACGATGATTTCAAGGTGCAATTCGCCCATTCCGGCAATAATTGTCTGTCCTGTTTCTTCATCGGTATAGCACTTAAAGGTCGGGTCTTCTTCTGCAAGTTTTGCAAGAGCAAGTCCCATTTTTTCCTGACCTGCTTTAGTTTTAGGCTCGATAGCAACACGGATAACAGGTTCAGGGAAGTTCATTGATTCAAGAATTACAGGGTGTTTTTCATCGCAGAGTGTATCACCTGTTGTAGTATTTTTAAGACCTACTGCGGCTGCGATATCACCGGCATAGCAGGTTTCAATATCTTCACGGTGATTTGCGTGCATCTGAAGAATTCTGCCCATTCTTTCTTTACTGTCTTTTACCGAGTTGTATACAGAGTCTCCTGCATTAACCGAACCTGAATATACACGGAAGTAACAAATCTTACCTACAAACGGGTCGGTTGCAATTTTGAATGCAAGTGCCGAAAACGGCTCTGAATCGGATGAATGTCTTACTTCGTCTTCTTCAGTATCCGGATTAACGCCTTTGATTGCTTCAATATCGGTAGGAGCCGGCATAAAGTCAACAATTGCATCAAGCAAAGGCTGTACACCTTTATTTCTGTAAGAAGTACCGCAGCAAACTGGTACCATTTCGGTAGCGATAGTTGCCTTACGGATAACCTTTTTGATTTCCTCGACAGTCAGTTCAACGCCTTCGAAATATTTTTCCATTAACTCCTCGTCCTGTTCAACAACTGCTTCGATGAGGGCTGTACGGTATTTCTCTGCGAGTTCCTTCATATCATCGGGAATAGGCTCTCTGCGTACATCTTTACCGAGGTCATCATAATAAATCTCGGCATCATTATTGATTAAGTCAACGATTCCCTTGAATGTGTCCTCGCTACCGATAGGTAACTGAATCGGAACAGCATTACAGTTAAATCTTTCCTTAATCATATTTAAAACATTGTAAAAATCTGCACCCATTATGTCCATTTTATTGACATAAATCATTCGTGGTACATGGTATTCATCAGCCTGTCTCCAAACAGTTTCAGACTGAGGCTCGACACCGCCCTTTGCGCAAAGGACTGTAACTGAACCGTCAAGTACGCGGAGTGAACGCTGTACTTCAACAGTAAAATCTACGTGGCCGGGAGTGTCGATAATATTGATACGATGGTCTTTCCAGAAGCAAGTTGTAGCAGCCGAAGTAATTGTAATACCTCTTTCCTGCTCTTGTGCCATCCAGTCCATAGTTGCTGCACCGTCGTGGGTTTCGCCTATCTTATGGTTGATACCTGTGTAAAACAAAATTCTTTCTGTTGTTGTTGTTTTACCGGCGTCAATGTGAGCCATGATACCAATATTTCTTGTCATTTCAAGAGATACTTTTCTTGGCATTTTTTCCTCCGTTACGCATACCTTTTATGCGTATTTAGTCATAGATTTCTTGTAATTACCATCTGTAATGAGCAAAAGCCTTGTTTGCCTCTGCCATTCTGTGTGTTTCTTCACGCTTCTTGAATGCACCGCCGAGTTCGTTGGTAGCATCAAGAATTTCTCCTGCAAGACGCTCTTTCATTGTTCTTTCCGAACGTCCGCGGCTATAAGAGGTAATCCATCTCAAACCTAAAGTTTGTTTTCTTTCCGGACGAACCTCCATAGGTACCTGATAAGTTGAACCGCCTACTCTGCGCGCCTTTACTTCGAGTTGTGGCATTACATTTTCCATAGCAGCCTCGAATACTTCTAAAGGCTCTTTACCGGTCTTTTCTTTAATAATGTCGAATGCTTCATATACGATTTTCTGGGCTACACCCTTTTTACCGTCGAGCATTACATTGTTGATAAGACGGGTTACGAGTTTTGAATTATAAAGCGGATCAGGCAAAACATCACGTTTTGCAACATAGCCTCTTCTTGGCATGTCGCTTCCCTCCTTCACATAAATGATATCATTGGTACTCGGGTAATTCTTTCAACCCGTTGGCCAAGCAAAGGCATACAATATATATACGCCGCTGCTTGAACTTGAATTTTTGCAGCAGTAATTAACTTAAATTACTTTTTAGATGCTTTCGGTCTCTTAGCACCGTACTTTGAGCGAGCCTGCATTCTTCCCTCAACGCCCTGTGTATCGAGTGTTCCTCTTACGATGTGATAACGCACACCGGGTAAGTCTTTTACACGGCCGCCGCGAATAAGAACAACAGAGTGCTCTTGAAGGTTATGTCCTACACCGGGAATGTATGATGATACTTCAATTCCGTTTGAAAGACGAACTCTTGCTACTTTTCTGAGCGCTGAGTTAGGTTTCTTAGGAGTAGATGTTGTAACCTTTGTGCAAACGCCGCGCTTTTGTGGTGAAGCATGGTCATTTAAAACGTGCTTTTTAGAGTTTAAGCTCTTTAAAAGTGCAGGTGCTGTCGGTTTTTTAACTGAAGTTTCTCTTCCTGTGCGAACTAACTGGTTAAATGTTGGCATTATATTCCTCCTCTCTCAAATTTTAAAAGTATAAGTCTAAATATAATCATACCCAGACAAACTAAATCATATCACTAAATATATGTTTTTGTCAAGAGAAAATATTGATTTACAGGCATAAAATCGCCCCAAAGTGTTTATTTTTACACTTTGGGGCTCAATTTTACTTTACTATGCTAAATTTTCGCTGTCTGCAACAATATCATCTGCTGCAATATCTGCATAAACGTTATCCTCTTGTTCATCAGCCTGTGAGTACATTTTAAGACCTGTACCTGCAGGAACGAGTTTACCGATAATAACATTTTCTTTAAGGCCGAACAACTGGTCAACCTTACCTTTAATAGCGGCATCGGTTAATACTCTTGTTGTTTCCTGGAATGATGCAGCCGACAAGAATGAATCGGTAGCAAGAGATGCCTTTGTAATACCGAGCAAAGTAGGTTCGCACTGTGCGAGTTTAAGTCCTTCTTCGCCTGCGGCAATTCTTTCTTCGACAACAGCATTTGCTTCATAGAAAGCACCGCGTTCTACAACCTGGTCTAAAATCAAGTCTGTATCGCCCGGATCGGTTACCTTTAAGTTTCTCATCATCTGGTGAACGATAACCTCGATATGTTTATCGTTGATATCAACACCTTGTGAGCGGTAAGTTGACTGTACTTCTTTGATAATATAGTCCTGAACAGCGCTGCCGCCCTTTACTAAAAGTAAGTCCTGAGGAGCGATTGTACCCTCTGTGAGTTTGTCGCCCTTGCTTACCTTATCGCCTTCCTCGACAATAATTCTGTAACCGAACGGAATTGAATATTTCTTTTCTTCTCCGTCTTGATTTACAACATAGATTTCTCTGTAACGCTTTGACTCATCAAGTCTGACAATACCGTCAATTTCACTCAAGAAGCAGAATCTCTTCGGTCTGCGTGCTTCAAATAATTCTTCGACACGCGGCAAACCTTGGGTAATATCTTCTGCGTTTGCGATACCGCCGGTATGGAATGTTCTCATTGTAAGCTGTGTACCCGGCTCACCGATTGACTGAGCGGCAATAATACCGACTGCTTCGCCGATTGTAACGGGCAAACCGTTTGAAAGGTTAGAACCGTAACATTTACGGCAAACGCCGTGACTTGCTTTACATCCGAGAATTGAACGAATTTTAACCTCTTTGATGCCGGCATTAATGATTGCTTCCGCATCTTCATCGGTCATCATCTTATCAACATCGACAATAATATTTCCGTTTTCATCCTTAACAGGCTCGAGCAGATATCTGCCGAGAAGTCTTTCACTGATAGGCTCAATAAGTTGTTTACCTTCATAAATGTCGGAAACTGTCAAGCCTTCGGTTGTATGGCAGTCATCCTCACGGATGATGACATCCTGTGATACATCGACAAGTCTTCTTGTAAGATAACCTGAGTCAGCGGTTCTGAGTGCTGTATCCGCAAGACCTTTTCTCGCACCGCGAGAAGAAATAAAGTACTCAAGTACGTTAAGTCCTTCACGGTAATTAGAACGAATCGGAACTTCGATTGTTCTGCCCGAGGTATTGGCAATAAGACCACGCATACCTGCTAACTGACGAATCTGGTTCATAGAACCGCGCGCGCCTGAGTCAGCCATCATATAAATCGGGTTGTAATCATCAAGGTTTACCTGAAGTGCATCGGAAACCTTATCGGTTGCCTCGTTCCAGGCTTTGATAACTAAATTATATCTTTCTTCATTAGTTAAAAGACCTTGTTCGAAATTGTCATTGATTACATTGATTGTAGCCTCTGCCTGTTCGATATATTCAGCCTTCTGAGGCGGAATAATAGCATCGCAGACTGCAACGGTAATAGCACCCTTAGTAGAGTACTTATAACCTTTTTCTTTAATCATATCAAGAACTATTGCCGACTCTGAAGTACCGTGCTTTTTAATGCATTTATCAATAATTTTACCGAGCACCTTTTTGCCGACTTTGTTCTGAATAACATCTTCTTCACATTCAATGTTTGCTTTTTCGGGATTTGACTTTTTAAAGCAGATTTCGAGGTCAAATTCATGTCCTTCCTCTCTGCTGACAAAACCTAAATCTTGCGGGATAGACTCATTGAAAATAAGGAAACCTACTGTACAATCAATAATTCTTGATACAGTGCGTCCGTTTACTTCGCCTGTCATTCTGACTTTAATAGGTGAATGTAAGCCGACAGATTTACTGTCATAAGCCATGATTGCTTCTTCTTTATTTCTAAAGACTTTTCCGACACCGGGCTCATCAAACTTAACGAGAGTTAAGTAGTAAGAACCTAAAATCATATCCTGTGTAGGAACGCAGACAGGTTTTCCGTCCGAAGGTTTAAGAAGGTTGTTTGCAGCGAGCATTAAAAATCTTGCTTCTGCCTGTGCCTCTGCAGAGAGAGGTACGTGTACTGCCATCTGGTCACCGTCGAAGTCGGCATTGTAGGCTGTACAAACAAGCGGATGAAGTTTAATTGCTCTGCCTTCTACCAAGACAGGCTCAAACGCCTGAATACCGAGTCTGTGAAGTGTAGGCGCACGGTTTAAAAGAACCGGATGTTCTTTGATAACAACTTCAAGAGCATCCCAGACCTCGTCGCGAAGTCTTTCTACCATTTTACGGGCAGTTTTGATATTGGTAGCAACCTTTGTTTCTACCAAACGCTTCATAACAAAAGGTTTGAAAAGTTCAATTGCCATTTCTTTCGGCAAACCGCATTGGTACATTTTAAGTTCAGGACCTACTACGATAACCGAACGCCCCGAATAATCGACACGCTTACCGAGTAAGTTCTGACGGAAACGTCCCTGCTTACCTTTAAGCATATCGGAAAGTGATTTCAAAGCGCGGTTATTAGGACCTGTAACTACTCTGCCGCGTCTTCCGTTGTCGATAAGTGCGTCTACTGCTTCCTGGAGCATACGCTTTTCATTTCTGACGATAATATCGGGAGCGCCGAGTTCCAAAAGTCTTTTAAGGCGGTTATTACGGTTAATAACGCGTCTGTAAAGGTCGTTTAAGTCCGAAGTGGCAAATCTGCCGCCGTCAAGTTGTACCATCGGGCGTAAATCCGGCGGAATTACAGGAATTACGTTCATAATCATCCACTCAGGGCGATTACCGGAAATACGGAAAGCGTCTGCAACTTCAAGTCTTTTCAGCAAGCGAACTCTTTTTTGTCCGTTTGCGTCTTCTAATGCTTCTTTAAGTTCAGCACAGAGTGCGTCAATATCAATTTCAGCGAGCAGTTCTTGAATGGCTTCAGCGCCCATACCTGCTCTGAAATCGTCTTCATATTTTTCTTTATAATCTCTGTACTCGGTTTCGCTTAAAAGTTGTTTTTTCTCAAGCGGGGTTGAGCCCGGATCGATTACGATATATGAAGTAAAGTAAAGTACCTGTTCTAATACTCTTGGGGTAACATCAAGAATGAGTCCCATTCTTGAGGGAATTGTTTTGTAATACCAAATGTGTGAAACGGGGGCTGCAAGTTCAATAGAACCCATTCTTTCTCTGCGCACTTTTGCGCGTGTTACTTCAACACCGCATCTTTCGCACACTTTACCTTTAAAACGAATGCGTTTATATTTACCGCAGTGACATTCCCAGTCCTTTTGAGGTCCGAAAATGCGTTCGCAGTAAAGACCGTCACGCTCCGGTTTTAAAGTACGGTAGTTGATTGTTTCGGGTTTTGTGACTTCACCGTATGACCAAGACCTAATCTGTTCAGGGGAAGCAAGACCAATTTTTATAGATTCAAATTCATTAAATTCCATTGTTTACTCCTCCTTATTGTGCATCATAATCATCTTGAACATCATAATCTAAATATTCATCATTTTGATATTCATCGTCTATTATTTCTTCAATAGCCTCACCGTTCTCATCTTCAAGACCGAAACCGTCAAGGTTATCTGCTACTGTTTCTTCTTTAAACTCAGCATCGTTTTCTGGTGCTTTTACAAGCAGATAATCGTCATCAAAGTTTTGCTTTAAGTCGATTTCTTCGTTGTATTTATCAAGCACTTTAATATCAAGGCCGAGAGACTGAAGTTCTTTTACAAGTACTCTGAATGATTCCGGAATACCCGGTTTAGGAACATTTTGTCCTTTGACGATTGCCTCATAAGTTTTAACACGACCTACGACATCGTCCGATTTAATTGTAAGAATTTCCTGCAAGGTGTAAGCGGCACCGTATGCTTCGAGCGCCCAAACTTCCATCTCACCGAAACGCTGACCGCCGAACTGTGCCTTACCGCCGAGAGGCTGTTGTGTCACAAGTGAGTAAGGTCCTGTTGAACGGGCATGAATCTTATCGTCAACAAGGTGATGCAATTTAAGGTAATACATATATCCGACTGTTACGGGGTTATCGAACTTTTCACCTGTTCTTCCGTCGTAAAGTTCTGTTTTACCGTCTTCACGCATACCTGCCATTTTAAACATTTCTCTGATATCCTGTTCGTGCGCACCGTCAAATACAGGAGTGCAGACTTTCCAGCCGAGCGCCTTTGCCGCCATACCGAGATGTACTTCAAGTACCTGTCCGATATTCATACGGGAAGGAACGCCGAGCGGGTTCAACACGATATCAAGAGGTCTTCCGTCCGGCAAGAAAGGCATATCTTCCTGCGGTAAAATTCTTGATACGACACCCTTATTACCGTGTCGGCCTGCCATTTTATCGCCGACTGAAATCTTTCTCTTTTGAGCAATATAGCAACGAACTACGCAGTTTACTCCGGGGCTTAATTCGCTTGAATTTTCTCTTGTGAATACATTTACATCAATTACGGTACCGTATTCACCGTGAGGTACTCTGAGTGAAGTATCTCTTACTTCTCTTGCCTTTTCACCGAAAATTGCTCTTAAGAGTCTTTCTTCGGCTGTAAGTTCGGTTTCTCCCTTAGGAGTTACCTTACCTACAAGTATATCGCCTGCTCTAACCTCGGCACCGATGCGGATAATACCTCTTTCATCAAGGTCTTTTAGGGCATCTTCACCAACGTTCGGAATGTCGCGGGTAATATCTTCCGGTCCGAGTTTTGTATCTCTTGATTCAAGTTCATATTCCTCGATGTGGACCGAAGTGAACACATCTTCTCTTACAACTCTTTCATTTAATAATACCGCGTCCTCGTAGTTATAACCTTCCCAAGTCATAAATCCGATAAGAGCATTTTTACCTAATGAAATTTCACCGTTGCAGGTAGCAGGACCGTCTGCGATAACTTCTTTAGCAAGCACGTGCTGGCCTACATCTACGATAGGTTTCTGGTTAATACAGGTTGTATGGTTAGAACGCAGGAATTTGATAAGTTCATATTTATCAATTTCTCCGTTTTCGTCTGCTTGAATTTCAATTACATCAGCGCTTGATGAAACAACTGTACCTGCGCGTTTGGCAAGAACAACTACGCCTGAGTCAACAGCCGCCTGGTACTCCATACCTGTACCTACAATAGGAGATTCGGTTTTAAGCAGCGGTACTGCCTGTTTTTGCATGTTAGAGCCCATTAACGCACGGTTTGTATCGTCGTTTTCAAGGAACGGAATCATGGCTGTTGCAACGGATACTACCATCTTAGGCGATACGTCCATAAAGTCAACTTCGTCGTTTTTAACCTCAACGAACTCGTCGCGGTATCTTGCGGTTACGGTATCTCTTTTAAATCTGCCTTCCTCATCAAGCGGAGTATTTGCCTGTGCAACAATGTAATCATCTTCGCAGTCCGCAGTCATATAGACTACTTCGTCCAATACTCGCTGATTTTCTTTATCTACCTTTCTGAAAGGTGCTTCAATGAAGCCATACTCGTTAATGCGAGCATAAGTAGCAAGATATGAAATAAGACCGATGTTAGGTCCTTCAGGTGTTTCAATAGGACACATACGACCGTAATGTGTGTAGTGAACGTCACGAACTTCAAATCCTGCACGGTCTCTTGAAAGACCGCCCGGTCCGAGTGCTGACAAGCGGCGCTTATGAGTCAATTCGGAAAGCGGGTTTGTCTGGTCCATAAACTGTGATAACGGAGAAGAACCGAAAAATTCTTTAATTGCGGCAACGACAGGACGAATGTTGATTAAACTCTGCGGAGTAATAACATCCGTGTCCTGATTTTGCAAAGACATTTTTTCGCGGATAACTCTTTCCATTCTTGCAAAACCGATTCTGAACTGATTTTGCAAAAGTTCGCCGACGCAACGAATACGACGGTTGCCTAAATGGTCAATGTCGTCGGTGCATCCGATTTCTTTAGTCAAGCCGATAAAATAGTTCATTGACGCGAAAATGTCGTCTAAAGTGATATTATTGGGGCAAAGTTCACCTGAACGCTCAAGCAAGGTTTCGATTAATTCTTCGTCGCTTAACTCTTGCTCTGATATTTCGGTAATTACCGAATAGCAAACGCGCTCTTTGATGTTTTCTTTAACTGCATTATATACATCTTCGCTTACGAAGTTTTTAAGGTCAACCATATTGTTAGAGAGAATCTTAACCTCGTAAGATGTACCGTCGTTTTCTGTAACGGTTACATAAGCCTCTTTAACGCCTGCGTTTTCAAGTTCAATCGCCTTGTCCTTAGAAACTACCTCGCCTGCTTCCGCTAAAATTTCGCCGGTAGCGGGATTTACAACGGGGCGGGCTAATTTCTTATCTGCCAAGCGTGCCGAAAGACATAATTTCTTATTATATTTATAGCGTCCGACATTTGACATATCATATCTGTGCGGATCAAAGAAAAGGTTATAAATATGTGCGGCAGCACCCTCTTTTGTAAACGGTTCGCCCGGACGAAGTTTCTTATATACTTCAAGCAAGGCTTCCTCAACATTAGTTGTGGTATCTTTCTCGAAAGTATTATTAAGTCTTGAATCTTCACCAAGCAGTTCAACCATTTCTTCGTTTGTCATATCGGTGCGAGTGAATACACCGAGCGAACGAATAAATACCGAAAGAGGAATTTTTCTGTTTTTATCAATTCTTACATAGAGTACTTCGCTTTGGTCGGTTTCACATTCTAACCATGCGCCTCTGTTAGGAATGATTGTTGACGAGAAAAGTTTTCTGCCTGACTTGTCAACTTCCATATCAAAATAAACACCCGGAGAACGTACAAGTTGTGATACAATAACTCGTTCTGCACCATTGATTACAAATGTACCCGATTCAGTCATCAACGGAAAATCGCCGATAAACACTTCACTTTCTTTAATTTCGCCTGTTTCCTTATTGAGAAGTTGTGCTTTGACTCTCATCGGTGCAGCGTATGTTGTGTCACGTTGTTTACATTCTGTGACAGAATACTTCGGTTTGTCCTCTAATTTATAATCAATAAAACTGAGAACAAGATTACCCGAATAATCGGTGATGGAAGACATGTCGTCAAAAACCTCTCTGAGTCCCTTTGTAAGGAACCATTCATAAGAGTTCTTTTGAATTTCAATAAGATTTGGCAAGTCCAAAACTTCATTGATTTTTGAAAAACTCTTGCGGACATTGTTGCCGAGGCGGACATCTTTAACTTTCACCATTGGCTTTAATCACTCCTTCTTATATTAACTGCCTTTGACAGTTTCTAAACCGGTTACTTTTACCTTTAGGTAACTTTAAAATATTGCTGATTTTTTGTTCCGTAAAGTGCAAAAGCGCCCATTTTTATACATTCTATAATACTATCACTAATGTCAAGGGTTGTCAACAATTATTTTTGTATATTTTTAATTTTTTCCTCAATTTGACATCGCTTTGCAAAAAGTTACAATATTGACATTTTTTCGCCGCTATTATATAATTATTATAATATTGTGTTAAGGGAGGTGTATGATTGAAAGGACTTATATCTTTTGTACTTTCTTTTTCAGTTATGTTATCGGTTTTGATTTTTTCAGATACGATAACTGCCGATGCTTATCAGGACAATGATATAGTTGAAGGCATCGCGGTGACTACTGCATCCGAGCTTAATATCAGAAAAGGTCCCGGCACATCATACGACATTATTGTTACTCTCCCCTCTGCCGGTGTTATAGCGCAGTACCACACAAAGAAAAAAGATGTAAACGGTGTTTATTGGTATTACCTTACTCTGCCTGACGGAACAAAGGGCTACTGTCGGCATGACTTTGCGCAATTTTATTATGTTTATTATGATGCCGATTTTGAAAAGCAGATGAGTCAGCAAGGCTTTAACAGTGAATACAGAAAATATTTACGCAGATTGCACGCCGTTTACCCCAAGTGGAAATTTGTAGGTGTCAAGACAGGGTTTAGCTTTGAGTATGTAATTGAAAATGAAAGTTCACCCGGTCAAAACTGTGTAGAAAACTCATACTACTCTGATGTATGGAAATCTTATGAGCAAGGAAACTACAATTTCACTACCAAAGAATTTGTGGTATACGACTCGGGCGGTTGGATTACCGCTTCAAAACAGGCGATTGAATACTGCATTGACCCGAGAAACTATTTATCAAGCACTACATATATTTTTGCCATGGAAAATCTTTCCTATTCAAGCACGCAAACCGAAGAAAATGTTAAAAACATTTTATCGGGTACTTTTATGGAAAAATATTCCGCGAGTGTTTTACTGGCGGCACAAAAATCGGGGGTTAGCGCATATCATTTAGCATCAAGAATGCGGCAAGAGCAAGGTACCACCGGCAACTCGCTCGGCAGGGGTGACACGCCCGGTTATGAAAATTACTACAACTTTTTTAACATAAACGCTTACGCTCACAGCGGCAGGGATGCAATTACAAACGGTGCTATATATGCAAAAACCGCGGGTTCTTATTCGAGGCCCTGGAACACTGCTTATAAATCAATACTCGGCGGCGGACAGTTTTTAGGAGAAAACTACATAAATAACGGGCAAAACACCATATATTTTGAAAAGTTCAATGTAGTTACGGAGCATCCGTTTACTCATGAATATATGACGAATGTAATGGCGCCGCTTAACGAATCAAAATCGCAAAAGAGCGGATACAGTAACGAATTAATCAACAGTGCGTTGGTTTTCAGTATTCCTATTTATTCCTCGTTACCGACTAACGTTTGTAAAAAGCCGTCTGCGGAAGGCAGTAATAACAATGTAGTTAAAAAGTTATGGATAAGCGGTTATTCGTTTACGGAAAGTTTTAACAAATACAATTACTCATACAAAGCAGTAGTTGAAGAAGACTGCGACAGTGTGAACATACTTGCCACCGCTTATGATTCTTCCGCTACATTTTCCGGCAGAGGAAAAAAGAATTTGCAGTACGGATCAAACAAGTTTAATATAATATGTACCGCGCAAACGGGAGTTGAGAGGATATACACGGTGAATGTTTACCGACCGTATCCGAACGAAAACGAAATTGCCGACGAAGAAGCGACCGAGCAGAATAAAACCGCATATTCGGTAGGCTCGACATATATTTCGGGTATAGAAGAACAAACTTCACTCAGCGATTTTATTAAAAAATTAAATTCTCCGTATACAGTAAAGGTATACTCGGGCGACAGCCAAGTGAAAAACGGAATTGTCGGTACCGGATATGAAGTCAGGCTGTATTCGGGCTCTGATTTAAAGAAAACATATAAATTAATAGTACTCGGTGATATTAACGGTGACGGACGAATTACCGCGCTTGATTTGCTTAAAGGGCAAAGGCACATATTAGGCAGCGCAAAACTGACCGGTGCATATTACTGGGCTGCTGACATAAACAAGACTTATAAAAATGATCCTGATGCGAAAGTTCACATCACCGCATCAGACTTATTAAAAGGACAACGACATATATTGGGCACTGCAAAACTTGTACCTTAAAGGAGATTAAAATGAAAATTAAATCTGTAATTTGTACTGTTTTGGCAATTATAATACTTGCTGCGACGCTTATTATTCCTGCCGGCGCGGAATTATCGGCTAAAAGTTATATTTTAATATCCGATACAAAAATCAATATCGGCGATACGGTAACTATCAGCGTTAATGTTGTCGGACAAGGTGCTAATGTAGGAAGTGTTGACGGTATTTTGACCTATCATCAGGATGTTGTTGAATTTGTGTCTTCCGAAAACGCGAACGGGTCCGACGGAACATTAAGATTATCTGCATACGATGCTACCAACACCGACAGCAATATGCTTATTGTAATGACTTTCAGGGCGATAGGTACAGGCAGTACATATTTTTCATTTTCGCCAAACGAGGTTACCGACACAGAAGAAAACTATATGAGTTGTACCGAGTCGAGCGACCTTTTAACCGTAATTAATGAAGACCTGTCGGACAATGCAAATTTACATTCAATTTCATTATCGGCGGGCTCGCTCTCCCCTTCTTTTTCGGCAAATACATCAGATTACAAAGTATATGTTGCTAACTCGACTGATGAAGTTGTAGTTTCGGCAATAGCGCAAGACGATGACGCGAAGGTTGAAATTTCCGGTGACGATTATTTGCAAGTCGGCGAAAATAAAAGAGTTATAACCGTTACCGCCGCAAACGGAGATACAACAAAAGAGTACAGCATTACCGTGTATCGAGAGGAAGAAAAAAGTGTATCAAGCGAAGACACTAAAAGTGATACATACAGTGAGTCGGAAAGCGAAACGCCATCAAACGCTGATGAAGATTTGGTTGTAAAAATCGGCAGTAAGTCATATACTATCGTTAATGATTTTGACAAAGAACTGATACCTAAGGGCTTTTCGCTTACAACCCAGTATTACGGAAATGTTGAATGTAACGCAGCGCGCAACGAGAATACCGATTTAACTTTGTTTTATTTACAAGACGACAGCGGCGAATGTGCATTTTATGTTTATAACGATGCTGCAAAAGAATTTTACAAATATTCGGTCCTCTCGTCCGCGAAACTAAATCTCACCGTATTAGACAAGCCTACCGAGGTTGCGGTACCGGACGGATTTACCGAAACGGTAATAAGCATTAACAACGAAAGTTATAAAGCATGGAAAAGCAGTGATGAACAGTATAAAAACTATTATCTGATTTACGGAATAGCCGATGAATATTCTGCCGGACTGTACTTATATCATTCAACCGAAAACACATTACAGCGTTTTTTAAACATAGTTGAAACAGTTGAGATTCACGACAATGCGGATGAAAGTTTCAGTTTATATGCGATTATAGCGATAGTTGCACTTGCTGTAATTTCGCTGACATTATTTATAATAATTATTGTGCTTTGCAAAAAGCATCGTGATTACAAGTTTTAGGAGTTGAGTTTATGAAAATCAAATCGAGTTTTAAACTTAGAAAAGCCGCAGGCGAAAATATTGTTATGGTATACGGTGAGGAGGCTAAAAAATACAGCGGAGTAATAATACTCAATGATACTTCTGCTTTTTTGTGGAGTGAAATTGAAAGCAAGCAAAGTGACAAAGACGCTCTTATCAAAGCCCTCAAAGACGAATATAATATTGATGATGATACTGCCGCAAAAGGCGTTGAAAAGTTTATAAACCTTATAACCGAACAAGGCTTTTTAGAGTAAGGCGCTATATTAAAAAGAATATAAGCATAATAAAAAAAACTATGAAGAATTTTCTTCATAGTTTTTTTCATTTTATAATCAGCCGAGCACCGGTCCTCCGCCTGTCTGCGAGGTATCTTCGGATACAGGCGGTTCAGGTTCACTGCTTTCTTCAGGAGGTGCTACACTCTCGGGTGCAGAACTCAACGGTGTTTCGCTTATAACCGGCTCGGGTTCCTGTGAACTTGCAGGCTGTGATGATACTGCAATATTACTTGACTGTTCGGCAGACGATGTCGGTTTTGAGACAGTCGCGTTACTTGATGAAGGTGTCGGTTTTGACTGACTCGACGGTTTAGACGAACTTGATGACTGTGATGAAGTTTTGCTTTGTGTTTTTGAAGTTGTACTTGAAGTACCTGTTGAATCTTCGCTTGAAGATTCAAGTGATGAGTCTTCCTCGTCAACATCGTCTATAATATGGTCGCTTTTTCCGTTGCAAACAGGACTGTAATCTGACTTGTAATATCCTGTGCCGCCTGCAGGACAATCGGCACCTTTAAGTTTACCGGATATTGCGCAGTATGTTCCTGTTTTGACATCATCGCTCATAACATAATCTTTATCGCTGTCAAGTCCTTCGTGAACTCTTTGCATTACTGCGCGCCATACTAAAAGCGCCGGGTTAGTACCTGTTGACAGGCTGTTCATAGCAAAAGGCTCATCACATCCAAACCAAACCGATGATACATAATAAGGTGTGCCGCCCGCAAACCAACGGTCTTTATTGTCTGTTGTTGTACCTGTTTTTGCAAACACGGTAAAGTCGCCGAAATCTGCATAACTTGCGGTAGCGCTTGAACCGTAAACTACCGTACGCAAAATTCTGTTCATAATAGTTGCCGATTCTTCGCTTATTGCCTGAATAGGCTCTGTATCGTATGCCAATACGATTTCGCCTTTTGAGTCGAGCACTTGTGTATAGGTTGTCGGCTCGTAATATTTACCTCCGTTGCCGAATATAGCATAAGCCGCAGTTGACTCAACCGAGGTTAAACCGTAAGTCAAGCCGCCGACTGCCAAGTTTGCATTTTCGTCACTATCTTCAACAAGGTGTTTTAGTCCTAATTTTTCTGTACAGAAAACAAACGAATTATGATAACCTATTTTGTTATGAAGAATACGAATAGGCGGTAAGTTGTAAGAAACTTCAACCGCGTGCTGAACTGTTACCGGGCCTGTTGTATTATAACCGTAGTTTCTGAATGTAGTACCGCCGATTGTGAGTGCGGAGTTTGAAATTTTTGTTGAATAGGTAATAACATTGGTATCAATGCCGAGAGCATAAACACCGAGAGGTTTCATGGTTGAACCGGGCTGTCTTGGTGACATGGTAGCACGGTTAAGGCCTAAGGATGTTTCCTTTTCGCCTCTGCCTCCGACAATTCCGACAATATTGCCCGAATAGTCCATAATTGTCATAGCGCTTTGTGCTTTTTGCTTTGTACCGTATACTAAGGCAAAGTTATCGTCATCCAAAAATTCTTCTTCCATTATGCTTTGAATTCTTGTATCGCAAGTTGAATAAATATTCAGTCCGCCGCTTTTCAAGATATTTTCCGCATAACTTTCGGCATAACCGTATTCTTCCATAAGGTCATCTACGACCTGTTCGTAAACAGCATCTGTAAAATATGAATAAATACTTTTATTTTTATTGCTTTCAGATTTAGAGCCTATAAACTCAAGTTCTTCCTCGCAACCTTTTTGATACTCTTCTTGTGAAATTTTGCCTAGTTCATATTCCTGGCGCAAAATCCAATTTCTTCTGTCCTTATTATCCTCCGGATACTCAAACGGATCATAATAAGTAGGTGCTTTTGTAATTGCTGCTATTGCAGCGGCTTCGGTTACGGTAAGTTCCGAACTCGGTTTATCAAAATAATACTGTGATGCTGCCTCAATTCCATAGCAACCGTTACCAAGATAGATAACATTGAGGTAACATTCAAGAATTGTATCTTTTGAATAAAGTTCTTCTAACTTTCTTGCGCGCATAATCTCACGCAATTTACGCATATTGTCGTGACTGTCATCGCCTGTAAGATTCTTTACAAGCTGTTGAGTTATTGTGGAGCCGCCCTGTTCCGAATCGTAAATTTTAACAAAAAGGTTTACAAAGGCGCCGATTGTTCTTTTCCAGTTGACGCCTTTATGTTCATAGAAGTTCTGGTCTTCTGCTGCAACATAAGCGTTTACGACATTTATGGATATATCCTCGATTTTTGTCCACTCGCGCTTTTCATTAGACAGACTCTGATACAGCATCCATCCGTCGCCTGTTGTAACATCGGGAACACCGTCATAGTCGGGGTCCTTTACATATATGTTGGAGGAATTATTAAGTTTTAAATCATTTAAGTCAAATTCAATAGAATCGTCAACGCAGGTAAAGACATAAGTTACAAATGCACCTGCAACGATGCATCCGGTAATTACGAAAATTAAAAATACTGTCAGAATAATTCTGCCTATACTCCCTGCTGCTTTTTTGCCTTTAGATTTTTTCTTATCGGGCAACTGCATTTTATTGTCAATATATTCTTTATCAGATGAAGGCGTAACTTTTCTTTTAGCAAAGGTTTTTCCGTTTGCCGATGATGAAGTTACATTTTTTTCCTTTGAATATCTTGATGGGGAATAAGTTTTAACATCTTCTTCGTCCTGCGTATTCTGAGAATTTGAATATAAATCTTTGCTGTCCGAAAATAAATCTTCAAAATTCTCATTATCAAAACGATTATCCAATTTGCGATTCCTCCTTTTTGTTTGACTATACCTACATAAAATTATATGATTATTTTACACAAGTTTCACATAATACATTATAGTATCTTTAAATATTTTTTTCAAGCGATTTGCATATAAATATTACAAATCTTTACATTTTTTAAAAAAAAGAAATAATTTGTTAACGAACTATTCATAAATTAACAGTTGCATTAAATAAATTTGCAAAGTAAAATGAAATCAGTAACAGAAATTCCATTTATTTGAAAGGAGAATAATTATGGATGAGAGAGATTTTTTAAACGGTCAAACAGATGATGAAAATAAAAGTGAACCTATTGATTTAAGCCCGGTACCGCCGACAGAAATCACAGGTGCATCTTACACATACAGGGCCCAACAGGATACTTCTCCCAACACTTATTATTATCATCCGCAGCCGAGCAAACCGCAACCACCGGTAAAAGAGAAAAATTCAAAGGCAAAATTTTCTACTGCTACTTTAATAGTTTGCATTGTTATTACAGTTGTTTTAAGCAGTTTGATTGCAACGGGTATTACGCTCACCGGCACAGACAATAATGCTCAAAGCGATGTGTCACAAGTCGGTGAAAACAAAAACTACACCGTAAAGACCGAATATAACAGCTATGTAGAGGCGGTTGCCGATGCCTGCAACCCGAGTGTTGTAGGAATTGCGGTAACTTATAAGACACAAAGTTTTTCCATGTTCGGAGGTTATTCTACAGATGACTCATCGAGCACGGGCTCCGGTGTAATATATACAGAAGACGGTTATATTATTACCAATTATCATGTTATTGAATATGCGGTTAAATACAGCGGAAATGTCAGCGTATATTTATATGAGGACCAAAAACAGCCTATTGATGCAACTATAATCGGTTATAATTCATCTTATGACCTTGCGGTGCTTAAAATTAACAAAAAAGGTTTGCAGGCAATCAATATAGGTTCTGCCGAAAACTTGACAGTCGGTCAGCCTTGTGTTGCTCTCGGTTCACCCGGCGGACTTGAATTTATGGGCAGCGTTAATGCCGGTTATATAAGCGGACTTAACAGAGAACTTACAATTGACACTTATTCTATGGGACTTATTCAGACCGACGCTGCTATCAACCCGGGTAACTCGGGCGGTGCTTTGGTAAATGCCGAAGGCGAACTTATCGGTATCCCCAGTATTAAAATTGCATCGGAGAGTTATGAAGGAATGGGCTTTGCAATAGCAGTTGACGATGTAGTATCTATTTGTGATGATATTATTGCAAACGGAGGCTCTACTATCCAAAGCAACACTCCTTATTTAGGCGTAGTAATTGACAGAAGATACACAGCAAGCGTGCTTAGTCAATTAGGTTGCCCGAGCGGTGCGTATGTTTCTTCCGTTGCGGAAAACTCCCCTGCTAAAGAGGCGGGAATCGAGACCGGTGATGTTATCACAGCAATCGACTCAACAAGTGTTTCAAGTTATAATGACTTATCCGAAGCGATTAAAAGCGCAAAAGTCGGAGATACTGTTAAAATTACCGTATACAGAAACGGACAGTACGGTACGCTTAACGCAACTTTAACCTCTTCGACCGACTCTAACAACACATCATCTTCAGCAAATTCTTAAATTTTATCGGCGATATACACGATATTTATTTCATAAAAGACACCCTTGCAAGGGTGTCTTTTTATTTGTCGATTTTTACTAAATTTTAAAAGCAAACAAAAAACAAACTTATAAAATGTTGAAAACGCAAGCACAACGACTGCAAACTTCTTGACTTTAGCGCAATAATGTGCTAACATATTAAACACATTTTAAAGAAGGTGAAATAATGATAAATTTTCGTAGTGATTCAATTGACAGATTATTCAAAACAATTTTAAATCTTGAGACGGTTGAAGAATGTTATGAATATTTTGAAGATATTTGCACTATCAAAGAAATTCAAGATTTAGCGCAGCGATTGGATACTGCTGTTTTACTTGATGAGGGTGTAAATTATCAAAAGATTTCGGAGGATGTCGGTGTCAGCACAGCGACTATCGGCAGAGTCAGCAGATGTCTTAAATACGGTAGCGGCGGTTATCGTAAAGCGATAGACAAACTTAAAGAGGACAACAAATGAACATTTCAGATTTAACACTCAAATATGAAGAAAAGGCTATTTTTGCTTTACGTTCATTATACAGTAAATACGGTTATTCTCAATACAAAATGAAAAAGTTTGAAGAATACGATTTATATGTAAAAAACAAAGATTTTCTTATCGGTGACAGTGTTATAACTTTTACCGATACTAACGGAAAACTGATGGCATTAAAGCCGGATGTGACCTTGTCAATAATTAAAAACAGCAAAGACATAAAAGGATACGCAGAAAAACTTTACTATAACGAAAATGTATACAGAGTATCCAAGGGCAGTAAAAATTTCAAAGAAATCATGCAAGTAGGACTTGAGTGTATAGGCGATGTTGACGATTACTGCATAAGCGAGGTTGTATCTTTAGCCTGCAAGAGTCTTAAAGAAATCAGCGAAAATTCAGTTTTAAGCATTTCTCATTTAGGCATTCTGTCGGCGGTTTTAGATTTTGACAATATAACCGATGAACTCAAAAGTGAAATTATCAAATGCATTGAAGAAAAAAACGAGCATGAACTTGAAAAAATATGCAGTAAGAATAATATTGACAGCACTAAATCGGAACTTATAAAAAAACTCATTTCAATTTACGGAAGCATTGATACGGTTTTACCGAAACTTAAATCTTTAAGCGCGGATACCGAATATGTTCAGGCATACAATCAATTTGAAAAAATATTGAGTCTGATTAGCGATAAAGAAATAAGAGATATGATACAAATTGATTTTTCCGTTGTAAGTGACACAAAGTACTATAACGCAATCACATTCAAGGGCTTTGTTGAAAAAATACCCGGCAGTATTTTATCCGGCGGTCAGTATGACTCTCTTATGAAAAAGATGTCAAAAAAATCGTCAGCGATAGGTTTTGCTGTATATCTTGATATGCTTGATGCATTAAACACAACAAGCGAAAATTACGAACAGGATATAATTATTCTGTATGATGAAACTACTGATGAAAGTTCGCTTAAAAAACTGACTGATGAACTCATTTCACAGGGCAGGCGCGTATGTGCGCAGAGATTTGTACCCGATAGGCTAACCTACCGTCAGCTTATCAGACTTAAAAACGGTGAGGTAGAAAGCGTTGAAAAAAATGATTAACATTGCTCTGCCGAAAGGCAGACTCGGTGAAAAAGTTTATGCGATGTTTGAAAAAGCGGGTTTTGAATGTCCGTCAATAAAAGAGCAAAACAGAAAACTTATATTTGAAAATGAACAGGCAGGAGTGCGGTATTTCTGGGTTAAGCCTTCCGATGTGCCGATTTATGTCGAAAGAGGCGTTGCCGATGTCGGTGTTGCCGGCAAGGATATACTTTTGGAATACTCGCCCGATATATATGAACTTTTAGACCTTAACATAGGCAAGTGCAAAATGGCGGTTGCCGCTAAAAAGGGTTTCAGATACAATAATCAGCGCACGCTTAAAGTTGCAACGAAGTTTGTAAATATCGCTCAGAATTTTTATTCTTTAAGCGGCAGAGATATTGATATAATTCATCTTAACGGTTCAATAGAAATTGCGCCTATTTTAGGGCTTTCCGATGTTATAGTTGACATAGTTGAAACCGGCACTACTCTTAAAGAGAACAATTTAGAGGTTATAGAAACCGTTGTGCCTATAAGCGCAAGACTAATTTCAAACAAAACTTCGTTTAAGTTTAAAAATGAAGCGATAGAAAAACTCAAATGCGAACTCAGTCTTCAGGTGGAGGAAGAAAAATGATTAGAATTTTAAAATACAACGAGGTTGACAGCAGCGAAATATTTTCAAGAAGCGAGCCTGTACAAAATGTTGAAGATATTGTTGCTAAAATAATAACCGATGTCAGAGAAAACGGTGACAAAGCATTATTTAAGTATTGCGAAAAGTTTGATAAAGCAAAACTTACTTCACTTTGCGTAAGCGAAGAGGAAATCGACGAGGTTTTCTCATTGGTTGATGACAAGTTTATCAGTATACTTAAAAAGGCAAAAGAAAACATAGCGGCTTTTCACGAAAAGCAAAAAAGAAACAGTTTTATAATAAACGACACCGAGGGTGTAGTTATAGGTCAGAAAGTAATACCGATAGAAAAAGTCGGGCTGTATGTACCGGGCGGTACAGCGGCATACCCGTCTACTGTTTTAATGGACTCAATTCCTGCTAAAATTGCCGGATGCAAAGAGGTAGTAATGGTAACTCCGCCAAATGCCGACGGAAAAGTAAACCCTGTTATCCTTGCGGCTGCAAAAATTGCCGGTGTAGATAAAATTTTCAAAGTCGGCGGTGCGCAAGCGGTTGCAGCGCTGGCTTACGGGACTGAAAGTATTCCGAAAGTACATAAGATAGTCGGTCCGGGTAATGCTTTTGTTGCCGAGGCCAAAAAACAGGTTTTCGGGGTTGTATCAATTGATATGATAGCAGGGCCGAGTGAAATTCTGATTGTTGCGGACTCAAGTTGCAACCCGAAGCATATTGCGGCAGACTTGCTCTCTCAGGCAGAACACGACAAACTTGCAAGTGCTGTATTGGTCACAGACAGCATAACTCTTGCAAAACAGGTACAAGAGCAACTTGAAATACAAATTCCTCTGCTTGAAAGGGCTGAAATTGCAAGGGCGTCTATTGACAATAACGGTAAGATAATTGTTGCAGATGATTTAAAACTTGCTATTGATGTTGCAAATGAAATTGCGCCCGAACATCTTGAACTTTGCGTTGACAATCCTTTTGATTATCTCGACTCAATTAAACACGCCGGCTCGATTTTCATGGGCAAAAACTGTCCCGAAGCATTGGGTGATTATTTTGCCGGTCCTAATCACACACTGCCTACAAGCGGTACTGCAAAGTTTTCAAGTCCGTTGTCGGTTGACGATTTTGTTAAGAAAACACAATACACTTATTATACAAAGCAGGCGCTTGAAAAAGTCGGCGAAGATGTTGCTTATTTTGCAACAAAAGAGGGACTTACAGCGCACGCAAAGAGTGCAATCGTTCGCTTGGAGGACTGAAAATGAGCAGATTTTTAAGCGACAGAAGAAAAAATCTTGTTCCGTATACTCCGGGTGAGCAGCCCAAAGATATGAAGTATATTAAACTCAACACAAACGAGTCCCCTTTTCCGCCCTCAAAAAAAGCGTTAGATTTGACTTTAAAAGCGGCACAGAGATTAAATTTATATCCTGATCCCGAGTGCAAAGAATTAACCGAGGAAATTGCAAAAATGTGCAAAGTCAGTCCCTCTCAGGTGCTTGTCACAAACGGCTCGGATGAGATACTTAATTTTGCATTTATTGCTTTTTGCGATGAAAAAACGAAGGCGGTATTCCCCGACATAACATACGGGTTCTACCCTGTTTTTGCAGAAATTAACAATGTTCCCTTTGAAGAAATACCGTTAAATGACGATTTTTCAATAAGCATTGACGATTACCTGAATATTAACAAAAATATATTTATTGCAAACCCGAATGCGCCAACGGGTATGGTTATATCTTTATCGGATATTGAAAAGATACTTAAAACAAACCCCGACAACATTGTTGTTATTGATGAAGCGTATGTTGATTTCGGCGGTGAGAGTGCGATACCGCTTGTTAATAAGTATGATAATCTTCTTGTTACACAGACATTTTCAAAATCGCGTTCAATGGCCGGTGCAAGACTCGGTTTCGGTGTCGCATCAAGTGAACTGATACGCGACCTTAACACAGTTAAATATTCGACAAACCCGTATAATATCAACAGTATGAGTATGGCGGCGGGGCTTGGTGTTTTATCGGATGATGAATACACAAAAGGCAACTGCAAAGAAATAATCAAAAATCGGGAATACACTGTAAGCGAACTTAAAAAGATAGGTTTTGAAACAACTTCTTCTTTTGCAAATTTCCTGTTTATAAGAAGCGATATCATATCGGGTGAAGAGGTTTATTTAAAACTCAAAGAAAAAGGTGTTTTAGTACGCCACTTTAACAAGGAAAAAATTGCCGATTATAACCGAGTTACAATCGGCGACAGGGCGCAGATGGAAATATTTATTGAAAAGTTGAAAGAAGTACTGGAGGAAAAAAATGAGAACTGCTGAAATTTGCAGAAATACTGCCGAGACAAAAATCAATTTAACTTTAAACATTGACGGTACGGGCGAATGTGACATTAACAGCGGCTGCGGTTTTCTTGACCACATGCTGACTCTTTTTGCAAAGCACGGAAGGTTTGATATTGCGCTTAAATGTGAAGGCGATACCGAAGTTGATTATCATCACACTACCGAAGATATAGGCATTTGTCTCGGACTTGCTTTTAAAAAGGCGCTCAAAGACAAAAAAGGAATTGTGCGATACGGAGATATGATACTGCCTATGGACGAAGCGCTGATTTTGTCTGCTGTTGATTTTTCGGGACGCAGTTATTTAGGTTATGAAACAAAAATCAGGGCAAAGAAAATCGGTGATTTTGATGTTGAACTTGCAGAAGAATTCTGGCTCGGTTTTGTAAGAAACGCGGAATGCACGCTCCATATCAAGCAACTTGACGGAAAAAACGCGCATCACATTTGCGAAGGTGTTTTTAAAAGTGTAGCGCGCAGTATTAAAAAGGCAGTAATAATAGAAGAAAAATTCAAAGACGAAATTCCTTCTACAAAGGGAGT
>JAXJSP010000032.1:0-4229 GCA_036310005.1 Acutalibacteraceae bacterium | reverse complement strand
TTGCCTCACTATCCCAACGGAATGTGCGGTGTGCAAAATCAATGTGAATACCGAACCGGTCATAAAGAGGTCCCCATACAGCCGCTACTTGTTCACCTTGCGTAATAGAATTGGTCGATACAAACGCAACACGGATATTTGTGTTTACAATCATTTGTGCAGCCTTAAAATACCAACCTGAAACATAGTCAATCTTTCCGGCGGTTTTATAAGGCTTGCCTTTTTCATCAACATATATTGAGAGCATATCTTGCTTTTGTTCTGTTGTTTGCAACGAATAACCAATAAAAGGAGGGTTGCCCATAATGTAATTGAGTTTGTCTTTCGGCACGACAGTTTCCCAATCTATACGCAAAGCGTTACCCTCTACAATGTTTGCATAAGATTTAAGCGGTAAAAACTCTAAATGGACAGCCAATAAGTCTTCGGTTTCTTTAAGCATCTGGCTTTCGGCTATCCAAAGTGCTGTTTTGGCAACAGTTACAGCAAAATCGTTGATTTCAATTCCGTAAAACTGACCGATTGATACTTTGATTAAATTGGGTGCATCAAACTCTACTTGCCCTTGATTGATTACATCAAGCGCCTCGTTTTCAAGGCGGCGAAGTGAAATATAGGTTTCGGTTAAAAAGTTACCCGAGCCGCAAGCGGGATCAAGAAAAGTAAGACTGCCGAGTTTTTCGCAAAAAGCGTTAATCTTTGTTTTTCTTGTTTTTTCCACTTTAATTGATTTGATTTCTTCAAATTCGGCACGCAAATCGTCCAAAAACAAAGGGTCGATAACTTTATGTATGTTTTCAATAGAGGTATAGTGCATACCGCCCGAGCGCCTTGTTTCGGGGTTTAAGGTGCTTTCAAAAACCGCACCGAATATGGTAGGACTGATATCGCTCCAGTCAAAGTCCTCACTTGCATTATGTAAGATTAAATCACGAACTGTATCGTTCATCTGCGGAATTTCAATTTTCTCATCCGCAAACAGCCCACCGTTTACATAGGGGAAAGCGAGAAGTTGCTCGTCCTCGTAAGAATCGCGGTCATCGGGGTGAGTATCAAGAATTCTGAATAAATCAATAAGAGCCTTACGCATATCTCGGGCAGAAAAAGACTTGATGTAATTATGAAATTTGTTATGACCGCCGAAAATACCGCTGTCTTCAGCATAAAGACAGAAAACAAGACGGACAATGAGTTTATTAAGGCTTTTAAGACTTTCCTCATTTTCCGGGTTGTGATATTGCTTTAAAATTTCATCATAAAGCACGCCGACCAACTCGCCGGCTTTAATGGATACTTCCATTTCTTTTTTAATATTTTCGTCCTCTTTATCCACAAGGAATTGCAGGCGGTAATACTCTTTTGAAAGATTTTTGAGCATAATACTTTCCGGCTCACCGTTAGGTTTTTCCATATCGTAAATCAAAAATTCTTCAAAATTGCAGGTGATTATCCAGCGTGGGCGCTGTGAATACGGTAAAGCCGCAGAATACCTTTGCGCTTGTTGAAAAGGGGTGAGCAGGCTACCGTCAGACTGCTTAATCGGACTGCGTAAATTCAAGCCTTTTTTCTTTTGCTCAATAAGAACATGCGTTGAGGGAATATGAGCGTCAATAAAACTTGTGTGGTCGAGTTTTACTCTTTCTTCAAATAATATATACTTTTCCGGCTCTGTAATGCCTAAAACATCACGAAGAAGCGATAGCCAAAAAGACTGGCAGTCGCTTTTTTCATCGCCTCTTTTACTCCAATATTCCGCAAATTCTTTGGCAGCGGTTCTTTGTTGTGTGTCTTGCATAGTAGTTTTTAACATAAAAAGGTCCTTTTCAGTTATTCTTCATCCCAAAGTTCAACGCAGGTTTCTTCATCAAACGGAGGTATTTTTACAAATATTCGCTCGCTTTTTGATGTAGGCACATTTTTGCCGACAAAATCACCTCTTATAGGTAATTCTCTGTGCCCTCTGTCTATCAGTACAGCAAGTTGAATTGAAGCGGCTCTGCCGAATTTAAGCAAAGCATCCATTCCTGCGCGCGCAGTTCTTCCGGTATATAAAACATCATCAACGAGTATGACTTTTTTGCCGATAATATCAAACGGTATATCGTATGTCTGAATTACAGGGTCCTGCGAAACAGGGGATAAATCATCGCGGTAAAATGTAATGTCGAGAGTACCTGTGTTGACCGGCTTTCCCTCAATCTGAAAAATATCGTCTGCAATCGTTTTCGCGATAGACACTCCGCGTCTTTTAATACCGACAATGCATATATCATCACATCCGTTGTTTTTTTCTAAAATTTGATGCGATATCCTTTTGAGCGCCCTCTCAACTGCCGAGCGGTCCATTATAGTTGCTTTAAATTCAGGCATTTAAACACCTCTTATTACTTGTTAAGTTTAAATAAATCTATGTGTCCTTGATACATATCCGCGTTAAGTCCCGTTACTTTTTTAGCAGCCGCATAATATACTTTGCTTTGTGCAACAGGTATTATTCTGTCATTAGAATTAAGCGCCTTGGCAACGCGCACAACGGTTTTATGAGGAGATGAATAATCAATACTGTCTATATATTTATCCAATGTACTGTCCTTAATCGAATAAATGTTATTCTCGTTTTTTGAATGAAACTGATTGATAAACGCACTCGCCGAGCAATCTGTATCATATACGGGACATAATGCCATCTGATAATCACCACTCGACATAAGCGAGTACATTTCCGATTGGCTGACACCTTTAACATTAATGTAAGCGCCTAAATGAGTTTGCCATACAGATACTATTGAAGTTGCGAGTTTTTTCATTTCGTCGTTTTCAACATACAGCAAAGCCGCATCGGGAAATGTGCTTGAATATTTTTGCAAAGCAGTTATAAAAGTATCTTTTGCGGTTTGTAATGAATAGGTACTGCTTGTTTGCTGGTTGTTGTATTCTGCAAATGCTTTTTGTTCTATTACAATATCATCGGGCATAATGCTCTCAGACAGTTCAAACCCGGTAGGAAGTCCCGATTCGTAATTCACACTTTGCAACGCCTGTTTTAACGCAAGACTGACTTTCGAGTCGGAAATCGCGTTGTCTAAATTAGGGTTGAAAAATATGTTCCAACTTTTGTTTTTCACGCCGACAGAGTTTAAGTTCGCGTTTTCGGCACTGTTGCAGTCGGCACAGTCAATTAATGCCACATCGTAAACCGAGTCATTTACATTTTGAATTCTTTGCAGATGTTCTGTATCGTAGGATATTGTTACATAAGAACAAAGGCAAGCGTAATCTCCGACATAATCTGCGTTTTTTGACAAGGTAACGGTGCTTGAGTCAGTGTCCCAACCGTACATATCAAAAGGTCCGTTAAAAAGCGAACTCTTGCGGTCCATACAATATCTGCCCTTTGTGCTTAAAAAGAACTCCTCTTTGCAGGGCATCGCAAACGAATAACTGAGTTTTTGTATTAATTCCGCATCTTTTGTGTTAAGAGTAATTACAAGCGTGTACTTATCGGTTGCCTTGATTCCGACATTTTCTTTCTCAGTCTTACCCAAATAATATTTTTCGGCGTTTTTGATTGTAAAAAGTTGCTCACAGTCCGGAGTTAAAGTCTCGGAATATAAACAGCGTAAAAGCGCAAATTCAAAATCAGCAGCAGTCACATCGCTGCCGTCTGACCATTTTGCATCGTTTCTGAGATTAAAAGTGTAAGTAAGCCCGTCACTCGATATCTCATAACTTTTGCATATCGCGTTCTCGATTTTTCCGCCGGTTGCTCTGAATAAGCCTTCAAAACAGTTTCTTACAACCATCAGTTCTTCTTCTTTGTAAGTCATCTGAGGGTCAAAGGTTGTCGGCATTTCGCCCATCGCAACCCTTATGTATGCCTTTGAAGAAACCTCCGAACAAGACGTCAGCGAGAATAACAGTATAAATATTAAAATGCAGGATAAAGTTTTTTTAATCGCTTTCATAATGTAATTTACCTCATCTTAATTGCGTTTAAGTAAATTATAGCGGAAATTTATATCTTATTCAAGGAAAACTCAAACAATTTAAAATAAAACCCGGCAAACCGCAAAAATTCTCCTCGCCCTCAAAAAAATTTTCTTACAAAAACTGTTATGATACAATAGATAGGTAACAGTAAAAATAGAAAAAACAACTCAAATGTGCTAAGATGTAAAGTGACCAAACCCAACATCGGCACAAAGGAGTTGTTTTTCCGATGAAAAGTA
>JAXJSP010000031.1:0-10561 GCA_036310005.1 Acutalibacteraceae bacterium | reverse complement strand
CACCAGCGGATATTGAGTTTTGATTTGTCGGAATGGTGGGGGAAAGGTGTATATCCTTAAATACAACCAAAGACCTGCTCATTACGAATGAGCTGCTCTACCAACTGAGCTATTCCAGCATTTTTTATTAAAAAATACTATTGTATTATATCAAATCATAGTACCGATGTCAAGAGATAAATTGATATAAATTTAATATTATTTTCATTTTAAAAAAGTTGCACAAATAAAAAATATCTGTTATAATTAAAAAAATCGATTTGCTGTTGTGGCTCAATGGCAGAGCAGCTCATTCGTAATGAGCAGGTTGTCAGTTCGATTCTGACCAGCAGCTCCAGATAATAAAGTACCGATATTTAATCGGTACTTTATTACTAATATAAGTTAATATATGATGGTGAATATAATAAGGAGAAATATAATGATTAAAGCAATTTTATTCGACTTGGACGGAACACTGTTACCGATGGATCAAGACAAATTTGCAAATACTTATTTTTCAGGTCTTGCAAAAAAGGCACTCCCCTACGGTTATGAATCAGATAAACTGATTAAAACGATTTGGGAAGGCACATACGCTATGGTTAAAAACAACAGCGAAAACAGTAACGAAACTGTTTTTTGGAATTTATTTGCTGATAAATATGGTGTCAATGCCTTAAAAGACAAAGTTATTTTTGATGAATTTTATGAAAATGAATTCAAATCAGTTAAACGAGTTTGCGGGTATAATGAAAAAGCCAAAGAATGTGTTGACACAGCAAAGAAATCGGGTTTCAGAGTTGTTTTAGCAACGAATCCGATTTTTCCCGAAACTGCCACTGAAGAAAGAATAAGTTGGACAGGACTAAACAGTTGCGACTTTGAGTTATATACTACATACGAAAACAGTTGTCGTTGTAAACCAAATCCTGAATACTATAAAGAAATTTTAGATAAGATAAACCTGCAAGCGAGCGAATGTTTGATGGTCGGTAACGATGTTGACGAGGATATGATAGCCGAAACACTCGGAATTAAAGTGTTTTTACTAACCGATTGTCTGATTAACAAACACAACAAAGATATATCTGTTTATGACAACGGAAACTTTGATGATTTGATTAAATTTATAAGCGAATTAAACAAGTAAAAACGATTGTTTTCAATAGTGAATATTTATTTATTTTTATATTGATTTTTTGAATTATATATGTTATAATTAAGTGAAATATTATTGTTGAGGTAAACAAATATGATTAAAAACACACCACCTATGGGTTGGAACTCATGGAACACTTTTGGACATGACATCAACGACCAATTAATTCGAGATAGTGCTGACATATTAGTAAGTTCAGGACTTGCTGAATGCGGTTATGATTATATTGTTATTGATGACTGCTGGTCTAAAAAGGAACGCGACGAAAACGGTCGTCTTGTACCCGATCCTGAAAAATTCCCGAACGGTATGAAATCAGTTTCAGATTATGTTCACTCAAAAGGACTTAAATTCGGTATGTATTCTTGTGCAGGAACCTTAACTTGCGCACTTTATCCCGGAAGTTATGATCACGAGTTTATTGATGCTCAGACATTTGCTGAATGGGGTGTTGATTTTCTTAAATATGATTTTTGCTATCAAAGTGATATGATTGAAGCTAAGTATCTTTATCGTCGTATGGGACTTGCACTTAAAAACTGCGGTCGCGACATTCTGTTTAGTGCTTGTAACTGGGGATATTACGATACCGGTAAATGGATAAGAGAAACAGGCGCTAATATGTGGCGTTCAACCGGTGATATCTTTAACTCATGGGAATCAATCAAAAAACTCACCTTACAACAAGAAAAAATTTTACCTTATGGTGGTGCAGGTTGTTTTAATGATATGGATATGCTTGTTGTCGGTATGTATGACAAGGGCTTTGTAAATCTTGAAAAACTTAATGATACTCAGTACAAAACTCATTTTTCTATCTGGTCATTATTCGGTTCACCTTTGATGATTGGCTGTGATTTACGAGATATCAGCAAGGAATCTCTTGAAATTTTATCAAACAAAGAAGTAATCAAAATTAATCAGGATGCAGACTGTCGTCAGGTTATGAAACTGAATACTGTACATAACAAAGATGCAGTTAAAATTTATGCTCGCTATCTTGAAAATGGTGATATAGCAATCGGACTTTTCAATTTTTGCGATGAAAAGTGTCAAAACTGGTTTAATCTTGAGCAAATCGGTCTTCCTGAAACTACAGGCAAAACCATTGAAATGCATGAATTATGGACCGGAGAAACAATTACTGCTAAAAACGGTCTTTATGTTTCACCCGAAATTGATGCTTATGATTCATTATTATTCCGTTGCAAGGTTGTAGATGCATAATGGCTAACTGCATAGTATGCGGAAAAGAACTTAACAATATTGACATTGGCGCCCATAAAAAATTTATTAACCGAGCAAGTACTGAATTTATGTGCAAATCTTGTATTGCAAAAGATTTTAAAGTTCCTGAATCGGCAATAGATGAAAAAATAGAATGTTTTAAAAAAATGGGTTGTATTTTGTTTAATTAATGTCTAAAAAAGATATCCACGCTTTTGTGGATATCTTTTTATCTTTATTAATATCGCTTTTAAAAAAATACTTGACAAAACAAATCTGTGGTGATATGATAGATACTAATAAAAAATAAACTTGTGATTAAGAGTAGTAACTTTACTCAAAACCAAAAGAGAGCGACTGATGGTGGAAATGTCGTGGCAGAGAGCATTGTGAATGGACTTATGAGGGCGGCCGAAAGCAAAATTTGTGAGTAGTAGCCGACGGGGACCGTACCCGTTATCAGTTCGGCTTGCATGTCAGTGCAAGAAATGAGCGGTCGTGTTATACGACAACTTGGGTGGTACCGCAGGAATTACAAATCTTGTCCCATATTTTTGGGATAAGATTTTTTTATTTATACAAAGGGGTTATGTTTAATGATTTTACTTACAAAACGATGGCAAATTTGCTCTTAACTTTTAATATTAATAAAACAGAACAAAAAATTTATGCATTTTAAGGAGAAATTACAATGAAAAACATTAAAAAAATTATCGCTTTAATATTAACATTATCACTCGCAGTCGTATTTGCAGGCTGCGGCTCAAAGGACAGCGCTTCTGACAAGCCCACAATCGGAATTATACAGTTTGGCTCACACGCATCACTTAACAATTGTTATGACGGAATTATGCAAGGTCTTGAAGAAAGCGGAATTAACGCTGATGATTACACTATTGAATATGTAAACAGTAACTTTGATGCAAGCGTTTCTCAGACACAAGCAAACAATCTTGTAAACAAAAATGCAAAAGTAATTATTGCTATTGCTACCCCATCTGCTGTTGCTGCTGCAAATGCCGCTGCTGATAAAGATGTACCTGTTGTATATTGTGCAATTACCGATGCAACAGTAATGGCTGAATATGAAAACGTAACGGGTTCTTCTGACATTCCAAACTTTGAAAAGCAATTAGAAGTTGTAACCGGTTTTATGAACAAGACCGCTCTTAAAATCGGTGTGCTTTATTCTACTGAGGAATCAAGTTCCCCTGTTCAGGTTGAAAGCCTTAAAAAAGCAGCCGAGAAATATAGCGGAATGGAAATTTTAGATTCAGCAGTTGCCGATATCAACACAATTGATTCTAAAACAAATGAACTTATTGACAGAGGTGTTGACTGCTTTGTAAACCTTCTCGATAACACAATTGTAGGCAAACTTGAAACTAATATTCTTCCTATCACTAACGAAAAGAAAATTCCTGTATTCGGTTCAGAAATTGAACAAGTAAAAGTTGGTTGTGCAGCAAGTGCATCTATCGACTATATTGTAGTCGGTGCTTCTGCCGGCAAATCTGCGGCAGAAATTTTAGGCGGCAAAAGTGCATCAGATATCCCGGTTGCATATATTACCGAACCTACAAACTACTACAACAGTGAAGTTTGCACAGAACTTGGTCTTACTGTTCCTACAACAATTACAGTTGAAGATGTAGCTGAATAAATAATCTGAATTTTATATCACTTAGTAAAATATCGTTGTATTGAAAATATGTTAAAAAAGGAAAATTATATATGCTTTTCTTTGCTACTACTATCGATGGATTACAAATGGGACTTTGCTTTGCTGTTTTAGCTCTCGGAGTCTATATATCCTATTCGATTCTTGACTTCCCCGATCTTTCAGTAGACGGAACTTTTCCTCTCGGAGGAGTTGTATGTACTATTTTAATGCTAAAACTTGGCATACCTGCATTACCAGCAATACTATTAAGTTTCTTTGCCGGACTTATTGCCGGCACAGTAACCGGTGTATTACATGTTAAATTTAATATTTCGAAACTTCTTTCGGGAATTATAGTTATGACAGCACTTTTGTCTATAACCTTAGCCGCTACTAAACTTCTGACAAAAACAGGGTTTACCACTACTATCTTTTCATTCAGAAGTGAGAATTTAGACAGTATTTTCAGCGGCGATACCGTGTTATTGTTGGGTTCTGAAAACAGAGATTATATGATACTTATCATCGAACTTGTATTTGTAATAGCAGTAAAAGTCATAATAGATTTGTTTCTTAAAACAAAAATGGGATATATGTTGAGAGCAACCGGCGATAATGAAATGTTAGTAGTATCATTAGGTCGTGACAGCGGTTTATACAAAATTCTCGGTTTAGCACTTGCAAACGGTTTTGTAGCCATGTCCGGTGCATTGTATTCAAATCTTTTTTCACAATATGATAATTCCTGCGGCAACGGAAAAGTTGTAATGGCATTAGCCTCAGTAATTATCGGTATGGCGGTTTTTTCTAAAATTCGATTTATCAGTGATACCACAGCGGTTATTTTCGGAGCAGTTATATATTCGCTTTGCCTTAACTATTTAGTATTAGTTGATACAAACGGTATATATTTAAAACTGTTAAACGCAGTAATGTTTGCGCTGATTCTGATTTTAAATGACAAGACATCGGGATTTGCGAGCAAGCACAGTAAACTTAAAAGGGGTAATGCAAAATGTTAGAACTCAAAAATGTTTCTAAAATTTATAACCCCGGAAGCGTAACCGAACTTTGTTTGTTTGACGATTTTAATCTTACTGTTAATAATGGTGAATTTGTTTCTGTTGTAGGTAGTAACGGAAGCGGTAAGACATCAATGCTCAATATTATTTGCGGCAGTATACCTGTAAGCAGCGGTGAAGTATTGATTGACGGAAAAAATGTTGACAGTCTGCGTGAATATCAACGTTACCGTATGATAGGCAGAGTATATCAAAACCCGGCTGCGGGAACATGCCCTAATATGACTATACTTGAAAATATGTCTCTTGCAGATAACAAAGGAAAGCGATACGGACTATCTTTTGGTGTAAATAATACAAGAAAAATGTATTATAGAGAACAACTTAATACTTTAGGACTCGGTCTTGAGGATAAACTTGATGTAAAATTAGGCGCGTTATCAGGCGGACAGCGCCAGGCTGTATCCCTGCTGATGGCAACTTTGACACCTATTGACTTTCTTATATTAGACGAACACACAGCTGCTTTAGACCCGAGAACTGCCGAAATAATAATGGAACTTACCGATAAAATAATAAAAGAAAAAAATCTGACTGCAATAATGGTAACGCATAATCTTCGTTATGCAGTTGAATACGGTACAAGACTGATTATGATGGATAAGGGAAATATAATTCTTGATAAATCAGGAGAAGAAAAACAAAGCGCACAAGTCGAAGATATACTCGAAATATTTAATAGAATTAGTATTGAATGTGGTAACTAATAAAACTAAACGCCCCTGAAACTAACTAAAAATTAGTTTCAGGGGCGTTTTTACTTTATTGATTAAATACCGATAAATGCTTGATTTTCTTTTAATTTATGCTGTAGTTTTTTAATATCTATGTTACGAGTAGTTTTGCCCTCTTGAGATGCTAAACCAATCGCAGTTCCGGCTGCCTCACCGATGCAACAAACAGTAGGCATAATTCTATATGAAGCCTGCGCACCGTGGTCCGAAGAAATACATCTTCCGGCGACA
The DNA here is from genome assembly GCA_036310005.1 of Acutalibacteraceae bacterium. Classification (GTDB taxonomy): domain Bacteria; phylum Bacillota; class Clostridia; order Oscillospirales; family Acutalibacteraceae; genus JAXJSP01. The sequence goes on along the minus strand of JAXJSP010000031.1, from coordinate 4,483 downwards.
AGCATATTATCGACATTTTTAGGTATAAGACTACGGTATGGTATGGTGTAATATTCGCCCTCTGGGAAGAAATAATGACTTGTGCCGCTTCCTTCAGGGTTATGTATATCAATATCATAATTGCAAGCGGCAATTGCGTCTTTAAACTTAGTGCAATTTTTACAATCGTTTTCATTTAAAACATAATCTCCGACGATCATGCGACTTTCACGCACACCTATTTCCGATGCAGTCATCATCAAAAAACTGTTTTCAAGCCCATCTGCGTGTTTTTTCATAAAATCATAAATTTCATAAACCTGCTGACGAGCGATAACTTCTGCGTTAGTAACATCTTCAGGTACAGTAGGATTCTTTTTTACAACTCTTGTAGTATTAAAATGAAGGACATTTGGAATAAGAGTCTTAAAAACCAAAATATCTTCTCTAGGGTTAAGAAGTTCACCGGCTTTTTTAGCCTTATTATATTCAAGTTTTAGTTTTTCAAAACCGGCCATAAATTTTTCAACATCAACATTACCGAGTCGAAAACAAAGTGTCATAGGTTGGCACAAATGGTCTTGTTCCCGTCCGAGTACAGTCGGACATCCTGAAAGATAAGCAAGTTGCGCATCTCCCGTAGCATCAATGAAGTAATCTGCACTTACTGTTATTTGCCCGCTTCTTGTTGCAACTATTACAGATTCTAAGCGTGAATCGTTATTTTGTGCTTTGCATAGATATGCGTGAAACAACAAATCTATATGCGCTTTTGCAACCATTTCATTAAGAATATATTTTAATTCTTCTTCAAGAAAGCAACCACCACGCAGTGAATTATGTTCTTTTAGTTGCTCGTTTATTGTTTTAAAAATACCGGCAGAGAGATTAACTGTCTTATTATTAATTTTAGTTGAATATGGCATAAATGGATTAACAAGGCAATTTACAGCCGCACCGCCAAGACAATTAGATTTTTCAATAAGAATAACGTCGGCACCTTCTCTTGCTGCAGCCAACGCAGCGGCAGTACCGGCAAACCCACCACCTATTACAGCAACATCATATTTTTTCATTGTATCTCCCCTTTCAATTTATACCCTTGTTTCATTAAAAAGTTTATGCTGTTTACTTTCAACAATTATTCGGTAAAACGCAGCAACTAAATGTTAGATTTATATTCGCTGTTTTTAGTTCAAGGAAGTTTTATAATCTTGTCCCCAACTACTCATAGCATCAAGTATAGGTTTTAAACTATATCCCAACTCTGTCAGAGAATATTCTACTCTTGGAGGTACTTCTGCATATACTTTTCGATTGACAAGACCGCTTTGCTCCATATCACGAAGTTGTGATGTCAAAACCTTTTGAGATACGCTACCGATAGATTTTTTAAGTTCACCGAAACGCTTTGTACCGGGAAGTAAGTCACGCAGTATTAAAACCTTCCATTTATCACCTATTAAAGTAAGCGTTGTTTCCACCGGACAAGCCGGCAATTCTTTCAATTTGGTATCACTCATATTAAAACCTCGCGATAGTATCTATTTGTTACTTACATTCAAATTTTACCATACATTAATAAACAAAATCAAGTATTTTATATAAATTTATTATCTCTGAAAACCCTATAATCACACATTAGTTTCCTTTAGGTAACTATACCACAATATTGTGCTTACTTTACAATAGATACTTTAATAGATATAATGAAGCCAAGAGAAACAAATAACGGCTGATTTGAATCTCTTTAATGCAATACTATTAGGAGGCTATTATAATGAACAAGAATAATTATACAACCGTAAAACTGAAAAAAGGCGAAATGTATATTTACAATTTTGGTGCAATTAAACTGCATGCTTACAAGACAAATGATTATATTGATGATGAAGTATTTATAATCGAGAAAAACAAAAAGGCAGTTATAATCGAATCGCCCTGTTTTTTTGATAACATTGATGAACTAACTGAATACTTAAATGATTTAAAAGTTGAAGGTATACTGATATCATATCACGGTGCAGGCGGTACTTTCCTGTCTGATGCACCTAAATATGCAACACAAAATGCAAAGGACTATGCAGAAAACGGCGGCGGAAAGAATCTGATTACCAATTTTGCAAACACCTTTGGAGAAATTTTTGATGCTTCTGTTCACAACATAACAGAAATACTTAATGAAGGCAAAGTAAACCTTGCAGACATTGATTTTGAAATCAAGCAGACTGCAGATGCCTTTGATGTTTCAATTCCGGAATTAGGCGTAGTTTACACGCACATGCTCGGTCATGACTGTCACTCTATTGTTGCTGGAACAGGTCACGCCGATTCAATAATCGCACAACTGCAAGGATACATTGAAAAAGGCTATGATTTGATTCTTACTTCTCACTATACACCCGAAGATTTAAAGGATGCAAAGAAAAAGATAGACTATCTTGAAAATCTCAAAGGAATTGCAAATGAATGTAAAGATGCAGACAGTTTTAAGGCACAAGTACAAAAGCAGTATCCTGAATATAGCGGTCAGAACTATCTTGACATGACTACAGGTTTTTTCTATAAATAAAAATAATGAAAAAAAATAAAAAGTTCAGGCGGCTCTAATTAGCTACCTGAGCTTTTTATTTGTGGTTTTAGTTATATTAATAAGAGTGTTTTTGCTATATGTTAATGATAAAGCAATTCAAATTATACCGCTTTGAACATGTCAGATAACTTTTTATCGGCTGCGGCTAAATTTTCAAGTCCCTCAAGTACATTATCCGAAGTAAAATTAAGCAAATAGCTATCCGCCTCAAGAGTGAGATAGCCTTTATAATTTATACTCTTTAACGCTTTGACAACTGCGGTAAAATCAATACTCTCAGAAAAAGGAATCTGATGTAAATCGTGCCATTTATCGTTATCATGAATATGTAATGCTTGCAGTCGATCATTTAGTGCATGAATCATTTCGACAGCGTTTGAATCTGTGCCTCGCATTTCTGCATGTCCAATATCAAGACAAGCGACAAAATAATCATCATTTATCGCATCCAAATGCTCGTTAAAACTTTGCGCAGTAGCACAGGCTGCAAAACAAGATTCATCTTTTTCAGTATTCCAATCAAACATGTTTTCGGTTGCAATCTTAACACCGCAAGACTTCGCAAAAGGTAATAATTCAAGATACATTTGAGCGTTTTCCTGTGCAGACTTATAGGTGTCGGGGTGAATTATACAAATCTTTCCACCTGCCTCTGCTGTACATTCAATAGCGCGCTTTAAGTAAGAACTTATTTGAGGACAATGTGATGGGAAAGGTGCGTGAGACTGATTGCAAACTATTCCGTTGTCTTCCCCTATCTTCTTTAGCCTGCGTGCAAAAGCAAGGTAATTATCTGATGCTAACGGATGATTAGTTTCAATTAAACTATTAGTTCTCCTGTCGTATTTACACATTTCAAACATAGAAAAATCCCAAGCGTCAAATCCGGCCTTGGCGATGTACTCTACTGCCTTTTCTTCTCCGACTATTCTTGACGAAGATCCAATCTCAGTTGATATTTTCATTATTATTACCTCTTTTGTTAAAATTAATAACGGTTTTATGAACATCTGCTTATATCCCTAAATAATTTCTGTTGCTGGCAGCAACAAAAGCGGCGATGGTTTTTTCACGCTCAATTCCGAACAAGTCACCTTGTGTTTATTCTCCAAATGGTTTTATTCATAACGGGCAACAACATAACCTTTGTTGTATATTTGTTCAAACGCATCCTTTTTGTTGGCGATAATATAATCCAAAATATGTCTGTTATCTAACCTGATTTCTAAACACTCCAACATTTTAAGGGAAATTGGGTTAACGGTCAAAGTAACAATAAGTTCCTCATTCAAAGCAAATTGTATATATATGCCTACTCTTTTACAGTGATTATCCGTTACAACATTTTTGTTCAGATGGTTGTAATAAAACAATTCGTCATTTACGTACATCCCGTGCTTATCAAATCTCAGAGAAAAATCTTCAGTGGAAAAATCGTATATTTCAAGCGGTTCTACTGTTGAAGTATCAAAATCGTATCGTTCAAGTTCAATATCAATTGCTTTTTTAAGAACAAGCGGAACACTTGCTAAAAAGATAATCGAAATTAACACAAAAGCACCTAAACACAATAATCCGTGTACTAAGTATTTTTCATCATCTATTTCCATTAAAACAGCAAATGCTCCCACAAGCAATAAACAAATAACGGCATAAATAGGGGTCAATATGTAGGACACTGTAAAATTCAGAGGTAGCATTTGAGTTTTTTCGTATGCTACAATTTCTCTTAATCCAACTTTATCTTGTTGTTTATCCATAAAATCACCGCCTTGGGTGAATTATAGCATAAAAGCGGAAACAAATCAATGCAAAGCATTGAAAGTAATCCGCAACTTATTGCGGTATGTAATCATTTCGAAGAAATGTATGTAATCAATCCGAAAAAAGGAACATACAAGTCTTGCAACT
>JAXJSP010000030.1:0-1716 GCA_036310005.1 Acutalibacteraceae bacterium | reverse complement strand
TTAAAAATATAACCGGTGACAATAGACTGTTTGTTTCTTGCGCCTCGAACAATAATTAACATGCGGTTATCATTCTTAATGGCACCCAGAATAAGCAACACGATAAACGTAATCGCACTACCTATAAGCGCTACCATATAATCTCCGACACCGCAACAAATGCCGACGATTACCGTCCAGAAAATATACACCGTATCTCTGCTGTCTTTAATCGCAGTTCTGAAACGAACAATAGAAAGTGCACCAACCATACCGAGAGAAAGTGCAATATTGTTTCCAATAACCGTCATAACTGTTCCGGTAAGCACAGTGAGCACTACCAAGGATGCATTGAATTTCTTGCTGTAAATTGTGCCCCTGTGAGTAATGTAGTAAGAAACAAAAATCAAAAATCCGAGAACAGCCGCCATAGAGATATTTAATGCGACAGTTTCAAGGTGTAATTCACCGTTTGTTTCAAATAATTCGAAAAGTTTATCTTTCATTTGTTTTTCCTCCTATATGTGTGTTTGGTATGCGTTTTGTCTTGCCAAAACGTATTTGCTTACCGAAAGCTCACTTTTATCCGTACTGTTTATAAGTTCTTTTAGGTATCCAAGCAGAAAACCATTGAACTTAACCTCTAAAACCACGTCATAAGGGTCAAGTACGGGATTCATATTCAAATTGGGATTGAAAAGATCAAAACTGCTTTCAGTGGAAACGATTTTATTATCAAAGGTGATACGAATTTTATTTTCCTTAGCAATAAAGGCTTTGCGGTTGTATTCAACAATCGTTTTAGGTCGGTAGCACCGATACTGCATCAACCCGTACATCTCAGCAGCAAACGGTTCAGTATAATTAAGCAAAACTGAATAGTCTCCCGCAATCAACCGCTTTGCATCTTCTCTCGACACCCTGAGCGAACGCTTCATTTGCTGTGCGCCTTGCTTTTGCTTTAGTTCAAGCATAGCAAAGTCAGAATTCGGGTCATAACATCTCAGGCGCACCTTTCGTCTGAGTTCTATTCCTGCTTGCTTTTCAAAATAATCATCGTCAAACGGCGTATCAAAATATAGAGAGCGTATCATATATCCATGAGTACCGTTGTGTGGATCGCTAAGCATAACCTGTTCAACTTTATGACTGAGTTTTATGAAATCCGCAACCGATATTAAAAACTTCTTTTCTTCACGCAATACCTTATTCAAAAAATCACCTCACAAAACAAAAACCGGCTGCACCAAAAAAGATGCAGCCGGTCGATCATACGATTTTCGCTTAGACACCGTAGCTTTGCGTCCTTGTCTTTCAACAAGTTTGCTAAATAAATATATTACCATTATACCATTTAATCCCTAAATGTCAACATGTTAATGCCACAAATTTATCAAATACACGAAGAACTGCCCCTAAATTTTAGGCTTCGCTCATTTTTGTATTTCAGTTATAAATCAATTCATTAATCACTATCTCTGTAGCCATTTGGCGAATATTGTTCATCTGGCGTACCCATTCCATTTGACTTTCCGATTTTAGTTGTTCGGTAATACCTTTCGTTTGTTTGAACTGCTTAATTAAAGTTTCAAACATTTCCTCAGCTTGAGAATTTATATCATATAGATATGAATTGAGTTTAAATTCTGCTTGAAGGCGGTTGTAGGTGGCTTTGCGGTGTTGTTTTAGATAGTTCAAATGCCGCATTCCCCATACACCAATTTCTCTTTCTTCTTC
>JAXJSP010000029.1:0-14660 GCA_036310005.1 Acutalibacteraceae bacterium | reverse complement strand
TTCAAAGTAACTTTGAGGATGAGCGCAAGTAGGACAAACTTCGGGAGCCTTTGTTCCGACTACAATATGTCCGCAGTTTCTGCATTCCCAGACCTTAACCTCGCTCTTTTCAAAAACCTGTGCGGTTTCTACATTTTTAAGCAAAGCGCGGTATCTTTCTTCGTGATGCTTTTCAATAGCGGCAACCATACGGAATTTTGCTGCAAGTTCGGGAAAACCTTCTTCGTCAGCAGTTTTTGCAAAAGAATCATACATATCTGTCCATTCGTAATTTTCGCCTTCTGCTGCGTGTAAAAGATTTTCAGCGGTATTACCGATTCCCTGTAATTCTTTAAACCACATTTTAGCATGCTCTTTTTCGTTGTCGGCAGTTTTCTGGAATAAAGCGGAAATTTGCTCATAACCTTCCTTTTTTGCAACAGATGCAAAATATGTATATTTGTTTCTTGCCTGGCTTTCTCCGGCAAAAGCGGTTTCCAAGTTCTTTTCGGTTTGCGTGCCTGAATAAAGATTTTTCTTTTCTTCCTGTACAAGATTAAACTTGTCGGACGGTTGCTTGCAAACAGGACACTTTTCGGGAGGAGTGTCGCCCTCGTGTACATATCCGCATACGGAACAAACCCATTTTTTCATAACTTTTACCTCTTTCTTTACAATTTCATTATTCGGAATCATATCAAGCAGTTTTTTTGCGCTCTCAACAGGAAAACCGTCGGGCGGGTTTTCAATCAGTTCTTCTAAAATCAGATGAGTGTTATTGCTCTGGGGGAGCATATATCCCGCCTCACGCATTATGTCCTCTGCTACCAGTCTTTCAGATTTGGCAACAGCCTTCATTAAGCGGTACAGTCCGTCGTTTTCGGTAGTTTCTGCAATTTGCAGGGCAGTTTTTTCTTCATCTGCTTTGCGTTTTGCAACGCTGTTTAAAACCGCTTTGACGGAATCTGTCTTTGCCTGTTGAACAGGATAAACTTTCGGCACCATACTGATAGCGGCACTCGGACAAGCATCGGCACAAACACCGCAACCGATACATTTATTTACATCAATAATACTGTTTTCCGTATCCGTTGCTCCGACAGGGCATACATACAGACAAAGACAATCTTTTGTACAAAGTCTTAAATTACGAACCGCAACTTTATCCATAATTACACTCTCCCTTCTGTTTTTTCAAATTTCCACGCGGGGACTTTACATACAGGGCACAATTCAGGTGCCTTTTCGCCGATATAGACAAAACCGCATACGGAGCAAACCCAGATGTTTGTACCCTCAAGCATCTTTTCTCCCTCATTTAAATAGCGGTTTACAAGAGAAGAAAGCATACGGGTAACTTTTTCACCCCAAACGCAAATTCTTGCCGCACCCCTGTCACCGCTCGCATCGGCAGTAGCGCGGACACCGGCATAGTTTTCGGCATCCTGTTGTAAATCGGCTGCCAATTTTTCAACAGTAGCATCGCTGACAGCAGGAACCGTAGCGGTGAAATAGTCCGCAAGTTCATAAAACAATTCGGCTTCCTGTGTTTTGTACTGTTTCTCGCAACCTCTTGCAAGATTAGAGCAAAGCGCCGCCAACTGACCGGCAGACAGATTTACAAGTTCCTCTTCTATGGGTGCTGCAATCGGCTTAATGTCTTTTGCGTCGGTATTTTCCGGCTTAAAATCTGTCTTTGCCGCACCGCACAGCGGACACTTCCAATCTGAGGGCAGTTGTTCAAAGGGTACTTTCTCTTTTGCGTCGTCATAGACATAACCGCAGATTTGACATACATACTTCATTGTTTTGCCTCCTTTATTTATCCATTCCGCACGGATAAGATTGTTCTGCTATGGCCTTTTCATTTTTAATTGCCGAGTAGAACCGATATCCGCCGGAGAAATTATAGCAATCATAACCCTCTTGCGACAAAATTCGACAAGCGATATAACTGCGAAGTCCGCTCTGACACATAACATACAGCGGTTTTGTTAGGTCAATTTCGTTCAACCGCTCACGCAGTTCGTCTACCGGAATATTGATAAAACCGTCGGCGTGGCCGCGTGCATATTCTTTTTCGGTGCGTGTATCAAGCAAGGTGACGCTCCCGTCTGTCGGCAAGTCGGCAACCTCGTTCCAATGAAACTGCTTGACTATTCCGTTTTTGATGTTTTCAATCATAAAACCGGCCATATTAACAGGGTCTTTTGCCGATGAATAAGGCGGCGCGTAGGCGAGGTCTAAATCTTTAAGTTTGTCCGCTTTCATTCCGGCGCCGATAGCGGTCGCCAATACATCTATCCGCTTATCTGCCCCGTCATATCCTACAATCTGCGCGCCCAAAATCTTTAAGGTGTCTTTTTCGTAAACAACTTTCATTGTCATAATTTTCGCGCCCGGATAATATCCGGCATGAGAAGACGGAGAAAGCACGATTTTATCATAGCAAATGCCGGCTGATTGCACAGCCTTTTCAGTCAGTCCCGTTGCGGCTGCGGTCATATCGAACAATTTTATTACGGATGAACCCAAAGAGCCTTTATAATGACTGTCAAGACCGCAGATGTTATCAGCGGCAATTCTGCCCTGTTTGTTTGCGGGGCCCGCAAGTGAAATCACAGCATCGTCATTTGTAACAGTATGCTTTATTTGTACCGCATCGCCCACCGCGTAAATATCGCTTACAGAGGTTTGCATTTTATCGTTAACAACGATTGCACCCTTTAACCCCAATTCAAGGCCGGCTTTTTTTGCAAGGGTGTTTTCGGGGCTTACTCCAACCGCCATAAGTACCATATCGGCATTGACAGATTCCCCGTTTTCCAATAAAACATCAAGCCCTGTTTTTGTTTCTTCAAAAGCGACAACATTCGCGCCGAGTTTAAGGTCAATTCCTTTTGAGCGGAGTTTAGTGTGTACAAGGGTTGCCATATCGTAATCTAATGTATTCAGCAGTTGATTGCCGCGCTGAATAACACTCACTTTAATGCCGAGTTCACAAAGGTTTTCCGCAACCTCAAGCCCGATAAATCCGCCGCCGACCATTACTGCTGTTTTGGGTTTTTGCTCCTCTACAAACTGACGGATACAAAAAGTATCTTCAACCGTTCGCAGAGAAAACAGCCTTTTGCTGTCTGTTCCGGGCAAATTCGGTCGTATAGGTTTTGCACCGGGAGAAAGAATCAGTTTATCGTAGTCCTCTTTAAATTCTTCGCCTGTATCAAGATTGCGTACTGTAACTGTTTTTCTCTTTGTATCAATATCTGTGACTTCGTGCTTAACTTTAACATTAATGCGAAATCGGGTTTTAAAACTTTCGGGCGTCTGCAAAGTCAGTTCCTGCGAGTCTTCAATGACACCGCCTATATAATACGGCAAACCGCAGTTTGCATAAGAAATATAGCCGGAGCGCTCAAAAACCGTAATCTGAGCGCGCTCGTCGAGTCTTCTGATGCGTGTTGCCGCAGTAGCACCGCCCGCAACTCCGCCGACAATAACAACTTTCACTATATCATTTCACCACTTTCCCGCGATACGAATTTATACCGCCAATATCGGTAACTTTGGTATATCCCATTGATTTCAAAACAGAAGTCGCCTGTGCGCTTCTGCCGCCGCTTAAACAATGAACATAAATAGGCTTGTCTAAGTCGGGAATGTTGTTTTTGACAGAATAAATATTCTGTAAAGGAATATTCACGCTCCCCTCAATATGACCTTGAGAGTACTCATCAACCGTTCTTACATCCAACAAAACAGCATTCGTGTTATTGTGCCAATCTTTCACACCCTCGTTTATATCGGTGCGCTTGAAAAAGTCAACAAAACTCATTTTAACATCGCCTCCAGATTTGCCTTCGGCACAGCGCCGACCTTGGTATCTGCGACTTTTCCGTTTTTCAGTACTGCAAACATCGGAATGCTTGTAACACCGAAAGCGGCAGCAAGTTCGGGTTCTTCATCAACATTGACTTTGCCTATAACCGCTTTGCCCTGATACTGCTCTGCGAGTTCTTTAATAACCGGCGACATCATAAGACAGGGGCCGCACCAGGTGGCAAAAAAATCAATCAATACAGGAACATCGGATGTTATTACCTGATTAAAGTTTTCTTTAGTAATTTTAATTTCAGACATATTCAAGTTCTCCTTGCAATTAGTTTTATGCCCTTATTATAACCGCAAGAGAACAGCATTTTCTGTAACCGAGTCTCATTTTGTAATATTTTTAAGCGCGTTTATGTTTTTCAGCACGACTGCTCCGCGTTTGAGTTCTATTAAACCGTCATCGGCAAACTGACGAAGCATTCTCGCTACAACCTCTCTTGCAGAATTAACCTCCTGTGCCATCTGCTCTTGTGTCATGCGAATAGTTTTATCTGCGGTTTTTTCATATACGGACACAAGAAGTCTTGCCATTCGCTCATCAAAATGAGCAAAGAGTATTTGCTGCATAACCCAGACTACTGTTGAATAGCGTTTAGCGGATAACTCATAAATAAAACACCGAAAACGGATGTTGGACTCCATAAGTTTTGCAACGGTTCCTGCGTGAATTGCCGATAATTCTGCTTCGCTTTCTGCCACCATCTGCACATCAAGAGTGATGCCGCCTACTGCACAAGCAGACGAAAATACGCAGCAATCACCCTCGCGGATATGAAACAAAGTGACTTCGCGCCCCTCTTTTGAAGTTATATATACCCGCACAGAACCCTTTTGAATATACACCATACCCATACACGAATCGTTGTAATCAAAAATATATGTGCCTTTTTCATAAGTGCGACGCGTAGTTGTGTTTTTTATTAATGTTTTTTCCTGATTTGATAAATACTCAAAAAACGGTAACTTCGTAATAATTTCTTCTGTTTTCATTGATGACACCCTTGATTCTTACAAACCTGACCTGAACAGGTTTTCTGTTTTTGACAAATTTTGTAATTACCTCCGTTTATATTCAGTTGTTTGCCCCGAACTAAACATTCGGCAATTTTATATCGGGCTTTTTCGTAAATTTCCGTAACCGTCGTTCTTGAAATATTCATCACAGCGGCACATTGTTCGTGACTCTTTTTCTCATAATCAACCAATCGAATTACCTCATACTCATCTACCGTAAGTACAGTTTCTTCCGGCTGTTCCACCCCTGCAGGCGAGAAACAGCAAAACTGCGGCTCAGAACAAACCCGTCTGCATCTTTTCGGTCTTGGCATACTTATACCTCGTTTCCGTTATATGTCGATTATACCACCTTTTAATCTGCTTTTCAATATTCATAAAATGCATAAAAAAACATCCTTATTTTGCATTAACAAAATAAGGATGTTTATTAATTTTTATTTGTATATGCCTTTGTCGGTAAGTTCTTTAAGTGCCGCTTTAACATTAGGAATATCTTCTCTGTAAGTCATACCGTACCATTTATCAGCAGATTCATAGACATTAACCGTTGCGGTTTTATTCTGCACCATATCATCTACAACAAAAGGTAAGAAAAATTCGTCCTTACTCAAATTTGCGGTATTTAAAAAGTCTTTATAACCTTTTTCGAGCGCCGGGAAGATTTCTGTTGTAAAGCCCCACATATTCATTGAGCAAATTGTGCTGTCGGGCAACTGTATCACGGAACCGTCAGGCATAAGCGAAGTTAAATCGTTTGAAATTTTAAAATGCTCGGTGACTTTATCAAGAAGTCCGTTTTTGATTTCACAAATTCCGCGGGAAACAGCACCGTATTCGGAAACCGTGTTTTTAAGCAAAAAGCCGACCATACAAAACTCGCTGCCCTTTGCTTTAACCAGGTGGTCAAAAAGCAACTGATATGCCTCGACACCGTAATAGTCATCCGCGTTGATAACAGCAAACGGAGCATCAACCGCATTTTTGCAACATAAAATTGCGTGTCCCGTGCCCCAAGGTTTTTTTCTGTCTTCGGGCAGATTATCCATTGTCTGGAAAACATATTCAACATCGACTTGTTTGGCAATACGATCTCCTATGTGTTCTCTGAATGCAGTTTCGTGTTCTGCTCTTATAACAAAAATCACCTTGTCAAAACCGGCTTTTACTGCATCTTGAACAGAATAATCTAATAAAATTTCTCCGTTCGGACCGATAGGCTCAAGTTGTTTAGCGCTGCCGAAACGACTTCCGAGCCCTGCTGCCATTACTACTAAAATAGCCTTTGACATTATAATTCACCCTCCTAAAATCAACAAAAATATTTTTTTGTTTTGTTCATTATATCATATAATTTATGAATTGTCACCTAAAAAACAGATAAAATAACTCGTTTATTTAGAAAAATTGTGCAAATAATATTTTAAGAAAGGAAGGTTTTATGGAATATTTATATGCTTTTTTGGTAGGCGGACTGCTTTGCTTTATAGGACAAATTTTAATAGACTGGACCAAACTTACGCCTGCAAGAATTTTAGTGGGATATGTTGTAGCAGGTGTAATTTTATCGGCAATAGGTGTATATAAGTATATAAGTGATATTGCCGGTGTCGGAGCATCCTTGCCCCTTACGGGCTTTGGCAACTTAATTGCCGAGGGCGTAAAAAGAGAAGTTACGGACAAGGGACTTATCGGCATCATAACAGGCCCTGTAAAAAACACGGGCGGCGGAATAACAGCAACCGTATTTTTGGCATTGTTTTTCGCTCTGATTTCAAAGAAAAAGGCACGCTACTGATATATCATAATATTTATCATCCAATAAACTCTGTTGATTTTTGTCGAATTTGCACAATTTTAGTAAAAGCACGAATAAAGTTTTACAAGAAAATCACCAAAATAAAGGTTGAAATCGCTCTTTGTTAGTGTTATTATTAAATTAAAGAGATATACAGACAGGAGTGACACAAGGTGTATAAAGAAAAGGAATTCGATTTTACAAAATTTGAAAGCGGTCATTGTACCGATGCATACGAGTACTTAGGATGCCATAAATGTTCGGACAAAACGGTGTTCAGAGTATGGGCTCCTAATGCAAAAGAAGTTTCTCTTGTCGGTGATTTCAACTCTTGGGACTCAAACGCGAACAAAATGCAGAGAACAAAAAAGGGAATATTTGAAATTTATGTTGATAATCTCAAAGAGTTTGATAATTACAAGTATGCTGTTTTAAGTCACGAAAATAAAATCACGCTTAAAAGCGACCCTTATGCGTATCACGCCGAAACAAGGCCCGGTACCGCATCGAAGGTTTACGATATAGACGGATACGCGTGGGGGGATAAGCAGTGGCAAGAGGGAAAAAAGACTGTTTACGACAAGCCCGTTAATATTTATGAAGTTCATGCGGGCTCCTGGAAAAGGGATGACGGAGTAACATACGATTACAGACGACTCGCGCACGAACTTGTCGATTATGTAAAACAATTAAATTATAATTATATTGAACTCATGCCTATAAGCGAGCATCCGTTTGACGGAAGTTGGGGATACCAGGTAACCGGCTACTATGCGCCGACTTCAAGATACGGAACTCCGAAAGATTTTATGTATTTTGTCGATTACTGCCACCAAAACGGAATCGGAGTAATTTTGGACTGGGTACCCGCACATTTCCCGAAAGACGAAAACGGACTTTACCGTTTTGACGGAACCGCCTGCTATGAATATGCGGACCCACGCAAGGGAGAGCATTATGAATGGGGCACAGCGGTATTCGACTTCGGTAAGGGCGGCACACGCAGTTTTCTGATTTCAAATGCCGAGTACTGGCTTGATAAATTTCATATTGACGGACTCAGAGTAGATGCGGTAGCGTCTATGCTCTATCTTGATTACAACCGAAAAGACGGGGAATGGATAGCAAACCATTACGGTTCAAACGAAAATTTAGAGGCGATAGAATTTTTCAAGGTTTTAAGCGCCGGCATATTTGCAAAGCACCCCGAGGCATTGATGATTGCAGAGGAGTCAACCGCGTGGCCGATGGTAACAAAACCGACAAGCGACGGAGGACTCGGGTTCAATTTCAAGTGGAATATGGGCTGGATGAACGATATGTTAAGATATATGTCTACGGACCCGTATTTCAGAGGCGGAAATCACAACGCAATAACATTTTCATTTTTCTATGCATTCAGCGAGAATTTTGTGCTTCCCATTTCGCACGACGAAGTAGTACACGGAAAAGGCTCAATGATAGGAAAAATGTTTGGCGAATACGATGACAAGTTTAATAATTTAAGAACATTTTATGCTTATATGTACGCACATCCGGGCAAGAAACTTCTCTTTATGGGACAGGAGTTTGCACAGTTTAAAGAATGGGACTTTGAGGATGAACTTGATTGGGATATATTAAAATTTGAAAAGCATCAGAAGATGCAAAATTTCTGCAAATCACTTAACAAGTTTTATCTGGACAACAGCGAATTCTGGGAGATTGATTATTCCTGGGAAGGATTTGAATGGATTGCGGGTGATGACAACGCAAACTCGGTAATTTCATTCAGGCGCAAAAACAAAAAAGGCGAAGAAATTATTGTTGTATGCAACTTCCTGCCTGTTGAAAGAGAAAATTATACAATCGGTGTTCCCGAGTCAGGCTCATACAGAATCGTGTTTGACTCCGACAAAGAGGAATTCGGCGGAAAAGGAGTTTTAAAAGATAAGAAGATAACGCATTTTCGCACTTACAAAAAGCCGATGCACGGACTTGACAACTCGATTAATCTTACACTTCCGGCGTTAAGTGTATTGTATTTAAAAAAATCTACAAAAAGGAGAGAACGCAGATGAACTTGAATACAGAATGTGTAGCGATGCTGCTTGCAGGCGGACAAGGAAGTCGTCTCGGAGTACTAACTTATGATATGGCAAAACCCGCAGTACCTTACGGAGGAAAATACCGCATTATCGACTTTCCTCTGTCAAACTGTATTAACTCGGGTATTGATACGGTCGGCGTGCTGACACAGTATCAGCCTTTGGCACTTAATGAATACATAGGAGCAGGCGAGCCCTGGGACCTTGACAGAGGATACAAGGGAGTACATGTTTTACCTCCGTATCAGCAAATGACAGGCACCGCCTGGTACAAGGGCACAGCGAATGCGATTTATCAGAATATTTCATTCGTAGACAGATACAACCCCGAATATGTGCTTGTTTTGTCCGGTGACCATATTTATAAAATGGACTATTCTGTTTTGCTTGAACATCATAAAAAACAAAACGCCGACTGTACTATTGCGGTTTTGGAAGTGCCGATGGAAGAGGCCAGCAGATTCGGTATTTTAAATACCGATGAAAACGGTGTTATTTATGAGTTTGAGGAAAAGCCGAAAAACCCGAAATCAAACAAGGCCTCAATGGGAATATACATATTCACCTGGTCACAACTTAAAAAATATTTAATCGAAGATAATGAGGATGAAAACTCCGATAACGATTTCGGCAAAAACATCATTCCTAAAATGTTAAACGACGGATGTAAGATGGTCACGCACGCGTTTGACGGATACTGGAAAGATGTCGGAACAATCGACTCGCTCTGGGAAGCGAATTTAGACCTGCTAAACCCGAAAGTTAATTTACAACTTGACACTCCCGACTGGAAAATTTATTCAAGAAATATCGGCTCTCCCCCGCACTATGTAGGAGAAAACGCGCAGATTGAAAATTCAATTGTGTCGGAGGGATGCGAAGTTGACGGTTTTGTTGATTATTCGGTAATATTCAGAAATGTTACAATTGAAAAGGACGCAAAGGTAATTGACTCAATTATTATGCCGGGCGCAGTTATTAAAAGCGGCGCGGTTGTAGAATATGCTATGATTGCAGAAAACTGCATTATAGGAGAAAACGCGCATGTAGGACAAAAGCCCGAGGATACAGATGATTTATCCAAATGGGGCGTTGCGGTTGTCGGACATTCCGTTAATGTTAAAGCCGGCGATGTTGTCAAAGCAGGAGAAATGACAGGAGGTGTTGCAAAATGACAAAAAATTCTAATTTAATGGGACTGGTTTTTGCAAACACTCACGATAATCAGATAAGCGACCTTACAAAAAAACGCGCTATGGCAAGTGTGCCTTTTGCGGGCAGATACCGTCTGATTGACTTTTCGCTTTCAAATTTAGCAAGTGCGGAAATCACAAAAGTAGGCGTTATTGCAAGAAAGAATTATATGTCGCTTATCGATCATATCGGCAGCGGTAAATCATATTCGCTTGCAAGAAAGAACGGAGGACTTTTCATTCTTCCGCCGAATGTAGCGGGCGCCGATAAAATTTATCACGGTCATTTACAGGCAATTTACGATATTTATGACTTTCTCGATATGGCAAAGGAAGAATATGTTGTTTTAGCCGATGCCGATGTAATAAGCAATATTGATATTAAAAAGATGTTTAAACAGCACCGCAGCACAGGTGCGGATGTTACCGTTGCTTATAAACACGGTACTCCGCCTGTCGGTCACGGTGATACAGTCAAGTTTGATTTTGACGATAGCGGCAAAGTCGTCGATGTTGAGTTGGCGCCGGATGTAAACGTGATGTGCAATTATTCTCTTGATATTATGATTTTTAACAAAAGGCATCTTTTCTCGCTTGTTAATGACGCTCACGACTCAGGCCTTGAATCAATTTCAAAGGACATTATAAAGCGTTTGTATCAAGTGCTTGACATAAGAGGATATGAGGTTACAAATTATACAGCGGTAATCGACAGTATGAAAACATTTTTTAATGCAAACCTTGAAATGTTGGACGCCGACAACAGATATGAGGCTTTGCGTTCGCATCATATTGTAAGCACAAAAGTACACGACGAAACACCTGTTATTTACAGGCTTAATTCATCGGTTAAAAATTCGCTTATCGCAGACGGTTGTGTCATAGACGGTGTAGTCGAAAACTCCGTTATATTCAGAGGAGTTAAGGTTGCATCCGGCGCGGTAGTTAAAAACTGTGTTATTATGAACAACTGCGAAATAGGAGAAAACGCACAACTTGAATATGTGTGTGCCGAGCGTGATATTAAAATCGGCGATAATAAGAAATTATCGGGCGATAAAGAAAATGCGCTGTTTATTGACAGCGACTGTTAAGGAGAAATGAATGAAAGTATTATTTGCTACAAGCGAAGCCTATCCTTTTGCGGCATCGGGCGGACTTGCCGATGTGTCGGGCGCGTTACCTAAAGCGCTTCGCTCAAGATTTATAGGTGCAAGAGTAATTATGCCTCTTTATGATACTATAAGCGAGGAAATGAGAGAAAAACTCACTTTTGTTACAGCAATAAGCGTTCCTGTTGCGTGGAGAAGGCAGTACTGCGGTATCTTTAAGGCGACTGTTGACGGAGTAGTTTACTATTTGGTCGATAATCAGTATTATTTCAAAAGAGGCAGTCTTTACGGACATTACGATGACGCGGAAAGATTTGCGTTTTTCTCAAGAGCGGTATTAGAGGTTGCAAAAGCGGTTGAATTTAAGCCCGACATTATTCACTGTAATGACTGGCAGACCGCATTGGTGCCTGTTTATCTAAGGCTGTTCTATCAGGGGGACCCTTATGTAGGAGGCGCAAAAACTCTGTTTACAATTCATAATATTCAGTATCAGGGTATGTACGGTATGGAACTTTTGGAAGATGTACTCGGAATACCGCAGCACGAAAAAAGTTTGATTGAATACAACGGATGCTGTAATTTTATGAAGGGCGGAATTGAGTGTGCAAACTATGTTTCGACAGTATCGCCGACCTATTCGGGCGAAATATTAAACCCGTGGTATGCACACAAACTTGATAAAATTTTAAGAGAGCGCAGTTGGAAACTGACAGGTATTCTAAACGGTATTGACACATCGGTTTATAACCCCGAAACAGATAAATTTATCGTTAAAAACTACTCTGTCGATGATATTGAAGGCAAGGCGGAAAACAAAAGAGCGTTGCAGCGCGAGTTCGGGCTTCCCGAAAGAGACGATGTGCCTTTGGTCGCTATGGTAACAAGACTTGTATCGCACAAGGGACTTGATTTAGTTAAGGCAAGACTTGAGGGAATGCTCCAAAACAACGATATGCAAATGATTGTTTTAGGCTCGGGAGATTATGAGTATGAGCAATTTATGTGTGATATTGCCGGAAGATATGTAAATCAGTTTAAATTAAAACTCGGTTTTATTCCCGCGCTTTCACGCAAGATTTACGCGGCGTCCGATATTTTCCTTATGCCTTCAAAGAGTGAGCCTTGCGGACTTAGTCAGATGATAGCACTGCGTTACGGTTCTGTTCCCGTTGTAAGAAAAACAGGCGGTCTTGCGGACTCAATTCAGGACAGCGGACTGTATGAAGGCAACGGATTTGTGTTTGAAAACTATAATGCAGACGAAATGGCGCACGCAGTTTACAGAGTAGTCGAGGGCTTTAAAAACAAAGAGGGCTGGGCACAACTCAGGCAGCGCGCTATGAAGTGCGATAACTCCTGGAATGTATCGGCAAATGAGTATATAAAACTTTATAAACACATTCTTGATAATTTCTAAAACCGATTGATATAAAAAACGGTGTAACTCATTTTGAGTTACACCGTTTTAAATTTTACTCAGTTTATCTTTTTGAGCCGAAGTAGAACAGTGCCAAAGTACCCGGGCCCGAGTGTGCGCCGATTGTAGGACCTATAATTCCGATTGTAATATTTTTAAAGCCCAACTGCTCTTTAACGAGTTTTGCAAGATATTTTGCATCGTCAAGGCAGTCACCGTGACTGATAAACACTTCTTCATCCGTGTTTTTATATCCGTAACTTTTCATCATATTGACAAGTTCCTGTATAGATGCTTTTCTGCCTCTTACTTTACCGATATTGATAAGTTTGCCCTCATCATCTACATGAAGCACAGGCTTAATACCCAAAACAGTGCCGACAAGCGCGGTAGTTGCACTTACTCTGCCGCCTCTTTTTAAAAACATAAGGTCGTCAACCGTAAATGCGTGGCACATATTAAGTTTTGAGTCTTCTACCCATTTTGCAACAGAGTCAATATCTTCGCCCTTTTCTTTTAAAAGCGCAGCCTTATAAACTAAAAGACCGAAACCGAGAGAAGCGGCTAAAGTATCAATTACAACGATTTTTCTGTCCGGATAAATTTCTTTCAACTCGTCTGCGGCAATTTTTGCGTTCTGGCAAGTGCAACTAAGACCGCTTGAAAAACCGATATATAACACGTCTTTTCCGCTTTTTAAAATCTCCTCAAATTTTTCCTTGAAAACTTCTGTATTAGCGGCAGAAGTTGTTGCAACCTGTCCGTTGCGTAAATTATCATAAAGTGATTTTGCATCTATTGTTTCGCTGCTGCGACTTGTTTCCCAAGTGTCAAATTTTACATCAAGCGGAACAAGAGAAATACTATATTTTTTTAACACCTCATTGTTTAAATCACAACCTGCATCTGTGACAATAACATAATCGCTCATTAAAACACTCTCCTTGTTAATAAATAAATCATTACACTAATAGGTTATCATTTTATGTTAATTTTGTCTATGAACTGATAAAAAACCAATGTAAACAGAATAGAAACACACAGTAGAGTTAAGTTTCTACCACTCTATTCAGAGTAGAATATGGCTTGATTTAGCAAAAAACTTGTGTTATAATTATAAAAATTTAATTGTCGGGAAAGGAAGGTGTGATATAAGTGGAGGACTTAAAATTTACTATTGCCCGAAACATTTCACAACTCAGGAAGATAAATTCCATTACCCAAGCGGAACTTGCTGAAAAACTTAACTACTCTGACAAGGCAATTTCCAAGTGGGAGAGAGGCGAATCTGTACCTGATGTTGCAGTATTAAAACAGATTGCGGATATGTTTGATGTAACGGTAGATTATCTGCTTACAAAAGACCACACCGAATATAACAAACAGCACAGAAATATATCCAAAAGAAGATATAAAAATCGGGTTGCTGTTACTTTAATGAGCATTGTGCTTGCCCTTGGCGTTGCACTCACCACATTTGTGCTGATTACAATGGTAACAGGCCAAGTCAGGCTCACGTGGACCGCGTTTATTGTTGCAATACCTGTTATGTGTATTGTTTGGCTTGTATTTAATACGCTGTGGTTTAACAGGCGGCTTAATTATCTTATAATTACAATAATTATGTGGTCGTTGCTGACAATAATTTATATTTTTACTTTTAAAGCCGCTCACTTATCCTGGCTTATATTCCTGCTCGGCATTCCCGGTCAGATAATAATCATATTATGGTCAAGAATAAAACCGGAAAAAAGAAAATATTTTAAAAAGTAAACACTATTAAAATGTTTAATACAAACGCTCAGGGTTTAAAACCCTGAGCGTTTTTTATGTTTTTGATTTAAAATGTTTTATAATTTTATTCAGCAGTTTTTCTAAAGCGGGCAAGACGAGTATTCCGATTACCGCACCCGATGTGTTGTGAATCACATCGTCAACTTCGGCATATCCCAAACTGAATATATACTGTAAAACTTCAATACTCAGGCTGAACAAGAAGGCAAATACCACTATGAGCCATTTTCTTTTGCGCAAAAATTTAAAATCTAAACCGCGAAGGAAGAAACCGAAAGGATAGAAAAAAGCAATATTCATAACCGCCTGCAACATAATTTCCGTGTCGCCGGCAAAGAAGAACCGATAATACGAATGAAAGGGTATCAGACA
>JAXJSP010000028.1:0-46147 GCA_036310005.1 Acutalibacteraceae bacterium | reverse complement strand
TTTTTATAAATTTATTATTGACAAAATTGAATAATTATGATATTATCTTTCTTGCGTTTGGTAATTCGCTGGTGTAGCTCAGTTGGTAGAGCAGCTGATTTGTAATCAGCAGGTCGGGGGTTCAAGTCCGTCCACCAGCTCCACGCCAAATTTATATCCGGGAGAGTTCCAGAGCGGTCAAATGGGGCAGACTGTAAATCTGTTGTTTCGGCTTCGGTGGTTCGAATCCACCCTCTCCCACCAAATAAGCACGGTAGTTTTGATACGAAACTACCGTGCTTTTCTTTTTACCGAAACACCTTGAAATCAAGGGATTTTACGCCTTTTGCTCTTTTCTTAAAGTTTCATTGTGCAGTAAAACTACCACTCCAGCGTGGTGTTTTTACTGCTATTTTTATGCTTTGAACTCACAATGAAACTTTTGTCGGTGTAAAAGTTTCATTGTGAATTTGTGCGGTAGTTTTCCTCGCCATTGGCATACTTTTCATAATCAATGCGAACAGCGTCTGCCGAACCGCTGCCATAACACATTCTACCGACAAATCCAAGGAAACAAATCCTTCCTCCTGGCAAGAGTGCCATAATATCGTCCACAGCCCTCTCTGTGACCTTTTTGCCATCATCGAAGGCGATTCCTTCGTTATCGGCATCTTGGCTAAAACGCTGTTTTACAGCCTCATTGCGAAGGTAGATATAAACCTTCGTTTCTTTTTGAATTAGTTGCTTGATTGTGCGCATAATCTTATACTCCTTTAAAAACATATATTTCCCAAAGAGTGAAAAAAAGAAGAACCCATCGGCATCGACAGGTTCGTAAGATAACCTATCGATACAAGCATTAGCACCTTACCTCCCGGCAGGTTGCTGTGCGGTCAATGAGCTTGTTCTCTCGCGCACTCTTAATAGGTTTATTAAATTTTGAATATAATTAGATAGTTGCCTCAACTTCTACCTTAAGCATCCATTCGTGCTTGAATAATTGGAAAATCATATCTTCTACCGTATATGGCAATTTTCCTTTTGTGTGCTTGACATTGTGTTCGACAAAGCAGTCCTTTACGACGATTCCTTCGGTGGATGCAAATGACCTGAAACACGATAAAAAGAATTGAAAATCCTCTCGCATTATAGGGTCGATATCAAATGTACTCACAATCATTGCAGGCTCTGTCGATACAACCTGCCCCAATAAAGTTCGGCGATATTTTCCAGGTTTTTTCTTAACTGTCAAACTGAAAAACTCTGGGTGCAGCGGAATGTTTGCAGTAATTATTGTCTTTTCGCCTAACGTTGTATGATTACCGTTTTTTGCTTCATTTAGAAGATAACTTTTGGCTGTTGCAACTGTATTTGATGCTCTTTTTGAAAGTTCATCCTGTCGTTGCTTTTTGTTTTCAGCATCCACTTCGGATTTTTCTCTAATATTTGATTTTAAAGTGTCTTGAAAATTCAAATAAGTTCACCACCGGTTCTATCAAAATATTATTCTTCTAAATAAACTTCGCATATGAATCTTTATCATTGCTTAAATGGTTCCGGGCATTTGCTCGATTAATAGGTTTATTAAATTGTTATTGTGGTTTAGTCATCGTTGGGTAAATACCAGCCGTGTTCACGGTGAGGTAGATTCAGCGGAAATCTACTTGCTATGGCATTTACAACATCAATGTGAATATTGGAAATACGTGTGTGTTCATCAGAATCGTAGTCCAGTTCATCGAGCAGACTTTCCATTTCGCTCGATGTGGCTCGAAGCTCATCTTCAGACGCGGTGTCTAACCAGTATGAATCAACATAATCAAATTTCATATCAGAACCTCCATCACCACCGAGTAAGGGGTCATATCCTGTATCGGTGGAATCGTCATCAGTTGCTTGTGAGGAGAGGTAAGCAACACCGACCACGGTAGCAGCAACACCGACCACTTTGGCTGCTGTTTTTAATCTTTCCTTCGCCTTTTCTTTTCTTGCAATCTTACAGTTAGCACACAGTGTTTGCTCCGGGTCGGACATTGTCCTTCCACAATCAACACAAACTCCCTTGATGTTATTGAAGGTTATGTCATTTTCGTAACCACACTTGGTGCAGATGTGTTTGGTGGCAGTTCTATCAAAGCCTTCTTGAATGTTTAAGTAAGCATCACACTCATCGCAGAACCAGAACACATAATCATCCTTAAACTCATCAGCAGATAGTTGATAACCGCAGTCTTCACATTGCCATAAGGTGGATTTTTTATTAATGACCATCTTACCATCTCTGCAAGCCGGACAAAACATCCACTTTTTCACTCTGCGAATATAGGCGTATGTGATTTTTTCGGTTAAGGATTTTTTTGTTTTCTTTGCTTTAGACAAAACTTTCACCTCGCTTTATTATGCTGCGTAACGCCTTGGATGCGACGAAACCAGGGTTTGATTTGTAGCAAGTACTATCCCGTTTTCGGTGGCCTCTTGTATTTTATGTGTCGATGCGTGATAACCGGCGGGTAGTGTTCTCAAATGTTCTCGCACATCGATTATTTTGAGCGTAGGCTCATTTTTAACAATTGCCACCTCGGTCGGTGCAGCTTTGGGTATTATCATAGGTGTTGAGACGGGGTTAACTGCTTTTTTTAGTATATCAAAATTTTTTGCAATAAGAACAGCCCCAACAACTGCGGTTATTGTTACTCCGGCAATAATGATTTCCTCTTTATGCTGTTTCACAAACTTTTTGAAACGATTATCTTCTGCCAATAAGGAACACCTCTTTTCTTTTATGGTGCCTTAAGTATAGCAGATTCTCTTTGGTTTTTCGTTCACACCGTGTGGAGTTTTCTATTTATTTGGTGAGGTGATAAAATTGTCTGCATGGGAATTACCCATCAAGGAGAAAGCAAGCATCATCTCATCGCCAACAGCACTATTCATTTCGGGACTCAAGGTGTTAGATATGATGTCGAATTTATAATAAAGTGCCAAATAATAATCGCCCAGGTCTTGGTATTCTTGCGTATGTTTCAGCCGATAAATATTGACGACCATCGCCACTTCATTATCTTCAATAAACCCTTTCCTTGCTTCCAGGAACTCTTGCGTTTCCTTGTCCGTTGGTTCATTATCGAATGACGGCAGATAACCATTGTGAATAATATCTTTTATGGTAGCATCTTTTTTCTTTAATGCAGCAATATTATCAAGCATTTTAGGAGTTAAAAAAGAAAAAGTAAACGAAAAGAAAAACAGCCACCAAAGATAGTTCGCTGCGCCCTCAATTATGCCTTCTTCCCTCGCAGCATCGTACAAATCCATACAGCGTTCAATCTTATCCGTGTCGAATTCCTCACCATCGATAATAAGCCCATACATTTCTTGGTGCATATCGTAAGCTTCTTTGAATTTTGCATTTTCAAGGGCTTTGTCAGTGCAGATAAGTGGTAGCATTTTGTCAAACATTACCTTGTTATATTCTTTGTCATTAATCGGCATCTTTGACATGTTTTTTAAGTTGGCAAAATTTCCGTGCAAGAGTTCGTTTTCCGTAATTCTATAATGCTTTGCGATTTTAAGCAAGACATCTCTTTCCGGGACACGTTCTCCCAACTCATAATTTGAAATAGCGGTGGTTTCAACGCCAATAGCCATAGCCAAATCAAGCTGTGTTTCACCATAGCCTTTTCGCAAACCTCGAATGTTGGCACCAAGTTTATAAAAAGCCTTTTTTTCCATGCGTATCACCATCATTATTCCTTACTTTAGTGAAAAATCACTCGTGTAAATAGATTTTTATTTTTATGTTGAGCCATTTGCCTTTCATCTCTTTGTGGGTGATTTTCCCGAAGAGCAACTTTCCAGCATCCATCAAACGAGAGAATATAACATTATCCTCTCTTGGAACATAGCCCACTTTGACACCATCGGTGTTCTTAATAACGATAGCTTTTTTATCGTGCGGGTTATCCGGCTCACGAAAGAAATCGAGCCTATCGTCTATTTTTAGGTGAGGTTCGAGTTCCTCGATGCCTTCAATAAATGTTGTTCCGGCCACGTGGCTGTCAAACAGAAAAATATCGTGTTCAAACGGCTTGGGTATGGTTAAACCACCTTGACCGTGCATTAATCCCATTAAGCCGGTGCCTTCTGTTTTAATAATATCGCTCACAATATCACCTCAACATTTCTTTGATGCGGGTTTTATAAACTTCTATCATTTCCTGTAACTGTGCAATGGTATCTTCCAGGTCAACCTTTTTCTCTGCCGTCAATTCCTCGCTTTGCACAATAGGTTTCAAATTGTATGGGTAACTGTTTTTGATTTCTGCAATCTGCTCCTTAATGAGGTCGAGCGTTTTTGTAATGCGTTCTTTTTCCTTCATCAAAACTGTCAATCCATTTTCGCTCGGCTCCGGCAACGCAGGTTCGGCTAACATTTCTTTGATTATACGCAAAGCATTAAGGTCACCGTTTTCATAGGCGGTTACAGCATTATGAAACAGTTTAATTTGTGCCTCCGATACATTTGGGTGGATGTCCGGGTGGAGTGCTTTTACAACAGTTCGGTAAAGACTTTTTAGTTCCTTCGTTTCCTCGGCTGATAAAAATTCACCTTTGCCTCGCTCAAGTGCTGCGTTCATTTTGTTTATCTGCTCGTTGAGTTTTTCTTGATATTCGGCAAATTCCTCATCAAGCAACTTTTCTATCGCAGAAACAGAAACTTTTTCTTGACGGTTTTTCTTTGCCTGAATTAACTCAATTTTGCGTTTGAGACGCAGCATAGCACAATGCAGTTCAAAGGCTTTGTATTCCAACGCACCGAGCGTTAACATATACTGCATCTCAATGTTTTTACATTCCACATATTTTAGTTCATCACGCTCAAGCAAAAGCATCGACATTTCGGTATGCAATTTTTCAATTTCTGCTTTTAGCGTTACAAACTCCGGGAAAAGCATAATAACGCACTCTGTCTTTTGTGGCTCGGCAGTCAGTTCTATCAAGCGTTGAAATGCCACGGTAAACCAGGCTCGATTCTCATCGGATAACAAGTTACCGCACCAATCCCAATGTGTTATTTGCCTCCACATCGAAAAAATCGCAGAGCAAAGCAAAGGAATGTCGGTCACATTATTAATGACCGCTTTTAGCCCCTCGGCATTTTCAAAAGGATGCTCACCGGGAAAAGTAGCAATAAAAGCCTTACCGCAGTCCATTTCAAAGCCGAGCGCCCAGCACTCTTCTGCAAAACCCTCCTCGACTTTCCGTGATGTTCTTAACGGAGAATTGGTGGGTGGTATGTAACCGGAAGGTGTAAAGACCTTCCGGTTATTACTTTTTATGCGGTTTTTGCTGTTGGTTGTGCGAGGACGTCGATTGCGGGGACACCTTCCTGTTCGGGAAGTCGGAAGGCATAGTGGATTCGGATCGGGTTGCCCGCCGTTCGTGAGTATTTCTCGAACTTCTCGTACACCTCTATTCTGCGGATGAACACTCGCAGCAGTTCGGGTGTCAGCTTCGGCATCTCAATATACTGCTTAGCGTTGCGGATAAATTCTTGTATGCATTGATCTCGCATATCCACTTCGCTGATTCGCTCTGCCAATTCTTGCAGTTCCCGTTTCTTTTCCGCCTGCTCCTGTTCGTATCCGTTTGCCATCAAGTCGTAGCGTTCGGGTGTGATTCTTCCCGATACTCTATCCTCGTACAAACACCGAATGATGTTGTCCAGGTCTTGGATTCGCTTTTCGAGCTGCTCCTTTTGTATCCTGGCATTTCGGTAGAACTTTTCTGCTTCCTCCTCACCGTTCTGTGTTGCCATCGCATAGAACTCGTCGGGATTATCTCTTGCGAATGCAGTCACGGTTTGGAGGTTGTGCAGTACGATGGCATCGAGGACGCTCTCTCGGATATAGTGTGCAGTACATTCGGTCGTTCTTCTTTGGAATCCTCCGCATTGGAAGGCGTTGTTTTCCGGCTTTACGGTTTTCCCTCGGTGCAGATATAACCGCTTACCGCATTCACCGCAGAAGAGGAATCCTGCATACTTGTCCATCTCGCCTTGCTTGTCGGGACGTTTCCGTCCGGCAAAGTGCCGTTGCACCATCTCAAAGGTCTTGCGGTCGATGATCGCTTCGTGGGTGTCCTTGAATATGAGAATGTTTTCGGGATCGTTCTTCAACCTTTTCTTTAGCTTGTTGGACTTGGAATAGGTTTTGAAGTTTACGGTATCTCCTACGTATTCCTGATTGGACAACATCTTGCGGACGGTGTTCTGCGCCCAATGATACGGTCTGCTCAAATCGGGGTTGCCCGATTTGTTTCCGTTTTTCCTAAAGGCGTACACGCTTGGGCAAATAATCTTCTCGGCGGATAGCCTGTCGCAGATCTTCACGATACCGATTCCGCTTGCGTACATCTCAAAGATTCGTTTCACGATTGGTGCGGTTTCGGGATCGGGGATATACTGCTTCGGGTTATTCGGGTCTTTCATATATCCGTATGGAATGGTGGTTCCGACTCGTTCTCCTCGCTCACCTTTGGCACGCTGTACGGCTCTGATCTTGCGGCTTGTATCACGGGCATAAAAATCGTTGAAATAATTCTTGATGCCGGAGAAGTCGCTGACACCGTTGGCACTGTCCACACCGTCGTTGACGGCGATGAACCGAACGTCGTATTGGGGGAAGGTGATCTCCATCAGCATTCCCGTTTGCAGATAATCTCTGCCGAGACGGGATTGGTCTTTCACAATGACGATTCCAACCTTGCCTTGTTCGATGTCGTTCATCATCCGCTTGAAATCGGGACGGTTGAAATTCGCTCCCGAGTATCCGTCGTCCACGTAGAATTGGATATTCGGGAATCGGTGCTGTTCTGCATACTGCTGTAAGATTAACTTTTGATTTTTGATACTGTTGGATTCGCCCTGCAGATCATCCTCTTGGGACAGGCGACAGTATATGGCTGTTATTAAATTTTTGCTTTCGGTTGATTTCATTACACGTTTCCTTTCCGAGCCGAGTGCGGCTCTGTCAAATCAAACCGAATAGGATACGGCAACAACATATCACAACTCGGTCGAGTAGTCCAGCGACTTTGCTGAAACAGTTTTGTTAACTTTTTCGACCGTTGATAAGATATTTCAGTTTTTCCTTTGCTTCTTCCACATCTTCACTGACAGAAAAACAAGACATTACGGGATACTGCTTTCCCTCAACGGTCAGCACGTAACCGAGACCGATATGCTGTTCTTCTCCTAATTCTCTCTGTATTTTCAGATATTTCTCTCTGCGCTTTTTCAGTAATTCAAAATCCATACTCTGTTCTCCTTTCTCAGCCCTTCTGCCAATAGTAGGCATCTTCAAATCCAAGCGTTCCGTTAATCCGTTTCACTTCGTCGATACAGCTTTGGCGAAGGTTAGCAAGACTTCCTTCTTCTATATCACAGTGAGCCGCGAGGACATTCATCGTGATCGCCATCTCCACCGCCAGCTTGAACAGCATTCTGCACATTCGTGTTTCGCTGCTGTCCACGATAGCCTTCATCGTAGAGACCATATAATTCGGCAGCATTCCCGGACTGTTATCTGCCCGTAGATAACCGACATATGCGTGTATTGCTTTCTCAATAAATTCCGACTGGCTCCGGCAGTCATCGTCCTTGTACATTTCTTTCACGGTTTCCATTGTTTTCGGTTTTACCCAGAGGGGAAATTTGATTTTGTTATTGGTTGCCATAGTAAATTCTCCTTTTCTGTTACGGCACCTATTACAGCGCCTACGATTTTCCTTGTTTTACGGCACTTTTGGCAGTTCACACCGCCTAAATTGGCTCCTTCTCCTCTGAAGTGGTACCACTTCAGAAAAAGAGCAAAAATGCCGAAAACCCTTGTGCGGTCGGCGTTGCCGCCCGCTGTGAACCGAGTCGTGGGGCGTTTACGACCCCGACTCTTTCTCCTGCTTGATTTTCGACCCATCGAAAATACCTGAAAGCCGCCTTGCATCACGCCGTATTCCGCTGTTCTGACCTTGCCCTCAAATTGCCCCAAACGGGCGGTTTTCTTTTTTGGTCGGGTGTTTCCTCACGTCTCCGCGTTCCTCGGCACACAGGCGGTCTGTGGGCGACACACGGGCGTTCTGTGGTGGCTATCTATTCTCTTTTTTCTGTTGTAGTAGTTCCTGGGTTTTGTTCTATGGGTTTTCTTCTTGATAGGAAATTCTGACACTATCCCAATGAAAGATCTACTCTACTCCAAAAGGTTTGCCACGTAGTAGAGGTTGCTCGTCCTCGTTCCGTCCTCACGGTATCGCTGAATCTTTTTCACAAGACCGAGGGACGAGAGATTTTCAACAGCAGAGTCAACGGTTTTCCTATCCATCCCGCACTCCTTTGCAATGACTCTCCGCGAGGGAAAGCAGGAGCCATCCTTGCTGTCGCTGTGCCGAAGCAGACAGCAATACACTGTGAAGTCTCTCGGCTTTAGTTCTAAATCAAAGATTCGATTGGGAACCATAAAGAAATTCTTGTATTGCATCCAATCCTCCTTTCGTTTGTTTTGATTCTGAATTTTGATACAATCATCTGCATTCCACCTTTCGATTTTTATGTAATCAAGGCGAGAGCAAAACAAAAAGACCCGCACCTACATGGGTACGGAAACACAAATGAGCGAACTGTATCGGTTCGCTTAAAAATGTTCCGTGCCGATGTATGTACGAGTCTTAGAACTCTTGGATCAATAATCAGTAAATAAAAGTGCGACAGAAATCGCGGGAGCACAGTAATTTATCATATTCAATTTTAATGCAGCAATGATTCCATCGTTCGTTGCCCAAGCTTAAACTTGGCAGACATCACTCATAATGAGCGAACACACCAACATTAAACTTTGGATTGTTATTATACTATATAGATACGAGATTGTCAAAAAATTTTTGTTGACAAGATAACTTGACTTATTTACTCTCCTTCATTTTCAGCGAAGTTCTATACTGCTCGGCTTCCGGTACTTCAATAAACTCCACAGACTTATCAAAGTTTTTCATAACGACCGCTTTAATTTCATCAAGCGTTACATTGAAAAACTCTCTACGTTGATTGACCATATTGAGTTTTTTGTTTTCAAAAGCTTTGTGTAGGGCTGTTTCTAACGCGGGAGCATTGTCCGAGAAAATCATAGCGTGAATATCAAAATTGAACGGAACAGAAGCGTCGCTCAATTCGTCGATTCGTTCCTGCGGGTCTAATCTTCTTGTCATACCGATTTTGTATATGTTCTCTCCAAATGCACCAATGTTAGAAATAATATATACATATCCCGCTTTTGCATTAGACTCTCTATAATCAATATCTTTTATGTTTTTATCAATTTCGCCGAGTTGTGCTTCAATCTCTGCCTTTTTCTGCTCCAAGTCAGCTTTTTGCTCGTCGGTAGCGGTAAGTAATTGCTTGTTTATGGAGTCCAAAGCATTTTGATAGTGTTTTTGTTCTTTTTGAATTTTTTTACGAGCTTCCTCAATTTCTTTTTGAAGTTTTGCTTCTTCACGCAATTGGGCACGAAGCTCTTTCTGTTCTTCCTTTTCCTCTTGCTTCTTTTGCTTATATTCAAAAGTAAGATATAATTCTTCAATTTTGGCTTTTAAGTATTGGTGAGTGATTGCTACGCTCATAATTCGTCCGAGTTTTGAAATGGCTTCAAAAGAAGTATGCAGTCTTTTTTCGGAAAGCTCAATATTTGCATATGTAACACGGCTAATAACTTCGTCACACTCGCTATTGAAGGCACGAAGCAACAGTTTTTGCATATCCTTCACCATTTTTTTGCCTTCGGATTTGCTTCCGTTCACTGTCCAATTCATATTTCCGGTAACAGCCTGATCGTTTTTGATTAACGCTTTTTGGGTTTCACGAATTTTGTTCAATCTCTCTTTATACGCCTCGGAGTTGACCATTTCATATTTGGGTTTGTATAAAGCGAAATCTTGATACAAGAGCTGTTCTTCTACATCAACAAGCATATTCTGCTTGGTATCAATTTTTGACTTGATTTCGTCAAGATCAGCATTTGCCTTGTTTATGCTTTCATTTATCGCATTTTCTTTGCTCTGTAACTCTCGAATGTGGTTTTCTAAGTTACAAGCATCCATCATTTCGGGTGTGAGAAGCTTTTTAGTATCTTCTAACTCTATCAATAATCTTTCATTTTCTTTTTTGATTTTTGAAGCGTGAAATATGTCCATTATTCCCATTTTAGTTGTCTCCTTTGTTTTTTGTAGGAAAAGAAATTGAAAGCATTTGTATATGACCGTTAAATCATATAGCACTATTACAATCCAAGTAACTGCTTTTTCTTTGCATCAAATTCTTCTTGTGTGATAATCCCCTCATCTAATAACCATTTTAGATCGCTCAATTCTTGTTTAATATTCAGATTTGTAGAACCTGTGGAATTTACATGTTTTTGTTGCTCTTTTAACCATTTTTCGTCTTTGAAAACTCTCTGACTATTCATAAGCTCTACTAACTCTTGAATATTATCACGATCGGCTGTCAGCACTTGATAACACTTTGAGCCGGAAAAAAGTTCGAGACCAAAGTCCTTATAAAGAAGTTGAGTTATTTTAGAAATGTAAAGATCAAATCCGTACTTCGGTGCAAGTAGAATAATTCTAATATTGGTAATATATAATGTTCCCTCAAAGTACTCGTTCACGTTTTCACGAATAACCTGAGAATTTCCCCCGCCGGTCCTTATTGAAACGCCTTTGGCGACTCGAAAGCTAACGCCTGCGCCTCCACTTGTCCTGCCCGTAACAACGTTCTTCTGATGAATAGCACTTGCGGTATTACAATAATAACATACCTCACCTTCATTAAGCGAAATATGAGGAAATTCCACTATTAGTCGTTGCAATTTTTCTTCTGGTGAAAGCTGCATATGTAATGGATTTTGTTCAACTATGTAATTATCTCCACTCACATTGCAGGAGCAATTCTCAATCTTTACATCATCAGAAAGCAGAATAAACTTTTCAGTTGATTTGCTAAACTTCACATTTATATGAACAGTATCCACATCGGATGGGATATAAAAAGAGAAAGCGGAATTTTTTCTTTTTTGCCACCATTTTAAAGTTATTTCATGATTCCCGTCATTTAATGAACATTGTAGCACGGAACCGTTTTTTATTGCGCCGTAATCAATGCCATCGATAATAATATTACACGAAGCCAAAGAAGCAACAAATTGCTTTTTTCTGGTTATTATTAAATTACACATTCCCATATATTAGTCTCCCTTATAGTAAAACATCCTTGTATCACCAAACAATATTTGGGTTTATGGATTGCGAATAACTATCCCTTGTTCTTCCGCTAACACAACTAATTTTTGATAGTTTGTTGTGTTGTTTCGTTTCATTTTCATATATCCGTCAAAGCTCTTTGGTGATTTTTTGCCCAACTTATTAACAATTTGGTAGTATTCAAATCTATTATTATACTTTTCTATCCAGTTACTTCTGTCGTAATAACGTTCCTCTCGCTCTAACCTCTTGTCATTATGCTCTTTCCAATCGAGGTGCTTTTGTTTTTCAATGGGACTTCGATCATCAATGAAGGGTCTGTTGCTGTGAGCAATAGCATCGAGTTCAATTTCTCTCACTTCACCATTTTTATTAAACTTGTACTTGGTGATTTTTCTGCCCTCATAATACACAAATGAATAATATCGAACATTACAATGCAGTCCCTTGTTCTCTTTAATAAAGTCGGGAAGCTTTGGAAAACGCTTGTCCTTACCGCTAATACAATATACTCTATTTTGGTACGGAGCACATTCCTCGCAGACTGCTATTTCGTGTGGTATCTCTAAATAATCGGTATTGAAATAGTCAGCCATATTAAGTTCTTTCCTAAAAACTTCTTTGTTTCCTTCACGATATTGATCATTAGCAAAAACAACAGGTAATCTCGCTTTTAGTTCTTGCAACAAATAATCACCGTAAGCAATTTCTCCGATAGACCATAGCTGAATAACTAATCTATAGTAATCCTTTTTCTGCCATCCAATCGGTGAAGCAATCATCATATTTGCGGTTTTATATGCAAGAGGAACGGCTAAATGTGGGCGTTCTTCCTTGCCAACACGCATTTTAAGAATATAGGCTAAATCAAAGG
The DNA here is from genome assembly GCA_036310005.1 of Acutalibacteraceae bacterium. Lineage (GTDB taxonomy): Bacteria > Bacillota > Clostridia > Oscillospirales > Acutalibacteraceae > JAXJSP01. The sequence goes on along the minus strand of JAXJSP010000028.1, from coordinate 33,990 downwards.
TTGTATGAGGCATGCTGCCTTGTATATCATCATATCGAGGAATGACGATACTCGAGATATCATCCGCATCTTCCAAGTCGTATTTTACGTTGTTGAGGACAATATACTGTGCATTGTATGCGGTCTGACGATCTTCTTCCAGTGATATTTTTGTGTTTCTCGGTTTAACATTGAACAAGACACCGTTCTTAAAATGAGCTTCATATCCGGTTGCTATAATAGGCTCTTTCTCGGTAGGCAAAAAAGGCGGTTGAGGATCAGTACGTACCGGCATCAATATTTCCTCAAATGTAGGCTCACTATTATTTACTTGCTTGAATTTCTTATAAAAATCAAATAGTCCCATTTATTTTTCTGCCTTTTCTTTAACATTACTTCGTTTCAAGTCGATTATACACTCACAACGGCATTTTCCGAGTATTCATTATTGAGTTGTTGCAGAAATATATCTCTCGCTTTTTCCCAAGAATTTTCCGTGATTGGATCCAAAGAAAACATAGACTCAAGTTGTTCCTTAAAGGTATTAAGACGGTATTTATCATTGCTTCTGAACCACGTCGGCTGTTTATCGAGCAAACCTCTTATGTTGTTACTATCGAATGAGGGCGAGAGAATTTCTTGATATTTCTTTTTCATCGCCCAAATCGCACCTGCCTCATTTAGGCACGCTTGACTTTCAAAATAATTATCCGTATACCAAAGAATATAGAAAGTATGTCTATCGGTATTTATTTGATCTCTAATCTCGTCCAAATTTCGTTTTCCGTTCGGTATATATCCTTCTGGATGTGACGTACAAAAAATTACGCCTTCTTTTTGTGAGGCAGTTGGGCGAGGAATTCCGACAGCGTGCAACAATTCTACAAACGCTTCTACCTCTTTTTTATCCTTTTCTCTGTGGCTGATAAAAATTTTTTCATAGCTATTAGGGCATATGGCATTCTTTAACTCAACAATTGCTTTTCGTATATTTAGTGCTTCAGTCATATTTACAGAATATCCAGAAGATCTATAATAATAGAAATCCAACAACTTATATAGTGCAGGATATTGTTCTTCTACATTGTACTTTCTACAAAAATCAAGTAGGCTCTGTTTATATGACGTATATTCATTGTTTCCGTGACGAATTATGGAATTGGTTTGAATATACTCTATCATTTTATCAACCCAGTACAAGATGCCGTTTATTTCTACTAATTTGTTATCCAAAAAACTACCTCCTGGATTTTTAGTTTCCGTCTTTGGCTTGTCCGCTTTTTACCCACTCGTCAATCTCACTCGTCTTGAACATCCAATTACGTCCAACCTTATGAGCGGGCATATTCTTTTTTGTTATCCAAACTAACATCGTATCTCGACTTATGCCAAGATAAGCACATATTTCTTTTGTGGAATACCACCGATCCGGCATATCTATTTTTGTAATCATTTCCATATCTCCTATGAATACAACTCTACATGATAAATTATAGCATATATCGCGCTTATTTTCAATGGGTTTTGTCGGATTTTGTAGGGTTGCATCTGATTTTTGCTTGATTTGTCACAAATGAAATCCGCCATAGACACATTTTGAATCTATGGTGTATTTCAATTATCCTATTTGATTTTCGCTTTGTCTGTTGGGTCACAGTGTCCAGTGAGTGTTTTATACTTGAGATCATTCGTTTTTAAGCGTAGCCGATATAAATGTCGAAACAGTCGTTGCCCGTAGCTTCTGCCCAGATCCACACGTCGGTGATGTCCTCATCCTTTGCATAGCGGTCAAGTCGGCTTTGGATATCTCTTTCAAGGTAAATGCAGTGTGTGCCTGCGCGGATAGGGTTATCCCAACAATCCACCGCCGTGTCGCTTAGTACGAGTCCTTTGTTTTCGGCGTAGCTCCTTGCATAGGCGATCCAGTTATCAATATCGAAGGGAGCAGGCTTTTCCGTAGGTTCCGGCTCGGTTACCTTCGGAGATTCCGTTTCGGCTTTTGGTTCATCCTTGGGCGGCTCAGCTTCCGTCGTTTCTTTTTCCGTAAGCTGCGGTGCTGTGCTTGGCACTGTTTCAACGATCGGGGGAGTAGACGTTTCTTCAATGGTGCTTGTTGCAGTCGTCGTTGTTTCTTCTGTCGGTTGTATCGTTGTCGGCTCTGTAGCGACCACGGTTGGCTCGGTTACCTGTTCCTCGCGCTCGGTTGTGATGGGATCTTTCTCTGTCGGCTCTACCGCTGTCACGGGCGGTATTGTTTCGAGTGGGGGTTCTGTTATTACCGTTTCCGATACCGTTGTCGTCGGACTCTCTGTAGGAGGCGGTGCGGTGTTGCCACCGCATCCCACCATACTCACGAGCACCACACAGCAGAGAAGATAAATTATTAGTTTTTTCATATATCATCCACCGTTTCTAACCCTTCCATCGCTTCAACCATTATTCGCACCGCAAGGATGAATCCGTCCCTGAATGCATCTCGTTCGGTTAGTCCTGCAAGTTCGCTTTGGCAGTCCTTAAACTTTTCGAAGATTTCTTTCTGCTGCTCGTTGAGCGTTGTCGTTAGGCTTTCTTCGTTTTTGCATATTAGCTTTACGAGTTGATCGACTCTCGAACCGCGCTTTATGTACCTTTCGTGCGGACTGATGTTACCGTAATACAGATCTTCAAGTGTTGTCATGTGCGTTGCACCTCCTTTTTGCAACACAAACACATACCACAACACTTTCCACAAGTCCAGCGATTTTCGACATAAAATTCAAAAAAAGCACCGCATTTCTGCGACGCTTTGATATTTTGTAATGAAATAATACAAAAGACAGCATAGCCATCATAGACTATGCTGCCTTTCTCTGTTATCCTATTCGGTTTTCATATTTCTCCGTTAAGGACATCGCGCTTTGGTGACCGGCAGTTTCTTTTGACATATACAATTTGAGATATTTAGATGCAAATTCATTAATTTTCTTCATATCCATATATGGCCACCTCCTATTTATTTGTTGGTTATTGCAACAAGGGAGTCATCATAAAATCCACTACTAAATTTATTCCTTATTTAGTGTTGTTAGCGGTGTTGCGTTGTGCCTTACAAGAAATTCGTTGCAGTTATATACAGTTTCGTAGGACTGCGTATAAATCAACAAACTATACAAATTGTCATCATGGTTGTTTTCAAATGATAATCCGGCAAGGCTAATTAGTTTGCAACTTACTTGCGGAAAAAGATGAAGTGCAATGCAAATAGCACACACATATTGGAGCGAAGGAGTGTATGTATCATCTGTTCTCATGCGTTGGATAGTTTTAGGAGAAATACCAGTCAATTCTGCAAGTTTTTCCACGGTAATTGATGTAGCGTTCATAATGCCCACCAAAGCAGATGGAAAATCATTTCCCGGAGGGTTGAATCCTCCGTCAATAATTTTAGTGACATCGGTTGGGGTCAAACTCATAAGACCGCGCCTAACATTTCCGTTACTATCACTGAAAACAACTGGCTGAGTACTTGACCCCGCCCCACGGCTACACACCACTTCGATGTGGTCACCAGACGGCATTAGGTTATGTATTACACTGCTTTTGCCTGTTCCGGCGGCACCATGTATCTCTAATGAACCATAGCCGCCACCACCATAACTTTGCGTTTTAATGACTGCTTTCTCTTCTCGAACACGAGCAGTTTTTTCTCTAAAACGATATGTCTTCAAATTCATCATCATCAAACGACGATGAATATAAATAAATCGCCCTGATTCAATTTTGGCACGAAACGATGGCATATTCGTATATTGCTGAATTAACATCTCTTCGGTTAGCGCAGCATAAGGTCGAGAGTAAAAGTCGACCCTTATCTGTGGACATTTAAGACTTATTTGGTGAATTATGCCTCCGCCTCTGTGACCTCTAAAACGAATATCCATCCTTTTCACCCCATTCTATCAAAGCATCAACAAATCTATTCCCATTAAGGTGTTTTCTAAATAATGCTCAAACATCGTTTTTGCCGGAAGTAATCTAACCTTTATCTTTTCAAGCCCCATACATTCAAGCATAGAAAGAGATACATGTCCCTTAACTATTACTTCTTTCTGTTCTGTTGGCATCATGAAACAATTGTGTACATTCCCAAAGCCGTGTGCCTCTATAAATGGGCGATAGGCTTGCTGATATAAATACTGTTTTGTTATGGATTCGATACCCGGCTGACCACGAAGGTTTTTATTGCGTTCCAATTGAATGTTATAATATTTCGCATCGAAGATAATGAACTGATACTCTCCATTTGCATTGAAAATAGAAACCAGGTCAGGTATATTAAATAAGATAGACTTTTTTACACACAATGATTAAATATCAAGAAAATCTTTGCGGTAATCAATTTTAAACGCTTCGGCTACAGCCTCTAATTCTTCATCGCGAATTGTATTGATATGCTCATGGCCAATAATCAACATATAAAGTTGGGCTGCTTTTTCAACGGTTTCAATAAGTCCGAAAGTTTCGTCCATATCTTTTCCGGCACCGTAAATTCCGTGTAGTCCCCAAACAACAAGTCGGTATTTTTCCATTTTCTTTGCGGTTGCGATACCGATTTCATTATTTCCGCAAACCATCCAGGGAAGAACTCCTATTCCGTCGGGGAAAACAACGATACATTCGGTACACATTTCCCAGATAGTGTGTGTGAACTTTTTATCATCAAGTTCGTGAACATGTGTCATCGCGAGTGTATTAGTCGGGTGAGTATGTATAACAACACGATGATCAGGATCTTTTTTCAGGCGGGTAATATGGCTCATTAAATGGGCAGGCAATTCACTTGTAAATTTTCCGCCGTCTTCATATCCCCACAAAAGTTCTGCTGTTTTTCCGTCTTTTGCTATACGGATAATTCCCAAATTTTTTGCGGGATCAAATTCAATATTTTTAAAATATTTTCCGGTACCTGTTACAATAAAAATCTTGCCTTCAAGTTCTGCGGCATCGAAATCAATCGGTATGGTGCGGATAACATTGTTTAAGTCAAGGTATTGCTTAACTTCATTTTCATCGAGCATATAACTGATGTTACCGCCATTTCTCTCATCCCAACCGAGTCGATACATATTAGCGGTTGTTTTTTTCATTTCTTCGACAAAAGGAGCGTTTAATATATTTTTCATTTCAAATTACCTCTTACTTAAAATTTCCTGTTCGTATGTTTTAACTTCTTTAAACCATTCACCGTCGCAAGGAGCACCGCAGACTTTACAGTATTCTTCCCAAACATCGCCAAAAGGCATAGTTTTTAATTCTTCCTGTAAAACCATAAGTTCGGTCCAGTTATCTGCATCCTGAATCTCTTTATAATCAGGTGTCAATAAAGCCATAAGCAACGCTTTCTCGAGATTTCTCAAACCGACTGTCCACGCAGAAATTCTGTTAATTGAAGCATCAAAATAATCAAGCGCAATCTTTACTCTGCCATTTAAACCGCCGCAACGGACAATCTCTTTTGCAATTTCTTTAGTTTCATCATCGAGCAGTACAACATGGTCGCTGTCCCATCTGATAGGACGGGTTACATGAAGTGCGATTTCGGGGAAGAAAGTTAAAAGTGCAGGAATTTTATCCGATACAACTTCCGTCGGGTGATAATGTCCGTTATCCATAAGAGGAATACATTTATCTTTGTTTGCAGCAGCATAAGACAGTGAAAACTCCGAACTTCCGACAGTATAGGCTTCTACGCCGATACCGAATACTTTCGACTCAACGCAGGGTTTAACTTTATCAAAGTCATACGGTTCCGATAAAATCTCGTCAATAGAGTCTTTATATCTCATTCTCGGTCCGAGTCTGTCGGCGGGAATATCTTTAAAACCGTCACCTGTCCAAATATTCATTACACATTCTTGTCCCAATTCTTCCGCAAGATACTGAGAAATTCTTATACACGCTTTACCGTGGTCAATCCAGAACTTTCTTGTTTTTTCATCAGGGCTTGAAAGAGTCAACGGATCGCACATGGGATGTGAGAAAAATGTGGGGTTAAAGTCGCAGCCGAGTCCTCTTTGTTTACAAAAATCAACCCATTTTTTGAAGTGCTTCGGTTCGAGTTTGTCCCTGTCAACCCAACCTCCGTTTTCATCATCAAAAATTGCATAACAAGCGTGAAGATTTAATTTTTTAGTGCCGGGGCAAAGTTTTAATACAAGGTCTATATCTGCCATTAATTCTTCCGGTGTTCTTGCGCGTCCGGGATAATTTCCGGTAGTCTGTATACCGCCCGAGAGAGAATCTACTTTTTGGTCAAAGCCGCGAACATCGTCGCCCTGCCAACAATGAAGTGATACAGGCACACTCTTTAAAATTTCAATAGCCTTGTCTGTATTCACGCTGATTTTTTCATATTTTTCTTTTGCGTTTGTGTAACTCATTTTACACCTCCAAAATATCAAACGATTTTTTAACTAACTGCCTTGCTTCGTTTAAATCTTTGCAAACCTTATTATACAGCAGTTGCGCAATCAGATTTCCTACTGCAGTTGCTTCTACGGGACCTGCGGTGACAGGCTTTTTAGTGTACTCACAGGTGAGCCGGTTTAAGTATTTATCCTGACAGCCGCCGCCGACAATATGAATTGCATTAATAGTTTTTCCTGTTAATTTTTCAATTTCTTCGGTTGCGTACTTATATGTCCTTGCAAGTGAATGATAAACGCTTGCCAAAACTTCATCGAGCGACATATCGGGTTTACCGAAATAATTTTTGATTGCATCTATCATATTTTCGGGAGCCACAAAATTTTCGTTGTTTACATCTAAATACTCAAAATTTTCGCACGCTTGTGCTTTATACATCATTTCATCATAAGTCAGAGATTTATTGATGTTTTTGCGGATATTTTGCAAAAGCCACATTCCCATATAGTTTTTAAGGAACCTGTAACGGTATTCGATGCCGCCCTCATTTGTAAAGTTTGCCTTGAAACTATCCTCGCTTATAACAGCGGTGTTTATTTCAGTACCTATCAGACTCCAGGTACCTGACGAGATGTATAAATCGCTCTCTCCCATCGGGCAAGCCGCAACAGCCGATGCGGTGTCATGGCTCGGAGCGAAAACTACGGTACTGTCAAAGCCGACATAGTCTTTAATTCCTTTTGTAAAAGAGCCGATTTCACTTGAAGGCAAAGCAAGTTCGCCAAACAGTCTTTTCGGCAAATCTAAAGCAGTAATAATATCAGTATCCCAGTTGTGTGTCTGTGCATTTACAAGGCTGCCTGTTGTAGCATTTGTATATTCGTTTTTTATAACACCGGTGAGTTTAAAAGAAAGGTATGCAGGCATCATAAGAAAATACTCTGCGTTATCAAGTTTTCCGCTTAATTTATCGGCATAAAGTTGATAGACGGTATTAAATTTTTCTTTTTGAATACCGGTTTTAAAATACATATCTTTAAATGAAAGTTTTTCTTCCGCTAAAGGAATCACGCTTTCCGTTCTGCTGTCGCGGTAACAAAACGCCGGCAAGATTTCTTTTTTATTCTTGTCTAAAAGAACATAATCGACGCCCCAGGTATCAATAGCCACGGTCTGAGGAATCTTTCCTGCCTCGCCGCATTTTTTAATACCTTCACGCACCTCGTTAAATAATTTTTCGGTATTCCATACAAGGCTTGAGTTATCATTCTCAAATCCGTTTTCAAAGCGGTAAATTTCTTCTAAAACAAGTTTTCCGTCTTGTACGGAACCTAAAATATGTCTTCCGCTTGAAGCACCGATATCAATCGCCAAATAATACTGCATCAGGCCACGCCCTTTCAATGTAATTATCATATTAATTATAGCATTAATTGGGTGTGTTTTCAAGACTATTGTTAAATTAAGTCATTTTTATTATTTATAATTGTTTTTTCTGACAAATTATGATATAATATCTGCTATGTTTATTAACTGTTTTGAGGAGATGTGAAAATGAGGGCTATCGGTTTTGATAATCAAAAATATCTTCAACTGCAATCAGAACATATAAGAGAAAGAATTTCACAATTCGGTGACAAACTTTATCTTGAATTCGGCGGTAAACTGTTTGATGATTTTCATGCATCAAGAGTTCTTCCCGGTTTTAAACCCGACAGTAAATTACAAATGCTTTTACAACTTAAAGACGATGCGGAAATTGTTATTGCAATCAATGCAGGTGACATTGAAAAAAACAAAGTCCGCGGTGACCTCGGCATTACATACGATTTGGATGTTATGCGCCTTATTGATGCTTTCAGGAGCGTCGGGCTTTTTGTGGGCAGCGTAGTGCTTACACGCTTTGCAGGGCAAAAGGCTGCCATTATATTTGAAGATAAACTCAAGCGTTTGGGTGTTAAGGTTTACAGGCATTATCCTATTGAGGGCTACCCGTCAAATATTGAGCAGATAGTCAGCGACGAGGGTTACGGTAAAAACGATTATATTGAAACTTCACGCAGACTTGTTATTGTAACAGCGCCCGGTCCCGGCAGCGGTAAAATGGCGACCTGTTTATCGCAACTTTATCACGAAAACAAACGCGGTATCAAATCGGGTTATGCAAAATTCGAAACATTCCCGATATGGAATTTACCTTTAAAGCACCCTGTTAATATTGCATACGAGGCGGCGACCGCCGACTTAAACGATGTCAACATGATAGACCCGTTTCATTTGGATGCCTATGGCAAAACTGCGGTAAACTACAACCGCGATGTTGAAATTTTCCCTGTTGTTGATGCTATGTTTAAAAGAATTTACGGAAGCAGTCCGTATAAATCTCCTACCGATATGGGTGTTAATATGGCGGGCAACTGCATTATAGACGATGATATTGTATGTGCGGCATCAAAAGCGGAAGTTATCAGGCGTTACTACACCGCATTATGCGAGCAAAAAGAAAACACGGGTTCATCCGACACGGTTGCTAAGCTTGATATACTTATGCGTCAGGCAGGTATAAGCATAAGCGAGCGTCCCGTTATAGGTGCTGCACTTGAAAAAGCGGAAAAAACTTTTGCGCCGGCTGCGGCATTACAGTTGCCCGACGGTAAGATAGTAACGGGAAAGACGACTTCCCTGCTCGGAGCATCGGCGGCGTTGTTATTAAACGCATTAAAAGAACTGGCTAATATTCCCGATGACATCAAACTTATATCTCCGTCGGTTATCGAGCCTGTACAAAATCTTAAAATCGACCATTTAGGTAATCACAACCCACGACTTCACACCGACGAAATTCTGATTGCTTTAGCGGTAAGCGCGGCTACTTCTGAAACCGCAAAGAAGGCATTGGACCAACTTGACAAATTAAACGGTTGCGAGGCACATTCTTCGGTAATACTTTCGCAAGTTGATGTTAAGACTTTCAAAAAACTCGGAGTCAATATCACCTGTGAACCTAAATACCAGGTTAAAAAACTGTATCACGGAAAATAAAAAAAAGATGTGTAGAAAAATTTCTACACATCTTTTATTATTTCGTACCGAAAATTCTGTCGCCTGCATCGCCGAGTCCGGGCAGTATATAACATTTTTCATTCAAGCCCTCATCAAGACTTGCGCAGTAAATATCAACATCCGGGTGTGCTTCTTGCAGTGCATTTACTCCGCGAGGTGCTGCTACAAGGCACATAAAAGTAATATCTTTACCGCCGAGCGATTTAACCTGCGAAATAGCATCAATAGCGGAGCCGCCTGTTGCGAGCATCGGATCTACTACAAATATTTTTCTCTGTTCAATATTTGAGGGTAACTTGCAGTAATACGGTTGAGGCATCATAGTTTCCTCATCCCTGTACATACCGATATGACCTACTCTTGCACTCGGTACAAGATTCAGCACACCGTTTACCATACCGAGTCCTGCTCTTAAAATAGGAACGACTGCCGGATTTCTGCCCGCTAAAACATTACATTTAGCCACTTTCAAAGGAGTTTTCACTTCTTTTTCCACTACAGGTAAATCACGCATAGATTCAAAGCACATAAGCATGGTAATTTCTTCTACTAAGGTGCGGAACTGACCGCTTTTTGTTTCCTCGTCTCGTAAAATTGCCATTTTATGCTGAATAAGTGGGTGGTCTAATACGATTAATTTAGACATATTTCACACTTCCTTTTATTTATTAAAATAATTTTAATGCATATATAATCTTTTGTCAAGAAACAAATCGTACTTGAGTTATTAAAAAACATATACTATAATTTACTATACAATATATATTTACGGAGTTATCTGAATGAACATATACATAATGGCGGACATTGAAGGTATAAGCGGAATATACTCTCCCGAGCAGGTTGTACCCGGCAAAAGCAGATTTTCGGAGGGCAGATTATATGCAACCGAAGATGTTAATGTTTGTGTTGATGCCTGTAAAGAGGCGGGAGCCGACAAAATTTTTGTAAGAGATTGCCACGGTGGCAGTTACACTCTTATCTGGGATAAACTTTCAAGTAATGCCGATTACTATCTGTGCGGCGAGAGTGCAAACAGATTTCCTGAGATTGAAGAATGTGACGGAGTGATATTACTCGGCTATCACGCTATGGCGGGTACACTCGGCGGCACATTGGAACACACTATGTCAAGTGCGACAGTTCAGAATTATTATGTAAACGGTAAAGCAATAGGCGAATTTGCACTTGATGCGGGAATGGTCGGTGAGATGGGCAAGCCTGTAATTATGACAAGCGGTGACGACAAACTCTGTAATGAGGCAAAGCAGTTTTCTCCCGATACCGTAACAGCACAGGTCAAGTGCGGTATGTCCTCTTTCGGAGCGATGTTGCTCCCGAGAGAAAAGGCGCATAAAATTTTGCACGATAAAACCTTACAGGCTGTAAAAAATCTTAAAAATATCAAACCGCTTGTTTTTGACGGTCCCGTAGAATTCACCGTTGAATTGACCGAAAGGACCTCGCTGCCCAACATTTATAAAAACCCCGATATTAAAATTATAAACGGCAGGACATACAGTGTCACGGGGCAAACGCTCACCGAGGCATTTTCAAAAATTTAAACTAATTGAATATAAATAAAAAATTGCGCCTTTTAAAGGCGCAATTTTTTTATTTTATTACATATTTTCTGATTACAGGGAAAATTACTGCGCCGACAGCATTACCGAGAGTCATAACAATTAAATAAAGTGCAGTTTTCAAACTGAAGATTTCGCCGGCGACCGAAAAATAAAACATATTTGCTACGACGTGTTCAAATCCGCAAAGAATAAAGCCTGCCACACCTAAAAACAGTCCTAAATATTTACCTAACTCGTGCGGGTTATTTTTAAACTCCTCTACTGCTATGTAAATAAAAATATTACAAAATACCGCTAAAATAAAAATGCTGAGCAAGTTGTCGTTTAACTTTGCCTGACACAGCGACTCTGCTTTTTCCAAAAACTTATCGTTTGCAATTCTTGTAAGTCGGGTTAAAAAACCGATTAAGCAAGTACCGATTAAATTGCCGAATAAAATTATCACAACATCGAAAATATACTTCGGTTTATTTTCAAAAACATAACAGACCTTGCCCGTAAACAGATTAAAACCGAAGGTGCAAATTGTATAAAGACCCAATGTAAAAAACAAAGCGCCTATGACTTTATTGTCAACAGCAATATACGCTATACCTCCAAAAGCAATACACATACCGCCGAGTATTGCCTTAACAAATTCTTTTAAATAATACATTCTTTTCTCCTGTTTATATTTTTTATAAGTACATAATAACAGAAAATGCTCTTAAACAAAAGACAAATTTACAAAATAAGACAAAGTATTTTTTGAGTATATCGAAAATTAATGCATATATATTTAATAGAACACTTTTAGGAGGTTTTAATTTGGACGATTTTAATCAGCAAATTGAAAAATACAAAAAGCAAATGCTTGAAATGATTTCAAAGCAGCATTCATCTGATTTTGAGCAGCCCTCTCGCCTTGAGCAAGAGCCGAGCACACCGCCGAGCGCACCGCTGAACGAACCTGCTCCTGTGCCCGTAATACCTGACGAGCAACCCGATAACGATGTTCCCGTTGAAATGCCGACGCCTCTTGACACGCCTGAAATATTACCGCCTAACACAAAACCCGGCAATAATATTGTTATGAGTGCTATCGGAAAACTTCAGGTAAAAACCGTTACCGCGCTGAATGCTTTACCGGTTGCAGATGCGGTAGTGGTTGTTTCGAGGACAAATGGCACAAACAAAGAACTCATTAAGATAATGCGCACCGATTTAAGCGGAAATACCGATGTCATTGAATTATACACTTTGCCGCAGCAGTTAAGCGAGGTGCCGGGCAACCGAACACCTTTTGCTACATACGATATTGAAGTCACAAAACCCGGTTTTATTCCGATTGTAAGCAAGGATGTACCCATATTTGAAAACGCGGTCACATTACAAAATTTTGAAATGATTGCTTTACCCGAGTTTACCATTAATACAAAAGACAGTGTTATTGAAAACACCGAGCCTGATTTATGAGGTGAAATATGACAGGTGAACCTTATATTCCGACAAATATAGTAGTGCATTTAGGCGTGCCTAATTCAAATGCACAAAATGTTACCATACCTTTTCCCGATTACATAAAAAATGTGGCATCGAGTGAAATCTATCCCACCTGGCCCGAATCGGCGATAAGAGCGAATATTTATGCTCAGATTTCTTTTGCGTTAAACAGAATTTATACGGAGTGGTACCCTTCACGCGGTTATGATTTTGACATTACAAACGAAACTCAATATGACCAGAAATTTATAAACGGAAGAAATATATTTGAAAACATATCACAAATTGTTGATGAAATATTCAACTCTTACGTTGTGCGGCAAGAATATGTAGAGCCGCTGTTTACTGCATACTGTTCGGGCAGAAGCGTTACCTGCGATGGACTTGAACAATGGGGTACGGTTGAACTTGCAAACGACGGGCTGACTCCGTATCAGATTTTGCAGTACTACTACGGTGAGGACATTAACATAGTAGATAATGCGCCTGTAAGGATAAACATCCCCTCCTATCCGGGCAGAGTTTTAAGACAGGGTGAGCAGTCAGGCGATGTACAGCAGATACAACTCAGGCTTAACAGAATCAGACGAAACTATCCTGCAATTCCCGCTGTTCGTACTGACGGTTCTTTTGATTCGCAGACGACAGAATCGGTTAAAAAATTCCAAAGTATATTTGACCTTGTTCCCGACGGACTTGTAGGCAAGGAAACCTGGTACCGCATAGGCTACATATACACATCCGTAAAGCGACTTGCGGAATTGGATGCAGAGGGATTAATGCTCTCAGAATTGCCTCAGGGTTATCAAACAGTATTGCAGTACGGTGACAGCGGCACAGCGGTTGAAGTTATACAGTATTATTTATCTGTACTTGCAAAATATTACAACACTATACCTGACCTTGTCATCACGGGTGAATTTGACGCTGACACAAGAAGTACTGTTGTAGCCTTTCAAAAGCAGTTCGGTTTAACACCTGACGGTATTGTAGGAAGAAACACCTGGAATCAACTGTACTCTGCTTACAGGGGAATTATACTTGAAAACCCGACTTCTGAGGGTATTTTCCTCTATCCAGGTTATTTTCTGGAAGTAGGTTCTTCAGGCGAGGCGGTAGTGGCGTTGCAGACATATCTGCTTGCTTTAAGCGAGGTATTTAACGACATACCGGCAGTTACTGTTGACGGACAATTCGGCAAGCAGACGGAAAATGCGGTTAAAGCTTTTCAGACTCGCTTTTCATTGAATGCAAACGGTATTGTAGGTCCTGTTACATGGAATGCAATTACGACTGCTTATTCAGATTTATGAGGTGAAAATAAATGACTAAATCATCAATAGAACACATACAGAACATGCTGCGAACAATTGATTATAACGCTAACAATACATCAAAACTTGCTGTTGACGGTTTTTGGGGTGAACAGACAGAAAATGCTGTTAAAGTATTTCAGAAGGCTTTTTCTTTGCCTATTACGGGTACTCCTGATTTTGAAACAATCGAGGCTATGGAAAACGCTTTTATTCTCTCAAGAGATAATCTGAACGCATCGCAGTCAATTAGTCCTTTTCCCGACACAGACATAGTGTATAAACTTGGGGACTATTCGCCTATTATCATTATCATACAAGTTATGATTAATTTAATTTCGGTCAGGTATTCAAATATCGGCAGTGTAAACACTAACGGACGGTTCGGAAAAGACACGGAGGATGCAATCAAAAAACTACAGGACATTTCGGGACTTAATTCTAACGGACAGGTTGATAAGGCGACCTGGAATTACATAGCAGTTTTATACAATTCTTTTTCAAAAAGGTGATATTTTGAAAATATCAAGGTTTATAAAAAACGCAGCAGTGTTGACTTTTACAGCACTGCTGTTGCGTATTGCCGGAATGGGACTGAGAGTATATCTTGCAAACTCAATCGGCAGCGAGGGTATGGGACTGTACCAACTCATTTTTTCGGTTTATGTATTTGCGGCAACTTTTGCAAGCAGCGGTTTTTCTGTTGCGGTGACAAGACTTATTTGTGAAGAAAATGCCGGCAGAAAAAACACAAAGCACATAATGACAAGAAGCATTTTTATTACTTTGATTTTTGCTTTTGTTACTATGGCTGTACTTATATTTTTTACTAAGTTTATATGTACAGAGTTTATAGGTGACATAAGGGCTGTAAAATCGGTACAGATTTTATCGTTGTCTTTGCCTTTTATGGCAATAAGCAGTAATATAAGAGGCTATTTTATTGCACACAAAAAAGTGTCTGTTCCGTCGAACTCTCAACTTTTTGAGCAAGCGGTAAGAATTATACTTATAATTGTGATTTTACCTTTATACATACAAAAAGGCATTGAATACAGCGCGGCGGTTTTACTGTTTGCCGATACGGTTGCAGAAGTTTTTTCGTGTTTATTTATTTACATCGGTTACAGGGTTGACCTTAAAAAACGCAGTTTTTTACATGCGAGCGACTTAAAGCCGCAAAACACCGTTAAAAAAATTTTAAAAATCTCAATGCCGATAACTTTAAGCAGATATTTGACAACGCTTTTACGCACGGTTGAAAATTTACTTATACCGAAAAAACTGACTCAGTTTAACTCTAATATGAACTTATCCATATTGCAGTTTGGCGTTTTAAAGGGTATGGCATTACCTTTAATATTCTTCCCTGCTTCTTTTTTAACCGCTTTATCCACTCTTTTAGTACCCGAACTTTCGAGTGCAAAAAGCGAAAGCACAATAAAAAACGCAGTTGAAAAAACCGTCAGCGTTACTTTGATATTATCTGTATTTATAGGTACTGTATTTTTTGTTTTTGCAGATAATATAAGTTTGGCTGTATATTCAAACAACAGCGTTTCTTATTATATTAAATGGCTCGCGCCTTTAATACCGTTTATGTATCTTGAAAGTCTGACTGCCGGGATGATGCAAGGACTTGACCAGCAAAGCGAGGCTTTTAAATACAGTTTAATTGACTCTGTTTTGCGAATTATACTTATTTTTGTATTGCTGCCAAAAACGGGAATACAAGGCTTTATGATTGTAATGGTTATAAGCAATCTGCTTACTCCCCTGCTTAATTTATCGAGGCTTTTAAAAGTTAGCAAAGCAAAAATCAAGACTTTTGACCATATAGTAAAGCCAACGCTTATTGCGATATTTTCAGCCCTGATTTCTAAAACAATCATCGGCGTTTTTCACGCATCAAACATAGTTTTGACCTGTTTGTTCGTTTCATTATCCGCGCTTATATACTTTACGCTTACAAACCTATTCTGCTCCTTTTCTATAAAAAGCATATTAAAGTAACGACACCCGCAATTATTGCAGAAAAAACCGAGACAAGTACTATTTTAAACTTTGCGCTTTTCTTTTTTTTGTAAAAAAATTTGCCTGCAAAGAAATCAACCGCGATTTGTGCTTGCTTTTGCAAATTTTCGTCGCTCTCCCCCGTAAAGTCGTCACTTACAAATAAAATCGCCTTTTCAAAATATTTTGAATTTGTGTTATTAATTTCGATAATTTTTCTGTTTACGCCTTTTAACATATTTTGTACCTCAAATTCTGTTTTTGATATTTTTTCCAAAAACGAACGATTTTATTCGAAACAATTTTCGATATGTAAATTTGAACAAAAATTGACTTTTTTTACTAACTTTTAAAATAATTTTTGGTAGCCCTTGTTTACATAATTTTGTTGAAAACTCTGTTGAAAGTTTCGAAAAACGGGCATTTTCTCGTCAAAAACCAAAGTTTTCAACAAAAACATAATTATTTTTTTGTATTATGGGGCGATAGACTAAATTTAATCAGTAACAATTTTGTAACTTAAATTTTATAGATTTTTGTTGCATTTTGTTAAATTTAAAAAGGTTTAGTCGTATTTATATGTCTATTGATTTTTTGCTGTATAAGTTATATACTTAATATGCATTTATATAAGTAAAAAGGATGAGATAACAGTGTTAAAAACCGCACTTGTTACAGGTGGCTCAAGAGGCATCGGAAAAAGTCTTGTAAAAAAACTGTCTTCTTTGGGTTATGCTGTTGCATTTTTGTATTTAAACAGCGAAAACGAGGCAAGGCAACTTGAAAAAGAGTATAATGCAGTTGCAATCAGGACGGATGTCAGAGATTTTTTGCAGGTTAAAGACGCAGTAAAACTTGTAATAAGCAAATTTTCAAAAATAGACTTGCTTATTAACAATGCCGCTGTATCAAATTCGCAAAAAGTTTTTTGCGATATAGGAAATGACGAGTGGCAGAATTTAATGGATGTTAATATTAACGGTGTATTTAATGTCACAAAATGCGTTTTACCTTATATGATAAACAGAAAAAGCGGACATATAATCAACATATCGTCTGTTTGGGGTATTACGGGAGCCTCGTGTGAGGTTGACTATTCAACATCAAAAGCGGCAATAATCGGCTTTACAAAAGCGCTTGCAAAAGAAGTAGCGCAAAGCAACATACTTGTAAACTGTGTAGCGCCCGGAGTGGTTCAGACCGATATGAATTCTCATTTAAGCGATGATGATATGTGTGCATTAAAAGAAGAAATACCGCTTAACAGAACAGCATCTGCCGATGAAATTGCGGACAGTATAATTTTTGTCAGCAATCAGAGTTATTTAACAGGGCAAGTAATAAGTCCCAACGGAGGACTTGTAATTTAGAGGAGATATTAAAATGGAATTATTAAAAAGAACTTTTGCTCAAATCAATTTTGATAATTTAGAAAACAATTTTAATATAATAAAACAAAAGACCGCACCGAATGTAAAGATTATGTGCGTTATCAAGGCTGATGCGTACGGACACGGCGCAGTACCGGTTGCGAAATTTTTAGAAAGCAAGGCTGATTATTTTGCGGTAAGCAATATTGAGGAGGCTATTGAATTAAGGCAGGCCGACATCAAAACACCGATTTTGATTTTAAGTTATACTCCTGTGAAATTTGCTGACAAATTAGCGCAGTTTGATATTACGCAAGCGTTAATTTCAAAAGATTATGCAATCAAACTTTCAAGTGTTGCAAAAGAAAACAACTTGAACATTAAATGTCATATTAAAATAGACACCGGTATGAACAGGGTTGGATTTGAATATGACGATGAGTTTTTAAGTGAAGTTCCCCTACTTAAGGGACTTGAAGTTGAGGGTGCTTTTACCCATTTTGCCTGTGCCGACAAAGACGGAGATAAATCAGGCAGGTTCACATCAAATCAGTTTGAAAAATTCAAAAGAGCGTTAGGTTTAATTGAAAGCAAAGGTTTTAAAATCAAACTTAAACACTGCTGCAATTCGGCAGCGACATTAGATAAAAAAGAGTATCATTTAGATATGGTAAGGCCGGGTATTATTTTATACGGATTACAGCCGAGCAAAGACATTGACACATCCTCTTTCAAGCCCGTAATGAGTTTAAAATGTTTTGTATCAATGGTTAAAAAACTGCATAAAGGCGAGTGTGTTTCATACGGAGCAACATTCAAAGCGAAAAAAGATATGACAGTTGCCACTTTGCCTGTCGGCTACGCCGACGGTTTTATCAGGGCTTTTGCAAAAGGCGGACAGGTTTTGTTCAAAGGCAAAAGGGCGGATATTATAGGCAGAATCTGTATGGACCAATGCCTTATTGACGCGAGCGATTTAGACATAAAATCAGACGATGAAGTTACATTATTCGGATATGAAAACGATGAACTTTTACCGGTTGATAATCTGGCAAAATCAGCGGGAACGATTAATTACGAAATAGTGTGCCTGATTACAAAACGAGTATCAAGAGTATATGTAAAAGACGGTAAAACAGTTGAAATCGTGGGGCTTTTACACTAAAGGAGATTTAAGATGAAGGTTGAAAACTATCACGAGCAAATCACTGCAACAACAGTTAACGCATTACAAGCGCGCTCATACTACATACCTTTTGAGAGTGATGAAAACATTTTTTCAAAAGACCGCGAGCAGTCTGATCGTTTTGGTTTATTAAACGGAAACTGGAGTTTTAATTATTACAAAAATATTTTTAAAGTGCCTGCTGAGAGCATCAACCCCGAAATACCGATTATCAGAGAAACTCTTATTAATGTTCCGTCGATGTGGCAAATTAACGGATATGACAATGTTCAATATACAAATACGCCATACCCCTTCCCTTGTGATCCTCCGTACATTCCTCTTAACAACCCGGTCGGTGTTTACAGCAGAGATTTTATGTGTCCCGAACAATGGAGCGATTTTAAAAAGCACATAGTATTTGAGGGTGTAGATTCGGCATTTTACGTATATATTAACGGACAGTTTGCAGGATATAATGAGTGTTCTCATTTATTGAGTGAATTTGATATAAGCGATTATTTAAAACCCGGTAAAAACAGAGTAAGTGTACTGGTATTCAAATGGTGTACAGGCTCTTATCTTGAAGATCAGGACAAATTCAGGTACTCGGGAATTTTCAGAGATGTATATTTGCTTGCAAGAAGCGAAAATCACATTGAAGACTATGAAGTCAGAACCGAAGTATCAAAAGACTTATTATCGGCAAACATTGTAGTTGATGTTATTACCGATTATCCGAATGATGTCACCGTATCACTTTTTTCGCCTGACGGTGAATTTATGGCAGAGCAAAAATGCGATATAAACGGGCATATTGAATTTGAGGTTGAAAATCCTTTGCTTTGGAATGCTGAGTCGCCTGAATTATATCGGCTTTTAATAAGCGGTATGGAAGAATATATACCCGAATTTGTCGGTATAAGAAAAATTGAAATTATTGACGGTATAATGTATCTGAATAACAAGGCGATAAAACTTAAAGGCGTCAACCGTCACGATTCTAGTCCTTATGCCGCTTATGTGTGTACTACGGATGATATGTATAAAGATATATGTCTTATGAAAGAGCACAATATCAACGCGGTAAGGACTTCTCATTATCCCAATGACCCCAGATTTTATCAGATGTGTGACAAATACGGTTTATATATAATGTGTGAAGCGGATATTGAATGTCACGGAATTTTATATCATTTTGAGCCTGATAAGATTGCAGGTGATGAAATGTGGTATGACAAGATGTTTGACCGCGTTTTCAGAATGATAGAAAACTTCAAGAACAGGCCTTGCATTATAAGTTGGAGCATGGGTAACGAATCGGGAATGGGAGAAAACTTTTCAAAACTGCTCGCATATACAAAAGACCGCGATCCGTCAAGATTTACACATTACGAGCATATTTACAACACACGCGGTTTTTTTGATTATGATGATATGCTGCACAAGACTCAACCTGAATTATTGCGTCAGATTTCATATTCGGTTTTGCCTGATATGTTTGATGACGAATGTAATGACTGTCATTCAAAAATGTATGCATCGCCTACATACTGCGAATATTACTCTAATCAGCACAAAAATGAAAGGCCGCTTGTTTTATGTGAATACGCGCATTCAATGGGCACATCTCCCGGCAGTTTAAAAGATTACTGGGATGTAATATACAAGTACAAGCGTTTTATGGGCGGCTTTGTCTGGGAATGGTGTGACCACGCATATTATGCCGGAAAAAACGGAGCCGGTGAACCTATGTGGTTATACGGCGGTGACAACGGTGAAAAAGTACACGAAGGAAACTTCTGTGTTGACGGAATGGTTACTCCTGACAGGAAGCCTCATTTAGCGCTTAAAGATTATAAGGCTGTCATTCAGCCTGTTAAGATGGTAAGACTTCAAGGAAATATATTTGAAGTTTCAAATTTATACGATTTTAACTATCTGAGCAGATTAAACTGTGATTTTGAAGTTACAAGGAACGGACAGGTTGTGCAGACCGGCACGCTTGGTGCTTTGGCTATACCTGCGGGTGAAAGTGAGAGAATAAGTGTTGATTTTGACATTCCCGATGACGGAGAATGTTATATTAACTTTATTTACACAATGAACGGACTTGACACCGTGGTAAAGCCGGGAACACAAATGGCATTTTGTCAGTTCAGGCTTGACACATCAGAGCAAAGATATACTGCATTTTTGCCGAAAAAACCTATTGAAGTTACACAAGATGAGAGCAAAATTCTCATTAGCGGTGCTGATTTTGCGCACAGTTTCAGCAAACTTACGGGATGTTTCAGGCAAATCAGTTTTTCATCGCAAAGATTTTTTACTTCACCGATGCAATTTAATATTTACAGGGCGCCTACCGATAATGACAGGCACTATATGAATGAATTGTGGACAAAAGAGCGTTACATGTTTGCGTACACAAGGGTATATTCCTGCAGTGTTGATTATAATTCTAACGAGGCAATAATCAACTGCAACTTCGGTATAGTCAGCGATTCAAGGCCTGTAATTATCACCGGTTGTGCTAAGTGGACCGTAAACAGAGCCGGTGACATAAATCTTAAGTGTCACATCGACCAAAATGAAAAGACCGCAAAACTTCCGCGTTTCGGACTTCGCATGGCTTTTGAAAAGAGTTTTGATAATATTGAATATTACGGACTAGGACCGAATTTCAGTTACTGCGACTTAAACAATTCCTCTCACATGGGACTTTTCTCATTTAAAGCAAGCGAGTGTTTAAGCGACAACATCCGTCCGCAAGAATACGGAAATCACTACAATACTAAATGGGTTAAGATTACAAACGGAAATAATGCGGGGCTTGAATTTATCAGCGATAAGTTTGAGTTTTCGGCGCTTGCTTATACTCAGGAGGAATTAATCAAGACTTTGCACAATCACGAACTTAACAAATGCGGTAAGACTATTCTTTGCTGTGATGTATTCCAATACGGTATAGGTTCTGCAAGTTGCGGAATTGAACCGCTTGAAAAATACTCAAATCCGTATGAATTTGACTTTGAGTTTACTATTAAAAAAGCAATTGATGACGGTTTTGAAAACGCGAATACAGTTTATGAAAAAGACGACTTCACCGAGTACGAACAATTAAGTTTTTAAACTAACAATGTTTTTTGACATAAAAAAAGGTGTCACCGATTAAAGCGGTGACACCTTTTTTCTCTGATACGCACCGACAGAAACAATAAAACCGTCTCAGACGGCCACCGTAGGTGGTTTCTATGGTTGTTTGTCGGCTCATCCGCATAAGTGTGACAGAAAAAATATAAACCGCCTCAGTCGGCAAAGTTAATAAAAACAAGGTGTGCAAAAGCACACCTTGTTTTTATATTTACACTATTTATATTTTTACATTAAATGTTACTTTACATCTCGGGCAGGTTACCGAATGTCTGCCTTTTTTCTTCGGGAGTCTTATTTTTGCTTTACAGTCAGGACATTTTCTTATTACCTTATTCTTGTCTTTAATATCTTTTTTAAACATATTTTTAACTTTATTTAAAAAGATAATCGTTTTAGTATTTTCCGCCTGTCTTTTTGCCAAATCTCTTGACAAAAATCTGTAAAGAAAATATATAAACACCGCAAGGCTTAGAAAATATAGAATAAACGCAACCGTTCCTTCAAAAAAGCCCGTTAAAATACTCAATACAAAGTATATAACCATTAAGACTATACCGAGTCTGTCTATTCCGCATCTACCGTACATAAACGAATAAATGCTTTGTTTTAATTTATACAAAAAATTCATATTTACTCCGTTCTCAATGCTACAAC
Organism: Acutalibacteraceae bacterium; assembly: GCA_036310005.1. Classification (GTDB taxonomy): domain Bacteria; phylum Bacillota; class Clostridia; order Oscillospirales; family Acutalibacteraceae; genus JAXJSP01. The sequence continues at coordinate 11,804 of JAXJSP010000028.1, read as the reverse complement.
CGGATCTTTTTTAGCAGCAAGTTTTGCCGGTATAATTCCTGCTATCAAAGTAAGTGTCATTGAAATAAGCACTAATATTATTCCCGCAACAAGCGGCAAGGCGGCATTTATTGTCATAATGCCTGTAAGTGAGTGAAGCAGAGAATTTATCGGCAAACATAACAACACGGTTATAATCACACCTAATAAACCTGAAACCAGTCCTATAATAAGCGTTTCTGCGTTAAACACTCTTGAAATATCTTTTTTAGATGCACCTATCGCGCGCAAGATACCGATTTCTTTTGTTCTTTCAAGCACCGAAATATAAGTGATAATGCCTATCATAATCGAAGATACGATTAGTGAAATTGCAACAAAGGCAATAAGTCCGTAGGATACTGCATTTATCATTGTTGTAACCGATGACATCATAAGTCCGACATAATCGGTGTAATTTATTTTATCCTCGTCATTTTTAACCTGTGTATTATAATATGAAATTCTGTCTGCTATTTCTTCCTTATCTTCAAATGATGCGGCATATAAGTTTATTGAGGTAGGTGTTTCCGGCTTTGAGTAACCGAACGCCTGCATATTTTCCTTATAGGTTGTCGGTGCATAGCAATCGTTTAGATACTGCTCTGACAAAGTAAGCGTTATCTGCTCGTCTGAATAAGAACTTATTAGGTTATCAAAAGCGGTGCTTAACTGTTCTGCGCTCATTAAAGACAACTGTTCGCTCATACTTTCTTCGTACTGCGTTGAAATCATTTCTTCAATGCCTGCATACATATTTTCATACAGTTCATCGTCGCTCATCTGCTCTAAATACTCTTTGATTTTATCTTCGCTCATTCCCGCGTTTTCAACATACATAGCAGTTATTGCGTTTTCCATACTTTGTCTGTCGGGATACTGCGACATATAAACGTCGGTATTTTCTTTTAAATACTCATCTGTAGGCTTACTCATAATCTGTTTATAAGCATTTGCTTTTACATAGACAGCCGCATTTTGATAAAAATCTTTAATTTTTTCCGCTTTTTGCGAATCGTTTAATTCATCAAAACTTCCGTCGTCAAATTTAAGCCCTGTAATAACATCTGTGTTTTCGTCTTCAAGTTGGGTTTTAACTATTTGCGAGTTATTAATCTGTTCGGCATAATGGTCCGAAAGTGCTTTAGTATAGGCAACAGCGCATTGAAGCGAGGCAGCGTTTGAATCGGGATTCGGTTTGATAATACCGCAAATTTCAATAGTTTCCGCCTTGTCTATTACAATCTGCATATAAGATTCATTATCGCTTTTATCAATATAAGTACCGCTGATTGTATCATACTGATATTTATCCGTAGGCAATACGAGTTTATATGTTTTGCCGATTATATCTTTAATATCCCATGAAGAATTTGATGACTCAACTTTTTCACCGTTTGCGACTGCTTTCATAATATCGTCGATTTCGTCTGCATCTTTTAGCCCGATACAAAAAGTATAGATATCGTTTAAGGTATTATTTTCATCTACTACGAGCACTACCTCATTATATTTTTCGGGCCATTTGCCTTCTACGATATCATACTGCTGTTTAATCAGTTCGTTTATTCCGGTACCGTCATCCTGCGGTAGCATTTCTTTCCACACTTCGAGATTTTGAAAACTTTCTCCCATACTTGCAACAGAACTGTTTTCTCCGAACATTCTGTCATAAACGGTGGGCGGGTTCAACTGTTCCACAGTATCAGAGTCTGCATAAATATTAAGTTCCTGTCCGTAACCGTACTGTATGGCGCTGACATATTTTTTAATCTCCTCGTCAGTTTCAATGAATTTTTTAAAATCGGTTAAATTGTTTGTCTGAGTAGATGTCATCGCATTCATCATATCATAAGTAATATCCCGCGAGTAAATTTTAGTTAAGTCTTTTTGCTCTTTTGATTTTTCGTTTCCCGAAAAAATCTCCACCATTGATGACATATCCATTGTTTGGTCTTCAATGGTTATCGGATATGATGAAAGGGTATCTTCCTGAAGTTTGTCAATATATGTCTGAATACCGTTTGAAAGTGACAAAATGAGCGCTATGCCTATAATACCGATACTGCCTGCAAATGAGGTAAGAATTGTTCTTCCCTTTTTTGTAAGCAAGTTTTTCATAGAAAGGTTAAAGGCGGTAAGAAAGGACATTGAAGTATGTTTTTCTTTGCTTTTTTCTTTTTTTACTGCTTGTAACTCATACTCAAACGGATTTGAGTCGGAAATAATCTCACCGTCTTTAAGTTTTATAATACGGGTTGAATATTTTTGCGCAATTTCGGGGTTATGGGTTACCATTATGATAAGTTTATCTTTTGAAATTTCTTTTAAAATTTCCATAACCTGATTGCTTGTGGCTGAATCGAGCGCGCCTGTCGGCTCATCGGCGAGCAATATATCCGGGTTATTTACAAGCGCTCTTGCAATTGCAACGCGCTGCATTTGGCCGCCCGACATTTGATTCGGTTTTTTATTGATACAGTCGCCGAGCCCAACTTTTTCCAAGGCTTCTTTTGCTCTTTTGCGTCGCTGTGATTTACTGACTCCCGATAAAGTAAGCGCAAGTTCGACATTTGCAAGTACGCTTTGATGGGGTATCAGATTATAACTCTGGAAAACAAAGCCGATTTTATAATTTCTGTATGTGTCCCAATCTCTGTCCTTATACTCTTTTGTGGATACGTTGTTAATGTACATATCTCCGGATGTATATCTGTCAAGTCCTCCGATAATGTTAAGCAACGTTGTTTTTCCGCATCCTGACGGTCCGAGTATTGAAACAAACTCGTTTTGTCTGAAATTGAGGTTGACATTTTTCAGCGCTTTGACTGTTTGATTGCCTGTTTCATAATTTTTTACAATATTTTTAAGTATTAACATTAAAACGCCTCCGATAATGTTTTAACTTTACTATAATATAACATATTTTTTCCAATTTGAATGTAAAATTATGAATATTTTGTAAAAGGTTTTATAAAATTAATTTGAAAATATATATTTTTCTGATATAATTTGATATAATGGTTATATCAAAATGAAAGTGAGTGATGTTATGGGACTTTTTGAGTCGATTATAATGGGTATCATTCAAGGGTTTACCGAATTTTTACCCGTAAGCAGTTCAGGACATCTTGCAATTTTTAAAAACGTATTCGGTTTTAATGCTCAAATCGGTATTGCGTTTGATATTTTACTACATATAGGCACTTTATTTGCTGTATTTATTGTTTTTTATAAAGACATTAAAGAACTGATTATAGTAGCGTTTAAAATGGTCGGCGATATTTTTCATAATTTGTTTTCTGCTGTATCGGGCAAGAAAGATTACAGAAAAATTTTAAGCGACGGTTACAGAAGATTTGTTTTGCTTATAATTATTTCGACAATACCCACCGGTATTATGGGATTCTTGGGAAAAGATTTAGTTGAGAGTGCCGGTGAAAATATGCTTGTTATAGGCATTTGCTTGCTTATTACCGCTACGATGTTATTTATTTCCGACAAGATAAAGCCCGGCAAGAAAAACGCAGGCAACGCTACGCTTTTAAACGCAGGGATTATCGGTGTTGCACAAGGTTTTGCCACGCTTCCCGGTATTTCGCGTTCGGGTGCTACGATTACCGCCTGTCTTGCAAACGGATTTGAAAAAGAATTTGCGGTTAAGTATTCGTTTATAATGTCAATACCGGCAATTTTAGGTGCTGCCTTGCTTGATGTGAAAGATTTAATTGACTCTCCGCCCGAGGCGGGTGAACTTGTAAATTATATTTCGGGAATGATTGCTGCCGCTATTGTCGGATTTTTGTGCATCAAATTTGTTAATGTTCTTGTTAAAAACCGCAAATTTAAATACTTCGGTTTTTACTGTGTATTCGCAGGTCTGCTTTCAATTCTCTGGTACTTTGGAATATTTAACTGATTTTTTAAAAAATATCTTGATTTTAAGTCAATGATATGATATTATAATTGTCGGTTTTAAATAAAATCGACTGTTTTGCGCCAGTAGCTCAGCTGGATAGAGTGTTTGGCTACGAACCAAAAGGTCGGGGGTTCGAGTCCCTCCTGGCGCGCCATCTTAAATGTTCAAAAAAGATATTTAGCCTCAAAAGCCCGATTTTATCGGGCTTTTTTGGTGTCCTGATATTGATTTTCCAGTGTCATTTTTTATAGATATTTTAAGCCGATTTTTTGGTGTTTACAAAGATGAACCCTCGTAAACAGGCTATAAAACTTAATAACAAAAAAATAATTTTGTGTAAAGAGAAAGGAGCAAATTATGTTAGGAAATTTTACTTATTGTAATCCAACAAAATTATATTTTGGAGAGGATTCCCTCTCTAATTTAGGGGCGGAGCTTAAAAAATATGGACAGAATGTAGTGTTAATATATGGCGCCGGTTCTATTAAGAAAAACGGAATCTATGACGAAGTAATGACTATCCTCAAGGAAGAGGGTAAGAATGTCACAGAGATTGCAGGTGTAATGCCAAATCCAACCCTTGAAAAATTGTATGAAGGTGTTGAAATTTCAAGAAATCATAAAGCAGATTTTCTCCTTGCAGTAGGTGGCGGGTCTGTATGTGATTATGCAAAGGCAGTTTCCGTATCTGTTAATTGCGAGGAAGACCCTTGGGAAAAGTATTATCTTAAGTTTGATGAGCCTTCATGTGAGATAATCCCGGTAGGCTGTGTGCTGACAATGGTTGGTACCGGTTCTGAGATGAATGCAGGAGCAGTCATTACCAATCATTCAGCGAAGCTTAAGATAGGTCATGTTTTTGCAGATGAAAAGATTATGCCTAAATTCTCTATTTTGAATCCGAAATACACACTGACGCTTCCTCATTATCAGATGATTTCAGGAATATATGATATTTTCAATCATATATGTGAACAGTACTTTTCCGGAGAGGATGATAATACCAGCGACTACATCAGTGAAGGTCTGATGAAATCTGTAATACATTCAAGTCGTATTGCGAATAAAAATCCACAGGACTATGAAGCAAGGAGCAATATTATGTGGACTGCAACATGGGCGCTTAATACATTGGTTGCAAAGGCAAAGTCAACAGACTGGATGGTACATATGCTTGGTCAGTCTGTGGGAGCGTGTACAGACGCAACCCATGGTATGACATTGGCGGCAGTTTCATTACCATATTATAGGCATATTATGCCTTATGGACTTGCAAAGTTTGTTCGTTTCGCAAAGAATGTATGGGATGTTGATGCAACAGGAAAGTCGGACGAACAGATTGCATCTGAAGGTCTTACAGCAATGGAAAACTGGATGAAGGAACTTGGTCTTGTATTGAACATTACTGAACTCGGTGCAACAGAGGATATGATTGAGGATCTTGTGAAGGGTACGATAGTCCTCTCCGGTGGTTACAAGTTGCTTGATGAGAATGAGATTGAACAGATTTTCAGAGAAAGCTTCTAAAAAATACGAGAAAGGAATAATTTGATGAGCAAGAAGGTTGTAGTGATTTCAACAAGTATAAGGGCAAACAGCAATTCGGATATTCTTGCAAAAAGTTTTGCGAATGGCACAACATAAAGTGCAAACTTCCTTATAAACATCGGTCCTGACGGACTCGGAAGATTTCCGGCGCCCGCAGTTGATATCTTAAAAGCCATCGCTAAGAAAAATAAATAAATAAAATAATAAATTTTTTGCAAAACAATACCTACAGATGTCAATATTAATGTAGGTATTGTTTTTTTATATGCAATATTACGCTGTTTTGTGAAAATTCACAAAACAAAACGGAAATAATTATACAAATACACAAATTTTACTGTTTTTGAGTGTTTTTGACTGAATTTTGTTGATTTCTATAATATTATATGGTATTATCATATCAGAAACGGTCAACACCAATCAAAAAACAGTCATTTATATCAAGGGGCGATTATTTTGCTGACAGAAGAAAGATATGCAAAAATACTAAAAACGGTAAAGCAGAACCGAAGCGTGAAGTTACCTGAACTTTGTGAAATGTTAGGCGCTTCCGAATCTACCGTGCGACGCGATTTATCGGCATTGGATGAGCGCGGACTTATAAAAAAAGTTCACGGCGGTGCTGTTTCGACTGATGACAGCGCGCTTAACTTAATCGAGTACGATGTGGAATCGAAATCAAAACTTTTCACTGAGGAAAAGGTTTTAATAGCAAAGTATGCGGCATCGCTGATAGAAGACGGAGATTTTTGTTTTATTGATGCGGGAACAACAACCGAAAAACTGATAGACTATCTGCCCGAAAAGAATGTTTCTTTTGTAACAAACGGTTTTGTACACGCAAAGAAATTAGCATTAAGAGGATTTAAAACATACATCCCTGCCGGAGAAATCAAGAAAACTACCGAGGCAATTGTGGGCGCGGAATGTGTAAGCAGTCTTCAAAATTATAATTTTACCAAGTGTTTTATGGGTGCAAACGGTATATCGCTGACTGCCGGGATATCAACTCCCGACCGAAACGAGGCTTTAGTTAAGCAAACAGCAATAAAGCGCAGTCGCGCAGCATATATTTTAGCTGACCACTCAAAATTTGACCAAATCGCATCTGTTACCTTTGCACAGACAGAAAGCGTGCAAATCATAACCGATAAACTCGACAACAGAATATATGCTGAAAAATCAAATATCAAGGAGGTTTTCTAAATGGTATATACTGTTACATTTAACCCCGCAATTGACTATGTAATTCATATTAAAGACATTCAAATCGGTGCGACAAATCATTCTGAAAGTGAAGAAATATATTTTGGCGGAAAAGGAATAAATGTTTCAGTTGTTTTAAAAGAACTCGGTGTAAATTCAAAGGCTTTAGGCTTTATCGCAGGGTTTACGGGTGAAGCCATCGAAAAAGGACTTAAAGACTTAAATATTGATACAGATTTTGTTCACCTGAATAACGGAAACTCGCGAATTAATGTTAAGATGAAATCTGCAAAAGAAACCGAAATCAACGGTCAGGGACCACACATTGACGAAAAATCAGTAAATGAACTTTTTCAAAAACTTGATGCTCTAACTGATTCGGATACTCTAATTTTAGCCGGTAGTATTCCCTCCTCTCTCCCAAATGATATTTATGAAAAAATACTCAAACGCCTCTCGGACAAAAAAATAAGATTTATTGTTGACGCAACCAAAGATTTACTGCTTAATGTGCTTAAATTCAAGCCTTTTTTAGTAAAACCTAATGTTCATGAACTTGGTGATATGTTTGGTGTAAATCTTAAAAGCGACGAAGAAATTGAACTGTATGCAAGAAAATTACAGGATATGGGTGCTGTAAATGTGCTGATTTCTATGGCAGCAGACGGTTCGATGCTTATAGATAAAACAGGTAAAATGCATCGTGCCGGTGTATGTAAAGGAAAACTCGTAAATTCCGTAGGTGCCGGTGATTCCATGGTAGCGGGCTTTACTGCCGGGATACAAAGCGGAGATTATGAATATGCGCTAAAACTTGCGACTGCCGCGGGCGGCGCCACAACATTTTCTCAGGGACTTGCAAAAAAAGACAAAATTACAGAGTTGTTTAACACACTCTGAAAATAAATTTTAGGAGGAAAACTTATGCGAATTGTTGATCTACTTAAAACTGAAAGCATTGAACTTAATGCATCACCGAAATCTAAAAGCGATGCAATTGATTTGCTCGTAGGACTTCAGGTGAAAAGCGGCAACATAGCCGATGCCGAGGGATACAAAAAGGCTATTCTTGAACGCGAAGAAAAAGGTTCCACTGCAGTCGGCGACGGTATTGCCATCCCGCATGCAAAAAGCCAAACGGTTACTGCTCCGTCTCTTGCGGCTATAACCGTTAAAGAGGGTGTTGATTATGATGCACTCGACGGTGAGCCTTCAAATCTTTTGTTTATGATTGCCGCACCTATGGACGGTGATTTACATCTTGAAGTGCTTTCAAGACTTATGACCATGCTTTTAGACGAAGATTTTCGTGCAAAACTCTTAAATTCAAAAGACAGCGAAGAATTCTTAAAAACAGTTGATGAAGCGGAAAAAGAAAAATATCCCGATGAACCGAATAAAGAAGATAATAATTTAAGCGGTTATAAAGTATTGGCTGTTACCGCTTGCCCGACAGGTATTGCGCATACCTATATGGCGGCCGAGGCATTGGAAAAAGCGGCAAAAAATATGGGTATTTCACTAAAAGTTGAAACTAACGGTTCCGGCGGAGCAAAGAATGTTCTTACCGATGAAGAAATTGAAAATTGTGACGGTATCATTATCGCAGCCGATAAAAGCGTTGAAATGGCACGTTTTAACGGTAAAAAAGTTATTCGCACCAAAGTCTCCGACGGTATTAAAATTCCGGAAGAACTTATAAATCGCATTGAATCGGGAGATGCACCCGTTTATCATCACGAAGGCGGTGCAAACAGCGGCAAATCTTCATCGGCCGGTGACGAGAATTTCGGAAGAAAGGTTTATAAGCACCTGATGAACGGTGTTTCCAATATGCTTCCATTTACGGTTGCAGGCGGTATCTTTATAGCCTTGGCATTTTTGATTGACTCTCTTGGCGGCGCTCCTCAGGATGCAGATTTCGGTACACATTTAGCCGCAGCCGCGTGGTTTAAGACCATCGGCGGATATGCTTTTAACTTTATGATACCGATTCTCGGAGGATATATCGGTAAGAGTATTGCTGACAGACCCGGTTTGTTAGTAGGTATGGCAGGCGGTGCCATGGCAGTTTCAGGTGCTACTTTTGCATCTCCCTCAGGAGATGTTTCCTCCGGTTTCTTAGGTGCTTTGCTTGCAGGTTTTATCGGCGGTTATCTTATGCTTTTCCTTGAAAAGATTTGTGACCGTTTACCAAAAGCACTCAACGGAATTAAGCCTGTACTGATTTACCCCTTAGGCGGTCTTGCTATTGTAGGTATTATGATGTGTGCAGTAAACCCGATTATGGGACTGTTAAACGAAAGTCTTGCAAACTTCCTCAGAGATATGGGCAGCGTAAGTAAAATTCTTCTCGGTTGCGTACTCGGAGGTATGATGTCTATTGATATGGGCGGTCCTTTCAACAAAGCGGCTTATGTATTCGGTACTGCTTCAATAGCATCAGGCAACTTTGACATTATGGCAGCGGTTATGGTAGGCGGTATGGTTCCTCCGTTAGCGATTGCCTTGGCTACTACTTTCTTTAAAAGCAAATTTACGGAAGAAGAACGCAAAAACGGTCCGGTAAACTACATTATGGGACTTAGTTTCATAACAGAGGGCGCTATTCCCTATGCTGCTGCAGACCCGCTCAGAGTTATTCCGTCTTGTATGATAGGCGCTGCTACTGCAGGAGGACTTTCTATGGCATTAGATTGTACACTTCGCGCTCCTCACGGCGGTATCTTCGTATTCCCCGTAGTAGGAAATGCATTACAGTATGTACTGGCATTGGTTGCAGGTTCTTTAGTCGGTATGATATTGCTTGGTTTACTAAAAAAGAAAGTTAATAAAAACTGATATAATTTAAGGAGAGTACACATTATGGTTTCAAAAACAGTAACAGTTATCAATGCGGAGGGTATGCACATGCGCCCTGCGGGAATGATTGCAAAATCAGCAAAGGCACATACCGACAGTGAAATTATTTTAAAAGTCGGCGACAAGGAAATTAAGGCAACGGGCGTAATGCAAATTATGGCTGCCGGCATTAAAAAAGGCACCGATGTTGAAATAATTGTAAACGGTGGCGATGAATCGTCCGTTCTTAAAGAATTTGTAAGTATGTTCGAGGATGGTTTTGGCGAATAATCACCTTGAGCGTATATGACAGGAGATGAAATGATGATGACTGTATTTAAGGGCAAGGGTGTTTACGGTGCAATCGCTTTAGGACACATTTGCGTTTTTAAGAGGCATAAAGCAAAGGTTAACAGGATAGAAATTTCCGATATTGAGGCTGAAAAAGAAAGACTTGCCACAGCAAAAGCAAAGGCTTTAAAGCAACTGGAAGAAATTCACGCAAAGGCTCTTAAAGAAGTTGGTGAAGCAAACGCGCAGATATTTGAAATTCATATGATGATGCTTGATGATGACGATTATAACGAATCAATTTTAAGTATAATTGAAACTCAGTCTGTCAATGCCGAATATGCAGTTTCCGTAACTTCAGACAACTTTTCTCAAATGTTTGCTTCAATGGATGACAGTTATATGCAAGCGCGCTCTGCTGATGTAAAAGATATTTCAAACCGCATTATCACCTGCCTGTCTGAAAATGAGAACAGCGACGATAATTCCGATGAAAAGGTCATTATCTGTGCAGATGACTTAGCGCCGAGCGAAACTGTCTTGCTTGATAAAGACAAAGTTCTTGCCTTTGTAACCGCATACGGTTCGTCAAACTCTCACACCGCCATTCTTGCAAGGAATATGAATATTCCGGCAATTATCGGTGTAGGCGAAGAATTTTTAAAAAGTATTAAAAGCGGTGATTTTGCTGCTGTTGACGGATACACGGGTGAAATATTTGTAAATCCCGATGAAGAAACCAAATCTCGCCTTAATGATAAACTTTACGAGGACAAAGAGAAAAAACTTCTTTTACAGGAACTTAAAGGTAAGGAAAATATTACCCTTGACGGAAAGAAGATTAACATTTATGCAAATATCGGCAGTGTTGACAATATAGGTGCTGTGCTTGCAAATGATGCCGGCGGAATCGGTCTTTTCAGAAGTGAGTTTCTTTATCTTGAAAACTCTGATTATCCGACAGAAGAACAGCAGTTTACCGCATATAAAAAAGTGCTTGAAAGTATGGCAGGCAAAAAGGTTATTATCAGGACGCTGGATATAGGTGCTGATAAACAGGTTGATTATTTCGGCCTTGAAAAAGAGGAAAACCCGGCACTCGGTTACCGTGCGATACGTATATGTCTTACCCGCCCCGAAATATTCAAAACACAACTTCGTGCATTATACCGTGCCTCTGTTTACGGAAATCTCGGCATAATGTTTCCGATGATAACAAGCGTTGCGGAACTTGAAAAAATTCTTGCTGTTTGTAACGAGGTCAAAAGCGAACTCAAAGCAGAAGGTGTGGCAATTTCGGATAAAACCGAACTTGGAGTTATGATAGAAACTCCCGCTGCGGCAATTATCAGCGACAGGCTTGCTCCGATGGTTGATTTTTTCAGCGTAGGTACCAATGACCTTACCCAGTACACTCTTGCCTGTGACAGACAGAATGCGGCTATTGAGCAATTTGTTGACACACACCACGAGGCAATTTTGCGTCTTATTGAAATCTCGGCACAAAATGCCCATAAACACGGTGCGTGGATAGGTATTTGCGGAGAACTTGCGGCAGATTTAAGCCTTGTTGATACATTTTTGCGTATGGGCATAGACGAACTTTCTGTATCTCCATCATTTGTATTGAGTGTCAGAAACGCAGTAAGGCACTGTGACCTTTCGAAAAAATAAATTTAAAACCGGCGGTTAAATTTGACCGTCGGTTCTGCTGTAAGGATTTGATAATATGAATAATAAAAAACTGAATTGGGCTGTAATAGGCTGTGGAGTTATTGCTAATCAAACAGCTCAGGCTTTAAGTAAGATGAACAAGACACTTTATTCCGTTGCTAACAGGACACATAAAAAGGCTGTTGACTTTGCAAAAAAGCATAATATCAAAAAGGTTTATGACTCTGTTGATGAAGTATTTTATGATACTGATGTTGATATAATTTACATCACAACGCCTCATAATACTCATTATGAATTTATCAAA
>JAXJSP010000027.1:0-75308 GCA_036310005.1 Acutalibacteraceae bacterium | reverse complement strand
GTTATAAACAAGTGAATATTTACCGCTTCGTGCTGAATCTTCCGAGCCGACATAATCGACTGCAAATATCAGTTTTTCTGTAAACATATCGCCTGTTTTTAAACTAAACTTGTCGTCCGCAGTCGAAAGTTCCGTAAACTCTGTAAGAGGAATTTCGGATACGGAACCGTTAACGATATAACTGTAATAACCGGGGTTTTGTTCGTCAGTCATATCAATCATTAAAATTCTCGTTTTATCGACAAAATCTGTCGATATACCGTCCGAATTGTAAAAATAAAGAGATGCACTCAAATCTTCGTATATATTTGGGGTGTACTTTGTTTCTACCTGTAAAGTAAAACTTGAGTTTTTCGTAATAAGCAACGGATCAGAACTGTCGGTGATACCATTATACCATTCGTTTTCCTTTATCAGAGAAGTCTGACTTGCTTTGTAAAAAATTATATGTTCGTTTACTGTCGTGCCTTCGTCGGGCGCTCTTAACATTTTAGAAGAAACTTCACCTCTGACGCTGAAGCCCTCCGCGCTCTCATCATCCGCCTGTATGGTATAAATGCAGTTTTCGGGCAGATAGATAAATTTGGCACAATCGCTGTGCTTCATATATACGGTAATTGACGCTTTTCCGTTTTCATCGGCGCTTAGTATCGTGGGGTTTAACACGCGTTCACCGTCAACGGTTACATTGGACACTAAATCGGTTATTGAATATAAACCGTTTTCACGCAAACCGGTAAAAGAGCAGTATATTTTAAAATATTTGTCGGCATCTTCAGTATCACCGAATGTACTGCAATCTAAAACAAGATTATATCCCATAGGATCAAAGCGTGCGTATAATTGCTGAGTTTTTTGACTTTGTACCATATAGACATAATTGGTGTTTTTTGAAACAAGATTACCGTCGCTGTCATACCAACCGCTGAAAGTAAAGCCTGTATTACGCTGTGCTGTAACGGTAACATACGTGTCGTCGGAATATGCATACAGTTCTCTGCCGACTGCATTACCGTCCTCAATATAATCGCTGACCGCCTCCTCGTTTCCGTACGATACGGTGATATTAACAGTACCGCCTTCGGTATTGGTAATATACTGCGATGCGTCTTTGTCAAATGTCTGGGCAATAGCCCTTTGCCTGTATTTCCATTCGCCGAGGAATGTTATACCTTCATCATAAGGTATGTTTTCTATTTTATTGCCGCCGGCATCCGTTACGGTAAAAGTCTGCGGGTTACCGTCGGAACCGTCTCCTACAAGTGTAATGGTATGCACCGCATCAAAAACAGTAGCGGTACTGTCCGCAGGACTGATATACTTCCATCCCATAAACTGCCATCCGTCGTCTGCCTGAGGCGCGCGGGAAGTATATGTATCGTTTTCAAGACTCATCTGCACTTCGGGGCCGCTGTTAATATCGTCGGGATCGTGATAATACTCATAATTACTGCGAGAGTCATAATAAATCTGCTGAGCAGAGAATATAATATTAACTTTAACCGCGCTGTCTATATCGCTGAATGTGTGATAATATTCTCCGGTTTCTGCGTTATATTCCCAGATGTCATTCTCGTCTTCGGTATTAGGATAGAACACACCGTTTATGTAAGCGCCGATAAACACTCGCCCGTCCGGTTTAACATGAACGGTTACATTACTTCCGCGAAGCGCCCAACCGTTTAATTAAGATTTGTCGTCAAATATAAACGAATCTTCGTCATCGTAAGTGATGTACGCAGTTCCGTGCTGATTGTTCATCGCTACTTCAACTTTTGCATAGTAATACTCTTTAAAAGCGATATTATCAAGCAAGTTTCCGTAGGTGTTATCTTTTGTCTGAGTTGTATTAGTCGATTCGTGAGATACAAAGCCGAAAATTGTTTTTTCCTGGTCTTTCGGAATAACACAGTCATAACTGTATGTGGCGCTGTCATCAAGTTCTCCGTAATCGTGCCAAGTGTCATTTTGGGAGGAAATTATCCAAACGGACCATTCCTCTGTATGAGCGGCATCCTTATAAAAACTGAATACATTGTCGCTTGTTTCCCAACCGCCGTTAGAATTAAACTTAACGGAATAAAGTTTAATCTTGTCGCTGCAGCCTCCGTTTTTAGGAAGAGCAAGAGGCACTTCCGTCTGAGAATAAAGCCAGTCAACAATCTGCATAAATTGGTCCCTTGCGGTGCTGCTTGTCTTTTTGGGAGCATATTCCTGATTAGGACCGATGATAAGAGCCATAGTGTCAAGTCCGGAACGACCTCTGTGAGAAAGGCTCCACTTATACATCTTGCCCGGTACTGTATCTACTACCTGATATAAAGAACTTTCCTGGTCCGCATTTAATTCCGCAAACTGTTCTCCCTCTCTGACAGAGGGCGCGTTGTAAGTTACTGTATCAAACGTAACACCAAGTCCGTACGCATCTTTGCCCGAACTTAAAATACCGATTTCGACTTTATAGTCGGTGGCGGTGGTACTCCAGCCGATACCCGAAAGCGGTGATGCGGAATTTGCCGCGTTTACCATAGCATAACCGCTTGAATTGCTCAACTCGGGCGTATCAAAACCCGGATTTTCAAGCATATTTTTACTGCTTCCTGCGAGGGCAAAACTCATATTATCTATAAGGTTTCCCGATGTTGTAATGACGTTTGTAGGCTTGCCTGATTTATCCGAAATGCTAAACGGTGACAACGCAAACAAAATGTTTTTGTCTTTGTTTGATGTATAACTGCCTGTAAATTTGTTCCAATCGGCTTTTTCGGAAGTCAATAAATATACTTTAAATTCCACCGGATGATTTTCGTCCGAGACAAGTGAAAACCAATTACTTTCTTCTCCCTCGAAAGATGATGAATCGATAGGGGTTGTTGTATAAACCGTATATTCCGCCATATTGCCTGAATCAGGTGCGGTTGTGCCGATTGATTTTAACCATTCCAACACTTTTTGAAAATGGTCTTTGTCGCTCTTTGACGGTTTTACATAACTTGATAAGCCGACATCATCGGCAATGATACATGCAAGTGTATCTACACCGTATCTACCGCGGTGATGTACGCTCCAATTGTAGGTTTTGTCAACGGATAAAGGTATGCTCTGGTACAAACTGCTGTACACTTCGTTGCCGATTACTTCCGCAAACTGCCAACCGTTTGAAGCACCGACACCGGATACTATTTCCGTTTTGTAAGTCGGCACCATGTAGGGAGAAGAACCGTCTTTATTCAGCCAGCCGATTTCGATAGATGATGATGTTGATGTTGTGTTCCAACCGTCAACTTCGCCTTGAGGTGCGTATTTATATCCCGAGGCTGAGTTTGAGGCAAGAGCGTCAATTCGATAGGTGTCAGGAATTTCAAAACCGCCGTTTACAATGTTTGACTGACCGCCCTCTAATGTGCCCCCCTCGGTTTCGGCAAAAACAGAAAGAGGCGTGACTACAAAAAAATTAGATACAAGCGTCAATACCAATAATACACAAACAAAGCGTTTAAGTATTTCGCCGTTTCTCATAATCATCCTTCCTTTCTGTTTTTTTAAAGTTTAGTTTAAGAAATTGTTATAGTACCGTCAAATTCAGTCAGCGCGCAAGTGTAATTTTGACTTATATCTTTCTTGAAAAATACTATTTTTACCGTTGTGTCTACGGCGATATTATTTATCTCAACAGAATTTTTATCGCTGTTTAGCGAAGAATTAAAAACATAGTCGTTTGTTTCATCAATTACGATTTTTGAATTATCCCAATTAAGCGTGATATTTTGCGGTGTATTCGGGGTGTAAATATAAAGTTCCGAATAATCTCTGTCTTTTTCGTCTTTGATCTCATAAGCCAGATTTTCCGGTTTTAAAAGTATAAACTTTGCAGTCAGTTCTTTTTTGTACATATCTGTACTTGTTGCGGTAACCGAAATTTCTTTTTTATTTTCACTTTCACCAAATGAATATGTCAGCGTTATCCGGTCGGAATTTGAAGCGTTGCCCGTAAGCGTTCCGCTTGTCTTGTCAAGGGTTCCGTCGTCGGCAGTAACAGTATAGTTTATATCGGTTTTATTTATTCTTAAACTGTCAATATAGTTTCTGACATTAAAAGTGACGCTGTTACCGTAAATTTCATATACAGTATCATCATCCGTATTCAGATAATCACTCGAAAAATAAAAATTTTCCGATTCAAATTCACTTTGTTCGCCGAGTTTTATTATGTATTTTGCAAACGCGGGAGTAACAAAAGCAAAGCATAAGCACCAAATTAAATATAAGGAGATAACCGCAATAAGAGTCTTTCTTTTCATACAGCGTATCTCCTTTCATAAAAATTAATCAATTTGTTCGTATTCAACCGCTAAATAAACGGCATCGGTCATCGCCGAAAACTTTGCATCGTTTTGTCCGCTCGGCCACTGCACTTTTAATTTATATTTATCGGTCTTTTTCTCGCCCGAATGAAAAACGAGCGACGGGTCCGTGTATTCATATATACACTCTCCGCTTATTCCGTCACATACCCAGACTTCAAGAGTGTTTTCTTCGCTGTCGAGCAAGGTAAATGTCAGCGGTATGTTGCCGGTTGTACTAAGCGTAATTTTATACTTTAAATCAACTTCCGTATTTTCGTCATCCGAAAAATTCTGCACGCTGAAAGATATATTTCCGTCAAATCCCGGTTTAGCGTCGGCAACTATTATTTTTTCAGAGGTCATAGAGGGTGAAAAATGAGCAACTCTTGAGTAGTCACCGCCGTAAAGTGCCGATTGGAATTTTGAATAAACACCGAAAATCAAATACGCGGAAATCACCGTTATGCAAAAAAGCACCAAAGCAGTACGCAAAACAGCAACGGAGTAATGCGTAACTTTGATTTTCGTTTTTTTGTCTTTTTGCCGCATTATCCGTCAGCCTCCTTTTTTCAGGTGTTTTCGTCTTGCTTTAATTTTTCGATTTCTGCCTTGATTTCATCAAGCGATTTTTCGTCATCGTCTTTTTCCTTGCGGTAGGAAAGTTCGGGTAATAACAACGCCGCCGCCAGAATTATAAACAGAAAAATAGGTTTTCTTATAATATGCACCACCGCGCCGAGACGGGGGATATCATAAACCAAAACGCCTTTAATCTGACTTTTCTGTATCGGCGCGTCGGCAACATTATTGGCATCGCCTTTTGTAGTGACCGTATCACCGTCAATATTTATAATGCGGTGCAGCACAAGGCTGTTACCGTCCTGATATACTACAATATCATTCTCTTTAAATTCATCGGTTTTTTTTATAATAACCAAATCGTCTACCGATAATGTGTCCTCCATACTGCCCGAGAGCACAACCGTTACACCGTAGCCTAAGGGCATCGGCATTTTGTCTCCGACAACGCTTTTTGCATTTTGATTATAAATAAACACACCGATAATTATGCCGACAAGTGCAAAGGCAATATAGCGGAATATTGATTTTGTTTTTTTGTTTTTACGCGTTTTCTTCATTGTCTTCCTTTTTTCTCAAAAATAGTAAAATAATTAAAATAAATACCGATACCGTAAACACCGCTACCCAAAGTCCGATGGATGAGTCATCGCCTGTGTCGGGTGAGCCGCCCTGTGCGTTTTCATCATACACCGCCGCTACTTTAAAGGCAACTTTAACAGTCAGTTCTTCGCCCTCGGCGGCTAAATTGCCGAGTAAGGTATCAAACTTATCGTTTCCCTCAAAGGGCCACGACCAACGCAAAGTGTATTTTGCCTGATGTTTTGATGATAAACCTTGCGAATGTGCAATTCCGTTTAGTTTGCCAAGCGACACCAAAGTGTTTTTATCACCTAAAAGATACTTGTTATCGGGAGCGCAAAAACTTGCCTGTATCGGTATGTCAACTTTTGTGCCCTCTATATCAACACTCACATAAGACTCGGCCTGTAAATAATAAGTTATCGGTACTTCGCCGATATTTTTGACATATACATCGTACTCGTTTTCAGTACCCGGTGCAATCACTTTGTCACCGTCAACCGATTTAACGGTTATCTCGCCGCTTTCTGAATATTCGGTATAAAAAATTTCTATCTCTTTATGAAAAACTCCGTCTTTTCCGCCTACAAGGTCAACTTCGGGTTTTGCATCTTCGCTTTGCGTGTTTGAAGCAGACGGTGTCGGTCTTGAAACTGTGCTTGCCGCTGTGTCGGATACAACGCTTGATGAAAAAACGGATGCGCTTTCTCTTGATGCTAAAACATTAATTTTTGTGTTCTTATTTTCTTTTCCGGATACTATCAGCGAGTGAGAGATTGCAACAAATGAAACAGCAACCGCTATTGCAAGCGTTACAACTAAAACCGATAAGCCGGTTTTGAATTTTTTCATTTGTTGCACCTCCTTTTACGCATAAATATTTGCTTTTGAAAACAAAGAAAAAAGTTAAAATTCTTCTGTATTTTTAAAGGCAAATATTAGAACATACGAGGGCGGACACACGCCCTCGTATGTGTAATTTTATCTCAATTCAAATTAGTCAATTTGAGTTGCTGATGCTGAGTATGAAATAGCAACAGTAGAAGCGTTTCCTGCAGCAGCCTGATCTCCGAGATATGTATCTTTTACATCATTTTCATCGCTTACATAGAAAGGCCATTCCCAAGAAATGTTTACTGTGTTGTTTGCCTCGGCGCTCAAATCGGTATTTGTGTGATAAACTTTGCTTAAGCCTTCAATTTCAGCTTTGATTGCAGCAGCAAATTCATCAGCACTGGTGATTGATGCACCCTGTTTGATTTCAACACCGTTGATGGTGAAGATAAGCGGACAATAGAAAGATGTGTCTGACAAAGTCCAACCGCTGAAATCAACAGTTGCGCTGTATGCAACATTTACATCAACTTCGGGTTTACCGCTAACGGTGATAGCACCGTCTTGTGAACCTTTAGTACCTGGAGCAAAAACATCAACACTTTGAGTATCTGCCTGAACAGTAATTGTATCTACTGTTTCATTAGCAGTATAAGTTGTTTTTACATCTTTGTAAGAATCTGCGAACAAGTCAGCAGCAGTAGCGTTAACTGAAACGCCCCCATTTTGCAACACGCGCGCTGTCGTTTACAGTAGAAGCGGCAGTTACGTATTTAGCGAATGTGCCGCTGATTGCGCAAGTAGTAAGAATAACTGCTACGAGCAATGCAGAAGCAATACGCATCATTTTGTTTTTCTTAATGATTAATCTTTTCCTTTCAAGAGTAAATTAGTCTGCCCATATCGGGCAACATAAAAATATATGTTCAACCCATGTGTGCCCATGGGCAGAGCTACTAAAAATAAAATCTTACAGATATCAGTTTTCTGATGAAGTGTCGGCGGTTTCTGTTTTTGAAACATCAGCCTCGGCTGCATCATGCTCGGCTTTGAGTTTGCGCAGTTGCTCAAGTTCAGCAAGCAAAGCATCTTTGTCGTCTTCGTGTTTTTTGTTGTATTTTGCGCGACGGAAAGCGTCCCAGCCGATAATCAGGGCAACAGGTACGACAACGCAGATAATCAGTCCCCAGGTAGTTTGCATAAACATGGCAACGCTGCCTGCACCGGCTATTCTGAAACCGGTGTATTTTCCTACTAAATTTTCAGCCGGTACTAAAAGTCTGTCCTCTGTATTGTTTGCATCACCCTTTGTTTTAAAAGAGAGCGCACCGTTTTCGTTTATAACTTCAACAACTCTGTGGGAGGTTACGGATGTTCCGTTTCCCGCAGGGTCAAAGAACGAAATTACATCGCCTTTTTTAATACTTTCTGCTTCAACCGTCTTAACGAAAATCAAATCGCCTCCGTTAAAACTGTCTTTGTTGTCGCCTACCATTGAGTCGGTAAGTACAATCATCGGTGCAACACCGAACAATGTAGGTACTTTGTCCTTATTGGTCCATCCTTTAATAATAAGTGTGCAGTTAATAATAAGCATCGGAATTAGAATTATGCATAGGACGATACCTATCACAGTAAGAATTTTGTGATTTAACGCTGATTTTTTATCGTTCATATCTTGCTTCCTTCCTTCTTTGCTTTTTCGGCATTTTTATCAGCCGAAAGCGATTATAATGACTGTGGTTTTTTACATTTATATATTAAACCCAGTTTGAATAAATATATCAAAAATTCAACAAAATAACAACCTTTTTAAGAAAAACTGTCAAATTAAATAAAAGTGCCTGAAAAAAAAAAAAAAAAAACAAGTTGCAATTTAACCAAAAATTGCAACCTGGCAAGCATGACAAAATTATATTTGTTTTAGCCCCATAGCTTTGTGCCCTTATCTTTTGATAAGTTTACTAAAATATTTTTCGCGCCGATTATAATACTTTAAAAATCAAATGTCAAGCATTTTTATTGATTAATTTTATTCTTTTTTTGTACCATTCTTGTTTGTCACCGTACATACGCTCGTCTGCTTTTTCCAGCAGTTCGCATCCGGACATGCCGGGAAATTCGGTTGACATCACATATCCGCAAGCAAAGTGTAATTGCGGTTTTACACCGGTGCTGTTATACTCATCAGCCGCATTAATTAAAGAGTGTATGTACCCCTCCATTTTTTCCGCATCGGCATTTTTGACAATTACAGCAAATTCGTCACCGCCCCAGCGACACACAAAGTCACTCTCATCAAAGGTGTTTTTCAAAATTTCGGAGAATTTTACTATTATCTTATCGCCTGCTTTGTGACCGTAGGTGTCATTAGCGTATTTCAGACCGTTTATGTCAAACATCATAATTCCCAAAGGTGCATTATCTGAAGCATTCATTTTTATATATTCATCCCAGCGAGCGCTGTTGTACAGTTTTGTTTTTGTATCTGTATATGTTTTTTTATTCAAGTTTAGTACGCTGTCCGTAAAAAGATAGATTACATACACCAAAAACGCTATTGTTACATATATAAGCCCCGAAGATGTATCTTTTGTATAATAATAAATCAAGTCAAATGCGGCGCCAACAGAAAACCATAGAAACCGTCTTAGACGGTAGAAAGCAACTCAGTTGCCCATATAAACTGCCTCAGGCAGTGCGGACAGAGTATCATAAAAACCGCTTTAAGCGGACATTATGTGCATGTTTCTTAAATTTGCATCTTTAATTCCGTCAAGTATTGAATATGCGTGCTTTTCAAGATCGCCGCAGACTGCTTTTGTAAGATTCATCATAGTAAACTGTTCTATAAAAAGCGCGGCGATGTCTTCAATCACTTCGCTTTTTGTCTGTGCGTTTTCGGGTGAATTATCAAGTTCCGTAAGTCCTTGCAAGGCATCACTGATATCGCCGAGTATTTCTAAATTCTTTAAACCCCTGTACGCCCATTTGTAAAACGGTTCATATTTATTGTTAAGCAGATAAATTGCGCTAATTGCATTTTTTACAAATTCAAAAATTGCAAGTTGTGCCGCACCCTGCTCGTCCCTTGAAATCAAGCGAGGGTAATTATACTGTCCTGCCTGTGCCATCAACACCGTATGCGCCGCTAATTTTTTTCTGCGTATGTCCTCGGGATAACCTTTTAACAGTTCGTTTCTTACTTTTGAAAAAGCACCGAGTTTGTCTTCGAACACTTCGCCGTTTGAGGCGCAGAGCAAAGAAAACGAGGGGGTGTAAAGCCAGCGCTCGACAGTGTCGGGAGCGTTTGGAGCGCCGAGAAAACGGGTGTAAAAATCATCAATTACGATAACACCGTGACGGTTGCCTCCGACAGGCGAGATTAAACCGCGTTTTAGTCCCATAAATTCTTTCGGTAATTTTGAATACGCACGCTCAAGTTTAAAGCCGAATTTTTCTTCATCCTCTTTTGTAATGAAAAGGCAAAAGCCGGCATCAAAATCGTGGTCGCGCGACACTTCATCATCAAAGCCCAGACATTCCGAGCCCTCGCCCACAAGACCGACTGCAATTCTGTCCGCCACATCACAAAACTCGGACTCAAGCATGGGCTCTCCGTACTGCAAATAAAACTCTCTTGAAATATCAAGCCCTTGCATAAATGCTTTCTGCCTCCTTTATGAGTTGCTCACAAGTTTCATTATCACCGAAATACTTAAATGACGGAGCGCATTTTTCGATAACAAAAGCATAATAACCGTTGTGTTCAAGATTTTCGCTTTTTAAAAGTTCGAGTGCTTTTTTCATACACTCATCAATTTTATCTTTCATATTAAAACTGTCGTACATGTGCGCTAAATTAATGTAAGTTATAGCACACTCATTTTCACCGTTTTTTGCTTTTTTCATTACATCTAGCGCTTTAAAATAGGCTTTTTGTGCTCCTTCAAGATTGCCAAGGTCCGCAAGGGTAATCGCCATATTATTGTATAGCCCGCCAAATCGCGCATCATCTTTTTGCAGTACCTTATTATATATCTGCTCTGCTTTATTATATAAGGGCATAGCCTCGCTTGGCATATTAAATTCCTTATATGCGGTAGCGCAGTTAATATAAACCGTTGCTCCGGAGGCTAACTCGTTTTGATTCAATTCGTTTACAAGTTCAAGCGCTCGGTTTACGGAATTGAGTCCGTTTTCCTTGTCTTTTTGTTTGCGGTAAAAACCGACTAATTCGCTCTCGATTGCAAGTTCACCGCTTTTATCTTTTAAATCGACCGCCTCTTGTTTCCAATAGCGGAGCAGTCTGCCTGCCTCGGCATAATCGTTTTTATCAAAAAACGAATCAACCTTTTGCAAAATTCTGCCGACGGGAATTCTGCCGAGCGGCGCATCGGCATCGGGGTAATAAAATTCTTTTCCGTCACAAAGCGGGCAAACCGGTTCTGCGTAATCAAATTTGTCTAACATTATCTGAATCTCCGTTTTCTCAGTCTGTTCTTGTTGCTGTAAAATACTGTGTACCGGCTACGGGAGGTTTGCCTGTCTTTGCCTGTACTAACTGCGATACTGTAACAAGTTGATAACCTTTATTTACAAGATAAGGTACGATTTGTTCCACCGCATCGGCAGTAGCCGAATAAATATTATGCATTAAAACAATATCTCCGTCCGATACATTAGATTCAACATTGTTAATAATGCTTTGTGTGTCTTTTGTTTCCCAGTCGCGTGTGTCAACGCTCCAATAATAAAGCGACTGATTTTGCTGTGAACAGACATCTTTTATTCCGTCGGTTGTCATACCGCCGGTTGAACGGAAAGAGCGCGGTCTGTGTCCCGTAACTCTTTCAATAGCGTCATTACCTTTTACAATATCGTTTTTAGTGGTATCGCTTCCGTAGTGGGTGTGGTTATAAGTGTGGCAGGCAAGTTCGTTTCCGTTTTTTACAATGCGTTTTGACACTTCGGGCAGTTGCTCGACTCGCTCTCCTAATTGGAAGAAGGTTGCTTTTGCACCGTACTGTTTTAAGGTGTTTAAAATTCTGTCTGTAACATCACCGTAGTCCGGACCGTCATCAAAAGTCAGCGCAACCATCGGTTTTGTAATATCAACACCTGTCATATCAACCGCCTGGGTAACCGTTGCGGATATAAAATCGCACCACTGCGAATAAGATTTAATATCCTGCTTTGAAAGATAGCAACGCATTTTCAAGTAATAGGTTTTATCCTCCTGCAAATTCGGTATTAAATAAGTCATGCCGCCTTGCTGTGCATTATTTGTGACATCTTTTGCGGCAACATCAATTTCGGTTGCGTTTTTAAAATCTTTGTTTTCGCTGTAAAAAATCTCATATCCGTCGACACTCTGATTATCGCGCCACTTGGCAGTAAGCGATTTTTCGGAATCGGTTGAGGCGTAAAAATCGGTTATTTTATCAGGCGAAGTGTATGCAGTAATCGAAACGGGCGCGCTTTTATATTCCTTTTTTGCAAACTCGTTTACAGCAACTACCTGATAGGCATATAAACTCGCGCTGTCTAAATTGCTTACGGTATAAGTAAGTTTTTTCGAATTATCTACTCTGTCGAGTTTTTTAAACTCACCGTTTGCGCCCTGTGAGAAATATATATCGTAATAGTCGGCTCTGTTATGAGGCGACCAGGTTATAGTCTGTGAATCGGGTGTTGATGATGATAAAGATAAATTATCGACAGGTTTGACTTTTATATTGTCAAACGCAACATAGCACCCTGCTATAATCAAGGTCGCTACTATTAACATTACTAACATACCTTTAATTTTTTTCATCTTAAATTTCAAGTCCTTATACATTATAATATATTATAAATATAGTATAAATAAATGTGGTTGTCAACTCAATATTTTGTAATATTTACAGAATTATTTACCATTGTTGCAAAAGGCGAAATTTTGTGTTATAGTTAATAACACTCTAATAAATACAAAGGGGTAAATAAATGGATATTTTATATGAAAATCTACTCCATTTCGGTCTTGGCGAGATTATAATGCTGTGCATCGGCGGACTTTTGATTTATCTTGCTATTGCAAAAGAAATGGAACCGACTTTGCTTTTGCCTATGGGCTTTGGTACCTTGCTTGTAAACATTCCTTTTTCCGACGCACTTACAGGTCCGATAAGGGAACTTTATAACGCAGGTATTGCAAACGAGTTATTTCCGCTGCTGCTGTTTATCGGTATCGGTGCGATGATTGACTTCGGTCCGCTGCTTTCCAATCCTAAACTTATGATATTTGGTGCCGCCGCACAGTTCGGTATTTTCTTTACGCTTTGTATGGCATCAATTTTCTTTGCGGACAACGATGCCGCATCAATAGCGATTATAGGTGCCGCAGACGGTCCTACTTCGATTGCTGTTGCAAACGCGCTTAATTCCGAGTTTGTAGGTCCGATTACGGTTGCCGCTTATTCATATATGGCACTCGTTCCCGTAATTCAGCCTCCTGTTATCAAACTCCTTACAACCAAAAAAGAGCGTTTGATTCGTATGCCTTATGAACAGAAATCTGTATCAAAACTTACAAGAATATTATTCCCCATCATCATTACCGTTGTTGCATCTGCAATAATTCCGCAGGCGACTGCGCTTATCGGATTTTTGATGTTCGGTAATCTTATTCGTGAGTGCGGAGTTCTTGATGCGCTGTCTGAAACCGCGCAGAAGGTACTTGCAAATCTTATTACAATATTCCTCGGCATTTCGGTTGCTTTCAACATGACCGACGAGCAGTTCTTAAAACCGCAGACACTTCTTATTATGGGACTCGGACTTATTGCGTTTATAGTTGATACTGCGGGCGGTGTGCTTTTTGCGAAGTTTTTAAATCTTTTCCTTAAAAACAAAGTAAACCCGATGATAGGTGCCGCAGGTATTTCCGCGTTTCCGATGTCGGGAAGAATCGTTCATAAAATGGGACTCAAAGAAGATCCGCAAAACTTCTTGCTTATGCATTCAATAGGCGTAAATGTATCCGGACAAATCGCTTCGGTTATTGCCGGCGGTATTATTCTTAACATTTTCGGTTAATAGGAGGGCGCTGATATGTTTTTAGAAAAATGGGTTGACTTTTCAAAATATGTTGAACTCTTTAAAGAGGAAATGGAAGTTTTAAATTTCGAGCCCTCAAGAGTAGCACAAATGCTTAAATTTATGGGACAGGGAATGCTTGTAATTTTCGTAATCATCGGAATTATTATTATATCAACTGTCGCTATCAATAAATTTTTCAGCAAGAAAAAAGACAAATAGACTGTTTTGCCCCAAAAGTGTCAAACTTTTGGGGTATTTTTTTATTAAATTTAAGCGTGATATATTGTGGTTTAAAATTAAAAACAATCAAACAGGCACAATTTGTAGTTTTTTGTCTGAAATTTGTAAAAAAAATGAAAATTTTAATAATATTTTTTTTGCAAAAACAGTAGAAATTTAAGAGCAAATTGTGTATAATGATTATGTTTGTTATATAGTCTTATATAATTTAATTTAATTACTCGGGTGTAAAAGTGGCAACACCCGATTCAAGAAAGGAATGCAAACTATGGAAAAGACTGTTACTTTCAACGGTACTCCTGAACAGGAGAAACAGTTGGCGGAAGTTATTGCCGAACTTAAAGACACCAAAGGTTGTCTTATGCCGGTAATGCAAAAGGCACAGGACATTTACGGATACCTTCCTATTGAAGTACAGAAAATGATTGCTGAAGGCTTAGGCGTTCCGCTCTCAAAAGTGTACGGCGTATCAACTTTCTATGCGCAATTTTCACTTACCCCGAAGGGTAAACACAGAGTAAACATTTGCTTAGGTACAGCATGCTATGTTAAAGGTGCTGATAAACTCGTTGAGGCGGTTGAAGAATACCTTGGCATCAAAAGCGGCGAATGCACACAAGACGGAATGTTCTCAATTGAGTGTTCCCGTTGCGTAGGCGCTTGCGGACTTGCTCCCGTTTTTATGGTTGACGATGACATTTACGGTAAGGCTGACCCAAAACAAGTTGCCGAAATCCTTGAAAAATACAGAGGTTAAGGAGGTAAAGACAGTATGACTATTGAACAACTTAATCAGATTAAAGAGAAAAAACACGAGCTTGTAATGGTTCGTAAGGCTGTTCGTGAGCAGGCTGAAAAAATCGCAGCCAACACAGGATACAGAAAACAGGTTTTAGTTTGCGGCGGTACAGGTTGTACATCATCAGGCGCAAAGAAAATCATTGAGGCTCTTGAAAACGAATTAGAATCAAAAGGCATTAAAGACGTATTGGTTGTTAAAACAGGATGTTTCGGTCTTTGCGCACTCGGCCCGATTATGATTGTATATCCGGAAGGCGCATTTTATGCAAGCATGACTCCGGAGCATGTTGTAACAGTTGCAGATAAGCATTTAGTACCGGGCGGCGAGCCTGTCAAAGAGTTATTATATGCTGAAACCGTTCACGAAGACGGTTCAATCATTTCACTTGCTGAAACTGCATTCTATAAAAAACAGATGAGAATTGCTCTGCGTAACTGCGGCGTTATTGACCCTGAAGATATTGAAGAATCAATCGCTGTTGACGGTTACCAGGCTCTTGCAAAAGTACTGACTACAATGAGCAGCGAAGATGTTGTAAACGAAATGCTCGAATCGGGACTTCGCGGACGCGGAGGCGGCGGTTTCCCGACAGGAAAGAAATGGGCATTTGCCGCAGCACAGAAAAATGCTGTTAAATATGTTTGCTGTAACGCAGACGAGGGTGACCCGGGTGCATTTATGGACCGTTCAATTCTTGAAGGCGACCCGCACAGCGTAATCGAGGCTATGGCTATTGCAGGCTATACAATCGGTGCAAAGCAAGGTTATGTATATATCCGTGCCGAGTATCCTATCGCAGTACAGCGTCTTGAAATTGCTATCAAGCAGGCAAGAGAATACGGACTTCTCGGTGACAATATTTTCGGTACCGATTTTTGCTTTGATATTGAAATCAGACTTGGTGCCGGCGCATTTGTATGCGGTGAGGAAACAGCGCTTATGACCTCTATTGAGGGTAACCGCGGCGAGCCGAGACCTCGTCCTCCGTTCCCTGCTATAAGAGGACTTTTCGGCAAACCTACCATCTTAAACAATGTCGAAACCTATGCTAATATCAATCCTATTATCTTAAACGGTGCTAAATGGTATTCATCTATCGGTACCGAAACATCAAAGGGTACAAAGGTATTCGCGCTCGGCGGTAAAGTTACAAATGTAGGTCTTGTTGAAATTCCGATGGGTACAACCTTACGCGAAATCGTAGAAGAAATCGGCGGCGGTGTACCGAACGGTAAGAAATTCAAGGCTGCCCAGACAGGCGGACCTTCAGGCGGATGTATTCCTGCTGAAAATATTGATGTTCCGATTGACTATGACAACCTTATCAAACTTGGTTCAATGATGGGTTCAGGCGGACTTATCGTACTTGACGAGGATACTTGTGTTGTAGACTTTGCTAAATTCTATCTTGATTTTACAGCAGACGAGTCTTGCGGTAAGTGTACACCTTGTCGTATAGGAACAAAACGACTTCTCCAATTCCTTGATAAAATCATTGAGGGCAAAGGTGAGATGGAAGACTTAAACAAAATTGAAGATTTGGCAAAACACATGAAATCTTCATCACTTTGTGCTTTAGGTCAGTCGGCACCGAACCCTGTTCTTTCAACACTTAAATGTTTCAAAGACGAGTACATAACTCACATTGTTGACAAAAAATGTCCTGCAGGTGTTTGTAAGAAACTTGTTAATTTCACAGTAGATAAAGATAAATGTATCGGTTGCGGTCTTTGCATGAGAAACTGCCCTGTCAGTGCTATTTCAAAAACCGACTATGTTGCCGAAGGTCACAAATTACCTTCTGTTGAAATTGATACTGCAAAATGTATTAAGTGCGGAGTTTGCATAACAAACTGCAAATTCAACGCTATTTCTAAAGGATAAGGAGGAGTAGAAAATGATTAATTTAACAATTAACGGAAAACCTGTACAGGTCAGAGAAGGTACTACCGTTCTCGCGGCTGCAAGACAGGCTAATATTGAAATACCTACTCTTTGCTATCTTAAAGAGTTAAACTGCATCGGTGCTTGCCGAGTTTGTGTTGTTGAACAATGTTCACCTCGCGGAAGCAGACTTATTGCCGCTTGTGTTTATCCGTGCGAAGAAGGTATGGAAATCAAAACAAACAGCGCTATGGCTCGCCATTCAAGAAAGACCACTCTGGAATTATTACTTTCAAATCACAAGAAAAAATGTCTTTCTTGCCCGCGCAGTCAGAACTGTGAACTTCAAAAATTAGCATTAGAGTACGGTTGCGATGAAGACGCATTCTTCTCTGATGATTTAAACGAGCCTCTTGATACATCATCACCTTATCTTGTAAGAGATAACAATAAATGTATCAACTGCCGCAGATGTATCGCCGCTTGTACCAATATGCAAAGTGTCGGTGCAATCGGTATGAACGAGAGAGGTTTTGCATCTCATGTAGGTGCCGCATTTGACAGAGAAATTATGAATACTTCTTGTGTAGGTTGCGGTCAATGTATCGTTGCCTGCCCTGTAGGTGCGTTAAGCGAAAAGAGTAATGTTCAACGCGTCTGGGATGCAATTTCAGATCCCGACAAAAAGGTTGTATTCTTCTCAGCTCCCGCTATCAGAGCAACACTCGGTGAAGAATTCGGTATGCCTATAGGCACTAATGTTGAAGGCAAATTATCGCCTGCTATCCGCGGTTTAGGTGCAGACGCATCATTTGATATGGATGTTACTGCCGACCTTACAATTTTAGAAGAAGCAACAGAACTTGTTACACGCCTTAAAAACGGCGGCAAGACTCCGATGTTTACTTCTTGCTGCCCGGGTTGGGTAAAATTTGCAGAGCATAATTATCCCGAACTTCTTGAAAACCTTTCAACCTGCAAATCACCTCAGCAGATGTTCGGTGCGCTTTTGAAAACTTACTACTGCGAAAAACACAATATTGACCCGAAAGACTTGTTCGTAGTCAGCGTTATTCCTTGCACCGCAAAGAAGTTTGAAGTTGAGCGTGAAGAACTTACCGATTCAGGTTATCAGGATGTAGATGTAGCACTCACAACAAGAGAACTTGCTAAAATGATTAAAGAATCAGGCATCGACTTTGCTAATTTAGAAGACGAAGAATTTGACAACCCGTTCGATATCGCATCGGGCGCAGGTGTCATCTTCGGTGCAACCGGCGGTGTTATGGAGGCTGCTCTCAGAACTGCCGCTTACACTCTTGACGGTACTAAAGAGGCAATCAAGTTTACTGATGTAAGAGGCCGCGACGGTATCCGTGAGGCTAAATACACAGTCGGCGGTGTTGAACTTAACGTCGCAGTAGCATCCGGTCTTGCTAATGCAAGAAAACTTTGCGAAGAAGTTAAAAACGGAGAGTCAAAATATCAGTTTATTGAAATTATGGCTTGCCCCGGCGGTTGTATCAACGGTGGCGGTCAGCCGATTAACAGCGACTCTGTTATGAATACTGTTGATATCAAGTCTTTGCGCCAGGCTGCTATTTATAAAGAGGACGATGCAAAGATTGAAGAAGGTCTCGGCTGCTCACATGACTCACCTGTTATTAAAACTGTTTATGATGAATTCTTCGGTGAGCCTAACAGCCATAAAGCACATGAACTTCTCCATACTACATATACTAAAAGAGATTTACACTAATTAGTATAAAATATAAAACAGTATGAAATCAAAAAACACCGAGTGCTTTGCACCCGGTGTTTTTTGCCTTTTCTTATACGCACCATCGCAACGAAGTTGCTTTATATTATTTTTGTCGGTGCCACTATTTATACAATTTCTCGGCTCCCCTTGTCAGGGCAACGGAGTTGCTTTCTATGGTTGTTTGTTAGACTTAGGTTTACTTAGTGTTACTTATTCTTTATAGTGCATTTTATCTCTCCCTCCGTCTGCGGCTCAGCCGCAGCCACCTCCCTCATCAGATGGAGGTTTTAGAAAACTAAAAAGGTGTCGGCTAACCGACACCTTTTTAGTTTATTACTTAATATTAATATTCTCTGAATGAGGCAATTACTTTGCCGAGAATTGTAAGAGAATCGGGAATAATCGGCTCGAAGTTTTCGTTTTCGGGCATAAGCACGACTTTTCCGCTTTTATCCAAAGTATATCTTTTGACGGTTGCCTCGTCTTCGATTAAGGCAACGACTATATCGCCCTGTTCGGCTGTCTGCGTTTTTTCGGCATAGACAATATCACCGTCTAAAATGCCGGCATTTTGCATTGACATACCCTTTACTTTAAGACCGAATACATCTCTTTTTCTGACAACATCGCTTGAAAGAGGCATATACTGCTCAATATTCTGACTTGCAAATATCGGCACTCCGGCAGTAACCACACCTACAATAGGCACTTGTACCTGAGAGGCGGTGCCTGAAATCTTAATTGCGCGTGAAGATTTTCCGTCTTTTTCAATAAGCCCCATTTTTTCAAGATTTGCCAGAATTGCAAAAACAGTAGAAGTAGATTTAAGACCTGTGTGTTTGCAAATTTCTCTTACTGTGGGGGGCAGACCGTCTTGTGCTCTTTGCTTTAAAAAATCAAATACCTTTTGCTGATTCGGTTTTAAATGTTGCATTTAAACTTCCCCTTTTATCATAATATCAATCAGATGGGGTCCTCGCTCAACATAAATTCCTGTATCTTTTGCGCTTTGTTCACAGAATGTATCAACACCGCTGTGCTTTTTCGCAGAATCATAAATCATAAACGGTACCGGGTCTGATGTATGAGTCGCGATTGAAATCGGTGTGGGATGGTCGGGGCAAATTAAAATTCTGTATTCCTCGCCCTCTAAGGCAGCCAAAACCCGACTTAAAACTTCGCTGTCAATCAACTCAATAGCCCTGACTTTGTTTTCTGTTTCGCGCCTGTGTCCGCATTCGTCCGGTGCCTCGATGTGAATATATACATAATCGTTGGTTTTAAGTGCGTTTATTGCCGCCTCTGCCTTGCCGGCAAAGTTTGTGTCAATATAACCTGTCGCTCCCTCGACATCTATAACATCCATTTTAGCGCATTTGCCTATACCTTTAAGCAAGTCAACTGCGGAAATTACCGCACCCTTTAAATTATGCATCGCATAAAAATCATCAAGTTGCGGCTTGCTGCCCTGTCCCCAGAACCAACAGGTAGTAGCCGGCTTTCTTCCGTCTTTAATTCTTTGCAAATTGACAGGATGATTCTTTAAAATCTGCTCACTCTTTTTCATCAAGTCAAGCAGTTTTTTCTGTTTTTTATGTTCTGTAAGATACTCGCCTATAACCTTGCCCGAGATATCGTGAGGCGGGGTTGGTGTATAACCGTCGCGGACCCCGTTGTGCCAGATTAAACAATGGCGGTATGCGACACCTGTGTAAAAATCAAACTCGCCGCCGCCGAGTTGCTCTTGTAATGTTTTGATAAGTGCATCAGCCTGTTCGGTTGAAATATCGTCGGCACAGTAATCGACCATAACTTTTTCATCGAAGTTTTCGTTGTCTGACAAAGTGACTAAATTGCATCTTATTGCAATATCGGTGTCTTTCATATCAATGCCGATGCTTGCCGCCTCCAAAGGAGAACGACCTGTATAGCAAACAAGCGGGTCAAAGCCCATTACCGACAGGTTTGCGACATCGCTGCCGGGCTTTAGTCCGTCGTCTACGGTTTTAACCGTACCGACAATGCTGTCTTTTGCCAGGCGGTCCATATTGGGCTTGCTTGCTTTTTGCATGGGTGTTAAATTATCAAGTTCGGCGATCGGCTTATCAGCCATACCGTCGCAAAGTAAAACTACATATTTCATGTTCTTGCCTTCTTTTCAAACTTTTGTTTGATAATATAATAACACATTTGACTATATAATACAAATGTTTTATAATATATTTATCAATTTTTTAAGGAGCAATTATGTTTAAAGACAGAAAAAAGGCGGCACTTATTCCGCTTATATTATTTATATTGGTATGCGTGGTAGTTTTAGCGCTTGTTTCTTCAAGACCGTACGACCGCCCGTCATCAAGTTTAACAAATTCATTCGGTAACACAATGAACGGGGCTTGTGTTGCAAAAGACGGTAGCCTGTTTTACTATATTGATGCACAAGGTGTGCTTCGCTGTGAGGGAGAAAACGATATTTACAGGATAAGTGCAAATGCAAGTTGTGTTTTTCCTTACACAACAGGTGTAGTTTATATTTCAAACAATCAGCTGCGTTTTAGTGAGTTTACGGGCGGAGAGCCGAGCGTCATTCAGGATAATGTCGATACAGCGCAAGTAAGCGGTAATTGGGTGTTTTATTCACGCGACGGTAAAGTTTTCAAGTGCCGAATCAAAGATAAAAAAGAATATGCGCTTAATATAACCGCAAACCAGTTTGCGGTAGTCGGCACTTATACTTATTTTATTGCAGACGACGGATATCTTTACTTGTGTAAAAACGACGGCGGCAACTGTGAAAAGTTTTTAAACGAAAAAATGACACAGTTCCAGATTTTCGGAGATTACATTTTCTATTTAAACGAAAAAGGGGACTTTTGCAAAACGAGTACGGGTAATGCGGCATTTACAAATACCGTTATTGAAAATGTAGAGCAGTTTGTTGTAAACGATTCGGGCGTTGTTATGTATTATGACGGAGCGGCACTTTACAGCAAAGATTTGACCGATGAAAAATCGAGCGTAATCAAAGTACAGGCTGAATATAAGTCAGTCAGAAACTTAAATTACAGCGACGATAATTTCTATTTTTATGACAGAGATGTTTTGTATTCGATAAAATCTGACGGAGCAGAACAAACAAAAAAATAACCTAAAATATAAGTCTGTAAAAAACAGTGAGTTTTTTACAGACTTTTTTTAATCTAATTTTAAAACTGCCATAAATGCCTCTTGCGGTACTTCTACGCTGCCGAGTTTACGCATTCGTTTTTTGCCTTCTTTTTGTTTTTCAAGCAGTTTTTTCTTTCTTGTAATGTCACCGCCATAGCATTTTGCAAGCACATCTTTTCTCATAGCCTTGACGGTTTCTCTTGCAATAACTTTTCCGCCCACCGCGACCTGTACGGGAACTTCAAAGAGCATACGCGGAATGTGTTCTTTTAATTTTTCCGCTATTTTTCTTGCTCTTGTGTAGGCATTGTCGGCGTGGACAATAAATGACAGCGCATCAACAATTTCCCCGTTTAAAAGCACATCAAGTTTAACAAGATTGCTTTTTTCATATTTATAAGGCTCGTAGTCATAAGAAGCATAGCCTCTTGTGCGAGATTTAAGCGCATCAAAAAAGTCATATACAATTTCATTGAGCGGCATTATATATTTTATCTCAACACGCTCGGTGCCTATATAAGTCATATCTTTAAATTCACCGCGCCTTGACTGACACAACTCCATTATTGCGCCGACAAATTCGCCGGGCGAAAAAATGTTTACCGTGCACATCGGCTCCTCTGCCGATACAATCAATGCAGGGTCTGGGTAGTTGGTAGGATTGTCAATTTCAAGCGTTTCGCCTGTTGAGAGCGTTATGCGGTAAACTACGCTCGGCGCAGTTGTAATCAGGTCAAGATTATATTCTCTTTCAAGTCTTTCCTGTATGATTTCCATGTGCAAAAGACCTAAAAAGCCGCATCGAAAGCCAAAGCCCAACGCACCCGATGTTTCAGGCTCAAACACAAGAGATGCATCGTTTAATTGCAGTCTTTCAAGCGCCTCTCTTAAATCGGTGTACTGCGCACCGTCTGCCGGATATATTCCGCAGAATACAACAGGACTGACACTCCTGTAACCCGGCAAAGGCTCTGCGGCGGGGTCATTTGCATTAGTTACCGTGTCGCCGACTCTCGCATCTGCAACATTTTTAATTGATGCCGCAAAATAACCTACTTCGCCTGCTTCAAGGCGGTCACACTCGACCATCGCAACACCGTTTTTTCTGCCGACTTCAATGACATCAAACTCGGCACCCGTTGCCATCATACGAACAGTATCACCCTTTTTTATGTGTCCCGATTTGACTCTGAAATAGACTATAACACCCTTGTAGTTATCGTAGTAAGAGTCAAAAATGAGCGCTTGCAACTTACCGTTTCTGTCATCGCTCGGGGGCGGTATTTCTTTTATAATACCCTCTAAAACATCTTTTACATTAAGACCTGTTTTTGCGGAAATTCTCGGCGCGTGCTGTGCTGGGATACCGATAATGTCTTCAATATCGTTGATTACTCTGTCGGGGTCCGCAGAAGGCAGGTCGATTTTATTTACAACAGGCAATACTTCAAGCCCGCTGTCAACCGCAAGATAAGTGTTAGCAAGTGTCTGTGCCTCAATGCCCTGTGATGCATCAACAACCAAAACCGCACCCTCGCAAGCGGCAAGCGAGCGCGATACCTCGTAGTTAAAGTCAACATGGCCCGGAGTGTCAATCAGATTCAACTCGTATGTATTACCGTCATCGGCATCGTAATTAATCGTAACAGAGTGAGATTTAATTGTAATTCCTCTTTCTCTTTCAAGGTCCATAGAGTCGAGCAACTGTTCTTCCATTTCACGCTGTGATACGGTGTTTGTCAGTTCCAACATTCTGTCGGCAAGCGTTGACTTACCGTGGTCAATATGGGCTATTATACAAAAGTTTCTTATAAATTTATTTTCAAAAGACAAGATTTTTGCTCCTTTTATTTCATAAGTATTGCTCTGCACGGAGTGGCTTCCGTTCCGTTAAGTTTTATAGGTAATGCCATTAAAGTATATTCGCCCGACTGCACATGCCTTAGATTAATACCCTCTAAAATTATTATACCGGCACTTAACAGATGCTTGTGTATTTGTGCATCTTCGTCGGCTTCCGAAATTGACTGCGCATCAATTCCCACCATTGTCACTCCCATAGAAATCAAAGACAATACTGCGCTTTTTGACAGTTTGACATTACCGAGCGTTTTAAATAATACCCGTCTTGCACCCTCAGGCACCAACTCGTCAATATCGGCACCTGTAAGCACGCCCGAATAACCGCTGCACGCAACTACCGAACACTCTCCCATAAAACTGTCAAGCCTTATATCGCTTATGCTGTTACCGTTTTTTATAAAATGAAGCGGCGCTTCAATATGAGTGCCTGTGTGTAAAGACATAGTAAGGGCAGATACATTTACGCTGTCGCCTATATCCATATCGAAAATTTTTTCAATATGTGTTTCAGGGTCGCCCGGATATACAGGCGCCGCTGTAATCTCGACTGAAATGTCATAAATTGTCAATTGCCCTCGCTCCTTTTATGCTTTATAATAATATAGTATTATAACATAATACCCGTTATAAAGTCAAAATATTGTTTGCGGCGGACAATTTGCAAAAAATTCGCACATTTTTTCGTCGTTTTAAATAAAAAGTTATCGCAATTTAATGTTTATTTGTACAAAAATTATCAAAAGTTATTGACAAATTTCTATGAGTGGAATACAATCATATATAATTGAGACAGTATGTAAACAGGATAAGGTGACAATGCAGAATTATACTGATGAAATGCTTATAAAATCGGCACACGCAGGGGATGATAACAGTAAATCTGAACTTGTAAGACGGTATATGTCGCTTGTCAGACTTCGCGCGGGAGCATACACCGACAAACTCCTCGGCTTTGAACTTGACGATTTAGGTCAGGAGGGCTTTATCGGGCTTTTGTGTGCGATAAATGATTATGATGAAAATGTCGGGGCTTCGTTTAAGACTTTTGCGACCTTATGTATTGACAGAAAAATCTGTGATGCGGTTAAAAAGGCGCTCAGGAAAAAGCAGATTCCTCAAAGTGCAAAAGTCGATTTAAATGAGGTTGCCAACATCGGTACTCCCTCGGCAGAGAGCGAAGTTATTGCAAAAGACGAATTAAAACGGGTTTATGAGATGTTTGATGAGGTTGCATCTGTTTATGAAAAGCAAGTATTTTTTTTGCATTTAAGCGGAAGAAGTTACAAGCAAATTGCACAGGCTCTTTCGACCTCGCCGAAGAGTGTTGAAAATGCGCTTTTAAGAGTGCGTAAAAAAATAAAGAAAGATTAATATTGTTTATAATCCCTGATGTAGCTTAAAAGAAAAGCGTTTATCCTGAAAAAAGAAGGCGGCTCGCATCCGTCCTCAGGGACTAAAAAATAGAGAAATACAGAGAGGTATAATTATGTTTGAAGACAAAACCCTTAAATGCAAAGAATGTGGAAACGATTTCGTATTCACAGCAGGAGAGCAGGAGTTTTACGCTGAAAAAGGCTTTGAAAACGAGCCTCAAAGATGTAAGGCTTGCAGAGACGCTTTAAAAGCAGCAAGAAGAGCGAGCAGAGAAATGTTTACTGCTACTTGCGCATCATGTGGCCAAGAAGCAACAGTTCCTTTCAAACCGCGCGAGGACAGACCTGTATATTGCAGCGAATGCTTTGCTAAAATGAAAGAAGCAGAAGAAGAATAATATTTATTTAAAAGAAAAAAGATTTATTCTTTCAGGGGAATAAATCTTTTTCTTTTTGTCTATAATAAGGCAAAAGGAGGCTTTTATATGGAAGATCAGACTCAAAAACTTTTATCGGTTGTTGAAAAGACTGCCGCTTTCGGCAGAGATACGGTCGGCTATGTTTCCATGAAGGTGGATAATCCTTTTCTTGCAAAGGAATTAAGAACCTGCCACAGCATTTATTCAAAAACCAAAAAACAGGCTGAAAATAAACTTGATAACATCGGTGAGCATGCTGGTAACAATTCAAATTCTGCCATTTATATGGTAAAAACCGCGATGAAAAGCAGAATGAAGAAAAATCATCACGCGCCAAAGACTGCAAAAATGATGATAGAAGGTTTTACAATGGGAAATATCAGACTGTGTAAGGCATTAAACGATAACACATTAGCCTCGCCCGATGCCCGCACCCTCGCAAAAGAAACAGTAGAGTTTCAAAAAAAGTCAATAGATATAATGCAAACTTTCCTGTAAAAATCAAAGCAGAGTGAACTTCATTTTCACTCTGCTTTATTTTTATAAATCGTATTCGCTTAAATCAATATTTTTAAGGCTTTTAAGATTATTGTTGATGATAACACTTTCCGCGCACATAAGTCCGTCG
The DNA here is from genome assembly GCA_036310005.1 of Acutalibacteraceae bacterium. Classification (GTDB taxonomy): domain Bacteria; phylum Bacillota; class Clostridia; order Oscillospirales; family Acutalibacteraceae; genus JAXJSP01. The sequence continues at coordinate 49,745 of JAXJSP010000027.1, read as the reverse complement.
ACCGCCGACGAGGTTATGCCTCCTGCGTAGCCCGAACCTTCACCGCACGGATAAATGCCTCTGATATTGCTTTGCCCTGTCTTGTCCCTGTAAATTACAACAGGCGACGACGAGCGGGTTTCGGGGGCGGTAAGCACCGTATCTGCGTTTGCAAAGCCTTTTATCTTCTTATCAAAGCGGTCAAAACCCTGCTTTAGACTGTCGGTTACAAAGTCGGGAAAAATGTCTTTGATGTTTCCCGTTTTATAATCGGGTTTTACCGTCGGTTTCACCGAAGTTATGACATTATCATTATTATCAAGAAAACTCGAAAGCGTTTGACATACGGGCATACCTTTGCCGATTGAATATGCTTTTTGCTCAATTTCACGCTGAAATTCAATTCCGTCAAGGGCGCTGTTTTTATAATAGTCGGTTACATTTACATTAACAAGTATTGCCGAGTTTGCATTTTCTCCGTCGCGCTTTGAATTGCTCATTCCGTTTACCGCAATACCGCCCGCTTCACTTGACGCGTTTACAACTTCTCCTCCCGGGCACATACAAAACGAGTAAACATTTCTTCCGTTTTCTAAATGCGCGGCTAATTTATAATCGGCAACGGGCAAATTTTTGCTGTAATTTTCACCGTACTGCGATGAGTTGATCAGGCTTTGCTTATGCTCTGCCCGAACGCCTATTGCAAAAGGTTTGGGTAATATATAAGCATTTAAGTTCATAAGTATTTTAAAAAGGCTTCTCGACGAATGGCCGGGTGCCAGTACAACGCTTTCGCACTCAATATAGTCATCGCCTGTCGGAGTTGAAACATAAACGCCTTTTACACGGTTGCTTTCAATTTTGAAATTTGTCGCTTCGTTTTCAAATCTTATTTCACCGCCGAGCGAAATAATTTCTTGTCTTATTGACTTTACAACATTAATAAGCACATCTGTGCCGATATGAGGTTTTGCATCATATAAAATCTGCTCGCCGGCTCCGTGTTTACAAAACACCTCTAAAACATGGCGTATTCTGATGTTGGAAATGCCTGTATTAAGTTTACCGTCGGAAAATGTACCGGCACCGCCCTCGCCGAACTGAATATTAGATTTTTCATTGAGTTTACCGGTTGCAAAAAACTCTTTGACATCTTCAAGCCGCGAATCGCAGTCTTTACCCATCTCAAGCACAATGGGTTTTAGTCCGCTTTTTGCTAAATGCAACGCGCAGAACATACCGGCAGGGCCGAAGCCGACTACGACAGGTCTTTGCATCCTACAAAATACATCATAATACTTATACTTCGGTAAGGTATAATAGTCTGCGTCGAAGTTTTTAAGTTTATTTAAAATTGATTCTTCGTTTTCGCTCTCGATTAAAAACGAGCAGACAAAGTGAATATTATTTTTATTTCGTGAGTCAACCGATTTTTTAAAAAGGGTGATTTTTGCGTTATTAAGTTTTGTTTTAACCGCCTTATTAAACACAGCGTTTATATCTGAAAAATCAGTTTCTGCGCTCAGTTTCAAGTTTTTAATTAATATCAAAAGACTCACCTCCCGAGCAAATCAATCTCATTATATCATTATAATAAGGCGAATTCAATTAAAAATATGTGCAAAGTGACAAACATTTTAGTACAAATTAATAATTTATGTAAATGCGGTATTGACATTTTAAAATTTAGTTATTATAATTAAATGGCAAAATTATATTGAATAACTTTATGTATAGGAGAATAGATTATGAAAAAAGTTGTTAGTTTAATCTTATGTTTGGTTCTGACATTCTCATTAGGCGTTTCAGTATTTGCTGCTAACTATAATGAACAGTTGAAAAGCGACATATTAGCGGCTATGCCCGACGATTATGAAGATGTTTATTATCCGCAGGCAGAAAAGGTTATTGACCAACTCGATATTACTGAGGCTCAGTACACAGAACTTAAAGCAATTCTTGATGCTACCGTAGCAGCAGTTGATGTAAGCAAAGGACCTTCAATGCACGACTACACCGAGGCTGAAAGAAACACACTTTTGTCTCAATTCGATGCTGCTTGCTCTGTTTTAGGTCTTACTTATGAATATGTAGTAAAAACAGCAGGCGATGTTGTTGCTATTGTATATGGCCCTACGGGTAAGAAATTAGGCGAAATCGACGGTGACATAACACCGAGCAAAACCGATTCTGCTATGCCTGCTTATGCATGGGCACTCATCGCATTGGCAGTTGCAGTAAGCGTTGGCGGTGCGGTAGTATTCGCTCGCAAAAAGAATCTTGCTGAGTAATTTTATAAATAATGGCTATTAAAGACAATAAAAAGAAAAGCAGTGCAAAAAGCATTGCTTTTCTTATTTTACCGTATTTATCGGCGATAATCGCCGCAATACTCGTCGCGGTGTTTTTGTTTACTTATGTCACTTCAATGAGTATTGTCCAGCTTGCAGTAAACAAAGCACAAAAAACCGACAATACAACTGAACATCTTGCAAGTCAGATTATCAAAGATGCAAGCGACGAGCAATTTGCAAAAATCAAATATGAAAGTCAATGGGCAACCGTTAATGTTGAGGGTTGGGAAAACAAAAACATCCCTGTATATTTAGGCAACACAAACTATATTCTCACTTACGGTGCCGGAACACCTATGTATTCAAAATTCTGCGGACAGGGCGGCAGAGTAATAATGGACGCTCACGTCACCACATATTTCAATGAAATTGAAAAGACCGAAGTAGGCGCGAAGGTGTATGTAAATACAGTTTACGGTAATTATGTGTACAAGGTGGACAAACTTCAGATATTTGACCAATATGATTCTACCTACATTAACCCTTCTTATGATTCGGAGCAACTTGTAATGTACACTTGCTATCCTTATGATAATAACTATCGGCCGAGGGTGCAGAGAATTGCGCTTATTTGCACTATGGTAGAAGGAAAGGTGTGGTAAGTCGGTATGACAAAGTTTTTAAGAGCAGTATGCGTTGTGTTCTGCGCAGTTTTTCTTATTATATCTTTTGCATTCGCTACTTTAAACAGCGTGTTTTACAACAAAGATATATATGAAAATATAGTAACGGACGACTATGTTGAATACATGCACGATTATATTGAAAACGCGCTGACTTATGAGGCGGAATATTATCAGATTGAGCCTGATTACTTTACAGATTATATAAACGACAGCGAAATTGAACGATACTCAAAAGAGTATTATTTAAGGGTTTATGCTGTATTAAGCGGCAACAAGGAAACCGAGCCGACACCTTTTTCAAGCGACGAATATAAAAAAGGAATTTTGGAGTTTGAAAAACGCATTGAAAAAGACGGTTATGATTTTGCCGATGAGGCGGTCGATGAAATTGCAAAAGAGGCGGCAGCTTTGTCGCAGACAAGTTGTGAAAGCATCAGCGAGAAATATTTACAGGCAGTCGGAAATATAACTTCAAATTCAAAGTTTAAAACTATTGTAAAGAGTTATTATATTTTCTTTGCGCTTGCAACACTTTTTGCAATTTTGGTTTTTGTAATTCCGAAGGCGGACAAACTAAACAGGCTTACTTTATCATTTGGCAGTATTTTTATACCAAGCATGGCGGTATGCGTGCTGATGAGTTTGTTTTCGGCTTATGATTTCAAGCAAAAACTTGCGCTCGGAGATATACCCTTAAAGAAGTTTACAGATGCGGTAATTGATAAAATTATGAGTTTCAGCGTTACTTCGTCTGCTGTTATCGGCGTAATATTTGCAACAGGATTTATAGTGTGCATAGTACTCAGAATAATAAGAATTAATAAAAATAATAAAACAGAATAAAATTTTACACCCCGAAAGTGTTAAACTTTCGGGGTGTGATTTTTATTTTTTCTTTTTTCTGTTCATTTTAATCTTATCGGGAATTTTTTCGTCTGCATTTTTTGACTGTTTAATATCGAAGTATATACTTCTTACAATAAATATCAGAGCAATAAGTCCGCCGATTATAAGCAAAGCGCCTGCAAATCTTAATAAGTAGTATGTGAAGTTTACAGACTTTTTGACATTGATTTTTAAAGAGGAAAAAATTTCTTCGGCGACAGCGTTCTGGCTGTCGGTGATTTTACCGTCTTTATTATAAAAATTCAGCGAGTAAAAGTTATCCTCCGACACTGTCCAATACTGCACCGAGCCATAATCAGAATTTTTATCTTCATAATACACGACATATTTAATAAAGGTTACATCCTGTTTTTTGATTTTTTCGCTAAGGGTGATTCCTGCGTTTTTATTACTTGTAATAATTTGTTTTATGCTTGCAGCGGTTGTATCAAAAAGTTCGTCGTTTAACAAGTTCAGCGAGTGAACGGTAGTGCTTACCGTATCGCTCCATTTATAAAGTTGTACTTGCTGTGAATTATCTTCGGGCGCAGCAAAAACGAGCATATTGCTCTCTTGCATTGTGCGCTTGAACGACTCAACCGAGTGATTGTCAATCGAAGTAATAAATTCTTCATTACTGCTTAAATTGTTTTCGTCAATTACGATATAATTTTCGGGAAAACTAATACTGAAACCGTCGCCTTTGTATGCGTCTGCAGTTGCAAAAGCGGTAACCGGTGTTGTAAAAACAAGGAACGCTGAGATAAAACATATCAAGCGTTTCATTTATTAAAGCCTCCTAAATTATTCTGAAGTTTTGCCGCTGTAAGTGTGTTTTTCATAAGCATGGTTATCGTCATCGGACCTACGCCTCCGGGTACGGGAGTAATTGCCGAGGCAACATCTTTAACGCTTTCAAAATCGACATCTCCGCAGAGTTTACCCTCGTCGTTTCTGTTCATTCCGACATCAATAACAACCGCGCCCGGCTTCACCATATCGGCAGTAACAAAATATGCTTTTCCTACTGCTGCGATTAAAATATCCGCACTTTTACAAACTTCTTTTAAGTTATTTGTCTTTGAGTGGCAAACGGTAACAGTACCGTTTGAGTGTAACAAAAGCATAGCCATAGGTTTGCCTACAATATTGCTTCTTCCTATAACAACACAGTTTTTGCCCTCTACATCAATGTTTTCTTTTTTAAGCATTTCCATAATGCCCGCAGGTGTGCAAGGTAAAAATGAATAATCGCCAATCATAATTTTACCGACATTCTCGGCACAAAACGCATCTACATCCTTTTTTGGAGAAATGCTTTCGATTACTGCCTTATCGTCAATATGTGAGGGCAGGGGCAACTGGCACAAAATACCGTTTATATCATCGCGCTTGTTAAGTTTATTTATAAGCGCGATTAATTCACTCTCGCTTGCAGTCTCGGGCAAAGCGTACTCCTCGCTTTTCATACCAAGTTGCTCGCACGCTTTTTTCTTGTTGTTTACATATACTCTCGAAGCGGGGTTATTGCCTACAATTATAACCGCAAGTCCCGGAGTAATACCCTTTTGTTTAAGCAAAGCAACCTCGTTTGCAATTTCTTCTCTTACCAACTGTGATATTGCTTTTCCGTCAATGATTTTTGCCATTTATTCTTCCTCTGATTTCTCGTCTTCCGGCTCGTCGCCTATATAAATGCTCTCATATTCTCCCTCGTCTTTAAGAGAGTATTTTTTTGAGAAAATTACATAAAGAGCGATTCCCGAAACAAATAATAATATTGACACAATCTGGCTTGCCGCAAACGGGCCGAGTTTTAAAATGTAAGAAGTATTTCTCATACCTTCAAAAATAAATCTGCCAAACGAATACCAAACTAAATAAATTGATAAAAGTTGTCCTTTAAACTGCCTGCGATTAGACAGCAAGAATAAAACAAGAAAGCCGAGCAGACACCAGAGCGACTCGTATAAAAACAGCGGGTGTACAAGTTGTGTTACATCGGGTTCTACGCCGATTCCGAACCACGAAGAACCGGTCGGTTTACCGTAGACTTCCTGATTTACAAAATTTCCCCAGCGGCCGATACCCTGACCGATGAAAAATCCCATTACCGCCAAATCAAACATATCAAGCACATTGATTTTTTTGATTTTACACATAATTCCGCCAAAAAGGAAGGCAAATATAACGCCTCCGTATATTGCAATACCGCCGTCCCAGATTGCGATTACATCTAAAAATGAATTATACGCATGTCCGCCGAGCCAGTCAAAAAGCACATAATAAAATCTTGCCCCTATAATGCCTCCGATTAGTCCGACAATCACAACATCAATCATTTTGTCTTTATCTACATTTAATTTCGGGGCTTTGAGCGAGCAGACTACCAATGCCAGAATAAAGCCCAATGCAATAATGATTCCGTACCAGTATATTCCCCTGTTGCCGATATTAAAAGCAACATTGTCAAACTCAAAAATAAAGCCGAAAAAATTATACATACGACTTACTAATAAATTCATTTTTACACCTACTTATTATTTACTGTTTAATCGGCTCAATAACCGACATAGCACAGTTTTCTTCCCTTAAATTCAATAAAAGCCGGTTGTTGATATCTTGTGTTGTTACCGAAAACATTACATCGTTTACTTCAAAAAGTCCGTGTCGGTCAACAGCACATCCGACAAGCGCCGATGCAATTCTTTCTACACTATTATATAACATTACGTCTTTTCCGTAAAGAGAATTTTTCGCCCTTAAAAAAGCAGAGGAATCAATACCCTCTTTGCGCAGTCTTTCGAGTTCCTGCTTTATTGCCTGTTTGACTTTCTGCGGCTCCTTGCTTTCACCTTCAAAAATTTCGCACGCAAAGTTAAAGCCCGTAAAGAAATAAGCGGAAAAAGAGTCGTTGATTAATCCCTGTTCCAAAAGCGAGTTATAAAGTCTTGATGATTTTCCCGCAACAATTTCGAGTAAAATTTCAGTTTCGATTTGTGCTTTAAGCGGATAGTCGCCCTGTGTTTTTTCTTTATATCCTATATTGAAAAGCGGCTGATACACGCTCATCTGCTGTACACTATAATCTTTTACGATACTGTCGGGCTCGCTGTATTTACCTCTTTCGATTTTGACACCTTTTGCACCGCGAAAAGCAATATCAATTTTATCTAAAATGCTTTTTGCATCGACATTACCGGCAATACAGATAAACATATTGCTCGGGTTGTAAAAAGTGTTGTAGCATTTATAAAGCAGTTTGTCTGTAATTTGTGAAATTGATTCAACCGTTCCCGCTACGTCAATTTTAACAGGGTGGTTGTGGTAAAGCAGACCGCATAAATTGAAGAATACTCTCCAATTCGGCTCGTCATCATACATTCTGATTTCCTGTCCGATAATACCCTGTTCTTTTTGCACGCTTTGTTCCGTAAAATAAGGGCTGCGTACAAAATCGAGCAATATATCAAGATTTTCTTCAAAATTTTTAGTGCAGCTGAAAAGATAACAAGTCCTGTCAAATGAAGTGTATGCATTTGAATATGCGCCTGTTTTTGCAAAGCGCTCAAACGCATCGCAGTCCTCGTTTTCAAAAAGTTTATGCTCTAAAAAGTGGGCGATACCCTCGGGTACCTCGGTAAACTCCTGCTCGCCTTCAAGCCTGAATTTTGTATCAATAGAACCGTAGCGCGTGCCGAACAGCGCATAATATGAGGTAAATTCACTTTTCGGGCAAATATATACTTTAAGTCCGCTCTCGTGAGTAGCCTCATAATACTCCTCGCCCAAGCGGTCTGATTTAATTAAATTGTACTGCATATTATTCCTCCGTCAATGTGTAAACGGTGTCAAGCACCAGGTTGTTTGCCGCGTCGGTAACATCCTGTTTTGTTACCGAGTTGATTTTTTCGCAAAGTTCTGCCGGAGATAAAATATCTTCGTCGAACAATCTGTCGGCATAAAAACGCTCTGTTACAGTCTGCGAATCTGAAATGCCTTCAAGCGACTGAGTGAGTGCTTTTTTACTTGAAATCAAAGCCGATTCGTCCACTTTTCCAGATTTTAAGGTTTCAAGTTGCTCTAATACGGCATTTTTTGTCTTTTCAATGTTGTCAAACTCAACACCGCTGTCTACCGTGAGGACACCTTTTCTGCGGTTAGCCTTTGCCGCACAGTAATAGCAAAGCGACATTTTTTCTCTTACATTACTAAACAGCAGCGAGTATGTGCCGCCGCCGAGCAAATCGCACATTACCATTGTTTTATAGGTCTGAGCATCACTGCCGCTTACCTTGTTTTTAAAACCGAGTACTAGTTTCCCCTGTTTTATCGGCAATTTTTCCGTGATGTTTTGAACTTCATCTGTGAATTTGAGGGGCTTTGAAATGCTTTTTGTAAGCGCGTTGCCCCTGTCGTATTTTTTGAGTCTGTTTTCAACCTCTTTAAACAGCCGCTCGTCTTTTTGATTTGAATTAAGACTTATGTGAACATACGAGTTTTCAAGCAAATAGGTATGCGCCCTTTTAATATCTTCGAGTGTGACTTTTTGCATATCCTCTTTACTGCCCGGCAGAATAATCGAAAAATCTTCGCCCTTGAACATAACCTCGTTGCACTTTGCTCTTGCATACGCGCGTTTATCATTTATAAGCGCGTCAATTTCGTCAAGTTGAAGTCTTTTTTCGTTTTCAAAATTTTCTTTGTCAAAAGACGGTGAGAAAATTATATCAAGCAACAGTTTTTGAGCATCTTTTGAAATAGGTTCGCCGGCATATTTATCCGCAAGGCAGTTTACGGAAAAATGTATCATTAACATATCCGAGAGTTTTGCAGCCTCACTTGACACACCGGCGCCGTAAAGGCGGTCACACTCTCTTGAAATATCAACGGGCTTTTTAAAGCCCTCGCAACCGTCGGGCAAAAGCGCGGTTAAAAGACAAAGCGGTGCGACCGTTTGTTTTTCAAGCGGCAGATAAAAATAAACAGAAAATTTTTCTGTTTTGAATTTACTGCTGTTAAAATAAGCAGCGCTCAGGCTGTTGTTTAGTTGCATTTTTTCCAAAAATATCAATTCCTTTTCCGATAGTTTTATCATAATAATATATAATACCACATTTTACTTTAATAGTGTATATAAAATACATTGATTTTTTAAAATTTAACAAGATTATATACCGCGGGAAATACTTAAACACAGAAAAAGTAACACAAATGTAACCAATATTGCTTATTTTTATAAAAATGTCTTGAAAAGTGAGTTGCTTTTGTGTATAATATATATAATCTATGTCCAAATGATAGACAATTTACCCAAGACGGTATATAAAGTCAGAAAACGGAGGAATGTTTTAATGTCGAATCGTTTGTTTCAGAATATAGTCCGCCAGATGCATGATACAATTGACAGAACTCTCGGAATACTTGATGAAAATTTTACATGTATTTCATGCAGTGACCCTGCAAGAATCGGTGAGGCTCATCCGGTTGCAATCAATACCGCTTCGGGTACGGTTGTAAAAGGCAATTATACATATAAGGCTTTTGAAAGTTCATCGGGCGCTACATTTATTTTATTTGTAGAGGGTAACGATTTGCAGGCAGAAAAATATGCCTCAATGTTTTCGATTATCTTCCCACAGATGAAACAGTTTTATGACGAAAAATATGACAGAAGCAATTTTATTAAAAATGTTTTGCTTGATAATATTCTGCCCGGTGATATTTATTTAAGAGCAAGAGAAATTCATTTTATCAACGACTTAAATCATGTTGTTTTGCTTGTAAGAGTAGACGGACAAAACGATGTGTCGGTATATAGTGTACTTCAGAATTTCTTCCCGGATAAAAACAAAGATTTCGTTATTTCAATTAGCGAGACGGATATTGCTCTTGTAAAAGAGGTCAAGCCCGACCAGGAAGACGACGATATCAAACAGTTAGCACGCAGCATTGTTGATACTTTATCGGGTGAGTTTTATACTCACGTTACTATCGGTATCGGCAGTCAGGTAGAAGGAATAAAAGATTTGGCGCGTTCATTCAAAGAAGCGCAGGTATCATTGGAAGTAGGAAAGGTATTTGATACCGAAAAGTCAATTGTATCTTATGATAATTTAGGAATTGCAAGACTTATTTATCAACTTCCCACCGTGCTTTGTGAAACATTTTTAAAAGAAGTGTTTAAAAGAGGCTCAATTGAGTCGCTTGACCAGGAGACATTATTTACAATTCAAAAATTCTTTGAAAACAACCTTAATGTATCTGAAACATCAAGAAAGTTATTTGTACATAGAAACACGCTGGTATACAGACTTGAAAAAATCAAAAAACTTACGGGACTTGATTTAAGGGAGTTTGACCACGCTATTGTGTTTAAGATTGCACTTATGGTTAAAAAATATTTGAGTGCTAATCCCGTAAAATACTAATAAAGGAGTTTTGTATGGCAGAAAACACCATGACTGCTGAAAAGCCTTTAATAGAATTCAGCGGAGTATATAAAACTTATCAAAACGGTACTAATGCTTTAAAAGATTTTAATCTGAAAGTAAACAGAGGCGAGTTTGTCTTTGTTGTAGGACAGTCCGGTTCGGGCAAGTCAACCTTTTTAAAGTTAATAATGCGTGAAGAAAAACTCTCAAGCGGAGAAATTACCGTCGGAGAGTACAAACTCTCCAAAATTTCACGCAGAAAGATACCTCAGTTAAGGCGTACTATGGGTATAGTATTCCAAGATTTCAGACTTATTCCTACAATGAATGTGTTTGATAATGTTGCGTTTGCTATGCATATTGTCGGCGCATCGACACAAGAAATACGCAAGAGAGTATCTTATGCGCTCAACATGGTCGGCCTTGCATCAAAAGCGAGGGTTATGCCTCATGAGTTATCGGGCGGCGAACAGCAGCGCGTAGGTCTTGCAAGGGCGCTTGTAAACAACCCTGCAATCATTATTGCAGACGAGCCTACGGGTAATGTGGACCCGAAAATGAGTTATGAGATAGTTGAACTTCTTTCTGAAATCAATCGCAGAGGTACCACTATTATAATGGTAACGCATGAACATCAACTTGTCAGAGATTTCGGCAGACGGGTTATAATGATTGATGACGGTTCGGTTATCGCAGACAACGCAGGCGGTGATGAACAATGAGAAGTTTAAGATATTTATTGGGCGAGGGCTTTAAAAATGTTTGGGCAAACCGTCTGATGAGTTTTGCATCAATCGGCGTGTTAATGGCTTGTATGCTTATGATGGGTGTAGCGGTACTTCTTACTGAAAATGTAAGCATGGCTGTATCTTCATTAAAGGACAGAAATGTTATTATGGTTTACTTTGGCGAGGATATTAATGAAGAACAGGCAAGAGGAATTACCGATAACATCAAAAATCTTGATAATGTTGACAAAGAACATACAAGATTTGTTTCAAAAGATGAAGGCCTTGAAAGTTTAAAAGACGATGTTGACGAGTATGCACTTTCCACTTTAGAGGAAAATCCGTTACCCCACGGTGCGGAAGTTATTATAGAGGACTTAAACAAGTTTGAATCTACAAAAACTGCAATACAGGCAGTAGACGGTGTTGACAGTGTAAGAAGCGACAACGAAGTTGTTGAAACTATCAACGGTATTGAAAAAACGGTAAGCGTGATTTCAATAGGAATGTTTGCGCTGTTGCTTATTATTGCAGTAGTTATTATTTGTAACACAATCAGAATTACAATGTATGCAAGAAAACTCGAAATCAGCATTATGAAGGCGGTAGGTGCTACCAATCACTTCATTACCTTCCCGTTTATGGTTGAAGGTGCTGTTATCGGACTTATTGCGGCAGTTCTCAGCGACCTGATTTTATATGTTGCATACATACTTGCTCAGTCAAAGATTGAATCTTTCTTATCGACCGGTTCTTTAATTCCGTTTAGAGAGCAGGCATTACCTTTACTCGCACTGTTTTCCGTAATAGGTGTTGTAGTAGGTCTTTTAGGTTCACGAATCACTTTGAGCAAGTATCTCAGAAAGGAAGGAAGCGAATTCCGTGCGATTTAAAAGATTTCTGTCGGGGGTATTGATGATTGCAGTATTATGCACCTTGGTGATTATGCCAAGTGTTACTGCAAATGCCGAGAGTGTCAGCGAACTTGAAGACAAGCTCAGCGAGGCGCAAAGCGACAGTGCGGAAATTGAGGCAAAAATCAGTTCTTTAGAGGACGAAAAGGCGCCTTATGAAGAACAGGCAAGCGCTTTAAAAGAGCAAATCGAAATTACTCAAAACGAAATTGAACTTTACAGAGAGCAAATAAAACAATGCGAGGAAAACATCGCAGAACAGCAAAAGGCATTGGATGAATTGCAGGACCAATTTAAAAAGCGTCTTGTGTCTATTTATAAATCAAGCAATTATTCTTCATTACAGTTGTTACTTACATCTGATGATATGTCGGAGTATCTGACAAAAAAAGAATTTTTAAAGAGTCAGTCTGAAAAAGACGCAAAACTTATTGAACAGATTATTGAAGAAAGAAACGAACTTGAAAAGCAAAAGGTCGTTTTGGACAACGCAAAAGACAAACTTGATGAAAAAATTGAAGACTTAGATGTTCAGTACGAAAAATACAATAAAATCGTTGCAGAGTATCAGGACCAAATCGAGGCTCAAAAAGAGGCTTTAGCGGAAGCGGAGGCTTTGGAAGAGCAGATTCAGGCAGATATTGAAGAGGCGAAAAAGAAAGCCGCAGAGGCTGCTGCAAAAGCGGCAGAGAGTAATAACACAAGCGGATATATTCCGTATATTACGGAAGGCTCCGGACAGTTTGCATGGCCGGTTCCCGGTTATTATTCAATTTCCTCATATTACGGTTGGCGTTGGGGCAGACTCCACGGAGGACTTGATATTTCCTCTTCCGGCATCTACGGAGCAGGCGTTGTTGCAAGTGACTCGGGTACTGTAATTTTATCTTATGCCGGTAACTACGGAGGATACGGTAACTGCGTTATGATTGACCACGGAAACGGATTTACAACCGTTTATGCGCACCTCGCTTATGCGCCGAGCGTATACGAGGGACAGGTCGTATCACAAGGCACCACCATTGGTTATGTAGGTTCTACGGGCAATTCAACGGGACCTCACTTACACTTTGAAATTCGTTACAACGGTTCAACTCAGGATCCGTTAAACTACTTATAAAGAGTATTAAAAGACCGACTGTTTTATACACAAGTCGGTCTTTTATAAAAAATGAAGTTTTGATTTTCAGGGAGATAAAAATGAAAAACAAAAAGAATGTATATCCGATAGTAATCAGTGCATTAAGCGGACTTATTGCGGGGGCTTTGTGCGTTTTGCTTTTTGTCCCCAACCCGCTTCGCAGTATGCTGCTCGGCTCATCGGCGTATGCAAAAATGAGCGAAATAGAATATATAGTAAAAAATAATTATTACAAGGATATTGATATTGACAAGACAGCCGATTATCTCGCCTACGGATATATGGCAGGGCTTGACGATGATTATGCGACATACTTAACAAAAGAGGAGTACGAGCAGGAAAAATATTCAAACTCAGGCGGCGGCACGGGAATCGGCGTTACTGTCTGTATGGATGTTGACACAGGATATATTTATGTTATGAGTGTCAGCAAAGACGGTCCTGCCGATAAAGCCGGGCTTAAAGCCGGAGATTTAATTTACAAAATCGAAGACACAAAAGTAAATGAAGATAATTATTTTGACTGTGTTGATATGATTCGGGGTGAAAAAGGGAGCAATATCAGTTTAAGTTTAATAAGCGGTGAAGATAAAAAACAGGTACAAGTGACACGCGATGATTTTATCCGCCAAACCGTATATTACAAAATGATAGAAAACTCCTGTTATATTCAGATTACCTCTTTTGATGAGAAAACCGTTGAGCAGTTCAGCGAGGCGATAGAATATGCGCAAAAAAAGAAAGCGGACAGTCTGATATTTGATTTAAGGGATAACAGCGGCGGACTTGTTGACTCGGCAAGCGAAATGCTTGATATGTTGCTTCCCGAAGACGTGCTTATGTACGCGCACTACAAAGACTCACTCAAAGTAAGGGCGCAGTCCGATAAAGACGAAATCAATTTAAAAATGGCTGTAATTGTCAATGAAAATTCTGCCTCGGCGAGCGAGTATTTTGCAAGCGCTATAAGAGATTTTGAAAAAGGCAAATTAATCGGAAACAAAACTTTCGGTAAAGGTATCATGCAGACAACATTTGAGTTAAGTGACTCGTCTGCAATAAGACTGACTGTAGCGACGGTTACAACAAAGAGCAAAACTCAGTATCACGGGGTGGGACTGACTCCCGATGTTGAAGTAAATTATACGCAAGAACAGGCAGAGACTTACTACAAGTTGGGAAATGACGATCCGTATATAACAAAAGCGCTCAAAACAGTAAAATAGAATTTATAAAACGGTTGCATAAATTGTTGCAACCGTTTTTGTTTTATCCTCTTTTTTATGGGAACGGAAAGGAGGAAAAAATGCTTGTTATAAAGGCAGATAAAACCTTTTTGAAAGTGCTTGAGGGCGGTGTCATACCGAGCGGTACGGTAGGCGCCGAAAAAATCAAATTCATTTTCAGCGATGAGTGGGCGCAGTACACTAAAACAGTTCATTTCACGGGCAGCGATAAAACAATTATAATTGAGGGAGTTGAAAACGACAAAGCCTTTTCGATACCTTATGAGTGCTTAGTTGAGCCGGGAACACTCAAAATAGCATTATACGGTATATATAAAGACGAGCGTATGCCCACTATTTACACTACTGTTGAAGTAAGGGACAGCGGAATTACCGACGGAGAACTTCCCTCCTCGCCCACGCAGAGTGTCTATGAGCAGATTCTCTCAATGTATAACGATTTATACAACAAAATTTACGATTTATATTACGGTTATGAAATACCCGAAAACGCAAAAACAGAAATTGCAAATTATGCAAATGAAATTTTAACCGGTGCGCAGATTACAAGTAAACTCAAGTTTGTCAACTGCGGACCTACCGAATCAATGCTCAGTTCGTACGATGACGAAATTGTATCTCTTATCTTGCCGAGTGTGGGTACAATGGATGACTATGATGATGCGGAACACGCGATACCCTCCGCAGAAGCGGTTAAAAATTATGTGCTTAAATACCATAATCAGTTAAGTGACAGCGTTGACGGTCTTGCGGCACAGACAAGCGAGATAAACTCGGGACTTCAGGCGGTGCTTGATGCACAAGAGGCTATTATAAGGGGCGATACCGAATAATGACAAATGCAGAAATCTTAACAAAAATTGCAGAAAACGAACCGAAAGTGTTTGCAGCCGGCAAGCAAAAACAATTACAGGAGTTTTGGAAAAGTTTTCAAAGCGAGGGCAACAGACAGGACTATCATTATGCTTTTGCCGGTTACGGTTGGAAAGAGGCTACTTTTAAGCCGATGTATAATATGAATACTTCCGTTTACGGTGCTTACGGTATGTTTTTTAACAATTTAATCGGCGGCAGTTTAAAACAGATTTTAAATGATTTAAACATCACTTTGAACACGACCAAATCAAAACATTTTACAAATATGTTTGACGGAAGCGCTTTTACTGAAATTCCGACAATTGATATGAGTAATGCCGTAAACACATCTTATGTTTTCTCTGCTTGCACAAAGTTAAATACCATTGAAAAGATTATTTCAAGTGAAAACACCGTTTGGAACAGCACCTCTTTTTATAACTGCGTAGCGCTTGTAAATATCACTTTTGAGGGAGTAGTTGCAAAATCAATTACGCTTGAAAACTCCACTCTGCTCTCGGCAGAAAGTGCGGTAAGCCTGTTTAATGCGCTTAAAGATTTAACAGGAACCGACTTATCATATACGGTTACATTCAGCACCGCGCTTGTAAACAGACTGACAGATGAGCAAAAAGCAATCGCTACAAACAAGGGCTGGACTCTTTTATACAAATAATCAAAAAAGGCAGGTGTAGATTGTGTCGGTGAAAACATATAAAAAAGGCAAAAAAACCAAATTAAGCGATAATTTTAATTGTGTTGAATTTGACTGCAAAGGTAAAAACTGTTGCGCAGAAACGAAAATTGATGAAAAACTTATACAGTATTTGCAACAGATAAGAAATCATTTTAAAAAGGAAGTTATAATCAACAGCGCATACAGATGCTCTAAACACAACAGCGAAGTTTTCGGCGCTAAAAATTCTTTTCATTTAAAAGGTCAGGCTGCCGATATTTCTATAAAAGATGTTGCGCCTTTGAAAGTGGCACAGTATGCAGAACAAATCGGTATTAAGGGTATAGGGCATTATGACAGTTTTACTCATATTGACACAAGAAGCAATAAATCTTTCTGGTATTCGTCAAAGCAAATCAAAAAAGACACTTTCGGCGGTAAAAACCCTTACAGAGAGCCTGTAAAAAATATTAAACTCGGCTCATACGGCAGCGGTGTCAAGTGGGTACAGTTTGAGTTAAACAGGGTAGGCTTTACAGTAGGTGAAATTGACGGTATCTGCGGAGATAATACCGAAAACTCAATTAAGAAATTCCAAAAATCTTGCGGTTTAACAGCAGACGGTATTTGCGGTAAGAAAACTCGGGAGGCTTTAAAAAACACTTAAAATGAAAGTTGAAATTTTAGTGGCTTTAATAAGTCTTGCGGGTACGATAGTAGGAACGGTATCGGGCGTGATTATCAATTCAAAACTTATTAATTACCGCATTGAACAACTTGAGAAAAAAGTCGATAAGCACAACAACTTAATTGAGCGTGTTTATATTATCGAACAGCATAATGCAGTTATTGATGAAACCTTAAAGGTCGCAAATCACAGAATAAATGATTTAGAAGAAATAGAAAGACAGGTAAGATATGAAAACTGAATTACTTAAAAAATTTACAAGCAGAAAGTTTTTAGCGGCATTAGTCGGCTTTGTTACTCCGTTACTTATCGCGTTTAATGTGCCCGATTCAACAGTAAGCGATATTGCAAGCATTATAATGTCGTGCGGTACTTTAATTGCATATATAATCGGAGAAAGCATTGTAGATTCTAAAAAATAAAAAAAGGTGTCGGTAAATGCTAACGCCATATAAGAAAGTAATTTGAAGACACATCAAAATTATACTTTATGGGCGTTGCAAAAGCGAAAAGACAGCGTAGAGGGCAGAAATGCTTTTTACGCTGTCTTTCTTTATGTGAAAACAAAATCTCACATTCGTAAAAAAGTGTTATTTCTGTTGACATAATTGTAATTATGTGTTATTATGTGCATATATAAGGAGGCAATTGCAAATGTTTGCAAAAGAGCGGCAAGATAAAATCTATGAAATAGTCAAGAACAACGGTGCTGTCACAACTCCGGCCCTTGTTGAGCTTTTTGATGTATCAATAGAGACAGTCCGAAGAGATTTACTTGAAATGGAAAGACACGGACTCCTTTCAAGAGTACATGGCGGAGCCGTTGCCATCGGAGAAATGAAGCCCTATTTGAATTTAAACGAACGGAACAAGGAATTTACGGAGCAAAAGAGATATCTTGCTTTAAAGGCAATGGAATTTATCTCTGACGGTGATATTATAGGCATCGATTCAGGCAGCACGGCAATATCTTTTTCGAAAGTTTTAAAAGAGAAATTTTCAAAGCTTACCGTAGTTACACATTCCATTGAAGTTTTTAACATACTTTGCGACAGCTTTTCCGTAATTTTGTGCGGAGGATATTATTTACCGAACGAAAAAGCCTTTTACGGTTCATTGACACTCAGTATGCTTCAAAATCTGCATGTGCAGAAAGCCTTTATTTTCCCTTCCGCAGTTTCGTTTGAGTTCGGAATATGTGATTATCAGAAGGATTTATACCAAATTCAAGAGCAGATGATTAAATCGTCTGATGAAATTTTCATTCTTGCCGACAGCAGTAAGTTTGAGAAAAAAGCACTTTTAAAGCTTGACGATATGAAAACCGAATACCGCTATATCACCGATTGCAATATAAATTCAGAATTAGAAAAATTATATAAAGAGCACAAAATAAATCTTTATATCGGAGGAAATAAAAAATGAGAGTATTATTAATTTTAGTTGACGGAATGAGACCGGATTCTTTAACTGACATACAGAAAGCTCAGGAAATAATTGAAAAATCGTCATACACCATGGAAGCTAAAACCGTAATGCCATCGGTAACGCTCCCGTGCCATATGTCGCTTTTTCACAGCGTTGACCCTTCAAGACACGGGACCACAACAAATATCTATGCACCGCAGGTAAGACCTATCAACGGCTTGTGCGAAGTAATTAAAAATAATAATAAAAGCTCTGCTTTCTTCTATAATTGGGAAGAACTGCGCGATTTGACAAGGCCTGACTCGCTTAGTTTTTCATATTTTTGTAGGGGTAGAAATATCGGTTACGATAGAGCAAACAAAATCATTACTGACGCGGCAATTGAATATATGTCTGACTTTTATACCGATTTCACCTTTTTGTATTTAGGAGATACCGACGGAGTAGGTCACAAATACGGCTGGATGAGCAATGAGTATATTTCCGCTGTTAACAGAAGCTGGGATGAGATTGACAAAATTATAAATTCCCTGACGGAGGATTACACCGTTATTATTACCGCAGATCACGGCGGTCATGACAGATTTCACGGAACCGATTTACCGGAGGATATGACAATACCGTTAATTATCAAGGGAAAAGATTTTAAAGCCGGGGAAAAGCTTGAAAACGTAAGCATAAAGGATATTGCTCCGACAGTTGCGAAGCTTCTTGACATTGCTCCGGATAGAGAATGGGAAGGGGAAAGTTTATTTTGATAAAATCAGTTAATAGAAACTCTGCCGCCGCTGTAACTTTGCTTTTTGCGGTTACATATATGATAAGCTATATAACAAGAATAAATTACGGCGCAATAATCTCTGAAATGGTGAGCGCTACCGGATTTACAAAAGCCCAGCTTTCAATGGCTCTGACAGGGAGCTTTATAACCTACGGCACCGGACAAATAATAAGCGGAATATGCGGAGATAAATTTTCGCCTAAAAAGCTGGTCACTTTAGGTCTTATACTAACTGTGCTTATGAATTTGCTTATCCCCCTATGCAAAAATCCGTATCAGATGCTTGGCGTCTGGTGTATAAACGGCTTTGCTCAAAGCTTTATGTGGCCGCCGCTTGTGAGACTCATGTCTGCACTGCTGTCCGACGAGGAATACAAAAAAGCCTCCGCCAAGGTTTCTTGGGGAAGCAGTATAGGCACAATAGCGGTATATCTTATATCTCCGCTGTTAATATCGCTTTTCGGCTGGAAATCGGTTTTTATTTTTTCGGCAGTATGCGGAGCGGTCATGATTTTTGTATGGAACAGGTATGCATATGAAACGGTCACCGCTGTAACAAAAACCGAAGTTAGCCGTAACAATACCGGAAAAAGTTCATTATTCGGTATTGTTATGATAGGCGTGATGGCGGCAATAATACTTCAGGGAATGTTAAGAGACGGTGTGACCACCTGGATGCCGTCATACATTTCGGAAACCTACAGCATGAGTAACGCGACGTCTATTTTAACCGGAGTCGTTCTTCCGTTATTCGGTATAATTTGCGTGCAGGTGGCCGCAAAACTGTATATAAAGAAATTCACAAATCCCATGATGTGCGCCGGAATATTCTTTTTTACAGGCGCCCTTTCTGCGCTCGCACTCTTTTTACTTACAGGTGAAAACGCGGCTTTTTCAGTTCTGTTTTCCGCTCTGCTTACAGGCAGTATGCACGGTGTGAATTTAATACTTATTTGTATGATACCTCCCTTTTTCAAGTCACAGGGAAATGTCTCAACCGTATCGGGCATATTAAATTCCTGCACATATATAGGAAGCGCCATATCAACATACGGAATAGCCGTGCTTTCTGAAAATATCGGTTGGAGCAATACTCTTCTTGTTTGGCTGCTGATTGCCCTTCTCGGCACCGCAATATGTATAGCGTGCGTCAAGCCGTGGAAATTGAAAATCTTATCTTAAATTTTATACTATTTTAATAAAATAGATTACACCGCCTACCCCCTGAAGGGGCAGACGGTGTTGTTTTTTATACCGCTAATGGCATTTTACCCTACATAAAAACTTCCTTATGTGGCGTTGCCAAACCCGACACCTTTTTTTATCTGTATTGACTGTATTTCATTTTTGTTGCAAGTCCGCCTCGTATATGTCGCTGTGCCTTGTTTAAATCAAGCACTTTTTTAACCTCGCAGTACAGTTGCGGCTGCACCGTTTTTAATCTTTGCGATACATCTTTATGAACAGTTGATTTTGAAATATGAAATCTTTTTGCAGTAGCCCTTACCGTTGCTTTGTTTTCTATTATATATTCGCCGAGTTCTACTGCCCTCTCCTCTACTATACCTTTCATTCTGCTCAACTCCAATCAGATTAGTATACAATATGACAGGACAAGGCATATTTATTCCCCGTTTGCCAAAATAACAAGAAAATTATATTTATTTTCCCTCTTGACAAATATATTGTACTACTGTATTATATAAATAGTACAGTAGTACAACACAAGGAAGGAGATGACTCAATGGAATGGAAAATAGATAAACAAAGGCCGATATGTCCGCAACTATGCGAGCAGATTTGTGTTTTAATCGCGAGCGGAGAAATTGCGGCGGGCGCGAAGTTATTTTCCGTGCGAGAGGTTGCATTGGAGGCTGGGGTAAACCCGAATACCGTACAGAAATCTTTTGAAGAGTTAGAGCGATACGGGTTGATTTATTCCGTCAGAGGAACGGGATGGTTTGTCAGGGAGGAAACTCAGACCGCAAAAGAAATTGTTGCAGGGCTGATAAAAAACAAGACAAAGGAATATTTTGAAAGTATGAATCAACTAGGAGTTGATACAGACGGTATAAAAAAATATGTTGAGGAGTGGAGCGAATGAGTGAAATATTAAGGTGCGAAAATTTAGTAAAAGACTACGGAAAACTAAAAGCACTTAACAAAATTAATCTTACGGTTGAAAGCGGAAAAATAATAGGTTTGCTCGGACCTAACGGCTCCGGAAAGACAACGCTTATTAAAATAATCAACGGGCTTTTAACCCCGAGTGAGGGCGATATTTATATCAACGGAGAGAAACCGGGAGTAAACACAAAAAAGGTAGTATCTTACCTGCCCGACAACTCTTATCTTAATTCCTGGATGACGGTTGAGCAGATTGTAACAATGTTTAAAGATTTTTATGATGATTTCAGAGAAAATCTTGCGTATGAAATGTTGTCGCGACTTTCAATTGAGCCGAAAATGAAATTAAAAAGTTTATCAAAGGGCAACAAGGAAAAAGTTTGTCTTATTCTGGTAATGAGCAGAAATGCTTTGCTTTATGTATTAGACGAGCCGATTGCGGGAGTTGACCCGGCAACAAGAGATTATGTTATTTCGACAATTATCAATAATTATAATCCCAATTCAAGCGTCATTATTTCAACTCATCTTATTTCGGATATTGAACAGGTGCTTGATGAAGTTATTTTCATTCAGCAGGGCGAGATTTTGCTTCAGGACACTGTTGATAATATCAGAGAAGAAAAAGGCAAGAGTGTAGATGCGTTATTCAGGGAGGTATTCAAATGGTAAAGAAACTTATTAAATATGAATTTATTGCCTACGCAAGAACAATGCTGCCGATGATTTTAATACTTTTCGGCGTTTCGTTGCTTAACAGATTTGTACAACTTTTTGAAAACCGTTCCGAAATTTACAGTATAGTTTTCGGCTCATCTGTTGCCGCACTCGTTATAACAATGCTTGTGTGCGTTTTTATGACGGTGTTTGTAGGCATAACAAGATTTTATAAAAACCTGTTTACTTTAGAGGGTTATCTGTCATTTACCCTGCCTGTAACAGCATCACAGCATATTTTTGTCAAGGTGCTTGTTGCAACCGTATTTTCGGTTGTTTCTTTGGCAGCGATTTTACTGTCGGCATCAATTGCGACATTCGGTGAAGTTTTGGTTGAGGTATTTAAGGCAATAAACTATCTGGCGAAAGAGTTTTTCGCATTCTGCGGCGCTTTAAACGGAACGTTTTATATAATCGAGGCAGTAGTTTTCCTATTAGTCGCAACAATTTCGGGCTTTATGCTTTTTTATGCTTGTATTGCAATAGGTCAACTTGCAAAGAAAAACAGAGTACTCTCGGCATTCGGCACATATTTTGCTTACTACTTTATATGCCAGATTCTCGGAACGATACTTATTACATTAGTAGTCAAATTTTATGACTATCTGCCTATTGAACAGATTGCCGATTTCATTTACAAGAATCCGTTTGAGAGCATACACATAGGACTTTGCCTGTTTATCTTGTGGGAAGCGGTACTCGGCGTTGTTTATTATCTGATTACAGATTCAATTATTAAAAAGCGTCTTAATCTTGAATAAGGGGGACAAAAAATATGAAAAAATATATTAAAAAAACAGTTTTATTGGTTTTGGCGCTTTGTGTAATGCTATCTCTTTGTTCTTGTATTCAACTTGATGATTTAAAGTCGGTACAGGCTTTTGAAATTTCAGATTATGAATTACAGTATAAGGATAAAACTTACATCAAACTCGCTGAAGAAGGCATAATTACAATAGATATGCATGTAGATGACGGAACGTTTTACAACTGCCGCGTAACAAAAGAGGATGTGCCTGTTTTACTGAGCAGAACCCTTGGCAGTTATGCGCTTGTCGATGAAAAAAAGGGCATTATAGATTATAACAATGCTTATTATGCAAGAGAGGATGTATATCCTTCGCTTAAAAAGACTATCGACAACAGAGAGTTCACAAAACTTGTTGCGCAATTTGATGCGTATGATGAAAACTTTAATTATTATATAGAAACCTATGAATTTACAAAGCAGGAAGAAAAGGTTATAAACAACATACTAAAAAGCACAAAGACGCTTGTTGCGGAAGAAGTAGATATATATTCTTATAACTGGGAATTTGACGCATACAAATCGGATGACAGCGTTATCATAAAAGAATATGCATTCTCACTTTATTCGAACCCCGAAAAAGAAGAATATTATTTAGTTTATACAAATGATACTTATGATTCAATGCCCGAAATACATCAGGTGCCGAAAAAATACAACGAAATGTTTAAAAATATTGCAGTTTTGTCCGAAGATGATATATAATAATTGTCGGGTGACATAAAATGAACATTTCAGTTAATATAAAAAAATTGGATGACAGAGCCGTTATTCCTACAAGGGGAAGTTTATCGGCTGCCGGTGCAGACTTGTATGCTGTATTGGACCAACCGCTTGAAATAGGAGCAGGCAAAACGGAGTTTGTACATACGGGTATTGCTATGGAAATTCCGCAAGGTTATGTAGGACTCGTTTTTGCAAGGAGCGGACTTTCCTGCAAACGCCACGTAGCGCCTGCCAATAAAGTCGGAGTTATTGATTCTGATTACAGAGGCGAGATTATGGTAGCGCTTCATAATCACAGCGAAGAGCCGCAGATAATTGATGTCGGCGAGAGAATTGCACAGATTGTAATCTGTCCGTATCTTGCGGCAGATTTTAATGAGGTTGACCAACTTTGCGATACTGTGCGAGGTCAGGGCGGATTCGGTTCGACCGGTAAAAAATAATTTTAGAAAGTTGTTTCCGTTTAAAGCGGAAACAACTTTTTATTTCTTACTCCGACACGCACCAACAAACAACCATATAAACCGCTGCCGAAGGCAGATTCTATGGTGCTTTGTCAGTACTAATATAAAATAAAATGAGCAGTAGTTTTTCTACTGCTCGTTGTTTTATTATTTAACCGCACTAACAAACAACCATATAAACCGCCTCAGGCGGCCACCGTAGGTGGTTTCTAAGGTTGTTTGTCGGCTCATCTGTATAAGCGCCGACAGAAATAATACAAACCGCTTTACAAAAGGCGTCTGAAATAGTATAATAGATAAGTAACGGACCTAATTCAGCACCGACTTTAAAAGGGCAACTTTACTTAATCGGTGTACTTTTAATAAACGAGGTAGTATATTTTGACACAGGTTGCAAATTGCGATGTTAAAAGCAAAGAAGATTATAAAAAGCCGAGCGCAGTATATTACATAATTAAGAAAATATTTGATTTTTTATCGTCTTTGATTTTATGTATTGTTTTAATAATACCGATGATAATTATTGCCGGTTTGGTTGTAATAAATGATTTCGGAAACCCTTTTTATGTTCAGCAAAGAATGGGAAAAAACGGTAAAAAAATTAAAGTGTATAAATTTCGCACTATGAAAGTCGGCGCTGACAAACTTGAAATGACTCTGACCGACGAACAGCGAGAGCAATATGAAAGAGAATTCAAACTAAGAGACGACCCTCGCCTTATCGGATATAAAGAGGGCAAGGGCAACAGATGTTTCGGCGCAATACTGAGAAAAACATCGCTTGACGAATTGCCGCAAATCTTTTTTAACATTTTAATTTTCGGTAATATGTCATTTATCGGGCCAAGACCGATTCTTGAAGATGAATTAAACAGAGAGTATACACAAGAGCAAAAAGAAATATTTATGTCTGTAAAGCCGGGACTTACGGGATATTGGCAAGCGTATTCAAGAAACAATTCCACATATCAGTCGGGCGAAAGACAAAAAATGGAACTTTATTATATTAATAATCAGTCGATAAAGTTTGATGTCAGGATATTATTCAAGACGGTAATATCGGTATTTAAAGCGGAGGTGGCAATATAACTTAAATGGTGGCAATACTTTGTTTTAACAGTTTAAGATACGCGCAGTATTTGTATAAATATACTGCTGTTTTAAACAGGAATAATATCGCTTATGAAGTGATTTTCTGGCAAAGAGAAAACGAAGAATTACCAACAGACTTCAAGTTTAAATGCTATCAAAAACGCCTTGATACATTTCAGCCTTTTTACAAAAAAATATTCGGTTTTTTAGGTTATGTATCGTATTTAAAAAAGCAGATAAAAAAGGGTAAGTATTCGCATCTTATCGTGCTTACCTCTCAAACCGCAGTTCCGCTTTGTTTTGTGCTTAAAAAGTACAAAAACAAGTTTATATACGATTACAGAGATATAACCTATGAAAACCTTGGTTTTTATAAAAAAATTGTTAATAAATTAATTTCGCTTTCATATTTTACCGCTGTTTCGTCTTTGGGCTTTCTGAAAAATTTCGATAAAAGCGACAAAGTAATTGTTGCGCACAACAGCAGAGATATTAAAAGCGAAATTGTTAAAAAAACAAAGTCCGACAAAATCAGAGTAACCTTTTGGGGTATGGTAAGACAGGTCGAGTTTAATAAAAAAATCTGTGACCTGTTTGCAAATGACGACAGATTCGTTTTAGCCTATCACGGAGGCGGATTTTATAAAGAATTAGAGCAGCATGTAAAAGAAAATAATTATAATAATATTACTTTTACCGGCGAATACAATCTTGATGATATCAAGCAGTTTTGTAAAGACACCGATATTTTGCTCAATCTTTACGATAACGATAAACGACAGCAGCCTGCTATGACTGTCAAGTATTATGACTCTGTAAGATTTGCAATTCCGAGTGTTGTAAACGACAACTCATATATGGCGCAAAAAGTTAAAGAGAATAATATCGGCTTTGTTATAAATCCGGATGATAAAAACTGTTTAGATAAACTTTACAGTGAATATAATGCACTGGATAAAAAAGAATTTCTGCTTTCGGTACAAAAGGTTCTTGATAAAATCAAAAGCGACGATGAAATTTTTGAAAAGGAAGTAGTAAAATTTTGTAGCAAATAAGGGGCGGTAAATGAATACTTCAGCCTGCAATAAGCAAAATTACAACAAAATAGATAATCTGTTTTCGTTAATAGTAATATTAATGCCTTTTGCACAACAGTACAAAGGTGCAATAAGTGTTATATCATTAAGCGAAACTATATTGATACCGTTTATCGTATGGTTTTGTCTTGTTGACAAAGATTTGTTCCGTCAATCTATTGATAAACTTCTTATGACTTTCTACGCAGTTACAATCGCGACGACGCTTTTGTGCCTTACATTTTCGTATTCAAGCGTTTATAACGCATCGACCGTGCTGTTTCGATTGGTCTTTTATGCAGCGGTTATATTTTTGGCAAGAAAACATTTCAATATAGATTTTGCGCTTAAAATTTATTCGTTTGCGGTATTAATCTTTTCCGTTTATCTTATAGTACAGTATGTTTATAATTTAATCACGGGACTTTACTTGCCTGTTTCACTGAATGATAACTGGATTTTTTCCGCAGAGGCAAGAGAAGAAACTTTAGAAGAATATTACAAATTCGATTTCAGACCTTCATCGCTTTTTTTGGAGCCGAGTTATTATTCTTTGTTCTCAATGCCTTATGTAATATTCGCGCTTAACAGAAAAAAGCAGACCGTATACAATATGTCAAGCCTTGTTATAACAATCGCCGCGATTATAATATCTACTGCGGCATCGGGCATAATCGGGCTTTTGATAATCTTTATGTGCTATCTCTTTATCAAAGCGGACAATATAAGCGCTTATAAGATGCTTATTAAGATAACGGTTATCGCTGTTATAACAGCGCTTGCAGTCGGCTACATATTGTATTCCGAATCGACTGTAATTGCCGAGCGGTTTTCAACAGGCGGCAGTTTTAATCAGCGAATTGTAAGAGGACTTATAATTTATGATGACTTGCCCGCTGTTCATAAAATAATCGGTGTCGGTGTAAACAATCTTGAAGATTTTATGCTTGCAAATCACATAACAACCGATTTTGATGAATATAACTTAAACTACTGCTGTTCTTTGGTGCAGACTTTTATTTACTCCGGAGTTATCGGCGGTGCGTCGCTTATTGCGTATATCATCAGTCTGTTTACAAGATATTTTAAGGGCAAGAGGGAAAATGTTTTTGTGCTTAAAGACTACAATGTAAGAGTCGTTGCAATAAGTATGCTTTTTTTGATTTTGTTTACATTTATGTATGAATCAATTTTATTTTCTTACAGATTTACATTTTTGATAATTATTTTAGAAAGCGTTTTACCTAAAAAAACTGTGAAAACAGAGGTTAATTAAAATGAAAGGAATTATTCTGGCAGGCGGAAAGGGTACGCGGCTGTACCCTATTACAAAGTCGGTATCAAAACAGTTGCTGCCGATATATGACAAGCCTCTTATTTATTATCCGTTAAGTATATTAATGCTTGCGGATATTAAAGATGTGCTTATAATTTCAACCGAAAAAGATACTCCTTTGTATGAAGAACTTTTAGGCGACGGGGCAAGGCTCGGAATTAACATCAAATACAAAGTACAAAAAACACCGAGAGGCCTTGCGGATGCTTTTATAATAGGAGAAGATTTTATAGGTGATGACAGCGTTTGCCTGATTTTAGGCGACAATGTCTTTTACGGAAATGATATGACCGCAACGCTTACTAACGCTATAAAAAACAACAGGGGCGCTACTGTTTGCGGTTATCCGGTAATGGACCCGAAGGAGTTTGGTGTTGTTGAGTTTGATGAAAACGGAAAGGTGCTTTCAATAGAAGAAAAGCCGCAAAAACCCAAATCTGACTATGCAATTCCGGGACTTTATTTTTACGATAACAGAGTAATCGAAATTGCAAAAAGCGTTAAACCGAGCGAGCGCGGTGAAATTGAAATTTCCGCAATAAATAATGAGTATCTTAAAATGGGCGAACTTGATGTCAGACTTATGAAAAGAGGTATGGCGTGGCTTGATACAGGTACTCCCAAGGGTATGTTGCAAGCGGCGATGTTTGTTGAAACGGTACAAGACAGACAGGGCTTTTATGTATCGTGCATTGAAGAAATTGCGTGGCGACGCGGTTTTATTGACACTTGTCAACTGAAAAAACTCGGCGATGAGTTAAAATCGACCGATTACGGAAGATATATTTTAGGTATAGCGGAGGCAGAACGATGACGGTTATTGTAACGGGCGGCGCCGGTTTTATCGGTTCAAACTTTGTTTTTTATATGTTAAATAAATATAAAGATTATCGCATTGTTTGTGTGGATAAACTCACTTATGCGGGTAATCTTTCCACATTGGAGCCTGTAATGAATAATAAAAATATCCGTTTTGTCAAAGCGGATATTTGCGACAGGCAGGCTATGTATAATCTTTTTGAGGAAGAACAGCCTGATATTGTTGTAAACTTTGCTGCGGAAAGCCATGTGGACAGAAGCATTGAAAACCCCGAGATTTTTCTTAAAACGAATATTATAGGAACAGGTGTCTTAATGGATGCCTCCATAAAATATAATGTCCGTCGTTATCATCAGGTATCAACCGATGAAGTTTACGGTGATTTGCCTCTTGACAGGCCTGATTTGTTTTTTACCGAGCAGACACCTATTCACACCTCCTCCCCTTACTCATCATCAAAAGCGGGAGCAGATTTGCTCACTTTTGCCTATTACAGAACATTTTCGCTGCCTGTAACGGTAAGCAGATGTTCAAACAATTACGGACCTTATCAATTCCCCGAAAAATTAATTCCCTTGATGATTTCAAACGCCTTGAATGACAAGCCTTTACCTGTTTACGGAAAAGGAATTAATGTCAGAGATTGGCTTTATGTTGAAGACCACTGCAAAGCGATTGACTTAATTATTCATAAGGGAAAACCAGGCGAGGTTTATAATATCGGCGGACACAACGAAATGAGAAACATAGATATTGTAAAACTGATTTGCAAAGAGTTAGACAAGCCGGAAAGCCTTATTACTTATGTGTCCGACAGAAAAGGCCACGATATGCGTTATGCCATTGACCCTGCAAAAATTCACAGCGAACTCGGTTGGCTGCCGGAAACCAAATTTGAGGACGGAATCAGAAAAACTATAAGATGGTACCTTGATAATAAGAAATGGCTTGACTCAATAATCAGCGGAGAGTATCAAGATTATTATAAAAAAATGTATAATAACAGATAGGTAATTTATGAAACAAATGCTTTTGTTTATGACACCCTTCTACGGTTACAGTAACGAGATAATCAAGCAACTCGAAAACGAGGGGTGGGATGTGTCCTTTTATTCCGATGAAATCGAGTGGACATTTTTTAAAAGAGTTTTAATGAAAATTAATAAAAAGTCTGTTGAAAAGCAGTTTGATAAGTATTTTGAAAAATGTATTTCAGAGCAAAAAGGAAAAAAGTTTGACGAAATACTTATTATATTCGGTTTGATGTTTTTCACAAAGCGCCATTTTGAGCGATTAAAAGAGGAATTTCCGGGTGCTAAACTTGTTTACTATGTCTGGGATTCAGAGTGCAAATTCCCTGTTATCAAGCAGCTGTTAAGCGCAAGCGATATTGCCTATACTTTTGATGATGTTGATGCAAAAAACAACAATGCGAATTTTTTGCCTCTTTATTATGTCAAAAAGCAAAAGGCAACCGATAATTACAAGTATGATGCATCAACGGTATTGACTTTTTTTGCAGATAAATATGAGAGTTTAAAACTTATAACATCAGTTTTAAAAGACAGAAAACTGTATTTATATTTAAGATTCAGCACTTTTACAAATTTTATAAAACTGCTTATTTGCTCGCCTTATGTTTTTAAAGGCATAGGCAGAAAACATTTTCATTTTCAAGCGTTAAACAAACAGCAGTTGCAAGATGTGTTTGACGATTCATTTGCTATAATTGACTGCCCGCTGACACATCAGCACGGGCTTACGATGAGAACTTTTGAGGCATTAAGCAGGTCAAAAAAACTCATTACCACCAATAAAAACATAAAGAATTATCCGTTTTATACCGAGGACAATATCTTTGTGTCAGAAGATGAAAACATAAAAATTCCGGACAACTTTTTTACAACACCTTTTAACGAAGATTTTCAGTTGGATGAGAAATACAGTCTTGAAAACTTTGTAAAAACTCTGACTGATATTTAAGAGGAGAAAATTTTAAATGAACAAAAAAATAAATGTAACCCGTGCCTCCCTGCCTCCTATCGAAGAATATATAGAAGAAATAAGAGGTTTGTGGGACACAAGATGGATTACAAATATGGGCGAAAAACATCAACAGTTTAAACAGGGACTAAAAGATTATTTATCGGTTGATAATATTTCGCTTGTTACAAACGGACACATGGCGATAGAACTTTCTTTGGAGGCGCTTGATTTAAAAGGCGAGGTTATAACAACTCCGTTTACATTCGCATCGACCACTCACGCTATTGTAAGAAACGGACTTACTCCTGTATTTTGTGATATAAGTAAAAAAGATTATAATATTGATGTAAACAAGATTGAAGAATTGATTACTCCCAAAACATCGGCTATCTTGCCTGTGCATGTTTACGGAAATGTATGCGATGTTGAGGCGATTGAAGAAATCGCCAAAAAGCACAATTTAAAGGTAATTTATGATGCTGCGCATACTTTCGGTGTTGAGTATAAGGGACAAGGTATTGCAAACTTCGGAGATATATCCTGTTTTTCTTTCCACGCTACAAAGGTGTTTCATACCATTGAAGGCGGTGCGGTTTGTTACAAGGATGAAAAGTTGGCAAAAAAATTTCACCAACTTAAAAACTTCGGGATTAAAAATGCGGAGTGCATTGACGGTGTAGGCGTAAATGCAAAAATGAATGAGTTTTGCGCCGCTATGGGGCTTTGCAATTTAAGACATCTTGAGTCTGATATTGAAAAAAGAAAAAAAGTTACACAGCGTTACAAAGAGCGCCTTTTGGGTGTTGACGGAATTGTAATTTGCGACGAGCAAAAAGATGTAAAGAGCAATTACGCATACTTCCCCGTTCTTTTTGAAGAAGAAATATTCGGCGCGAACAGAAACGAAATACATACTTTATTACAGCAAAATAATATTTTTGCAAGAAAATACTTTTATCCGCTTACAAGCGATTTTGATTGTTATAAAGGCGTGTTTGACTCGTCAAAAACGCCTATAGCCTTAGAAGTAAGCAAAAAGGTGCTTACCTTACCTTTATATCCCGATTTAGAGTTATCGGATGTAGATTTGATTTGTGATTTGGTTTTGTCTTTAAAGAAATAAGAAAAGGAGAGCGATGAGTGAGATGAAACAGTTAGTCGAAAAAAGTTTAATATCGCTTGTCGCGTTTGAAATTTGCGGCGCGGACTTTGATAAAACCGCGTTTGATGTAAACAACACAGAGTTTTACACTTTGCTTTATAGACTTTCCGTTATGCACGATTTAGCGCATATTGTATATTGTGCGCTCGAAAAAACAGACTTGCTTCCGAGCGATGACAAACTCTCTGCTAAATTTAAAAAGGCAAAAATTGCCGCAGTTTATAAAAGCGAAGTAATTAATAATGTGCTTGAAAATATACACAATGTACTTAGCGAAAACAACATAGATTATATTTTGTTAAAGGGAAGTGTAGTAAGGGACTATTATCCTGAAAAGTGGCAAAGAACAAGCAGTGATATTGACATATTCGTAAACGAATACGATTTAAAGAAACTTAAAACCCTATTTTGCAAGACTCTGGGCTATAAAGATGACAAGCGTTCAAGTTCATACGATATGCATTTTACCGCCGACAACTTTTTGCCTCTTGAGGTGCATTACAGTCTTGACATTTCCGCCGACGATGTTAAAAACGGCAGAAAAACGGAGAACATCTTTTTAAACGCAGAAAAGCAAAACGGAAGTCTTTACAAAATGAACGACGATGCTTTTTACTGTTTTCAGGTAGCGCATCTTGCAAAGCATTTCAAAGCAGGCGGTGCAGGTGTCCGTCCGCTGATTGATTTATGGATTTTAGACAAACTTGACTGTGACAAGGACAAGCGCTTGTTTCTTATTGAAAAACAAGGGCTCAAAGAGTTTTATACGGAAATTGAAAAGGTAATAGATTTCTGGTTTAACAATCAGGCGGCAAACGATTTTACAACTTCTTTGTCACGCTTTATTTTAGCCTCAGGCACTCACGGTAACGGACATTATCAGCGACAAATTATAAGACTGAGCAGTAAAAACACGATGTCTTATTACTTAAAAAGAGTGTTTGTTCCGTACAGTCAACTTGCGGTGGAGTACAAGCCTTTAAGAAAACACAAGGCGTTATACCCCGTATATTCGATAAAACGAATTATGACTTTCGGAAAAAAACTCGGTATTGCCAAAAACGAATTGGGCATTGTCAATAATATCAGTGAGCAAAAGCAAGAAGAAATTTACAATATTTATAAAAAACTTAATTTGCTTTGAGTTTTGAGTAAAAAATTCTTGACAAAGTAAAATCACGGGTATAGAATAAAAAAAATTAAACAGGCTCGCTTTTGATAGAGGCGCAACGTTCATCAGTATTACAACAGTTTTAAGGTAATTGCTGTTGTAAGAAAGGGGAGGTTGCCGAAGTGATGTAAAATATGCCTTAAGTTTTATATCGCTGGGGCGTCAGAGAACATCTGGCGGACTGTCACAATTTGTTTGTGAAGCGCTATTGTTGCGGAAACGACTTTTACATATTAATCAGTCAGTTACCAATAAGGACCGCTTTACAAAAGAGGTCCTTTTTAATTTGTAAAAATTTAATTATTGAAAGGCAGAAAGAAAATGAAAAAGATTTTATCATTGGTTTTAGCATTGGCAGCATTGGTTTGTCTTTGCTCATGCGGTAAAAACGCAGACAGCAGTTCAGATGTACTCAAAGTAGGTATGGAATGTAACTACGCACCTTATAACTGGTCACAGGATGCAAAATCTGACGGAGCAGTTGCAATCGCAAATGTAGACAATATGTTTACAAACGGTTATGATGTCCAGGTTGCAAAGAAAATTGCAGAATCTATGGGCAAAGAACTTGAAATTTACGCTTATGAGTGGGACAGTTTGGTTCCTGCCGTTCAGTCGGGCACACTTGATATGATTATCGCCGGTATGAGTCCTACTGACGAGAGAAAAGAAAAAATCGACTTTTCCGATATTTATTACAACTCAAACCTTGTTATCATCACAAAAAATGACACTTTAAAAGGCGTTACAGATATCAAAGGCCTCGACGGTAAGAAAATTGCCGCACAGTCAGGCACATCACACTTAGATGCTTTGGAAAGCCAGACAAAAGCAAAGGTAAACGAACTTGCTGACTTTTCAACCATGCTTATCGCTTTAGACGCAGGTACAATCGACGGTTATGTCGCTGAGGAGCCTACTGCTATGGCAGTTTGCACTGAAGGCAGCGCATATTCTTATATTCCGCTTGTAAACAACGAAACAGGTTTTGAAGTACCTGTTGAAGATACAAGCATCGCTGTAGGTGTTGCAAAGGGTTCTGAACTTTTAGAAGGCATTAACAGTTTCCTTGAAACATTTGATGAAACGGCACAAAAAGAACTTATGGCTGAAATGGTAGCAATAAACCCTGAAAAATAATTTAAGAGGTTAATTAAAATTGGATTTTATCAAAGAAGTAATTGATATTGTGCGTCAATATTGGCCCTTTTTATTAGAGGGTGTCGGTTACACAATGCTGATTGCACTTACCGGTACTGTTATAGGCCTTTTAATAGGTATCATAACCGGTATAGTAAAAACAATACCCACATCTAAAAACGCAATTGTCAGAGGCATAATGAAGGTAATAAACGCCTTGATTTCCGTGTATGTAGAAGTGTTCAGAGGAACACCGATGATGGTACAGTCAATGGTAATTTTCTGGGGTTATGCATTTATGAACAACGGAAAAACCTTACCCTTGATTCCGGCGGGTATATTTATTGTATCCATTAATACCGGTGCATATATGT
This sequence comes from Acutalibacteraceae bacterium, assembly GCA_036310005.1. Taxonomy (GTDB): domain Bacteria; phylum Bacillota; class Clostridia; order Oscillospirales; family Acutalibacteraceae; genus JAXJSP01. The sequence goes on along the minus strand of JAXJSP010000027.1, from coordinate 16,010 downwards.
CAGAGATTGTCCGCGGCGGTATTATCTCGATTGATAAAGGTCAGTTTGAGGCCGCTTACTCAATCGGTATGACACATTTTCAGGTAATGCTGCATGTTATCATTCCGCAGACAATGCGTAATATCTTACCTGCAATCAGTAATGAATTTGTAATTAATATCAAGGACACATCGGTACTTAATGTTATCGGTGTAACGGAACTTTACTTCTTTACTGCAAAAATCTCAAAAATGACCTGGGCGATATTTGAAACTTACTGTGTTGCCTGTGTAATCTACTTCATACTTACATTCTCGATTACAAGAATACTGCGCTTTATCGAGCGTAAACTCGATGGCCCCGACTCTTATGTTATTCAGCAGTCATCAACAATGCCGAACACAAAATATGTTGAAGGGGAGGCTGACAGATAATGAGTGAAGTTATTAAAATTACAGGTCTTAAAAAAGATTTTGGCGAAAACGAAGTTTTAAAAAGCATTGACTTTTCCGTAAACAAAGGCGATGTTACCTGCATTATCGGTGCATCGGGCAGCGGTAAAAGTACGATGCTGCGCTGCATAAATCTTTTAGAGCAGCCGACAGACGGTGAAATTCTTTTCCACGGAGAAAATATTTTAGAGCATAAGTCGGTTTCGCAATATCGTTCAAAGGTTGAAATGGTGTTCCAGAGTTTTAATCTTTTCAATAATATGAGCGTGCTTAAAAACTGTATGATAGGCCCTATGAAAGTGCAAAAGCGCAGCAGCGCAGAGGCGATGCAAGATGCTATGTACTATCTTGAAAAGGTCGGAATGGCGCCTTATGTAAACGCAAAACCCCGTCAGTTATCGGGCGGACAAAAACAGCGTGTCGCTATTGCAAGAGCGCTCACTATGCATCCCGAAGTCATTTTGTTTGACGAGCCGACAAGCGCGCTGGACCCGCAAATGGTAGGCGAAGTTTTATCAGTAATGCAGCAACTTGCAAAAGAGGGTATGACAATGATAGTCGTAACCCACGAAATGGCATTTGCAAGAAATGTCAGCAACAAGGTTGTGTTTATGAGTGACGGAGTAATTGCCGAAGAAGGCACACCGGAGCAGATTTTCGACTCGCCGAAAACCGATAAGTTAAAAGAATTTTTATCTTTGATTTAATTAAAAAGCAGTGGTGTAAACCGCTGCTTTTTTGTGTTATAATGATAAAAAATACTGTGGGTGCGAAATGAAAAGATATAACAGTTTAAATGATTACCTTAAAAATAAATTTAATAAAAAAGTTTATAAACTTGCTATTGATTGCTCGTTTACCTGCCCGAACCGTGACGGAACAAAGGGTACCGGCGGTTGTATTTTTTGCTCTCAGAAAGGTTCGGGCGATTTTGCCGAAAGCGGCAGCGATGTAAAAGCGCAACTTGAAAAAGCAAAGCAGAAACTTAAAAACAAAGTGCCGCAAGACGCCGGATATATTGCTTATTTTCAGTCTTTTACAAACACTTATGCAGATGTCAAAACACTTGAAAAACTTTATTTGTCGGCGCTTGAAGTAAATGATGTTGTTGCTTTATCGGTAGCGACAAGGCCCGACTGCATTAATGATGAAAATGTTGCCTTGCTTTCAAAAATTAATAAAACCACTCCTGTTTTTGTCGAACTCGGACTGCAAACCGCAAACGAAAACACCGCAAAATATATAAACAGGTGCTATGAAAATGATGAGTTTACTTTGGCGGTGAAAAAATTACGCGAACATAATATTGAGGTTGTCGTTCACTTAATATTAGGCTTGCCGAATGAAACGCAAAGCGATATGCTAAACACCGTCGATTTTATAAACCGACACGATATACAGGGTGTAAAATTTCAACTTTTGCACGTGCTTGAAAACACCGCCCTTGCAAAATATGACTACACTCCTCTTACTATGGATGAGTATTTTTCAGTCTTGGGTGAATGTATAAACAGGCTGCGTCCCGATATTGTTATTCACAGGCTTACAGGCGACGGTGATAAGAAAGTTTTAATCGCACCCGAGTGGAGCGCGAACAAAAAGCATGTCCTCAATTCCCTTAATAAGTATTTAGAACAAAACAATATCATACAAGGACAATATGCCACCGTAGACGGTTTATTGTTTTAGCACTAACAGAAATAATAGAAACCGCTTAAAAGCGGCAGAGCACCATAAAAACCGCCTGAGGCGGTTTTATTATTTTTAACAGCACTAACAGAAAACCATAAAGACTGCCTTCGGCAGTTATATAAACCATTTATTATTGTCTAAATATAAATTGCGTATTTGTCCGCAGATAGTACAGGTATATCTGAGTCCGACTCCGCCGCTTTTAAGGGATGCCGCGCGCCTGACATCGAGTATTCTGTCTATTTTAAACTTGTTTCCGTCCTCCCAGTTTATGCAAATGGGAACAATTACTCCGTCGGGATAAAACCTCGCGGTTACATCTATATATCTCATTTAATTTTACCTTTCAAAAACCCTTCCGGGTGTATTATGTTGCATTTTTGCGGATCAAATTCAGTTAAAAAAGCATCGTTTAAAATCGACGCAGGAGTTATTGACTTGTTACCGAATCTTTGATGTAAAGAGTCGGTGACACCGTCGATTTTTTTAAGTTTTTCCTTTTTTATGCTGTCCTCATAAAAATTTAACTGCTCCGCAGACTCTGTACTTTTAAAATCACTAAGCGAAATTCCTATCGCCCTTAAAGGCACAAACCTCTTTTTGCTGTTTTTTACGATATTAACCGCAGTTTCATATACCGTGCGTGTAATATCGGTGTAATCTCTTAAAGTGCATTGTCTTGTCGCAGATGTCAAAAATGCGCTTTCTTTCATTGTCACGGATATGCACCTGCATTTTAACCCGCTTTTTCTAAGCCTTGAACACACCGAATCGCTCAATACCAAAAGCACCTTTTTTGCCTGTTCAAGCGTTTGCATATCTTTTGGCGTGGTGGTGGAATTGCCGATGCTTTTAATCTGATTGCATTCGTTGTAAAGCATTACGGGTGACGAGTCCTCACCCCTCGCGAACGCTAACAACATCCCGCCTACTTTGCCGAAATGATTAGTCATAATTTTCGGGAGTTGCTGTGCAATCTGTCCTATTGTCCTTACTCCCATATCTTCAAATTTTTTCTCGTTTGACCGACCGACATAAAGTAAGTCTTTTACAGGCGCCGGCCATACAATGTCTTTGTAGTTGTCCCTTGTAATGCAAGTTATTGCATCGGGCTTTTTATAGTCAGAACCGAATTTTGCAAATACTTTGTTAAAACTTACACCGATGCTTACCGTTATGTCAAGTTCGTATTTAATTCTGTCAGATATCTCCCGCGCAATCTTTAAACCGTCTTCGCCCGTTACATCAAGCCACGCCTCATCCAAACCGAATGGCTCGACTCTGTCGGTATAGTCACAGTAAATTTCCCGCGCTAATTCAGAAAACTTAATATACCTGTCAAAGTGCGGAGGTACCACTATTAAATCGGGACATTTCTGCTTTGCGCTCCAAATAGTTTCCCCTGTTTTTATATCGTACTTTGCGGCAAGATAGTTCTTTGTAAGAATAATTCCGTGGCGCATTTCTTCGTCCCCGCCTACCGCCACAGGCTTGTTGCGTAATTCGGGATTGTACAAACATTCAACCGATGCATAAAAACAGTTGCAGTCACAATGCAGTATCGTTCTGTCCACACTAATCTCCCTCTTTTAAAAAATATCGAACTAATGTTCGTGTTGTTAGTATAACACTTTGTTTGTCTTAAGTCAAGGGGGATATTATAAAAAAATGAGCAGTAATTTTTTACTGCTCATTTTTATTTATAACTTATTTAACTTATCAAGTGCCTGTTTAGAAAAGGCTTATTATACTCTGCCGATTTTCCAGATACCGCGGCAACTGAAGTTGAAGTATACTTCATCGGTTTCATAGTTTATAGCAATATGTGTAACAGTATTTTCCGGATAAACTTCTGTAACAAGATTACCTGACTTGTTACCGTCGCTATCGGAAATAACAGACAACGGAACCCATGTTTTACCTCCGTCTTCACTTCTCCACAGACGGTGTAAATTTCCTTGCTTTGGCCATGAACCTTTACTTGAAGAAAGATAAATAGTACCGTTTTCAAAGTCTACTTCCAAAGCGGCGCTATATGACCTGATAGCGATTGCAGGGTTGACTAAACTTTCCCACTTGCCGGTTTCGACGGTTGTCTTGATTAATACGCCACCGCCGCCGCCGCCTTCAACAGCGACCACATAAACTCCGCCGTCTTTATCACAGGAAACGCCTTTAACTAATTTAGGCATCGGTATCTGAACAAATTGTTTCCAGGTTGCACCGTCATCATCGGAATAAACAAGATATCCCAATTTATCCTGTGCGTACAGTCTGCCTGTGTTACGGTCAATACACCATACACCGATAATATAGTTTTTTTCTGTCTTTGCACCGCTCTTGTCGAGTATGTTGGTCATTTGTGTCCAGGTTCTTGCAGCATCGGTTGTTCTCATATCACCTATGAACGCAATCTTTTTATCGTGCAGCGAGCCTAAACTGTTAGCTAACGCATCATCGGCAAGTTTGTATTTTTTAGTCTTGTTAAGTGTAACACCGCCATCAAAAGTTGTGTAAATATAGTGGTTACTATCCCTATTCCACCAAGATAGAACACCGGCTGTGAACATTGTCTTCTCATCAATCACATATCCGCCGTAAGTGTTACCGCTGTTGACATTTTGTCCCCAGGCAAGGAATGTGAACGACTTACCACCGTCGGTTGAAAAGGCACCTGAGTAGTCCTGAATAGGTACCATCATCAAATTAGCATCCTGTACATTGAATGAGAACAGGTCGGTACATACACCGTTGTAACCGTAGTTAGAGTGAGTAAAGGTCTTACCGGCGTCGTCTGTACGTGCAATAGTATCACCGCAGATAATGAGCATAAGATTCGGGTCTGTACCCGAGAAGTTACCGGGTTGCGCACGCGAGTTCAAAGGCATGAATGCGCCTGCCTGAACAGAATCTTTTATGTTAATTTCCGTCCAGGTTTTACCACCGTCGTGTGAGTAAATTCTTTTGTAAGCATTATTATTAGGATATCCTATTTGTGCGCTTATTTTGGTTCCGTCACAGTTTACCGACATAAAGTAAACATGTTCATAGAACATACCTTCGCTTATTTTTGTAAATGATTCGCCCTTATCGGTGGAAACATAAAATCCGTCGGCTTTTGCAGCATAAACATTATTCGGTTTTGCAGCAATTGTATCGAATGAATAAACATCGGTAATCGGCAGTTCTTTGAATGTTTTACCACCGTCGGTTGATTTATAAAGTGTTGATGTTCCGGGTTCTACAACGCTCGGGAACAAAGTGTATTTTCCGGCGTATAAAGTACCGTCGGGGCTGATTTTAAGAATACATCCGCCGAAGTTTTCGTTTACAACTTCCCAGGTTTTACCACCGTCGGTCGATTTATGGAGTGACGGTGAGTTGCCTGTAAGGCTCGGATAATCTTCGCTTGACCAGTAAATAGTCATGCACATATTTTCAGAAGCGTCATAACTTGATTCGTCAAAAACAAACTGATTTATATAACGCGATCTCTGTATGGGCCAATAATATACATGTGTCCAGGTTTCGGCACCGTTAGTTGAAAGATAAACACCGTTATCGACACAACCGGTTTTATCAACAATACCGACCATACCTGCTCCGACTACATGGTCCGGGTTTTTCGGGTCAATAGCGACGCTCTGTGAACCTTCAGCAGCCCAACCTACCGATACAGGTTTCCAGGTTTTTCCGCCGTCTTCTGTTTTATAAGGAGCAGCAACATCAACGCAGGCATATCCTACAAGTCCGTTTGTGCTGCCTGTGTCCATACACATATTTGAAAGCCACTGACATCCCTCTGATGCCTTGCCTTGTAATTCTTTGCTTACGATATGTACAGGAGTAAAGTTATCTGTAGAATAATAGCCTTTTACCTTAACATCGGGAACTTTGGTGCATAACCATTTATCTTCCGATGCAATATAAGTAAAGGAGTATTCATCATCAATTGAAATTTCATCACCGTCATAAAGGTCGGGAAGATTTTTAATATTTGCAAGAAGTTTTGATCCGTCGTCTTCTTCATAGTAGAGATTGTAAGATTTGCCTACTTTCGGGTTAGGCTCAGCACAGGAAACACTACGCTCCAAAAGATAGTCAATACCTCTTTTTGAACTGTCGGTATTGGTGCCGCCGCTGTTATTACCGTTACCGCCGCTGCCGTTATCTCCGCCTGCGTTATTACCGCCTGCGTTATTACCGTCTGCACTTTTACCGCCTACTACTTTTCCGAGAACATAGCAAGGGAAAGTGCCGTCGTCCGACTGAACGGTAACAGTAACGGTAGAGGTGTTTGACGCATCGTTTGAAGAAATATCGCCCACAACCTTATCTCCGTTAATAACCGAGTAAAGTTCATCAAGGCCTACGGTACTGCGGTTAGCATTAAGGTCGTCGGTATAAGAAGAACCGGTACAACCTACAACGCTTAAACACAATGCCAGGCACAGTAAAATGCTGACGAGGGAAATGAAACGTTTCATAAATTACACTCCTTGGGGTTTTATGAGATGTGTGAAAAAGGACAAAAGACAAGTCCGAAAATCACCTTTTTAACGATTAATGTTATTCCATTACATTATACAACAACGACGGTAAAAAAACAACCCATTTTTATATGTCAATATATACGAAATAAGATAAACTAATTTGAAAGAAATTACTAAAAACAAACGAGCAAATCAAACGACAAAAGACGGTTGTTTTGCAACCGTCTTTTGCCTAGTTTGAGGGGTATATAGAGGAGTATAGAAAAATGTACCGAAAGCGGGTGCGGCTCCGCTTTCTCCTTGAGTACGAGTATATATTAACAACCGGAATTTTGATTTGTGTTGAGTTTTTGTGAACATTTTGTTAAAAAGCAGTAATTTTTCTGTATAAGTTTTCAAAAACAGCCAAAACTACTTTTTGAAAGGAGTGGCATTATGAAAAAGAAAACAGGGTTTTATATATTTTTATTTATGTGTATGATAGGGCTCGGTATTGCCGCATTTTTTATAAATAATGATGAAGTCAAAACACAAAGCGCGAAAAACACTTCATCACAAGCCGATATATCGTCATATATTATTCCCTCTTATGAGTATGTAAGCAGTAAGTCGCAATCAAGCGAAACCGACTCAAGCAAAGTACAATCGCAAAAAGCCGAGAGCGAAATTGTCGAGAGCGAAGAATCGGTTGTACAAACCGCGGTTGCCGCCGATTATTTTGTATATCCGCTGACGGGCGAAATCACAAAAGATTATTCCGACACGCAACTGGTTTTTTCAAAGACATATAACGACTGGCGCACGCATAACGGAATTGATATAAAAGGAAGTTTCGGGGAAAATATTCACGCGGCAGGCGACGGAAAAATAAGCGAAGTGTACTATGACGAACTTTACGGGAATACTATTGTAATAGACCACGGAAACGGAATTTATATATATTACTGCGGACTTGACAAGGTCGATTTCAAAGCAGGTCAGACAGTACATGCCAACGATACGATTGCCACTTTAGGCGAGTTGCCTTTTGAAAATTTAGACGGAGTTCATCTGCATCTTGAAGTTAAAAAAGATGGAGAATATATAAACCCGATGGATATTATTTCATAAAATGAGCCTGCCTGCGACAGCAAAAACTCGGTATGGGCAGCAAAAAAGCGATGCTTAAATCTTTTATAAGCATCGCTTTTTGTTATTTACTTAAATATTTTTTTATCTTTTATTGCAAAATAAAGCGGAACGGAACAGACCATTACCGCGCCCTCGCCTATGAAAACGAGGCCTGCGCTTATTAAGAAAAGTGAAAAAACATTATCGCTTTTAAGTATGAAAAACGCAAGTTCCGCGCCCACTATAAGACCGTTGAAAAAAGCGGGTGATATAAAAGACAGAACCGGCAGACTTTTGATTTTTACATTACTTAAAAGCCGCATAAACACAAGTGATAACAAGGTTGCAATCGGACCTAAAATAAGGTCGACCGTGCCGAGCCCCATTATCAGATTTGCCACAAAACAGCCTATTGTAAGAGCCGGTATGCTTACAGGGTTTATAAGTGCAAACACACACAGACATTCGCTTACCCGAAACTGAATCATACTGTTTGCAGTGCCCGGTAAAAGCATTTGCTGGGCTACCGTCAGGGTTACATACAGTGCAGCAAGCAAGGCTGCGAAGGTTAGTTTTTTTACTTTAGTATTCAATTTAATTCACTCCCGTAGTTTTGTTTTAAGTCAGGATGGTTTCGAACTGACTAATTAATTTATTCTTCCTCTTGTTCGGACTCGGGTTTAAGTTTTTCAACTCTTACCTTATCAATTCTGCGTTCTGCGACGCTTAAAACTTTGAACATAAGATTATCAATCTGAATTTCGGGCTGTTCGTTTTCGCTCGGAATAGCACCGAGCCTGGAAATAATCATACCTCCTACCGTGTCGTATTCGCCCTCAGGTAATTCGCATTGTAAAATCTCTTCCGCGTCGCTTACTAACATTGTACCGTCAAGAGTAAAAGTCGTTTCATTGATTTTTATGACTTCCTCGTCTTCGTTGTCGTACTCGTCTTGCATATTTCCCACGATTGATTCAAGCAGGTCCTCTACCGTTACAATACCGGCAGTACCCCCGTACTCATCGGCAACAACGCACATTTGCAGACGCTTTTCTCTCATCTGAGAAAAAAGTTCGTTGCATTTTTTGGTTTCGGGCACATAATACGCGTTGCGCATTATATCACTTATTGTGCCTTTCGGTACATTTTTGCCTACAAATTTAAGCAGGTCTTTAATATAAACAATACCTTTTATGTTATCTAAATCTTCCTCATATACAGGAATTCTCGAATAGCCTTTTTCTATTGCCAGGTTGACAATGTCCTGTATATCCTGTGTTACCTCTACTGCCTCGATTTCGGTTCTGTGAGTCATAATTTCGCTCACGATTAAGTCGTCAAATTCAAAGATATTATTAATCATTGAGCGTTGGGTTTGCTCAATGACACCTTTTTCTTTACCGGCATCGACCATCATCATAATTTCCTCTTCGGTTACCTGTTCTTCGCCCGAGCGCGGATCAATACCGAAAAGGCGCAAAACGATATTTGATGTACCGTTTGCAAGCAAAGTAAAAGGTTTGATTATTGCGATGACGAATTTTAAAAATCCGCACATTGAATAACTGATTTTATCGCAATTTACCGCGCCGATTTTTTCGGGGACCGTCTTGCCGAGCACTACAAGCAGGTAAGCGAGCAAAAATGTAAAAAGCAAAATTGCCAGTATCAAGACAATTTTATTGTACTGCACCAACCCGAATTTGTAGGTAAAGGCCTCTGCAAACCATTTTGTAAACGACAAAGACAAAAATGCCGATGAGAGCAAAAGCAAAAGCACGGTTATATTAGAAACAGCCAAATTGTATAGCGTAGGCTTTTCAATCAGTTTCAGCAGTTTCTTTGCTTTTTTGTCACCGGACTCCGCTTTTTTTGCAACCGCGGTGTCGTTTACCGTAATTACTGCGCTTTTTGCAAGATTTATCAGAAAACAAATAAGCACAAAAATCAAAATTACCAATATTTTTAAAAATAAATTGTTCATAAAACTCCTCTTAATCTTCAGATGGAAAGTATTATAACTTACATAATAATATCTAAAAAGTCGGCATTTGTCAAATTCGTTAAATAAATATCAGAAATTTAGTTATTTACTATTTACAATTTGGCATAAAAGTGTTATTATTTTAGGTGGTACAATATGTTTGCGATAAGCAACTAATCAAATGTATATTATTATTTAGGAGGCAACAAAAACATGGCAAGAAAAATGAAAACCATGGATGGTAATAATGCTGCGGCTCACGTGTCTTACGCATTCACTGAAGTTGCAGGTATTTACCCAATCACCCCTTCAAGTCCTATGGCTGACTATGTAGATCAATGGTCTGCACAAGGATTAAAAAACATTTTCGGTACAACTGTCAAAGTGACCGAAATGCAATCGGAAGCAGGAGCATCCGGTACAGTACACGGTTCACTTGCTGCAGGTGCATTAACCACTACTTATACAGCATCACAAGGTCTTTTACTTATGATTCCGAATATGTATAAGATTGCAGGCGAACTTTTGCCGACCGTATTCCACGTATCGGCTCGTTGCGTAGCAAGTCACGCACTCAACATCTTCGGTGACCATTCGGACGTTTATGCGTGCCGTCAGACCGGTTTTGCGATGCTTGCAGAAACCAACACTCAGGAAGTTATGGACCTCGGTGCGGTAGCACACCTTGCTGCTATTAAAGGCAGAGTTCCTTTCATCAACTTCTTTGACGGTTTCCGTACATCTCACGAAATTCAGAAAATCGAAGTATGGGATTATGAGGACCTTAAAGAAATGTGCGATATGGACGCTGTTGAAGCATTCAGAAAGCACTCATTGAATCCTCAAAGACCTTCTATGCGCGGTTCACACGAAAACGGAGATATTTTCTTCCAGCACAGAGAGGCTTGCAACAAGTATTATGAGGCAGTTCCTGAAATTGTTGAAGAATACATGCAAAAAGTTAATGCTAAAATCGGCACTGACTATCAACTCTTTAACTACTACGGCGCTCCCGATGCAGAACGCGTTATCGTAGCTATGGGCTCTATCTGCGACGTTGCAGAAGAAGTTGTTGACTACTTAACCGCAAGAGGAGAAAAAGTAGGTCTTGTTAAAGTTCGTCTTTACAGACCTTTCTCGGCTGAAAAATTCGTTGCTGCAATTCCTGAAACCGCAAAGAAAATTGCTGTTTTAGACAGAACAAAAGAGCCCGGTTCTATCGGTGAGCCTTTATACTTAGATGTAGTTGCTGCTCTTAACAAACTCGGCAGAAGTGCTTTGGTTTGCGGCGGCAGATACGGTCTCGGTTCAAAAGATACTCCTCCTTCAAGCGTATTTGCTGTATATAACGAATTAAGCAAAGATGCTCCGAAGAGCCAGTTTACCATCGGTATTGAAGACGATGTAACAAATCTTTCACTCAAAGAGGAAGTATCTCCCAACACAGCGGCTGAAGGAACTATTGAATGTAAGTTCTGGGGACTCGGCGGCGACGGTACTGTTGGTGCTAACAAAAACTCAATCAAAATCATCGGTGACCATACCGATAAATATGTTCAGGCATATTTCCAATATGACTCAAAGAAAACAGGCGGTATCACTATTTCTCACTTGCGTTTCGGTGACAAGCCTATCAAGAGCCCTTACTATATCAACAAAGCTGACTTCGTTGCTTGCCACAACCCGTCTTATGTAACCAAGGGCTACAATATGGTAAACGATGTTAAACCGGGCGGTGTATTCCTTATCAACTGCCAGTGGACACCTGAAGAACTTAACACTCACATGCCTGCTGCAGCAAAGAGATATATCGCACAAAACAATATTCAGCTTTACACAGTAAACGCTATTTCGCTTGCACAACAAGTCGGTATGGGCAAGAGAACAAACACAGTATTGCAGTCGGCATTCTTTGCACTTGCAAATATCATGCCCGCAGAAGAGGCAATCAATTATATGAAAGAAGCCGCTACAAAATCATATTCAAAGAAAGGTATGGACATTGTAGAGGCTAACCATAAGGCTATTGATGCCGGCGCTACCGCATTTGTTAAGATTGACGTTCCGGCTGACTGGGCTGACGCTACTGACGATGCAACCGTTGAAGAATCAAAAGGCAGACCGGCTCTTGTTAAACAGGTTGATACAGTTATGAAATCTGTTGAAAAGATGAGAGGCGACGCACTTCCGGTATCTGCATTTATGGACTATGTTGACGGTCAGTTTGAGCAAGGCGCATCTGCTTATGAAAAACGCGGTGTTGCAGTTATGGTACCTGAATGGAACGCACAGACCTGCGCACAGTGTAACCAATGCTCATTTGTTTGCCCGCACGCAACAATTCGTCCGTTCGCTATGAGCGAAGAAGAAGTTGCCGGCGCTCCCGCAAACACAAAATACGGAACAAAACCGATTTTCAAAACAGGTTACAAATATACACTTGCTGTATCGCCTCTTGACTGTATGGGATGCGGAGTATGTATCGGCGTATGTCCTACAAACTCACTTACCATGGTCGCTCGCGAAACACAGGAAGACCAACAGGAAGTATTCAATTACTGTGTTGAAAATGTATCTGAAAAAGACGATATCAGCCCGGCTATGAATGTTATCACAAGCCAATACAAGAAACCTTTACTCGAGTTCTCAGGTTCTTGTGCAGGTTGTGCAGAAACAGCATACGCTCGTTTGGTAACTCAACTTTTCGGTGACAGAATGTACATTTCAAATGCAACAGGCTGTTCATCAATCTGGGGCGGCCCCGCTTCATGCTCACCTTATACAGTAAACGCTGACGGACACGGTCCTGCCTGGGCTAACTCACTGTTCGAGGACAACGCAGAGCACGGTCTCGGTATGTATCTCGGCCAGAAGGCTATCAGAGACAGACTTATTGAAGAAGTTAAACTTATTCTTACTGCCGATAAAGCAAGCGATGAATTAAAGGCTGCCGCTAAAGATTATCTTGATACCGTAAATGACGGACAAAAGAACACAGCAGCATCAAACGCACTTGTTAAAGAACTTGAAAAAGTTTCGGGTTGTGACACCTGCGCAGACATTCTTAAAAACAAAGAATACCTTTCTAAGAAGAGCGTCTGGATATTTGGCGGTGACGGATGGGCATACGATATCGGCTTTGGCGGTGTTGACCATGTACTCGCATCGGGTAACGATGTAAACATTATGGTATTTGATACCGAAGTTTATTCAAATACAGGCGGTCAGGCATCAAAGGCTTCTCAAATCGGACAGGTTGCTCAATTTGCTGCTGCAGGTAAAACAATCGCTAAAAAGAGCCTTGCTGAAATCGCTATGTCATACGGTTACATCTATGTAGCACAAGTTGCTATGGGTGCAAATATGGCACAGACACTTAATGCAATTCGTGAAGCAGAAGCATATCCGGGCCCGTCGCTCATTATCTGCTACTCACCTTGCGAAATGCACTCTATCAAGGGCGGTATGGTTAACTGCCAGAAAGAAATGAAGAAGGCTGTTGAGTGCGGATACTGGAATATGTACCGTTTCAACCCCGCTTTGAAAGAACAAGGCAAGAATCCGCTTACTATTGACTCTAAACCTGCTACTGCCGACTACAAAGAGTTCATCCTCGGCGAAGCGCGTTATTCATCACTCACACGCTCATTCCCCGAAAGAGCAAACGAGTTGTTTGATTTGGCTGCCGAGAAAGCAAAAGAGTCAAGAGCGCATCTTGAAAAACTTGAGCAACTTTATAAGCCCGAATAATTATTATCGGCAACTGTAAAAAATTGCTCTGATAAAACATAAAAAATACAGTGCAATCTGATTTTATCACGATTGCGCTGTATTATTTTGCATCAAACAATTCTAAACTTTATTAAATAGATTGTAATTTATAATGTTTCGTGATATAATTCTATTACTGTATTCTGACTTACAATAAGTGAAAAAATTGCTCAAAAATTTTTAAATTTATCATTGATATTATTTAAAAAAAGATTATAATTGATAATATTTACAACACGCTTTTCATAAACGGCAGAACACACTAAGGAAAGGTTACTTGATATGACTAAAAAAATGTTGCGGCCAAAGAAAAACAGTATATCGTCTTTTCAAATTATAACACTTGGTTTTTTGTGTGTAATTTTACTCGGAAGTGTACTGCTTATGCTTCCTGTTGCCGCGTCAAACGGAAAAGCAACATCTTTTTTAGATGCATTGTTTACTTCCGTTTCCGCAACCTGTGTTACGGGTTTGGTTGTTTTAGATACAGCGACTCATTGGTCTGCTTTCGGTCAGGCTGTTATTGCTTTACTTATTCAGATAGGCGGTCTTGGAGTTGTTACTATTACTGTATCCATGGTACTGTTTGCCGGAAAAAAAGTCGGACTCAGGCAAAGAAATACTTTAAGAGAGTCGGTATCGGCTCCGGATACAGGCAGAGTAATAAATCTGATTAAATTTATTTTAATAGTCACCGTTATAGCGGAATTGCTCGGCGCATGCCTTTTAGCGACTGTTTTTTGCAAAGATTTCGGTCCTTTAAAGGGAATATGGTATGCGTGTTTTCATTCTGTTTCCGCGTTTTGCAACGCAGGGTTTGATTTGATGGGCATAACAGGTGAATTTTCATCATTAAGCGGCTATTCGGATAATGTTGTGGTTAATCTGGTAGTTTGCAGTTTAATACTGGTAGGCGGAATAGGTTTTCTCACCTGGGACGATGTCAGGCACCACGGTATTCACATTAAAAAATATCGTTTGCAAAGCAAACTCATTTTTTTGATGACATTCATTTTAGTTGTTTTTCCGTTTTTGTTTTACTATTTTAACGAGTTTGCAAAGACAGATATGCCGACAGGCGAAAAAGTTTTAGCGGCGCTGTTTCAGAGCGTTACACCGCGAACAGCAGGTTTTAACACCGTAGATTTAGCCTCGTTTAACGGTTCGAGTCAGGCGCTTATGATTGTCCAGATGCTAATCGGCGGCGCGCCCGGTTCGACAGCCGGCGGTGTCAAGGTGACAACAATGGCAGTTTTGTTTATGACTGTTTTTTCGGTTGTCAGAAGAAAAGAGGACACCGAAAGTTTCGGCAGACGAATAGACGATAACACCGTTAAATATGCATTAACGGTTTTACTGATATATTTATCAATGTTTTTTGTAAGCGGCATAGTTATAAGTTGCATTGAGCAACTTCCGTTGTCGGCGTGTCTGTTTGAAACAGCATCGGCAATCGGCACAGTCGGACTTACTCTCGGAATTACAACCGAGTTGTGTGCCGCATCAAGATTGATTTTAATTGTTTTGATGTTTTTAGGCAGAGTCGGAGGTCTGACAATCGCTTTTGCCGGACTGTCTAACAAAGTAAGAAATGTCTCAAAATTACCGGAAGAAAAAATCACAGTTGGATAAGGAGATAATATTGAATGAAATCAATACTTTTAGTAGGATTGGGAAGATTCGGGCAAAATATTGCGGTTAAACTGAATGAACTGAACCACGAGGTTATGGCGGTTGATAAAAACAAAGAACGCGTTGATGCTATGCTTCCGTACGTTACAAATGCTCAAATCGGCGACAGCAGAAACGAGGCGTTTTTGCGTTCTTTAGGTGTTGAAAATTATGATGTTTGCATTGTTGCCATCGGCAGCGATTTTCAAAGTTCGCTCGAAACAACATCTTTACTCAAAGAACTCGGCGCTAAATTAGTGGTATCACACGCGTGCGATGATATGCATGCAAAGTTTTTACTTCGCAACGGAGCAGACGAGATTGTATATCCCGAAAAGCAGTTAGCCGACTGGGTGGCAATTCGGTATGGCTCAAACAATGTGCTTGACTATGTCGAACTTGATGAAGAACACGGAATTTTCGAGATGGAAGTACCAAAAGCGTGGATAGACAGGACTATCAGAGAAATCAACATCCGTCAGAAGTATGATATTTCAATTATGGCATTAAAAAGAGACGGAAAAATGATGTTATCTGTAAACGCAGAAACTCAGTTTATGCAAAATGATATTTTGCTCATATTAGGCAAATATGACAAAGTAAGAAAATGTTTTCACATATAAGTTACTGCTATAAAAAACACGGTGCAGCCTTTTTAAGGCTGCACCGTGTTTTAATTTAGTTAAAGATTTGCGATTAATAGTTTTCGGAATTTATTTCAAAGTAACTTTGAGGATGAGCGCAAGTAGGACAAACTTCGGGAGCCTTTGTTCCGACTACAATATGTCCGCAGTTTCTGCATTCCCAGACCTTAACCTCGCTCTTTTCAAAAACCTGTGCGGTTTCTACATTTTTAAG
>JAXJSP010000026.1:0-25404 GCA_036310005.1 Acutalibacteraceae bacterium | reverse complement strand
GGGTTATTTTTTTGACATCGGGCTTGATTTATGTTAAAATTACTATTGGAGAATTGCGCCCAAAAATAAAAAATGTTAAAACTGCACAAAACGACGAAGATTGTCGATTATTTGATTTAAAACAATAATCGGCAAGGTTTTGTATTCAGTTTAACCGATACAAGCATGGTTATCGATATTTATTGATATTTATTCTGTTACAAACAGTGATTGATTATAAAAATTTGATGGGTTGAGAGGTTGAGTATGTATAAACATTTTTTAAAACGTTTAATTGATATAGTGTTATCTGTGCTTGGAATAGTGATTTGTTTTATACCAATGCTCATTATTGCGGCAGCAATAAAAATTGACTCACCCGGCCCTGTAATATTCAAGCAGAAACGTTTGGGATACAAAGGCAAGGTATATGAGATTTATAAATTCAGATCAATGTGCGTCGGCGCGGAACAAACAGGGACCGGCGTGTATTCGGGCAAAGGAGATGCTCGCGTTACCCGTGTAGGCAATATACTTCGCAAAACAAGTCTTGATGAAATACCCCAAATTTTTAATATTCTTTTCGGAGATATGAGTTTTATCGGACCTCGCCCGCCGCTTACATATCACCCTTGGCCGATTGAGGACTATACCGACGAACAATTAAAAATGTTTGATGTACGTCCGGGTATCACCGGCTGGGCACAAGTCAACGGTCGAAAATGTGTAGAGTGGAATCATCGCATAGAATTAAATGTATGGTATGTGGAGCATGTATCGCTGTGGTTGGATGTGAAGATTTTGTTCCTTACCGTTTTTAAGGTCCTTTCAAATTCCGATAATGAAAATACGGGAGCTACTGTTATTGCTCAGGAGCCGCTTGAGGAGAAAGAGACGGTAAATAAATAATGGCATTAAAACTTATGTACATAACAAACCGTCCGGAGATTGCGCAAATTGCTGAGACGGCAGGAGTAGACAGAATATTTATTGACCTTGAATATATCGGTAAAGCAAACAGGCAAGGCGGTATGGACACTGTGCAGTCCCGACACACCCTTGATGATGTTAAGCGTGTTGCCGATGCTATAACAACAGCAGAATTGCTTGTTCGTATAAATCCCATTCACGATGCAAGCGACAAATATATTTCTTCGGAAGAAGAAATTGATATTGCCATAAAAAACGGTGCCGATATCCTTATGCTCCCCTATTTTAAGACGGTCGATGAGGCGAAAAGGTTCCTTTTGGCTGTTAATAAAAGAGCAAAAACGATGCTTTTGTTTGAAACACCCGAAGCGGTGGAATTTGTTGATGAAGTGTTGCGCCTTGAAGGAATTGACTTATGCCATATCGGACTAAACGATTTGAGTTTAGGATACGGAATGAAGTTTATGTTTGAACTGCTGATTGACGGTACGGTGGAGCGCTTGTGCGCAAAATTCCGTGAGAAGAATATTGCGTATGGTTTTGGCGGAATTGCCTCGCTTGGAAAAGGGCTGGTTCCGGCTGAAATGATTATTAAAGAGCATTATCGTCTCGGCTCAACCTGTGCCATACTCTCCCGCAGTTTTTGTAATTGCAATAAAACAGATGATATAAACATTATCCGTTCTGCATTCACAAACGGAATTCGGGATATTCGGGAATTTGAAGCCGAATGTGAAAAACAAATGCGTAAGATTAATACAGACTACAAAGAATATAGCGACTTTTTTATAAACAATAAAAGTGAAATGACTGAAGTTATTAAAAGAGTTGTATCCGGAGAGGTCGAGTAAATGAACTTATTAGTGACAGGCGCATTTGCTTGTACGGAAAAAGAATTGAATATGTTGCGCGAACTTGGTCATAATATAGTTTTTATGCAGCAAGAAAAGTCACCGTTACCATGTCAGACCGAATGGGTTGAAGGCATAATCGGGAACGGTATTTTTCTCAGCCACCCTATCGAGAATTTTACAAACTTGAAATTCATTCAGTTGACATCTGCCGGATTTGACCGCGTTGATATGGACTACGTAAAAGAACACGGAATAGAAATTCACAACGCCCGTGGTGTATATAGTATTCCAATGGCGGAGTTTGCAATATGCGGTGTGTTACAACTGTATAAACAAAGTCGCTTTTTTAATAAAAATCAAAGCGAAAACAAATGGGAAAAGCACAGAGAACTTCTTGAATTGTATGGCAAAACAGTTTTAATTGTGGGTTGTGGCAGTGTTGGAACAGAATGTGCAAAGCGTTTTTCGGCTTTTGGTTGCAATGTTTTAGGGGTTGACTTGTACCCAAGAGAAGATAAAAACTACAATAAAATGGTTACACTTGATTTGCTTGATAACGCTATAAGCGATGCGGATATTGTTGTGTTGACACTTCCTTTAACCGATGAGACATACCATTTATTCAATGATAAAAGGTTAAAAAGGTTAAGAAAGAATGCGGTGCTGGTAAACATTTCACGGGGAGCGGTTATTGATACTGTGGCTTTAATTGAAAGTTTGCCAAAAATCGGCGGAGCGGTTTTAGACGTATTTGAAGAAGAACCGTTGCCTTTGAACAGTCCGCTTTGGAATATGAACAATGTGATTATAACTCCGCATAACAGCTTTGTAGGGGACGGGAATCGAAATAGATTGAACAACATGATTATTAGTAATTTGAATAGAGGTTAAACGAATGGATAAAAATGAGCTTATTGCAATGCTTGAGAAAAATCCTGATTTGAAACAGTACTTGTTTATTAGAGGTTTTTTGATTACAAACAAGAGAATTGATAATTTAAGCGAATTCCCTTTCTACGGAAATTGGATTAAGGAGACAATATATGGCTTTAACTTCATCGTGCATAAAGAAACCAACTTCTATATTTTAAAATCGAGAAATGATTTTCTGTTTTTAATAGGTCATTGTTTTAATCCATTTGATATGGAATACGATGAAAACTGTATTCTAAAAAAACTAGCTGATTTAGATGATGGTGCATTTTGGGAGTATGAGGCAAACCTTACAGGGATATATGTGATGGGGCGAATAACCCAAGATGGCAATTTAACGCATTGGTCAGATTGTGCTGGTATGCGAATCTCATATTATGGATGTATAGGAGAACATTACATTATTACATCACACGTAAATCTGGCTGCGTGCTTGTTTGAATTGACTGAAGATATGTACATTAATGAATTGAAAAATAGCAAGTATTTTCATCTATTTGGGAATGTGCTCCCAGCTGATTGTTCAGTTTACTTAGAACTTAGTAGAACTGTTCCCAATCATTACTACATGAATTGTGGTACTGTAAAAAGATTTTTTCCTATAGTACCAATAGTAGAGTGCAATTCGGAAGTTGAGTATCAAAATGTGCTTGAAGAATCAGCAAGAATTTTGAGAAATACACTGTCATTGTGTGCAAAGAAGTGGGCTGATAAAAGCATTGCTATTTCTGTGACGGGCGGAAAGGATAGCGGCGAAACATTGGCTTCTGCAGCTGTGGCATACGATTCGTTTTCGTATTTTAGTTATATATCTAAGCCGGAAGAACGGGTTGATGCAGAGGCGGCAAGAGAAATCTGCAAATGTCTCGGTCTTAAACACAGAATTATTGAAGTACCGTCAGATAATGATAAAATAAATAATTTTGATGTCATGGATGAGTTAATTTTTGTTAATGGCGGGGGAATTGGTCATATAAAGCCAAATGAAGTCAGGAAAAGATGCTTGTTGGCTGATGATCATAATATAGATATCGAAATAAAGTCTTGGGTTAACGAGATTGTGCGAGCCTACTGGTATAAGAAGTATTCGATGGGACAATTTCCAAAGCAACCAACAGGAAAATACCTAGCCGCCCTATATAAGGTGTTTATAGAAAACAGAAAATTGTATCATAAGACCGCAAAGGTTTTTGATGGATATATCCAAAAATACATGACAGATGATGACATTTACTTGATAGGCGACTGGACGTCTTTGTGGTCGTGGGAGTTTGGTTTTAGTGCAGGAGAAGGTCAAAGCTTGTTCGCAGAACATATGCTATCGTATGACATTACAATACCTTTTAATAATCGCCATTTGATTAGCTTAATGTTAAGACCTAAATTACAAGACCGAATAAATGACCGTTTACAGAAAGACATAATTAGAATTAACAATTCAAAGCAGGCAGAGTTGAATATTAGTATTATAAATGCTGCTCATACAAGTAAAAGGGCATTCATGGAAAAAGTCTATCTATTTGTTAATACTCATTTACCATTTTAAGGGAGAAATAACACTTGAAAATATTACTCACCGCTACCGTACAGAGCCATATTTGTCAATTTCATAAGCCGCTTGTTGAAATGCTGCATGAGTATAATTGTGAAGTGCATGTTGCTGCAAGGAACAATCTTGCAGAGAAGAACGGCTTGAAACTTGATTTTGCAGAAAAAGTATTTAATGTTCCCTTTTCCAGATCTCCGAAAAGCAAGGATAATATTAAAGCCTACAAACAACTGAAAAAGATTATAGATGAAGGACAGTACGACGTTATCCATTGCAACACGCCTATGGGCGGTATTGTTACACGTTTAGCGGCGAGAAAAGCAAGAAAAAACGGAACAAAGGTTTTTTATACCGCACACGGTTTTCATTTTTATAAAGGTGCACCAAAGAAAAATTGGATTTTTTTCTATCCTATTGAAAAATTCTTCGCAAATCACTATACTGATAAGTTGATTACTATTACTAATGAAGATTATGATTTGGCAAATGAGAAATTTAAGTGTCAAATAGAGCGGATTCACGGTGTTGGTGTGGATGAAAAGCGTTATTTCCCTATATCAGAAGAAGAAAAGAAAAAACTTCGATTAGAAATGGGATATAACGAAAACCAAAAACTGATATTTTGTATAGGTGAACTTCTGCCTAATAAAAATCAGCAAATGGCTATTCGTATGATGCCTGAAATCGTTAAACATTACCCGGGCGCTATGCTTTTAATTGCCGGAAATGGACCGGAAAAGAATAATCTTGAAAACCTGACTGTCGAACTCGGGTTGCAAAATAATGTAAAGCTGCTTGGTTATGTTACCAATCTTGAAGATTACCAACATATTGCGGATGTGTGCGTTTCGTGCAGTAAACGTGAAGGACTTCCGCTGAATATAGTTGAAGCAATGATGTCGGGTACACCTGTTGTGGCAACCTATAACCGAGGTCATAGGGAATTGATTACTGATGAACAGAATGGATATTTAGTTTCTATCAATGACAATTCATCAATGATAGAAAAGGTATTAACTCTTTTAGATGATATAAATATTTATAAATCAACATCCGCGAATGCAATTTTAAAAGGAAATGAGTATAGTAAAACGGCTGTAATCGAAGAATTAAGAAAGGTATATTCAAATGTATTCAAGTAATTTTTTGGTAAGCATTATTATACCGGTTTATAATGTTGAACAGTATCTCCCACAATGCGTAGAAAGTGTAATAAACCAAACTTATACGAATTTGCAAATAATACTTGTAAATGACGGTTCTACTGATAAAAGCGGTGAAATATGTGATAAGTTTGCAGAAAGCGACAATCGGATATGTGTAATACATAAGGAAAATGGCGGTTCAGCGTCTGCGCGCAAGAGTGGAATGGAAGCTGTTCTCGGGAAATATGTAATGTTTCTTGATGCTGATGACTGGATTGAAAAAAATGCGATTGAATTATGTGCGGATTGTGTAAACAATGACCCCGAAATCGGTTGTGTTCTATTTTCTTATATAAAAGAAACAGGCAGTGTTTCGGTACCGATGCATATTATGGATCAAACACAGTTGTTTGTAGAAGACGAAGCTAAAGATAAAATTCACCGAAGACTATTCGGTCTTTCTTCGGAAGAATTAAACCATCCCGAAAGAATGGAAAATATTGTATCATGCTGTATGAAACTGTACCGCGCAGATTTTGCAAAGCAAGGACAATACTTTGATACAGAATTAGTCGGATCATGCGAAGACGGTTTATTCAATATCTATGCTTTGCAGGGTTGCGAAAAAATCTATTATCTTGATCTGCCGCTTTACCACTACCGTAAGCGTGAAGGTTCCCTAATTAAATCATACCGTCCGAGATTTGTTGAACAATGGAAAACGCTTTTTTCAATTATGGATTCCTTTATCCGTGAAAATAATTTGGACGAGCGATATGTGGAAGCTTTAAATAATAGGATTGCTATGAGTATTACTGCAATTGCACTGAATGAGTTGAAAAACTCAGATCATAGCATATTTGAGCATATAAAAGTCATTCGATCATATTTAAAACAGGAACAATATAAAGATGCAGTTAGCAAAATAGATTTTTCTAATATGCCGTCTAATTGGAAATTATTATTGTTCTGTAGCAAGAAAAAATGGGCTGCTTTAGTGTTTTGTGCAATGAACATAGTAGCATTTTTACTAAAACGTGGGAAGTGAGTGAAATTCATGCCGTTTGTTAGTGTGATTATTCCTGTTTATAAGGTAGAGAAGTATCTTCCACAATGTATTGACAGCGTAATAAATCAAAAGATTGATAGTATTGAAATTATTTTGGTTGACGACGGTTCACCGGACAACTGCCCCAAAATATGCGACGAGTATGCATCAAAGCATAATTTTATTAAAGTAATTCATAAATCCAATGGTGGATTGTCAAGTGCAAGAAACGCAGGTATTAGGGCTGCGACCGGTCAGTATATTATCTTTATGGACAGTGACGACTGGTGGAATCCCAATGTCTCTGTTAAAAAAATGCTGGCAGAAGTAACGGAAAATCCGGATGTTCAAATGTTTCTGTTTACCTCGCTGGACTATATTGATGGAGACGGTTTATATAAGCGAACAGAACATAAAAGACTTTCAAACATACGTACCGACACGACAGAACATTATTATTCTGATTTGTTGGCAAACGGTAATCTTGAGGTTCATGCAGCGACTAAGGTTCTGAAAACTGACTTTGTAAGAGTCAATGAGCTATATTTTAAAGAGGGAATTGTAAGTGAAGATAACGAATGGATGTTACGTCTTTTGCGTGTTTTGAAATCTGTTAAGATAATAGATTATCCACTTTATATGTATCGAACAGGACGAGTTGGATCTATTACTAATACTATCAAAAGAAAAAATATTTCGGATTTGCTCGACATTATTCAAGCAAGCATAAATTATTACGGGCAACTCGAAATTTCAAAAGAATTATTGCGTTACGAATATTGCTATTGTGCATATCTTTGGTTTTGTGCTTTGGGCTTAAGTGTAAAAATACCTAAGCGAGAGTATCAAGATTTGATTGCAAAATTCAAAGCGACTGCATTAGTGTGCGAATACAGCAATTCTAAGAAGACTAAATTAGCATACTTTGTATATAAGTTATTAGGTATGAACGGTGTGAAGAATATATTGGGTTTATATATTAAGTTAAAAGGTGAAACGAATTTGAACAAAAAGAAACTGGAGTCAGTATGAAGGTATTGATAATTTCTGCTGAAGTATGGCAGGACGGAACAAATGGCGGAAATGTTTTGTCCAATATGTTCAGCGATACAAATTTTGAATTAGCACAAATATATTGCAATCCCGGAACACCCGATAATAATTTGTGCAAAAATTATTATCAAATGACCGATTCGATGGTGATACACGGCTTTTTAAAACACAAACCCATAGGCAAAGCGTTCGTATTGGAAGAAAACGAACAAAAACAGGAAACCAAACCGGAAAAGCCGAATAAGAAATTTTATGATTTTTTCCGCAGTCACAGGTTGAGAGTGTTTTATACTTTACAAAGCATTATTTGGAATCTTTCAAACTGGAAAAACAAAGGTTTAAATGATTTTGTAAAAGATTTTTCGCCTGATATAATTTTTGCACCCTGCTACGGTAATACCTTTATGTTACGGTTGACACGCTATGTTGCAAAACTTACAGGCAAAAAAGTGATTTCCTATATTTCGGACGATTCTTACACCTTAAAACAGTTTAGTTTGTCCCCTTTTTATTGGATTAACCGTTTTGCGGTACGACGTCAGTTAAGAAAAACTTTCCCTATTTACTCTCTTGTATATACTATGACCGAAACCCAAAAACAGCAATGTGAAAGGGATTTCGGAGCGAATATGAAAATGTTGCTGAAATCGGTTTCGTTTGGGGATATCCCCACAAAAGAAACAGTTGGCAACCCCATTCGGCTTGTGTATGCCGGCGGTATATATTTAAACCGCTGGAAAACACTTTTGGAAGTTGCAAATGCCGTTAAAGTTCTGAATAAAGACGGCGTTAAATTTAGATTGGATATTTATACCGCAAATGACCTTCCTAAAAAAGCAAGCGGGTTAAACGACGGTGTAAACTCCTTAGTTCATTCTCCCGTTTCGCAGGAGGAACTTAAAAGCATTTACCGTAACAGTGATATTGCATTGCATACCGAATCTTTCGATCTAAAAAACCGATTGGCAGTTCGTATGTCTTTTTCAACCAAAATTGTGGACTGTCTTTCAAGCGGATGTGCCGTTATGGCGATTTGTGATGAAAAACAGGGCGGTTTTGTTTATCTTAAAGAAAATGATGCGGCTTTGTGTGTGAGCAACAAGGCAGAAATTTACACGTTGTTGGAAAAAATAAAAAATGACAGTAAAATCATTTTAGATTATGCCCAAAAAGCAAAAGAGTGTTGTGCAAATAATCATAATAAGCAAATAATTAATACTGCAATTCTTGCGGATTTTGAAAGGACTATAAATGAGGGTAGTTGAAATAAATGCAGTCTGCGGTAACGGAAGCACAGGGCGAATATGTACCGATATTGCCGACGCACTTAAAGAGAGCGGAGACCAAGTAAAAATCATATATGGCAATCAAAACAGTACATATCCCGAAAGTGTCAGGGTGGGTTCTCAGATTTCTTTGAAAGCCAATGCGATCTTTGCCAGAATAAGCGGTCTAAACGGATATTTCGCTTTAAGAGAAACCGAAAAAATAATCAAAACAATCAAGGACTTTTCTCCTGATATAGTCCATTTACATAATCTTCACGCAAACTATGTAAATGTACCCAAACTGTTAAACTTTTTGGGTGGAAGTAATATATCAACCGTAATAACACTTCACGACTGTTGGTTTTTTACGGGCAAATGTACCCACTACATATCATCGGGCTGTCGAAAGTGGGAAAACGGTTGCAAGGAATGTCCACGTCTTAAACAAGATATTCCGAGTTTGTTTTTTGACAGAACCGAAAAAATGTGGCTTGATAAAAAGAACGGTTTTGAAAAGTTGAAAAATTTAGGGGTAATCGGTGTTTCGGATTGGATTACAAATGAGGCAAAAAAATCCTTTCTCAAAAATGCTAAAATAATAAAAAGGATTTATAACTGGATAGACCTTGAAATTTTTAACACCAAACCGCAAAACAATGTGAATAAAAACGAAAAGTTTACGGTTTTTGTTGCAAGTGCCGGTTGGAAAAACGGTTCGGAAAGGTTTAACGATTTATTAAAACTTGCAAAAAAAATTCCCGACAATATGCAAATTGTTGCGGCGGGAAATTTTGAAGATTCGGCAACTTTGCCTTCAAATATAGCCAAAGTCGGTTATATCAGCGATTCTAAAATAATGGCGAATTATTACAGAAATTCGGATGTGTATGTTCATTTGTCAAGAGCGGATACTTTCGGAAAGGTAATAGCCGAAGCACTTGCCTGCGGAACACCCGCTGTTGTTTATAATTCAACCGCCTGCCCCGAAATTGTGGGTGACGGTTGCGGATATGTAGTGAATTGCGGAGATATAAATTCAATTCTCAAATATTGTTTGGAAATTCAAAAAAACGGTAAAGAATTTTATTCCGAAAAATGCCGTTTATTTGCAAAATCAAGGTTTGATAAAAAGGTGTTGACAGAGCAGGCATTAGATTTATATAAAGAATTACTCAAATAATTATTATGTGGTGAAAATAAAAAATGTTTTGGTATTTATTAAATATTTTGTTCATTATTTTGGCTTGGTTTTTGCCGATTCCAAAATCAATATCACACGTTTTGATCCAAGAACAAATCGAACACAAAAAAGCAAAGCGTACCTGTATTGTGGGGGCGTTCAATTGGATACTGTTATCCAGTTTGCGGGGATATTCGGTCGGTGCAGATACAAAGGGTTACGGAATATCTTTTTTTAACTCCGAAGCCACATCTTGGAATATTCTTTGGGATAGGTTTGTTGATAAATACTTTCACTTCGTTGATGTCGAATATAAGGATGTAGGATATTCTATAGTAGAAAAGGCAGTCTCTGAACTTTTTTCAAGTTATACTGTTTGGTTACTCTTTATTGCGGTAGTTTTTACAGTACCTATGGCAATTTTTATTTACAAGTATTCTAAAAATGCCTGTCTTTCCTGGATAGTATATTCAACTCTGTTCTACTCTTTTTTTGCCATTACGGGGCATAGGCAAACGATCGCAACCGCCATTGTGGTTTGGGGCGGTTTGGAGTTAATAAAACGCAGAAAGCTGATTCCTTTTTTACTGCTTATGGCGGTGGGTTATACAATTCATGCTTCGGTAGTTTGTTTAATTCCGTTTTATTGGCTTTCCCAAATCAAAATAACACAGATAAAACTTTTAGGATATTTAATAGCCATTGTGGGTTCCTTTATTTTCCGTAATCAGTTAATGAGTTTTCTACAATCTATTGTAGGGTATGAAGGTTTTCAGCAATATGAAGGTGCCGCTGCAGGGGCATTTATGTTTTTGCTGATAGCAATGGTAATCTATGTATTTGTTTTTTGGAACAGTATAGCGTTATCGGATAATCCGGTGCTTAATATGTCGGTCAATGCACTCATGTTAGCCGCTTTCTTTTCTTCCTTGCTGCTTATAAATCCATCTTGTATGCGCGTTGTTCAGTATTATTCAATTTTTATGCTGTTTATTATTCCGGATATGGCGTTACCGTTTGATAAACCAAGCCAAAAAGTGTTTATACTTCTTTTAAGCGGTATTATGATACTCTTGTTAATTCTACAAAGACCGCAATATTCATTTTTCTTTATGTAAGAGGTTAGGTATGAAATATTTTGGATATTATGCAGACAGTGAAAGACTTGATAAAGCAAATTGTACTTTAGCGGCGGTAAATAAAATGGATTACATTGCCGATGTTATAGCAAATGTAGCAGGTTCCACGGAAATTGTATCTTTCTCATCGAAACTCGGCAGTTCTCAAAAAGACGAGTGTATTAACTTGAGAAATGGTGTTTCGGTTAAATATTTTAATTTAAAGTCCCACAAAAGCCGTGTTGTTAGGGTAGTGTCAAGATTTTTTGACAAACTAAAATTATTATTATGGATTTTTAAAAATGTTTGCAAGGACGAAACCGTTGTTGTCTATCATTCTCTCGGTTATTTAAATCAGATAAATTTTGCTCATAAATTTAAAAGGTTTAAATTGATTTTTGAAGTTGAAGAAATTTATGCGGATGTTATTGGAAATGAAAAATTAAGAAAAAAGGAAATCAAAACTTTAAAATCGGCAGATGCATATATTTTTCCCACAAAATTATTGAGTAATTTAATAAACGAATCAGAGAAACCTGAAGTTATAATTCACGGAACATATAAAGTTGAGCCAGAAAAAGAAAAAACATTCAGCGATAACAAAATACATATTGTATATGCAGGTACATTTGATCCAAGAAAGGGAGCTTTGGCAGCAGTTTCGGCTGCCGAGTTTTTACCCTCAAACTATCATATTTATATTATCGGCTTTGGAAGTGAACAAGATATAAATAATATAAAACGCTGTATAGATGAAATTTCAAAACAATCAAAAGCAACGGTTACTTATGACGGTATGTATTCCGGCGAAGAATACATAAAGTTTATTCAAAGTTGTGATATAGGACTCAGCACTCAAAATCCCGACGCCGATTTCAATGCAACATCATTCCCCTCGAAAATCCTTTCTTATATGGCAAACGGTTTAAGAGTTGTCAGTATTCGTATTCCGGCTATTGAAACCTCCGCAATCGGAAAATATATGTATTATTATGACGAGCAAACGCCTGAAATGATAGCTAATGCAATAAAAAGCGTCAATATAAACGATGATTATAACGGAAGAGAAGTTATATCAGAATTGGATTTACAGTTTCAAAAAGATTTAAAATTATTGTTGGGGGATAAATAATGAATCCGGTTTTATTATTCGATCGAATTTTAAGAAAAATACAGTCTGAATACAGAAAGTACATATTTAAAAATCGAATCAGATGCGACCACTCAGATTTTTCTCTTGTCGGAAAGGTAACGCTTATCAACAGTAATATTAAGCTCGGTCATAATGTCACTATTTATCCTGATGTTATGTTTTTCGGAGACGGTTTGATTGAGATAGGAGATAATGTAGATATCGGAAATGGGACGATAATATATGCCTCAAAATCGGGGGGTGTACATATTGGAAACAATACTATGATTGCGGCTCAATGTTACATCATTGATATGGATCACGGAATTAGTGCGGGCGAACTTATCAGAAATCAACCCAATACAGTTTCTCCGGTTTTTATCGGTGAAGATGTGTGGCTTGCTGCGGGGTGCAAGGTATTAAAGGGTTCTTTCATAAATGACGGTGCGGTTATCGGTGCATCGGCGGTAATCAATGGTGAAATACCAAAAAATGCAATTGCAGTTGGAATTCCGGCAAAGGTAAAAAAATTTAGAGAATAATTTATGTTACCTGTTATTAACTAATTTGTTTGAAGTGCTGTGGTAGTTATTCAAAAAGATTTATCTTGAAAATTGTATAAAGAAAGAGAATGTTTAGTTATGTTAAAAAATAGCGGAACAAAGGCACCGGTAATGATTTTGTTCTTTAACCGACCGGATAATTTAAAACAAGTATTCGAAGCAGTAAGAAAATATAGTCCGGAACAGTTGTTTTTAGTACAGGACGGAGCAAGAGTGGGACGTCCGGATGATATTGATAATATTAATAAGTGTCGTGAAATAGTCGACACGGTAGATTGGAAATGTGAAGTATACCGAAATTATGCAGAGGAAAATATGTCTTGCGACCATCGCGAGTATACCGGAATAGACTGGTGCTTTCAGTATGTGGACAGACTCATTATTTTAGAAGACGATTGCGTTCCAACTCAAGGATTTATGAAACTGTGTGAAGAATGTCTCGAAAAGTATAAGGATGAAACAAGTATTCATTCAATATACGGATTTAACAGATTAGGTTATTATGAATGTCCTTATGATTATGTCTTTTCAAAAACCGGTGCAGGTTGGGGTTGGGCAACATGGAAAAGAGTTTGGGACAGAGTAAATGCTGTAAGAAACTCTAAATTGTTTAGCGAACCTAATACAATAAAATATATAAACAACTCTATAGAACACAGCGTTAAGGAAATATACGGTGATTTCGTAAAAGATAATCTGTCAATAAGAGAAAAAGAAATTGCACAGGGCAAAATCATATCTTGGGAACACTGGAGTGGATTAACACTTATTTTGTATAATATGGTCACAATTGTTCCCAAAAAGAATATGATTCGTTATATCGGAATCTCTCAAAATGCTACACATACTGCCGATGACCCGAAATTACTTCCTCGAAAGGTAAGAAATGTATTGATTCAAAAAGCATATGAATCAGAGGAAATCATATCTCATCCTCCTTATATAATTAGGGACAGTAAATTTGAAAAACTTTCAAAGAAATCCATGTATTCTTTTCCTGTTTTTTCAAAATTCGAACATATATTTTTAATTTTAAGGTATAAAGGGTTTAAACAAATTTTAATTATATTGAAAAATAAAATAAGCAAGGTAAAAAAGTGAAAAGTAAACAAATTTTATTAAATATAATTGCAAATGCATTTGCTATGCTTGTAAGTACGGGAATAAATTTTTTCTTAACACCCTACATAACCCGAACTGTCGGGGTTGAAGCTTACGGGTTTGTGCCTATGGCAAGTTATTTTGTAAGTTATGTTACAATAGTAACAACGGCATTTAATTCTATGGGAAGCCGATTTATTACCGTTTCTTTACAAAAGAACGATAAAAATCAGGCAAATGAATATTT
The DNA here is from genome assembly GCA_036310005.1 of Acutalibacteraceae bacterium. Lineage (GTDB taxonomy): Bacteria > Bacillota > Clostridia > Oscillospirales > Acutalibacteraceae > JAXJSP01. Next base: position 11,304 of record JAXJSP010000026.1, on the reverse strand, counting down.
TTCAACGATATTTTTTATGAATTTGGGGTTGGCGGTAATATGCACCACGGTCTTTACATTTATTGTTGCGTTCTTAACTAAACTTATTCATATTCCGCAAGATATAACAACCGATGTTAGAATAATGTTTGCATTAACATTTTTGTCTGCCGTAGTAAGTTTGGCTTTCAATGCTTTTGCGTCTGCAACCTTTTGTAAAAACCGTCTTGATTTGCAATCTGTTATAAAAATAGCAGGAGCTGTTGTAAGAGCCGTTTTAATTATAGTTCTTTTCGGTCTGTTTCCCGCAAAGGTTTTTTATATCGGTGTTGCTGCAATTTCCATGAACATTGTGGAAAGTTTATTAAATGTTGTTGTATACAAAAAAATAATGACAGAACTTGCAGTTCGGCGTGCGGATTTTAAAACAGAGCATATACGAACATTGTTTATGTCAGGTGTATGGAATTCGGTGGCACAGTTAAGTAACATCTTAATGACAGGGCTGGATTTACTTATTGCAAATATTTTTATAAGTCCTACTGATTCGGGAATTTTATCTGTTGCAAAAATTATGCCGAGTTTGCTGTATACGGCAATAGCACTTATTATTTCCGCCTTCGGACCGCAGTTTGTAATTGATTATGCAAAAAGCGATAAAGCGGATTCAATGCTGGGCACAATGGATTTTTCCGCAAAACTTATGAGCTTTTGCAGTGCGGTTTTAGTAGCGGGATTTATTGGGCTTGGAAAGGAATTTTTCACCCTTTGGGTGCCGGAACAAAACGCAAATCTGCTTTTACTGTTGGCGGTACTTACACTTATTGCCGATGCGGCGTCATACCCGATTAAAGCGTTTGACAATATTTTTACGGCAGCCGATAAACTCCGTTGGCCGGCGGTGTCGACACTTGTTTGCGGATTGTTAAATGTTGCCTTAATGATTCCTTTGCTGAAATTTACAAATTTGGGACTTTATGCGGTAGCCGGAACAAGCGTAGTTTTAATAGTCATTAAGGATTTGTGTTTTAAAATCCCCTATATTGCCAAAATTGTGAAAGTCGGCATTTGGTATTTTTGGAAATATATTTTAAAATATGCTTTAAGTGTTGGATTGATAATTGCGGTTTCGTTAATTACCAAACGGTTAATACCCATTTCAAACTGGGCGTTGTTGGGAATTGACGCAGTTATTATTGGAAGTGTCGGTTGTATTTTAAATTCTTTTATTTTTTTAAATAAAAATGAAAGAAAAGCAGTAAAAAAGAAACTTTTAAAAATTTCGCAGTAAACAAATAATAAATTAAGGAGATAGTATTATGTCTTTATTCAAAGGAAAAACTTTAATGATCACCGGTGGAACCGGAAGTTTCGGTAATGCTGTTCTGAACCGTTTTTTACAAACTGACATAGGCGAGATAAGAGTATTCTCACGTGATGAGAAGAAACAGGATGATATGCGTCATGAGTTTCAAGTAAAGATGCCTGAAGTTGCGGATAAAATCAAATTTTACATCGGCGACGTTCGCGATCTTCAGTCCTGCAAGAACGCTATGCATGGTGTGGATTACATATTCCATGCAGCAGCTCTCAAGCAGGTTCCGTCCTGCGAGTTCTTCCCAATGGAAGCAGTAAAAACCAATATCATCGGCACTGACAATGTGCTGACTGCCGCTATTGAAGAAGGTGTTGAAGCGGTTATTTGCCTTTCTACCGACAAGGCAGCCTACCCCATCAATGCAATGGGCAAAACGAAATCTCTTGAGGAATCTGTGGCTATCGCAAAATCTCGTTATAGTGGCAAGACAAAAATCTGTTGCACCCGTTATGGTAATGTAATGTGCAGTCGTGGTTCTGTTATCCCTCTGTGGATTGATCAGATTAAGGCTGGAAACCCTATAACAGTGACTGAACCAAATATGACTCGTTTTATCATGTCTCTTGAAGAAGCGGTTGACTTGGTTCTCTACGCATTCGAACACGGAGAGAATGGTGATCTCCTCATTATGAAAGCTCCTGCATGTAAGATCGGTCTACAGGCAGAAGCGGTTTGCGAAATGTTCGGTGGTAATTCGGACGACATCAGAGTTATCGGTATCCGTCACGGCGAGAAAATGTATGAAACATTGCTTACCAACGAAGAATGTGCAAAGGCTATCGATTTGGGCGGATTCTATCGTGTTCCTGCGGACAACCGTGGTTTGAATTATGATAAGTACTTCAAAGATGGCGATGCCCAGAGAAATACTCTGACCGAGTTTAACTCAAATAACACAAAACTTCTTAGTAAAGAAGAAATCAAGGCTAAAATGATGGAACTTACATATATTCAGGAAAGATTGGCTGAGGAATAATAATACAAGCCAATTAACAATCAACACGGGAGATAAGATGAAAGACAATGTGAAAGTTAATACGATAATATCAAACTGTAAGGATTGTGGTAAACCGTTTGAAATATCTCCAAATGAACAGAAATATTATAAGTTTAACAATTTGGAATTGCCAAAGCGATGTAGTGAGTGTAGAAAGAAGCGGAAAAAAGCAAAACAGGCAGAAGAACATAAAAAAGCTGAAGAAGAACGCATTCGAAAAGCCGAAGAGGATGAGAGACAACTACATATTCTTTTAAAATCACTTCCGTTCGACCAAATAAAACTTTCAGAGCTTGAAATGGCAAATCCGGATAAGTCGCTTGTGATTATCGGTAATGGTTTCGACATAATACATGAGGTCAAATCTTCCTATTGGGATTTCCAAAATACAATAGGAAAAAACAGCCCTTTGCGATTTTATATGGAGACATACTTGGATACAAGTGATTTGTGGTCAAACTTAGAGGATTCCCTTGGAAGATTGAATTATAGTATGTTCTTAAATTCAGAGGTTATTGATATGTGGCTTGAGAATTTTGGGGCATATAATCCAGATGCACAGGCGGCAGATTTCTTTGCGGCTGTGGAGACGGCAATATCTCCTACATTTGAAATTCCAAGAGAATTAGGACGGCGATTTAGAAAGTGGCTTAAAACACTTCAAGTTACGAGTTCCAAACGCCCTTTTTCTATGTTTTCCGGTAATTACAAGGTGTTGAGTTTTAATTATACAAAATTCATTGAAACGTTATATGGTGCCAAAAGGGAGAATATTTGTTATATTCATGGGTGTCGAAAAACGCCAAAGGGATGCAAACCGGATGAAATAATTCTTGGTCATAAACCTGGAATAGAAGAGGAGCAATGGGATAAGGTTGAATTTAAACCTTACAGCTTCAAAAATTCGTATAAAAGATATATTATGGAATCTGCATTTGAAACAGCGGCGAGAGAAGCGTCATGGTATGATGATTCTACGACCAAGAAGTGTACAGATATAATTAAGGCGCATAGTGAATTTTTTAATAAGTTGTCTGATATTAAAACCATCTTTGTAATAGGGCATTCATTATCTGAGGTTGACTACCCGTATTTTACGGAAGTTTGCAATAAGTGTGATGCTCATTGGTATATTGGTTACCATTCTTTGGCAGATGCCAAAAGACTTGTTGAGTTTGTGAAATTTATGGGATTAAAAAATGTTTCGGTATTTAGAATGTAATTAGGTATGTAGTTAAACGCTAACAGGAGGATAGATATAATGAGTGTTGAACACAGTTTTAAATGGAAAAACGACGGTCGCACAAAAGTAATGATTGGTTGTGGGACTCGCCCTGAGATTATCCGTCTTGCCGCTGTCATCAAAAGATGCAGAGAGTATTTTGATTGCTGTGTCGTATATTATAATCAGAACTGGGACAAGAATCTTTCTACGGTTTTCTGGGAGGACTTTGAACTGAAAAACACGTTCGGCGAGTTTGGACCTGATATTCTTGTGCCTGTTGTGGGCGATAATTTGGGTGTAACCTGCGGAAATATCTTGGGCAGAAGTTATGAATTGCTTAGTGAACTTCAGCCGGATGGGTACTTGGTACTCGGTGATACGAATAGCTGTCTGTCCGCAATTTCTGCTAAGCGTTTACATATTCCTCTTTTTCATATGGAAGCGGGCAACCGCTGCAAGGACGAGTGCTTGCCGGAGGAAACCAACCGCCGTATCGTTGATGTCATTTCCGATGTGAATTTGTGCTATTCGGAGTTCGCAAGAAAATATTTGGCAGATACAGGACTTCCGAAAGAAAGAACCTATATGACAGGTTCCCCAATGGCAGAAGTGCTGCGTATGAATCTTGATAAGATTGAAGCCTCGGATGTTCTAGACCGTCTTGGTTTGGAACCGAATAGATATATCCTTCTTTCTGCACATAGAGAAGAAAATATTGATACCGAAAAGAACTTCACAAGCCTCTTTACAGCAATCAATGCCTTGGCGGAGAAATACGATATGCCCATTCTTTATTCATGCCATCCGAGAAGCAAAAACAGGCTTGAAAAGAGTGGGTTTAAGCTTGACCCAAGGGTTAGAGTTAATGAGCCTCTCGGTTTTAATGATTACAATAAACTGCAAATGAATGCTTTGGCAATCGTCTCGGATTCAGGCACCTTACCTGAGGAGAGCAGTTTTTATCTCTCTATCGGTCATCCGATTGCTGCAGTTTGCATTCGTACCTCAACCGAGCGCCCGGAAGCACTGGAAGCAGGGGACTTTATCCTTGCCGGCATTACTACAAAAGAACTTTTGAATGCGACAGACATGGCGATTGAAATGAAACAAAAGGGTGTTCTCGGCAAACCTTGCCCCGATTATGTGGATGAAACCGTATCCATGAAAGTTGTCAGAATCATCCAGGGATATGTCAATGTAGTCAATAAGATGGTTTGGCGGAAGGATATGTGATAAATGAAGTTTAATGAGAGTATTTATTTGAGGTTTCAGAGTATATATAATGATTTGCAACTGTTACAGGGCGGTCATTTCTATGAGCATGACTCTGTACCGGGGACGCCTTCTTATCACACATTAGCCAGTAGAATGCAGGAAAATCTGTCTGCAATTGAAAAAGCTATGAAGAAGGCGGAGAAGACACAATGAAAATATTAGTGACAGGTGCCAAGGGTATGGTAGGAACCGCCCTTGTGAACAATCTGAAGAATATCAGAGACAACAAAAACAGAACAAGACCGAATATTCGGATTGAAGAGATCTACGAATATGACATTGATTCCACATCGGAGGAGTTGGACGAATACTGTCGCAAGGCTGACTTTGTGTTCAACCTTGCAGGTGTAAATCGTCCTGAAAATCCGGAAGATTTTATGAAGGGCAATTTCGGGTTTGCTTCTGATTTACTGAATAACCTCAAAAAATACAACAACAAAGCAACCATTATGCTTTCCTCTTCAATTCAGGCTACGCTTGCCGGACGCTTTGGCAACAGCGAATACGGCCAAAGCAAAAAGGCAGGCGAAGAACTGTTTTTTGACTATTCTAAAGAAACAGGAACAAAGGTTGCGGTCTATCGCTTCCCGAATCTGATGGGACACAGCAGACCGAAGTATAATTCTTTTGTATCTACTCTTTGTTATTGCGTTGCAAATGATGAAGAATTTACCATCAACGACAGAAACACAGAGCTGGAGCTGCTTTACATCGACGACCTTGTTGAGGGTATGTTCGACCTTTTGGAAAGCAAAGAGGCACACTGCGAATTTGACGGCGTGGAAACGGTTGCAGATAAAAACGGACGCTATTGCTATGTTCCTGTTACCCACAAGGTGACACTTGGTGAGATCGTGGACTTGCTCGGACAGTTCAAGGAACAGCCGACCACGCTCATGATGCCGAAAATGCCCGAAGGATCTTTTGCCAAGAAACTGTATTCTTTGTATTTGACTTATCTGCCTACCAAAAAGTTCAAATACGCTCTTAAAATGAATGTTGATGAGAGAGGCTCTTTCACCGAACTTCTTCATACTGAGGACTGCGGACAGGTCAGTATCAACATCAGCCGACCCGGAATTACTAAGGGACAGCATTGGCATAACTCCAAGTGGGAGTTGTTCATTGTTGTCGCAGGTCATGGCTTGATTCAGGAACGCAACATCAACACGGGCGAGACTGTGGAGTTTGAGGTCAGCGGTGATAAAATCGAAGCTATCCACATGATTCCCGGTTGGACACATAATATTATCAATCTGAGTGAGAGCGAAAATCTTGTGACGGTGATGACCTGCAATGAGATTTTTGATTCGAACAGACCAGATACATTCTTTGAGATTGTGTGAGTACATCAAATAACATTTCGTAACACTTTAAGGATGATTTTGAAAAAACATAATATTGAAAGGGCAGAAAACATGGAAGTAAAAGCACTACAGGACATATTAATTAAAATACTTCGTTCAGAACTAACCGAAACGGAGTTGGATGCTTCTGTCAAAGAACAACTTACTCCCGATGTGATTTCTGCTCTTTATTCATTATCCAACCGTCATGATTTGGCACATATTGTTTTTAGCGCTATGCATAAGTGCGGTTTGAAAATTGACGGTGCGGTGTATTCTAAATTTAACAAAAAAGCAATCATGTCAGTTTACCGAAATGAGCAGATTAAATATGCTTATAATCAAATTTGTGATATTTTTAATAAAGAATCAATACCTTATATTCCGCTGAAAGGCTCGGTTATTCGCCCATACTATCCAAAGGATAGTATGCGAACGAGCTGTGATATAGATATACTCGTAAAGGAAGAAAATCTTGAGTCTGCGATTGACTCCTTAGTTCAAAATGGATTTAATTGCGGAGATAAACATTATCATGATGTATCGCTGTTTTCGCCTGCTAATATTCATTTGGAATTGCACTTTAATATCCAAGAAACCATAGAAAAATTGGATGCCGTGCTTAAAGATGCGTGGCGGCATACGAAACTCACAGACGGCAGCAGATACGAATTTACAGATGAATTTTTTGTGTTTCATATGTTTGCCCATATGTCCTATCATTTTTTGGGTGGTGGATGCGGAATTAAATCGCTTATGGACATTTGGGTAATGGAACATAGGATGGGTGTCACATACGAGAGTGCAAGAGAGCTGCTTGAGAAAGCCGGTATATATCGCTTTGCCGCAGAAATCAGTAAACTTGCAGAAATTTGTTTTTCAGATAAACCAAAAGACAAGTTTTCGGATACAATATTGTCCTATATATTCAGCGGTGGTGTGTATGGTACATTCCAAAACAAAATGACAGTTATGAAGTCAAATGACAAAAGCACCGTCAAATATTTGCTGAAAAGATTATTTATGCCATACAAATCAATGGTCATTATTTATCCGATATTAAAGAAATTGCCTTTTCTCTTGCCGTTTTGTTGGGTTGCAAGGTTTTTCAAGATGCTATTTGAAGGTAAATCAAAGAGTGCATTAGGTGAAATTAAAACAGCAAATAATGTAACTGATGACCAAATCGGCGTGATTGTTCAAATGCGAGAATATTTAGGATTGTAATTTCAAAATCATAGTGATGTCATCATTGCCAACAGCTTTAATATTTGTCTTAATAATGTGCAGGTAAGGATTTATGGTATGCATATTTTTGGGGTATGACTAATTATGAATTGTGTAAAAGCGATTATTTGTAAAATTTATAGTAATTTGTTCAAAGTGAAGCGTTTATTCCCAAACTATAAAAATAGTTTTTTGAATTTTAATTATTTTCCTATATTAGAGTTGGTATATGGTATTCACCCGGAGCAGGTGTGCCACATTCATGGTGACTGTCGTGACCAATCATCTGAAATATATTTTGGTCATGGAAGTCAAGAAAAAGTTGAAGTTGAATCTTGTTATTGGGGAATTCAGGATGCTTTTGATCGGCTACAAAGTGAATTACGAAAAAATACGGAGCGTGCATTAAATGATAACGAAGCATTCTTTGACAAGTTATATGGCATAAAAGATATTTATTCCTATGGTTTTTCCTTTTCAGATGTTGACATTGTCTATATCGATAGAATCAATAAAATGGTTGATATTCGTAATGTTGTGTGGCATTTTAATACATACGATTGGGAACATAATCAACACCATATAGAAAAAATCAAGGCTTATGGATATAATGTTTGCAAAGAGGAGGCTTGGTGAATATTCCGCCAAAGTTGAACACCCGGGCGTGCGGACAAAAAGTTGGACTATTTTTTAAAACCGCAAACTGCTTTTGCCGATTGCCTGGGCTTCGGTGATTTTTAATTATTTGATTTTAGTGCTGACCCACAAACGCAGGTTGGATAATTTAAACACAATCAACACTGCAAAGTATAGACAAAGTCTTTATAATGAATTTAAACTTTTCGAAAAAAGTGAATAGCATTTATATTGTATCATTCAACCGGCATTTTGTTTTGAAGTGTCGGTTTTTGCTATTCTAATATTGAAAACTTAATAATATGTAATTGGGTGCGGTTGCACCCTTAGAAACTATATGGCTTTTTGTTGTTTGCGTTTTCGGTCGCAACGGCTTTCAATCGCCAAAATCATTTTGTCCCGTTGCTCTACCGTAATGAGTTTCTTTTCAAAAAGAACTTCGTTATAGTATTTCAGCCATATTTCTTCCGCCATAATTTCGTGTTTAGCATCAAGATTTTGCATTTAATTTCCTCCTTTTTTAGTATGCCAAAATTTGAGTGTGCTTAGTCAATTTGAATTTTTTCTTCTTCATTTTGAATACATATTAAAGATAGGTATGAAAGTATTGAGGAAGGATTTTTTCACTTTTCAAGAAAACATTAACGAAAAAAACAGCACCTATCCGTCGATAAGTGCTGAAAGTGAAAATATTATGATATAAAAATGCGATGTCCCCGAAGTATTAATCCTGTATACAACAAGTGCATGATACCGCCTGTTATCGGTATATATAACAAACTGATGATACCCAAATTTATAAACCTATATAAAAACTTAATGATACCATAATATATTGCTCAATATAAAAACCGAATGATACCGTCTGCTAATTTTGATTTCTTCGAGATATTCTTAATTTAGCAAAGAAGTGCATTTCAAAAAACTTCTACTAAGCTTTCCATTATGGGGTAAAAGATGGGGTGGAATATGGGGTGTCAATGATTTTAAAAACATGGGGTGGAACATGGGGTGCCAATGATTTTAAAAACATGGGGTGAAATATGGGGCGTCGTGACTTTCTAAAACATGGGGTGGAATATGGGGTGTCAATATAAAGAAGTTTTTAATCATTTTTTTGGTTTTTCATCAAAACGACGTTTATGAATTACAGCGTCCCCCTTATAGAGTAATTATTGTAATTGTATGATAATCGCACTCAAATGACTATGAATGACACTAAACTGACCACAAATGTATGTTTTTTGGAAGTACACGCAGTCTAACGCTGATTCTCGCTTCCTAATGCACAATAATAAAAAATCTATAGAGATTGACTGTCTCTTTGGAATGATAAGAGTTTTGAGAGTTTTTTTGCGTGAGTAATTCTTTTTGAAATTACGGTCATTTCAAGCAAAAAAGTTACGCTCAATATTTGAAATTATTATCCCTTTTTTATGACTCTCTTGAGCGTGACATTTTCAGTTTTTTATGACAGAAAGATTATTTACATTTTGAGGTTGACAAGAGGGGGAAAATCTAAGCATTTCAAAGCGAGAGAAACTTTTGCTCATTTCAAAATGAAAGTTATAAAATCCGCCCAAAACGAAAGCGACGAAATCATTTCAAAATGAGAGGTATACCGTCATCCCAAAATGAACCTCGTCATTTCAAAACGAAAGTTTTGCCTAAAATAAATCTACAAATAATCTATAATAAATCTGTTTATGACTGTCATTTGCAAATGAGTATCATCTTGTCATTGCAAAGCGTAAATCATAGTCATAAAAAAGAGACACTCATATAAAAATTATTCCCGTAAAACAACGACCTGTCCCCAAACGAGGACAGGCCGTTAATCTTGAAAGTAAAAATAATTAGAACTCTGTGTTCCGATTCTATGTTGTAAACATCCTTAATATGTTGACAATATATCAATATTATGATAAAATATGCATAGAATAATTATGGAGGTAATTTTATGGCAGTTATTAGACCAAGCTCTGATTTGAGAAATAAATACAATGAAATATCCGATTACTGCAATCAGTTTAACGAGCCGGTGTTCATTACTAAAAACGGAACAGGGGATTTAGTGGTTCTCTCTAACGCAGAATATGAAAGACTTTGTGGAAAGGCAGAACTTCACAGATTGTTAGAAGAAGGTTTGTTTGCGGTTAAAAACGGTAATAACCGTCCGGCAGATGAAGTATTCTCCGATATAGATAGGAAGTTCGGCTTTGACGGAGTATAAAATTGTTATCGAGCAAACTGCGGAAAATGATTTATTAGGTATTTTATCATATATAAGTGATACACTTCACGAACTGAGTATCGCGATGAAAATTTACGGGTTGATTAAGAAGGAAATATTAAATTTAAATAGAATGCCTTTCAGATTTGAAGTTGTTAACGAAGAGCCCTATCGTTCTATGGGTGTTCGCAGAATACCTGTTGAAAATTATACTGCTTTTTATATTGTTGACGAAAATGAAAAAACAGTACATATTTTCCGCATAATTTATAACCGCAGAGAATGGCGATATTTATTGTAGTTGGTGAAATATATGGGATTATTAGATTTAGCAAGTTATAAATCTGTTTGGTGAGGATATGAATATTTTAATGAAAGATATGTTATTACGCATATAAAGCAGAGTCCTACAGAAATTAAAGGAATTGTACGCGGAAGCGGTAATAATCGTTATAATGTGTTTATTGATTTAGAGCATCCGCGCAAATCAAAATGTAATTGTCCGCATGCAGACGGTAAGAGGATTATCTGCAAGCATATGATAGCTTTGTATTTCGCAGCATTCCCTAATGAAGCAAAAAAGTATTATGAGGATGTTATTAAGTATCAAGAGGAAGAAGATAGGAGACAGGAAGAATTAGAATACAAGGTTTTAGATTATGTACATAAACTAAAAAAATCGGAATTAGAAGATTTACTTTTACAGGTCTTATTTGATGGCCCTGAATGGCAGTATGAAAGATTTATACGAGAAAACATTGAATGGTAAAAAATACGGTATAGCCTACAAAAAGACTATACCGTATTTTTTACACTATGAGCCTATAGTTATATGTAAACTCCTTTTTGTGGCCGTCTAACCAGCGGTAGTTTCGGGTGAAATTCATATGCTGTACGGGACAGATGTTATTAACCATTTGTCCGCCGACAGAACCTGCCTGCTTAGAAGTTAAGTCACCGTTGTAACCTTGTTTAAGATTTACGCCAACTTCGTTAGCAGCTTCCATC
>JAXJSP010000025.1:0-7750 GCA_036310005.1 Acutalibacteraceae bacterium | reverse complement strand
CCTTGCCGATTATTGTTTTAAATCAAATAATCGACAATCTTCGTCGTTTTGTGCAGTTTTAACATTTTTTATTTTTGGGCGCAATTCTCCAATAGTAATTTTAACATAAATCAAGCCCGATGTCAAAAAAATAACCCTCCAAAAAAAAAAAAAAAAACATAAACTTTCAGGCGGCGGATAAAATTTTTTTATGTGCTTTGCTAAAAATTATTTAATTTGACAAAAATTACAAAGCATATAAATTTTCTAATTACAAACAATATTACTGCAAACGCGATATAATCCATCAAAGAAGGAGTGTATTGTAATGGCTAAGAAAACTGTAGTTCCTGAGGCTCGTGAGGCTCTCAACCGTTTTAAGATGGAAGCTGCTAACGAAGTTGGCGTAAATCTTAAACAAGGTTACAACGGTGACTTAACTTCTAAGCAGGCAGGTTCTGTCGGCGGACAAATGGTTAAGAAAATGATTGAATCTTACGAAAATTCTATGAAATAGTTTTTTCAAAACAAAAAAGAGGGAGTGGGTAAAAAACCACGCCCTCTTTGATTATTAAGTTTGATTTAAGTAGTAATTTGAATACCCATTGACAAGGGGAGCCGAGAATAATTACCAACCGCACCGACAGAGTACCATAGAAACCGCCTTAGGCGGCGGGGGTGCTGGTGACATCGGCGTTTTCGGTTTTGATGACATTTCTTGCCATAACCAAAACAGTTTCGCCTTTGTACTCGGTTGTAAGAGTGACATATTTGTATGTTCCCATATCATTTACATAACTTACGGTGTCAATGCCGAAGTTTACAACCGACTGCTCAAGCGCGTTTTTAATCACCTGCTGACGCTCGGTAGCCGAAAGGCTTGTAAAATCATTTAAAAATTCGCTGTTTTCGTCGTCAGTCTTAATCACCGCAAACACTTCCCACTCGACAGGCTCGTCATCGAATACGGTCTGCAATTCAAAACTGTGATTTTTAAGCGCATATTCCTTATCTAAATATCCCGGCAAAAAACCGAACATCCTTTGATCGTCTTTTGATTTGCCCTTTATTACCATATTAACAGGCGTGTTTGACTTGTTAAACATTCCCTCATAATAAGCAGCCCCGTAAGTGTTAAACTGCTTGTTAAAAGTATGCTCATCATAATATCCCGCCGATTTATGCTCTGTTGTAACAACAGGCAGTTCAACTCCGATATTTTCAATCTTTAAATACGCGATTACATCATTGTTAATCTGATAAAGACTTGCGAAATCTGTGCTGTAATTAAAATGCGTAGTCGAAAATACATCATTGTCAGGCACATTTTCATTATATGCTTTTTTTGTCCGGGCATAACACTCGTCATAACCTTTGGGCGCTAAATAATTGTTAAACCCGTACAATGCTCCGCCGACAAGCAAAGCAACAAATACAACAAAAATTATAAGATTTCTCAACCATTTAAAACTGCGAGGGGGAACAATTTTGTCAATTTCTTCGTCGGATAATTCCATATCGGCAAAAATATCGACCTTGTTTTCCTCCATAATTTTATGAATACTTGCCGGCATTGTAATAGGCGCCTTGACATCTATTTTATCAACATTTCCCGTTATTACAGCAGACTCATCCTGTTTGATTTCTTCTTTTTCATCTTGACTTTCAGACACTTCTTCCGGCTCGGTTTCTTCCTCGACCGCGCCTGTTTCTTCAGCCTGTGCAGACACCTGTAACGCCTCAATATAAGGCTTGATGTACATATCGTAAAGTATAATTGCTTTGTCTTCGTCGGAGTCAACCGCAATTATGCACTGGCCCGAATTTTCAAGCAACATTCCCACTACCTCGTTGTCAAGCACCAAGGGTAATGAGCCTAAAGGCAGTTGCACTTCCTGTGTGGGAGTAATGCCGAGACTTTTAAAATCGACCGCGGCTAATTCAAGACCGAGTCCTCTTGCCAGAACGCTTGTTACCAAAGTAAACTGACCTATTGTGACAATAACCTCGCTTCTCGTTACCGCCTCGGCAAGCGCAGTCAAAAACGCTCTTCTGTCCTCGGCAACGGTGTTTGAAAGATAACCTTTGCTTTGTGAAATCTGATTTTGAAAGTTCTCAAAATTTTCAGTTTTAAAATAAATGGTTTCTATTGACATTTTAAACCTCCTCGTTTAGCCGGCTTGCGTGCTTGTGTTGTCATAAGACACAACGCTGTACGCGCTTAACGTGTTAAAAAAACTTTCATTTATAACAATGTTTCCGTTTTCGTCCTGATAAAAGGGCAGCGACTCGGATGATGTCTGTTGCGACGAAGATACGAGCGCTTGCTGACTTTCTATCATGGCAGCCTCGCTTTCAAGCCGCCTGCTTTCCGCCTCGATGCTTGCTATCATCTGACTGACTATCTGCTCGCTTGCAATTCGCTCACTTTCAAGGCGCTCGCTTTCCTGTCTTTCGCTCTCTGCTCTCATGCTCGCTTCTATTCTTTCCTGTTCCATCTGATTTACAGACTGCGTATGCTCGCTCATCAAAGTACCGTACCACAGACTTGATGCGCCCTCAGGCTTTTCTCCGCCGCGTTTGTCATACCAGACCTGCGGATAAATCGGCGATGCGTTTAACTGCGCGCTGTCCGTGTTTACGCTTAAATCTTCTCCGTCACGGACTTTTCTTGCGCATACTACAAATCTTAATTCAACGCCCGATAACTCATAAGTACAGGTTGAAAGCGTGAGAATTTCATCGCTTGCGATTACATCAACCGCTGTCTGATACAAACTTCTTGCTTTTACCTGCTCAACCCAGGATAAGAAATCTCCGTCGGTTAAAAACTGCGACACCGTGTAATCAAAAAAATAACCGTTGTCGTCTTTTGTTTCTGCGTTTGTGATAAAAGCGGCAAAAACTTTATAGTCTGCATCGTTATAGAGAGTATCAAAACTGAAAGTCGGATTTTGCTTGTAAAATTCAATGTCTTTATATTCGTGCAAGTCTGCAAGCATGCTTCCGTCTTTCATATGATGTCCGTAAATGCATATATTCTTTGAATTACCGCTCTCGCCTATAATAGCGTTTGCATCGGCAAACAGCGCTCCGTAACTTGAAGGCTCTTTGTTCGCATTATGGCTGATGTAAAAATCGTTGTCTGTCGTCTGATATACAGGACCGTCAACTTGCGTGTTGTTGATTTTAAGCCAGCCCTTAATATCGGTGTTTTTTTTGTATAATTTTAAAAACTTCGCCTTCATACCGCTGTTGGTAACTTCGCTTTGAGTTTCATCATAGTCGGCTTGCAAGGTCTTGTTCAGGTGGTCGTTGTTGAATTTTTTAGTGTAGTGGTCAACTATATAACCCAACGACACAAGTATAACTACAGTCAGCAAAATCAACGCGAGTTTTCTTATGATTTCACCGGGCCTGTCGCCTTTTGAGGGGAATATTTCGGACAAAATACTTTTCTTCTTTTTCTTGTCCGTCTCGCCTTGAGGCAAAATTTCACCTTGCTGTGTGTCTTCGGTTTCGATTATGCTTAAAGGCTCGTCGTCTTGCTCTATTTCAATAGTGCTTTCCGGAGGTGCCTGAGGCACTTCTTCTTGCACGACAGGAAGTTCCTGCGGCAGTACCTGAGGCACATTTTCAGGCTCGACAGGAAGTACTTGCGGTACTTCTTCGGGCACAGCATCAGCAGACTCCTGTGAAACAACGACAGGTTCTTTTTGTGATTTTAATTTTAAAGGTTTTGCGTCTTCGCCGATGCCGAGTATTGCGCGTCTTACCATATCAAGCGCGTAAGACGAGGCGACCTGTCTTACATAATCGCGCTCCTCGTCGGTACCGTGACCTATTCTTAATTCCTTTACCCAATACTGTTGCGCATCGGTTACAGCGATATACACAAGTCCGTTCGGCTTGTTTTCAACGCTGCCGCCCGCAACTCCGGTTACGCCGACACCGTAATCGGCGCCGCTTTTATTTTTTACACCGAGTGCCATATAAACCGCTACTTCTTTGCATACGGTACCTTTTCTTTGAATAAGGCTCGGCGGTACCGACAGCAGTTTGATTTTAGTATCTGCAGAATATGCGGCAACTCCCATTGAGAAAATTTTTGAAGAGCCGCTGACATCGGTGATACGCTTTGAGATAAGCCCTGCGGTGCAGCTTTCCGCAGTTGCTACGGTTTTTCCGTTTTCCGAAAGCAGGTTTACAACAACCTGTTCAATGCTTTTATCCTCGCTTGTATAAACGCTGTCGCCGAATATTTTTTTAAGTTTGTTTACAACAGGTTTGCACAGCGCTTCTGCCGCTACGGTGTTATCGCTTTTTGCACATACGCGAAGTCTTACTTCACCGGGCGCGCAGTATATTCCGAGCGACGGATTTTCTCTGCTGAAAAGTTCCTCGCCTATCATTTCGTTTGCCTTGCTCTCGCCTATACCTATTACTTTTACGGTTTTTGTGACCATAACTTCATCGGACAGGCTCTGCAAATAGGGTTTAACCTTTTTTTCAAACATAACTTCAAGTTCTCTCGGAACACCGGGCAAAACTATAATACTTTGTCCGCCGGCTTGTATTGCGCAGCCGGGCGCGGTGCCGACCTCGTTGTCAAAAACTATGCAGTTTTCGGGCAACATGGCCTGCTTTAAATTGTTTTCGGGACACTCTCTGCCCGTGCTTTCAAAATAAGCCTTGATTTTTTCGGCAGTAGGAGTGTGAAGTTTTTGCTCAATATTCAGGGCTTTGCAGACGGTAGATAATGTAATATCATCATCGGTAGGACCGAGTCCGCCCGAAAATATTACAATGTCGCTGCGTTCAAGCGCCTGTTTGAGTGCCTGTTTGAGCCTTGTCGGGTTATCTCCGACCGCGCTTTGATAGTATGACGATATACCGCACATTTTAAGCCCTTCGGCTAAATACTGTGCGTCGGTATTTACTATCTCGCCAAGTAAAATTTCAGTTCCGACCGAAATTATTTCTGCGTGCATTGTTTTCCTCCGTTATTTAATAAGTTCGTAATGTGTGTTTTCTGTTGCATCTTTTACTAACTGCTCTGTATCCAATACGCTTTGTGCCTCGACTACTTTTGAAAGTTCCGGTTTTGTTTTGGGGTGTTTCGGGGTAAACACGGTACAGCAGTCCTCATAGGGGAGTACCGATATATCAAAAGTTTCGATTTTTCTTGAAATCTTAATTATTTCTTCTTTGTCCATTCCGATTAAAGGACGAAGCACGACCGTGTCGCTTGCGTCGTCTGTAACGCCGAGCGCTTTTGTAGTCTGGCTTGCCACCTGTGCAAGACTTTCACCCGTAATAAGGCAGTCGCAGTTGTTTTTTTGCGCAAGTCGGCTTGCAATCTGCATCATAAAGCGGCGCATAATCAAAGTAAAATATTCCTCAGGACACTTCTCGCCGATTTGCATCTGAATTTCGGTAAAGGGTACTGTTGCAAGCGAGATTTGTCCCGAATATTTTGCTACTTGTCTTAACAAATCTTTAACCTTTTTTTCGGCAAGCGGTCCCGTATAGGGCGGTGAGGCAAAGTGAACAGCAAAAAGTTCGATACCTCTTTTTGCCATCATATAGGCTGCTACCGGAGAGTCAATTCCGCCCGAAATCAGTATCGCGCCTCTGCCCGAGGTGCCGACCGGCATACCGCCCGCACCCGGCTGCTGTCCTGCACGGATATACGCTGCGTAATCTCTTATTTCAACTACCACCGTGACATCGGGGTTATGCACATCGACTTTAAGTCTCGGGCATTTTGATAAAATTTTTCCGCCTACCAGTTTTGAAATTTCGGGCGATGTAAGTGCAAAGCGCTTGTCCGCTCTTTTTGATTCGACTTTAAAAGTTTTTGCATCTTTTAATTTATCAATTACCCAATCGACGCCCCTTGTCAGAATATCATCAATGTCCTTATTGCATACTGCGGCGCGCGAATATGCGGCGATACCGAACACTTTTGATACTCTGCTTAATGCCTCGTTGTAGTCGTAATTTTCGTCTTCGGGCTCAACGGTAATGGTTGACTGCGCCTTTTTGACTTTTACGCTGCCGAGTCCGTAAAGCGAACTTTTAATATTTTTAATAAGTTTATCTTCAAAACTTGCGCGGTTTAGTCCCTTTAGTGCAAGTTCTCCGTTTTTGATTAAAATTATTTCTTTCATACTTTCCGCCTTATAAGTTTTGACGCATATTCTACGCCCTCAATAAGTGCTTTTATGTCCTCTCTTGTTGTAAATCTTGAAAATGAAACTCTGACTGCCGAGTTTATGATTTCATCGCTTTTTTTCATCGCCTTTAAGACATGGCTTTTTTCTCTTTTAGCACACGCGGAGCCCGAAGATATATAGACCTGCCTGCTTTCTAACGCGTGCAGCATTACCTCGCTTGGAAGTCCCGGGAGCGAAAAATTAATTATATAGGGCAGATTGTCGGGCTTTGAGTTTATAACCACCGAGTCGATTTTTAAAAGTCCCGATATTGCCTCTTTTTGCAAAATTCTTATTTTTTCATATTCGGCATTTATGTCGGGCAAGGCTTTTACCGCCTCGCCGAGTGCTGATATAAGCAAGGTGCTTTCTGTACCCGAGCGCAGACTTTTCTCCTGTCCGCCGCCCAACAAAACAGGCTTGATTTTAGTGCCTTTTTTGACATATAAGGCGCCTATGCCTTTCGGGGCGTGAATTTTGTGTCCGCTGACGCTTATCAAATCGGCGCCGCTGTTTGCTATATCGATTTTTCCGAGAGCCTGGACGCAGTCCGAGTGAAAATAAGCCGACGAATTACTGTGAACGCATTGTGCGATTTCTTTTATATTCATCACTGAGCCGACTTCGTTATTAACCGCCATTACCGATACAAGCGCGGTATCTTCTCTTAAAGCAGATTTAACTTTCTGCGCAGTTATCACTCCGTTTTCGTCGGGTTCCAAATATGTAACGCAAAAGCCCTCGTTTTCAAGTTCCTTAAAACAGTTTAAAACGCTGTGGTGTTCAATAAGCGTGGTAATAAAATGTCTTTTTTGTTTTTTAAGCGCCTTTGCGACACCGAAAACAGCAAGGTTATTAGCCTCGGTACCGCCGGAAGTAAAATAAATTTCATCCGTTTTCGCTTTTAAAATATTTGCTAAATTCAGCCTTGCTTTGTCCAATATTTCGGCAGCGTTCATTCCGAGTATATGAAGTGACGAGGGGTTGCCGAAATTATCCGCGCTGCTGAGTAAAGCCGATTTAACCTGCTCACAAAGTGGAGTTGTGGCAGAGTTATCAAGATAGTGCATACCGTATCTCCCGCTATATATAGTTATACAAAGTAATTATACTATATTGTCCATTCAATAACAAGTTAAAATTAATAGCAATTACAGGTATTCTTTACAAGCAAAACACTTTTGTGTTATACTGTAATAAAATATAAAGGAGGGATGGGCGAATGATTAAAAAGCACCGTAATTTAATTATTGCTTGCTGTGTTATTTTTGCAGCCTTTTTAGTCGGTCTGTACGGTTACGGGGTTGCAAGTTCCTATAAAGAAACAATAGTCATCGCCTATGAAAACTTTTATTCTTACATAACGGAATATGTCAGAAATCTGATGACATTTTTAAAAGAAGAACTTAATGTGCCGATTATTATGCCCTTTGAATTCTAACTGCCGAAGGCAGTTTATATGGTACTTTGTCAGTGCTGTTGGTAATTGCGACTAACAATACATTTACTGCCTAAGGCGGTTTATATGGTTGTTTGTTAGACTTAGGTTTACT
>JAXJSP010000024.1:0-6771 GCA_036310005.1 Acutalibacteraceae bacterium | reverse complement strand
CTTTTTCAAGCTCTGTAAGTCTTTTAATTATTGGCTTGTTCATAAGCTATCCTCTCAATTCTGTTCAATATCCTTTGCACATCGTCAAGGCTGTTCCCACTTATTACACGGATAAAGCTTGCATTTGGGCTTGCTTCAAGCTCGTCAACGGTGCATTGCTTTTCCACTCCGTCAAAGTCTGCAAGGATAACAAGCTTATCAGGTGCTATCTGTTCAAGTTTTCTCAATCTTTCGATTATGCTTTTCATCGTCTGCCCCCTCGTCATCTCCGAAAATTTCTCTTTCATACATTGAAATATCTTCGATTTCGATTACCTCGTCATTTTCCAATATTTCAAGGCGTTTCAATACATCTTTTTTCATTAGTCGCTCACCTTGATATAAACGCCCTCGCTCTGTTCTACCAACTCATTATATGTATTTTCATAATGGTTATTATGTGCCATTGCCTTTATGGTATCATCTTTCAAACCATTTTCACTCCAAAATACAAGTCTTTCCAACGGCTCACGGTATGGAATTTCAGCATTTTTCAAACTGTGTGCAAGTGCTATCATCTCAATATTATCTTTACTTGCCCTTTCGTCTGCATATTTGCCAATAATACGGAGCATTGCAACATTTCCCTCAAAATCTTTTGCAAGTGCCTTTATTTCATTATCGGATAAAATGCCACTTTTTAACAGTTCGACTGTTGCAAGGTCTAATTTATCGCCTGTGGCTCGGTTATATCTGCCGAATACATCATCAGCTTCAGCAAGGATATTTTCAAAGTCCGTGCTTGCCGTTCTTCTCAATTCTTCAAGAGCGTTTTTGATTTCGCTTTGTTCCGCTTCGTGCTTTGCCCTTGCTTCCTTTTGCATTTGCTGATTGCTCCAACCTCTTGCAACCTCTTTTTTCCATTATTCCACATTACGATTGAAAAGCTCGTTTAGTCTTTCATACTCGGCTCTATGTGCCTTGTATTTATCATTGATTTTATCTAAAAATTCTTTAACATTTCTATATTGTGCCATAGTTCAAAATCTCCTTATAATTTAATTATTCATACTTTTTTCAAGTTCTTCAATTCTTGAAATTATGTCTGCCTGTTCGGTGTACTTCAAGCAATTTTGCAATATCAGGGCAGAGGCATTTAATCGCACCTGCGGAGCTGTGTCCGTATCTTCCATAATACCCCTGATTGTGTCAACCGCCTTTGTCAATGTTGCTTGTAGTGAATTACAAGCCTCATTCAAAACAAGTGAACGCCTGCGGTCATATTCTGCCTTGAATGTTTCATCTGCAAGCCTGTTGTAAATCGTGGTACGGCTAACGCCTGAAATTTTCTCGGCTTCCGCTATACTCCCACAGGATAACAGAGCGGTCAAGATGTGTTCGTCTTTCGGTTTCAATTCCATTTAATCACCCCTTATTGTGTAAACTTTTTCGCTGATATGTAAAAATCTTGTTTGCCGTCTTGTCATATACTCGCAAGCCTGACGGTATAATCTCGATTTTTATTGTATCGGTGTCAACCGTTGTATAAGGCTCGAAAACGCTTTCAGAATGCTTTACACGAACGGAGCGGAAAGAGTATTCCTTATCTGCTAAAAGGTCATATACAGCCGTTTTATTGCCCTCTCGGACAACCTCAACACTTTCACTCTGATATAGTATTTTCGGCTCATTATCGCAAGCTGAAAAACACATCAAACACACAGCAACAAGCAAACAACAAGCAATTTTTTGTAAAAGCTTTCGCCTTTTTTCTCTGTCCTTTTTTGCCTGTTCAACATTGCACACATATTCAAGGGCTTTTTTGCCTTTGCGATAATTTTTATAATACTCTCTTTGATACGCCCTGCGTTTTTCTATCTTTTCGGTTTCGGTCATTCATTCGCCCTCGCTTTCGTTTTTCTTAATCTCTCGGAGCTGTTTTTTTAACCGATTGATTTCTTTTCTTTGCTCATCACATTTCCGCTCCCATTGTCTGATTTTATCATTCAAAAGGTCGATAAGCATTGCGTTATAATCTGTCATTTGTTTTCACCTCTTTTCAATTCCTCAAAAACCGTGATTATATCTTCGGTTTCTTTGAGTTCCTTTTTTAATTTAGCAAGTTTCTTGTAATAGTGTTTCAATACCTTTTCAATGTAAACCGCTGAATTTTCCATAAAATAAAATCACTCCTTTGATATAGCGGTGTCGTCCGTCCCACAGGGGACAATAGCGGAAGAATAATTCGTCTTTTAGTCCCTATTTTTATATTAGATAGCCCATAAGGGACAGACGGACACAGCCTTTTTATACTCTGAATATCCTTATACCTCTTTTGTCATTGCTTTTTACACCTGTTTGAATAGCAACATCATATTCAGAAAATAACAGTTGTTTGTTTTCTGCAACGGCTTTCAAAATTGCCTCGTGAGGCTTTTCGGAATATTTGTGATAAGCTCCTGAATATGCCTCTGCATAAGGAATAAAAATGCTTTTGCTTTTGTCGGGGATATTGTCTTTTACCCATAGCACAAAAGGATTGTTTTCCTCTGTAAACTCCGATATTTTCCACCTGCAAGAGCTATCATCAAAACAGAGCTTTAATTCGCCCCCTTTTACATCTCTCGGACAATATTCAAGTGTAGCTCTACCGTCAAAACGCTTTCCGTCACCGATAAGATTTAGCACACTATCGCAAGAGCCTGAAATACCCATTGTACCTGACAAGCGTTCAAAGGTATCATTACAAAATCCCGCTCCCTTTTTGTCGTGATGTACGCATAAAACGGCTATTTTCTTATTGATTGCAAACCTCTGTAAAGGTGATAAAAGTTGCACATCGCTGTCATAGGCGTTTGCTCCGTATGTTTTGAATGTGCCTCTTGCTCTGCTGTATGTATCAAGGATAATAAGGCGTATATCTTGCCTGTTGTCAATCAATGCAGACAGCTGTTCTATAAGTCCGTCAGCAATGCCATTTTCAAGCGTATTCGATATTAAAAGGTTATCAGGCATTACAATACCCATTTTGTCTGAACGGCTTGAAATACGACTTTTTGAGCCCTCAAGGTCAAAATAACAAACTGTGCATTGCTTTGTTCTGAATGATAAAAAGTCCGTGCCTGTTGCAACGGCAGAGGCTAACTGTAAAGCTAAAAAAGACTTTCGGAGCTTTGGAGCACCGCTGATAAATGTCAGCCCCACAGGTACAAGGCTTTCAACGATAAATTCAGGCGGTATCTTTTCTTCATCGGTCAAATTTGAGATAGTAAAGAAATTAAAGCTTTCAACCGTTCTTTGTGATACATTCTTGACAGCCTCGCAAATATCATCAATAGAAAATCCGTCATTTAACAGCCTTGATATTTCCTCTGATGACATATTCAACAAGCAAAAATCAAATTTTTCATTGTCCGTCAATACTTATCACCGCCTTTTTTTCTTCCTCTAAAAATGCTAAATATTCCTCTTTATGATTTGCTATGTATTCGGAAATATCGGAATAAATAGAGAGGGCTATTTCTCGTGCTTGTTTGTTTGATAATTCAATCATTTTTTGCCCTCGCTCTCTGCGAAAAGCTCTGCCTCGTCAATCTGTAAAAATTCCGATATTTTTCTTTTATATTTCGGATAGAACGGCTTTGTGCCATTCAATGCACAGTACAGGTCGCTCGGCGTTATTCCCACTTTGAGAGCAAGTTGTAGTTTTGATATGTTCCTTTCGCTTAACACATCTAAAAGTTTCATAGTTGTTTCACTTTCCAAAAGTAGCTACTCTTTTGTATAGATTTAGATAAGCCTCATCTATGCTATAATTATATCAAGTCCATAGACTATTGACAAAGTTAAAAAACTATGATATACTAATATTGAAAACGGAGATTTTAACTTTTAAGGACGGTGATATTTTGAAACAACGATATTATGCTTATTATGAAAAAAACTCTCCTAAAGTACGAATAGCTTTAAGGCTTGATTATGACTCGCAAGATGAGAAAAGTGAGTATATAAAATCTTTAGATGATAATGAAACGCCACTTGAAGATTTCGCTTTTGACTATTATACACATAATTATTTACTCGACTTTACCTATTTACTCGGTGATTTGATTGCAACTGATAATCCCTTTGAGCGATTGAAAACCTTGTTTATCGGTGCAAGTGAAAAAGCTTCACTTGTTTTTGTTCATCAATTACACAAAGCAGAAAAATTATATAAACAATATATTTCATACAATAATTTTTCTTTAGAGTTTCTTTCTGTGTTCGCAAACGAAAAAAGAATACATATAAATCCAACATTGTGTGAAATAATCAACGATAGGTTTTTCCCATTGAAAACAGATAGCGTTACAGATAAAATTTTTTATGAATACGAAAGCACAGATATTAAAGATATTATTTTTTCAACAATTCACTTTGCTTTATCTGACGGATATAAGCTCGTAAAATGCAAACATTGTGAGCGGTGGTTTTTTACTCAAACTCTTAAAGAAGAATATTGCAAAAGATTAAGCCCCTGCTTTGATATGGTTGATTGTGATACAAAGGTATTAAGAGAAAAAGCCTCTTGTGTTAATGCGATTGATACCATAAAAAGAAGATTTAGAGATAGAAAAAAGACTATCTATAATAAATGGTACATAGAGGGTGATGATGAGGCTTGCGAAAACCTTAATAAAACATATAAATGCCTTATGGATAATTTGAAAAAAGCACCAAACAAAGAAAATATCCTCGTGCTACATCGTTATTTATATTCTGATGAAATGCCAAAACAAGAACGCCCAAACAGGCGTAAATCAAACGCAGAAAAAAGGAGGTTAATGGGATTATGAATGTAGTTATATATGCTCGTTTTTCCTCACACTCACAGAATGAACAGAGCATTGAGGGACAACTTAAAACCTGTTACGATTTCGCACACAAACAGGGATATACTGTTATTGCCGAATACATAGACAGAGCTTTATCAGGTACAACGGATAACCGTCCTCAATTTCTTAAAATGATTGAGGATAGCAATAAAAAGCATTTTGACGGCGTTCTCGTTTATCAGTTAGATAGATTTGCTCGTAACCGTTATGATAGTGCAACCTACAAGGCAAAACTCAAAAAGAACGGAGTCAGAGTGTATTCCGCTCGTGAGAATATCACAGATGACGCAAGCGGTATTCTCGTTGAGGGATTGCTTGAAAGTATGGCTGAATACTATTCCGCTGAATTATCACAAAAAATAAGGCGTGGTATGGATATAAACGCCGAAAAGTGTCTTTGCACAGGTGGTTATCCTGCACTTGGATATAAAATCATTGATAAGCAGTTTTATATTGATGAGGCAACTGCTCCGATAGTTCAACAGATATTTGAGTTATACGCAAGCGGTAAAACCGTTGTTGAAATATGCGATATTCTCAACGCACAGGGATATAAAACCTCTCGTGGCGTGGCGTTCAATAAAAACTCTTTGAGAACGATATTGAAAAATAAGCGGTATATTGGCATATACACCTACAAAGAAAAAGAAATACCTGACGGAATACCTCGTATTATTGATGATGATTTGTTTTATAAAGTCGCTCGGATAATGGAAACAAACAAAAAAGCCCCTGCAAAAGCAAAGGCAAAAGAGGAATATTTACTGACTACAAAATTATTCTGCGGTCATTGTAAAGAAATGATGAGAGGGTACGGCGGTACAGGTAAGCTCGGCAAACATTATCATTATTACGCTTGCAACGGCAAAATCAAAAAGGTGTGTGATAAAAAGTTAGTCGATAAAGATTATATCGAAAACCTTGTTATTTCTGAATGTCGCAAGCTTTTAACAGATGAGAACATACAAAGGATTGCTCGTGAAGTTGTGGCTCTTTGCGAAAAAGAACAGGACAACTCAAATTATAAACGCTTGCAAAAGCTTTTGAAAGAGAACACACGCAAACAGGAAAATGTCGCAAGTGCTATTGCTGAATGCGGTGAGGAAAGTGTCCGCAAGTTGATGTATGAGCAAGTTGTAAAATTACAGAATGAGAGAGCGGAAATAGAAAAGCAGTTCGCCATTGAAAAAGCAAGTCAAGTGCATTTGACGGTAACTGATATTAAGTTTTTCCTCAAACAATTACAAAAAGGAAAAGCGGACGATATAAGATACAGGAAAACTCTCATCAATGTATTTGTGAATGCTATATACTTGTATGATGATAAAATATCCTTTATTTTCAATAGCGGAGATACGCCGATAACTATTGATGATAAGCTTTTATCGGATATTGAGGCAGACAATAAAGCGTTTGAGTGTTCATTTTTAGAACAGTCCGCTCCACCAAACAGGTATAAAGTGAACACCTACTACTTGAAAAATGCCTTTGTAGTAACGGTTTGGCTTTAATACCTACATAAAAAATCAGCGGTTAAGGTGTAAATCCTCAACCGCTTTTTTGTTGCTTATCGGTTAGTTTCGATAAAGTATTTTACAAGGTCAGGCAAAATGCCCTGCCGTGATACATCACCGATAAATGATACATCGGTTATCTTTGGCGGTGTCTTGCCGTTGGTGTAAAAGTTCAAAACATCAATAATCTTTAACCGCTCTTTTCTTCCGTCATTGTATGTAATATCAGCCCACACATCACGGAAAAACTCTTTTTCAAGCTCTGTAAGTCTTTTAATTATTGGCTTGTTCATAAGCTATCCTCTCAATTCTGTTCAATATCCTTTGCACATCGTCAAGGCTGTTCCCACTTATTACACGGATAAAGCTTGCATTTGGGCTTGCCTCAAGCTCGTCAACGG
>JAXJSP010000023.1:0-1942 GCA_036310005.1 Acutalibacteraceae bacterium | reverse complement strand
TTTAATATATTTAAATTATTTTCAAAAAACTCTATATCATCTTCCCCACCTTTGAAAAATCTTCTAGTATTCATCTCTCCTATTAATTTTAATTGTTCTTGTAAATTCATGTATTCTCTTCCTTTCTATGGCATACATTTAGTACCTTTTTTATTATACTTACTGGTTAGGGTGTCAAAAGTGCTGATAAAAAAACATATATTATCAACACAGAAAAAATATAGTTTAAATTTATTATGAACTTTGAAAATTTCATAAAATGAACTTGATCAATTATTGCTTTGAGTAGCCTGTTGATGTTGATAGCTCCGATTTTTAATGAAAACCAAAGCTTCGAGGCCAAAAAACCGCGCACTGGTATCCTGTCTACATTGTATCTGCGTCTGAGTATGGAAGGAATACCTTCTACACCGTTGCGTTTTTTCTGCAGTTCAATGTATTCAGCAGTGGATATGCTTTTAATATAGTTGGCTCTGTCTACCATGTTTTGAGATATTTTTACAACAGCATTTTTTTGTTGTATCTTCGCTTTGCATTTATCACGGTTGGGACAGTTTTCACAATGTTCTTTTGCAAAAATAATACGATAATCATCTCGTTTTTCGTTATGATTATAATATTCAGGTTGATGTCCCATAGGGCAGCTAAGAACTTCGTGTTTTTCTCTGTCAATTTTAAAACCATTATGAATGTCGCTTGGTGCAGGACCTGTTAATGCGGTTGTGATTAATTCGATATTATTTTCCTGAGCTTTTGCTACATTGTCCATACCGGAATAGGCTCCATCTGCTATCAGAGTGACTTTGTTTGCTTGCATACCCATTTCGTCAATAACTTCTTCACAGAAGGAATGATCTGCATGAATATTTTTTTGATAATCATACTGAGTAATGATAGCACCATGTTCATCTATGGTTTCAACAAAATTTCCAACATAACCGGTGTGTTTTTTTCCTGCTTTATATCGATACGATGCATCTGGATCAGACGGATTCTGCAAACTGTCAGTTGAAATGTTTTTGCTTGTTTCGAGTTTCACTTCATTGTCATTTAAGACAATCTGTTCAGATACAAGACGTTTTAAATTTTGAAATTCAACAAGCTCCTCCGGCATATCTTCAATATATGCTAAAAGGCGCACTGCATCCTGAGCTATGGACAATAAACGCTGTTCTGCATTTTCAGGTTTGCAACGGTAGATGGTATCGTTTTTATCATCTTCTTCCATATAATGTTCAAAACCCCCCAAAAGATGGTCAGCGCCAAGACGATGAAAAGTTTTCACAACAGCTGATACACAAGAATAAAACAATTCCAGTCTGGACATGGTTTTGCATGATGAAGCAATCATAATACTATCCATACGTTTAACGGATGGTGAAATAGAAAGAAACTCCTGAAATTTTTTTGCCAAAGCATACATTTCCTGTTTTAGCAGATCAATACCTGTTTCTCTTTCATATGCAAGAAGCCTCTCGCGAAAACGACTGAAAGTCCGATCACTAATTGGCTGCTCATCACATCCGGTTGTATGAAGCGCATACTGATAGCGTATATCAAAAAGTAAAGTTTCCAAGAACTCTTCATCGGTATGTCCAAACATTTCCTTAATAAGGAGAGCACCTACAGTGACATTGACCGGAGTATTGGGTCTGGTAGCTGCATTGTCACTATAAAGAACAGAAAAACGCTCTTCATTGATTGCAGGAAAAACAATATTTGCAAAGTCATTTGCCCATGATTTTTGTAGAAACCGTTTGTTTCTTTCGCTCATGGAATATAAAGGATCAAATAAGTTCATTTGTTGAAATTGATTTGTTTTAAAAGCCATAATATCACCGCACATTCATATAGTTTTTATAATTATATTTTACTATATTTGAGTGCTTTTATCATCACTTTTGACACCCTAACCATAACTCAAACTTCGCACATTAAAATG
>JAXJSP010000022.1:0-38889 GCA_036310005.1 Acutalibacteraceae bacterium | reverse complement strand
TATTTTATCAGCATTGCGAATAAAATAAAAATCATTGCTATTTAAAACACCATATTCACCAAGATTTATAATATCTATGATAGGTATGTCTTCTACTGCTATATCACCATACAATTGAGTTCGTGCAGAGTTTACTGCAGCATAGACATCTTTCGACACTTTTATTGGTTTTTTTATCGTGAGTTTATTATAATCATCAACTGGCATTTCTTCAAGATATTCATAATAAAAATTGTTTGTTCTCTCAGAAAACTTTATCTCTTCGGTTGTTTCAGCTTCCATTGTCATTGATTGGTTGATTTGAGTATCTATGCCCCTATCCGACAATTTTATTTGACTTTTTTTGGATGTTTGTGATATACTATCTGTAGAGATATTGTTTTTCTGTCCGACAGATTTTTCTGTCGCACTGGTAGTCTTTTTTGACAACCAATCAGAAGAAGCAATATCTTTTTTAATTCCTACGATATCATAAAGATATTTTTTACCATCTAAAGCATTACGAATAACAAGCTCGGCATTATATACATTTGCACCAACAACCTCGCCATTTGCATTCATAATTGGGAGGCCAAATCGAGTATCATACCTATACATACCATACTTGGCATCTTTATTTTCAATATGTTTTGTTTTTTCCCATCTTCGATTTGTAGCAATCTCTATCATCTCACCGAGATTTGCAGAGGCTTTATTCTTTGCTTTAATAATATTAGGGTTATTTCGCAATAATTTTTTTGTATATTTTGATTGTGTATACTCACTTGGCAAGTCCTCACCAATATATACCTTTTGTCCGCTTTCTATAATTGTATAAACTTCCCCAATATGTTCTGCTATGAAATTGGCTATAAACTGATGAATTGGCAATCCTTTGTTTTCTTTAAGGATATTTTGCTCTATCCAAACCACCTGATTACCATTAACATTACGAGTTTGTAATTTCACATCACCCTCAGTGGTGGTGTTTTTTGTTTCTCCAATAGCCTCAAAGGTTGCATTAGCATCGGCAAATGCATCGGCAAACATTTTTTGTAATTGCTTGAAGGTGTCCTCCATACCTTTAAGAACTTTCGCCTCTTCGGATTCAAGAGTTCTACCCTCATACACACCAAGTATCTCGCCCCATCTTTTAAGCAAATCTTGAACAGCTTCTTTGATTTTTTGCCATAACTTTTTATCTTTTTGCTTAATTTCTGCAAGGACATTCACTACAGAACCATCTACAAGCATCTCAGAGAGAGCATCTGATACAAGTTCTTCATATGCCTCATCTCTTATTTGAGATGCTGTTTTTGATTTAGCATCAGGTCTGTGCTTGATTTTGGCAATCTGTTTATTAAGCATACTTTCTATTGAAACATCCTTTTGTTCACTGTATGCTTTCATAATAAAGTCTGCCATAGCCTTCCACTTTTTAGGAGACCATTCCTTAATAAAGTGAGAAATTTCGTGTGCTGCTGTCCAGAGCATAGTAACTTCGCCCATTTGACCTGCATTAAGGTCAATATAAATATCGTTAGTACCTGATACATACCATCCGTTAGCACTTGTAACAGAGCCATCCTTCATGGTGTAAGTGAACTTACCATTAATCTTTGTAGACTTACAATAACTGATGAGGGCACTTATATTCTTTCCGGCGTTTTAAATAACGGTATGATTGTCGTTGATGCAGAAGATACGGATAAAATACGACTGATACTAAACGGTGTTAAAATTACAAACAAGACTTCGGCAGCGGTATATGTTGTTGAAGCGGATAAGGTTTTTATAACCACCGCATCAGGAACTGAAAATACCTTTGAAAACACAGGCGAATATATTGCAATAGATGAAAACAATATTGATGCAGTTATATTCTCAAAATCAGACTTAACCCTGAACGGTTCGGGTACCTTGTCGATTACTGCACAGGCAGGACACGGAATTGTATCAAAGGACGATTTGGTTATAACCGGCGGTACTTACGATATTACTTCCGCAAGTCATGGCCTTTCGGGTAAAGACAGTATAAGAATTTCGAACGGAGATTTTACAATTACATCAAATAAAGACGGTTTGCACGCTGAAAACAATGATGATCCAGAAAAAGGCTTTATTTATATTGCAGGCGGAGATTTTACAATTAAATCTAATGGCGATAGTATAAGTGCCGCCGCTTATTTGCAAATTGAAAACGGTAATTTTACAATTACAACAGGAGAAGGCAGTGCCGGTGCTGCTATGGTATCAGATAATATGGGATTTGGAGCAAGAGATAATCTTCAAACAACTGCATCAACTGAAACTGTTGATTCTGAAAGTATAAAAGGAATAAAGTCCGATGGCACGTTAACAATTACAGATGGTAGTTTTGTAATGGATACTCAAGATGATTCTTTTCACGCATGTAATGATATTACAGTTAGCGGAGGAACTTTTGATATTAAAAGCGGTGATGATGCAATACATTCGGATACAAATGTAAATATTCAAAACGGAGATTTTACTATTTCATATTGCTATGAGGGAATTGAAGGCAATAGTATTACAATTGATAACGGAAGTTTTAATATAACTGCTGTTGACGACGGAATTAATGCAGCGGGTGATGATAAATCTGATATTTTTATTACTATTAACGGTGGCACTTTCGTAATTGTTTCAAGCGGAGATTGCATTGATTCAAATAATTCATTGACACTTAATGGCGGAAGTTTGAACCTCACTTGCAACGGAAACGGAAATACTGCTCTTGACTGCGACGGATCTTATTCTAATAACGGAGCAGATGTTACAACTAATGACGGATCTGAAAATAACCCCGGTCAAATGGGCGGACAGGGAGGCTTCGGAGGAAAAGGTGGAATGGGCTTTCGTGGTATGAATTAAAAATTCTTTTTAAAATCAGGATAGTCAAAAAACATAGTCACTAATTGTGGCTATGTTTTTTTGTTGGTTAAGACAAATAAAAACCTCATGTATATAAAACGAAGTTTTTAATTTGACTTATATGTTCTAATATGATAAAATATTAAGTCGACAGTAATTATAGATTATACTCACGAAAGGGAGTTTATATATGTTTTATAAAGCAGAAAAATTCTTTGAAAATATGAAAGGCAAAAAAGTAGCATTCTGCGGTATAGGAAGAAGTAATTTACCGCTTATTTCAATGTTTATGAAATACGGTGCAGATGTTTACGCTTGTGACAGAAGAACATTGGACCAACTAGATAAAGAAACGGCAGAGCAACTTGAAAAAGACGGTGCAAAATTAATACTCGGTGCTGATTATTTAAAAAATATAGATGTAGATGTAATTTTCAGGACACCGGGTATGAATTATTTTTTGCCCGAACTTGTTGATGCAAGAAAAAGAGGAATAATTGTTACTTCCGAAATGGAGGTGTTTTTAGACATCTGTCCTTGCAAAATGTTTGCAGTTACAGGTTCGGACGGAAAAACTACAACTACTACAATTATTGCTAAAATGCTTGAAAATCAAGGATATAAAGTGCATTTAGGCGGCAACATCGGCAGACCGCTTTTACCGATTATTGAAGAAATAGGTATTAATGACTGTGCAGTAATTGAATTATCATCATTTCAACTTATTTCAGCAAGAAAAAGTCCTGACATCAGTGTAATTACCAATGTAGCTCCGAATCATTTAGATGTTCATAAAGATATGGATGAGTACATTAATGCAAAGAAAAATATTATGATTCATCAAAATGCTTTTTCAAGAACAGTGCTTAATGCAGATAATGAAATCACAAGAAAGTTTGTTGAAGATGTAAGAGGACAAACTTTGATGTTCAGTTATAAGGGCAGAGTGGAAAACGGTACTTACAGAGGAGGAGATAACGCGCTTTATTACAGCGACAGAAATGGAATTACAAAAATTCTTGAGCGCAGTGACATTAAAATTTTAGGCGAACATAATGTTGAAAACTTCCTTGCTGCAATCGCTGCAGTTTGGGGTTATGTTTCGGTAGAAAATATTAAAAAGACTGCTGTTGAGTTTAAAGGTGTAGAGCACAGAATTGAATACGTAAGAGAACTTGACGGTGTAAGATATTATAATGACTCAATAGCAACAAGTCCTTCAAGAACTATTGCAGGTCTTGCAGCCTTTGATCAGAAAGTAATTTTAATCGGAGGCGGTTATGATAAACATATTCCGTTTGATGTATTAGCACCGCACGCAATAAAGAAAATTAAAATATTGATTTTAAGCGGACCTACTGCACCTAAAATTGAAAAAGTTATCAGGGAATATGAGGGCTTTGCAGATAGCGGTATGGAAATAATTAATGTTGACAATTTAGAACAAGCAGTTAAAGTCGCTCACGAAAAAGCGAAAAAGGGAGATATTGTTACATTAAGTCCCGCCTGCGCGTCTTTTGATGCTTATCCGAATTTTGAATTAAGAGGAAAACATTATAAGGAACTTGTGAACAGTTTATAATTTTTATGATTAGATTGATTGACGATGAATTTGAATTTCCTGAGATAAAACCCGACTGCCTGTTTACAAGAATTAAGTCATCATTTAATGCTTACGGTAACAAATATGATTTTGCCTGGTTTTGGTATCAGGAAGTAGAAGGCGAGACTACTGCTGTAATTTCAAAAATTGATGGTGTTATCACTCTTTGGTGTAATGATAACCTGAATAAAACAGAGTTTTTAAAATTTATTGCTGCTATCGGATTTGATAGCCTGGTTACTTCTAAATCGTTACCTTTATGCATTGAACAAACAGGAAACATTTATTATAAAGAAAACAAAACAGAATTATGTAAACTTGAAACAGATTTACAAAGAGCAGCAAGTGTTTTAACTAATGTCTGTAAAATAGACAATTACAATGCGTGGTACACTGATATAAATTACCGAATAAGACACGGTTGTTCATCAGCGTATTGCTATTTGGGAAAAACTTGTGTTTTTGCACATATTGCTGAAAATAGTGCTGTTATTTTTTCTTTAATAACTTTACCCGATTCAAGGGGGAAGGGCTATGCTACAAAATGTCTTGATTTGTTTGAGCATTCCCTGAAACAAGAAGATATTTTCGTGATGTGTGAGAATAAATTAAACTCATTTTATGAAAAACGCGGATATGATTATGTAAACCAATTTTATATTTATAACGGAAGAGATAAAAATGGAACTACCTTTTTTTAATATTGATAAAAAGTTAACTTTGCTTGATGATGAAGCAATGAAATTAGTAAAAGATAAATTTTCGGAAATTGAAGATATATCGTCTTATAATCAACAAAAAATGTTATCTGCTTTTATTAAAAACAAAGTAAGTGAATCTCATTTTGTTGCAAGTACCGGATATGGTTATTCAGATAGAGGCAGGGAAGTATTAGATAATGTTATGGCAGATGCTTTAGGAGCAGAAAGTTGTATTATAAGACATAATTTTCTTTGCGGAACTCATGCTTTGACAGTTGCTTTGTTCGGACTTTTAAGGCCCGGCGATACAATGCTTGCGTCAACCGGTATTCCTTATGACACTTTAGTAGGTGTAATCGGTATAAACGGAGAAAAAAACGGTTCTTTAAGGGATTTTGGCATTAATTATGAAGAAGTACCTTTGCTTAATGAAAAACCTGATATTGATGAAATATTAAAAAAGGTAAAAAGTAAATATTATAAGGTTGTACATATTCAGCGTTCAAGAGGGTATTCCTTAAGACCGAGTCTTTCTGTTGACGAAATAGGAGAAATATCAGCAAAAATTAAGGAAATCAGTCCTCAAAGCATTATTTTTGTAGATAATTGTTACGGCGAATTTGTTGAAAAATATGAGCCATGCAGCAAAGGGGCAGATATTATAGTCGGCTCACTTATTAAAAATGCGGGCGGCGGTATAGCTCCTACCGGAGGTTATATCGCGGGAAAGAAAGATTTAGTAACTCAGTGTGCTGACAGATTGACTTTCCCGGGAGCAGCTGGTGAGGTCGGAGCTACTTTAGGCTTAAACAGAGAATTATTTATGGGTGTCTATAATGCACCAAATGTAACGGGTGAGGCCCTTAAAACTGCTATATATGCATCGGCTTTATTAGAGTTGCTTGGTTATGAAGTGACACCGAAATTCAATGAGAAGCGAAATGATATTATTCAATGTGTGAAATTAGGCACAAGAGAAAAATTAATTGATTTTTGTAAAGGAATGCAAATGGGCGCACCTGTTGATTCTTTTGTATCACCGGAACCTTGTGAAATGCCCGGTTATGATAGTGAAGTTATTATGGCTGCAGGTGCTTTTACAATGGGCTCTTCTATAGAACTTTCTGCCGATGCACCGTTAAGAGAACCTTTTGCTGTTTGGATGCAAGGCGGTACTATTTTTAACGCATCAAGAATTGGTGTACTGTTGGCAATAAATTCGATTTTATAAAGATTAAGTAAAAATATTTAAAAAAGACTTGATTTTATTATTTGATTGGTATATAATATTAATACTCTCTCAATAAGAGTATTAAATACCGCGGGGTAGAGCAGTTGGTAGCTCGTCGGGCTCATAACCCGGAGGCCGGAGGTTCAAGTCCTCCCTCCGCAACCATAAAGTAGCACCGAAAAAGATATCGGTGTCAAAAACCCAAGAGCCGCAATGGTTCTTGGGTTTTTTCGTGCCATTTTTCAAGGTGCAATTCAAAAGATATCATTCCCCAAAAACGACCTTTGGGGAGGACTTGGACTAAATTTATAGGGGATGGAGTCTCTTTGAGGTGTATTAATTTTCAGCCATTCTCATATAGTCGCTGGGTGTCATCTCAAAATGTTTTTTAAATTCGCGACAGAAATAACTTTCATCGCTATAACCTGAAAGAAAGCACACTTCGCTTACCTTGTAAAACCGTGAATCAAGTAGCTCCCTTGCCCGAGCCATTTTTAGATTGTTTATGTATTTTAGGGGCGGGCGTGCGAATAACTTGATAAAAGTATTTCTAAGATATACGGTGCTTATTCCGCATAATGATGCCAGATATTCAACACTTATATTCTTTTTATAATAATTTGAGTGAATATAGTTTATTGCCGGTTCTATAATTTTGGAGTTTGTATACGGCAGATTATACTCCGATTGCATATTGTAAATGATATTATAGAGTTCGGATTTGATTTTTGAATCATACCCTGTGGTTTTACGCATTTGTTGTCGTTGCGCTTGCTTAAAGCTTTCAAGATAGGCATTTACATTTTTAACTTTGAATGAAAAGGGTTCAAAGCAGGCATTGTCAGGCATTTCAAAATTGATTGCATAGCAGTCAAATGA
The DNA here is from genome assembly GCA_036310005.1 of Acutalibacteraceae bacterium. GTDB lineage: Bacteria > Bacillota > Clostridia > Oscillospirales > Acutalibacteraceae > JAXJSP01. The sequence continues at coordinate 31,601 of JAXJSP010000022.1, read as the reverse complement.
TATTTTTTCCTTTATTGTGTAGTTGGAGCCTTTAGGAAAATATACGATTGTATTTCCCTCAACCTTTATTTTTTTGTGTTCAAAATAAAAGGTTCTTTCACCACCGAGAAAAACGGCAAGTCCATGGCTTTTTCTGTTTTTGTGAACTTTGGCGCCTGTTCCTGCTTTGACAATATTAACAAATGTGATTTCCCCAATTGTAAAACTATGATTCATAAATTTTTCCATATTATCACCACTAATTATTATATAATTCACTTTCGAAATAGTCAATTACTTTCTTTTTATTTATGGTATTAAGCGCTATTTTGTTATAAAATGAATTCGAAAGGCGGTGCTGATATGATTACAGAAACAGATAGATATTTTGTTGAAAGAAAGTATCACGATCCTGAAAAAGAGTTTAATGCTTTTATGCGTATGGCCTATCACGGCATCGGATATATCGAAGAAAGCGGGATTGATGATGATGCACTTTTGAATGGACTTGAAAGGCTTTCAAAAGAAACTGAAAATTTACCGCATCCGGTTTCGCGGGCAATGGCTATTAAATATGTTCTTGAGAACGAGCGTTTATACATAAATGAACACGATTATTTTGTCGGACTTTATTCTCTTAACCGATTAGCAAATAATACTACCTTCCAAAAATGGGAACACGAAGCAAGGACTCATCGCGACCCTGAAACGTTGGAACGCTCTGATGATTTTAATCGTTCGGGTGCGGTAATGATCTGGACGGATTACGACCACGTTGTGCCGGATTGGAAATCTATAATGGAATTAGGCTTTGTGGGCATTAGAGACAGGGCAAGAAAATACAAGGAAGAACACAAGAAAAACGACACTTTAAATGAAGAAATGTCTGCTTTTTTTGAGGGCATTGAGATTCAATATACCGCAATCATCAAACTGATCGACAGAATGTACCGAGTGGCTGAGCAGCAAAACTTTGCCAAAGCGGCTGCTATTGCAACCTGTCTGAAACATTTGCGGGATGGTGCCCCCACCTCTTTTTACGAAGCCCTGCAAATGATTTATCTTTATTTTATCATTTCAGAAAGCATTGACAGCTATCAAGTTCGTTCTCTTGGAAATGGTCTTGATAATACCTTGTATGGGTTTTACAAAAACGATCTTGCATCGGGCAAGATCACCAAAGAAGACGCGCGTAATTATTTGTCGTATTTTTTGATGCAATGGTCTGCCATAGGGAACTATTGGGGACAGCCGTTTTATATGGGAGGTACAAACCTGGACGGTAGTACGAAATATAATGAGCTGTCCTATGAGATACTTGATGTGTATGATGAACTTGAAATATATAATCCAAAGATACAGTTGAAAATCAACAAAAATACTCCCGATGAAATTTTAATGAAGGCGTTTGATATGATTCACCGAAAAAATGCGAGTGTAGTTTTTTGTTGTGAGCCCGCAATGATCAAGGCGATTATGGGATACGGTGCAACCTATGAAGAAGCGATCAGCTATGACGTTAGGGGTTGCTATGAAACCGGTGTCAGAGCAAATGAGGTATCTTCTACCTCAGGCTACGTCAATGCGGCAAAAGCGGTGGAGTTTGTGTTTACCAACGGTTTTGATACCGTCACAAATAAGCAGGTGGGCATTAAAACAGGTGAAGTTTCCGAAATAAAAACATTTGAAGATTTTTATTTTGCATTCCTGAAACAATGGGAATATCTGATTGAGCAAAGCATGAAGATTACCAACGATGCAGAAAGATTTTTAAGCTTTGTAAATCCGTCTTCTATGTACTCAGCAACTATAGAAACCAGTCTTAAAAACGGCAAAGATGGCTATGGCGGCGGTGTGAAATTCAACAACAACGCCATGCTGAACTGCGGATTTGCAAGTGCCGTTGACAGCTTGATGGCAGTCAAAGAATTTGTTTTTGAAAAAAAAGAAATTTCCCTGACTCAAATGGCGGATGCCTTAAAAGGAAATTGGCAAGGGTATGAACTTCTGCAAGCGAAAATAAAAAAATCGACGCATAAATACGGAAATAACGATATGGTTGCAGATACGTATGCCGGTGCAATGGCAAGCTATTTTGCTAATAAGACAAATAATAAGCCAAACAGCAGAGGCGGCGTTTATAAAGCAATTTTCCACTCGGCCCGTGCTTTTGTGCAGCAGGGCAAAACCACTGGTGCATTACCTGACGGAAGACATGCAGGAGAAGAGCTTTCTAAAAATGCAAGTGCCGTACCCGGTATGGATAAAAACGGCGTTACGGCGCTGGTAGACTCTGCAACGAAGCTTTCGCCGTCTGATTATCACGAATCATTTTGTTTGGATATTATGCTTCATCCAAGCGCCGTTGATGGTGAAAACGGTTTTAACGTGTTCAAAGGGATTTTAATGACTTATCTGAAAAAAGGTGGACAGTCAATTCAATTTAATGTCTTTGACACAAATACGCTTCGTGATGCACAGCAAAATCCCGACAAATACAAAAACCTACAAGTAAGGGTTTGCGGTTGGAATACACTTTGGAATAATATGGATCGTAAAGAGCAGGATGCTTATATTTTAAGAGCGGAGAATATACAATGAAAGCGTTGATTTCTGATATAAAACGCTTCGCTGTTCACGACGGAGACGGAATAAGAACTACCATATTTTTCAAAGGATGTCCGCTAAAATGTATTTGGTGTCATAACCCTGAAAGCATATCTTTTAAGCCACAGATCGCCTTTTATAAAAATAAGTGTATAGGTTGCAAAGAGTGCAAAAAAGAAGATTTTACTCCGGAAGATTGCCTCGGAGATGCAAAGATTCTATACGGCAAAGAAGTGACGGTTGAAGAACTATTGCCCTTGCTTTTGGAAGATAGGGATTTTTATGAGTCGTCGGGCGGCGGTGTCACACTTTCGGGTGGCGAGTGTCTTTGCCAAGCCGATTTTTGCGCTACTCTCTTGGAACGCCTGAAAGAAAACGGTATCAACACAGCAGTTGACACATGCGGTTTTATTTCTAAAGATGCTATTGATAAGGTTATTCCTTATACTGACACCTTCTTGTATGATATAAAAGCAATAGATGAAGATGTTCATATTAAATGCACCGGGCAAAGCAACAGCATCATTTTAGAGAATTTAAAATATATAGATTCTTGTGGTAAAAGCAGCGAAATCAGAATACCTTATGTTCCGGATCATAATGATAATCAGATTGAGAAGATCGCTCAATTTTTAAAACCCTTAAAGAATGTAAAAGCTATAAAAGTGTTACCGTATCATAATTATGCCGGTTCGAAGTATGATGCACTCGGCATGGAAAATACCTTGCCGAAAATATTACCCTCGGCGGCACAAATTCAGGCGGCAGAAGTAATTATTCAACACAAACGAAAAGAAGAAAAATATTAAAGATATCTTTTTCGGTGCGACGCGCCAACAATGCGAACCGATTTAGATATCGGAGCAGAAAAGTCCGAAACCACAACGGTTTCGGAGTTTTTCTATATGAATTTTCACTGTTATATTTCGCAGATAGCTTCCGCTTGAAACGGGGTGTTTGAGAGAACTCGAACCACCTTTACGGCAAATTACAGATTTTATAAGGACAAATATATGTTGTTCCGGCTTTGGAAATTCATCAAACAGCACGCTATCGGCTTGACAATAAGTTATCCCCACATTATAATTTATCTAAAAACAATACGCTTTGAAAGGAATCAAAAAAATGAAAACAGCTTTCGAAAATAATATAGCGTTAATTCAAAAGGTAACGCCCTCTATGTCTTGTGATATTTCCACCTTTAATGAGTGGCAGATTTCCGCCAGAAACAAACTTTCTCAACTTTTGGGGCTAGATAAGTTTAATAAGGTTGATTTGGATTTTAAGATAGAATATCAAGAAAAAAACGAGGGTGTTATCGAAACTCGTTTTACCTATCAAAGCGAAGCCGGCTACCGCGTTCCTTGTCACTTATTGCTTCCCGACGGAATTGAAAAACCGCCTGTAATGATTTGCTTGCAAGGGCACTCTAAAGGCATGCACATTTCTTTGGGCAGACCTAAATTTGAAGGGGATGAAGACATCATAAACGGCGGCGACCGCGATTTTTGTGTGCGTGCAGTTAAAGAAGGGTTTGCCGCCATTGCTTTGGAGCAAAGAAATTTTGGCGAATGTGGAGGGGACGAAAACGGCCCCCGTTGCCTTTACTCGAGTATGGTAGCGCTTATGATGGGGCGAACCACAATCGCCGAGCGTGTATGGGATGTTTCCAGGCTTATAGACGTCATCCAAGCTCAATTTAAGGATGTTGTAGATACCGATATGATTTGCTGTATGGGCAACTCGGGCGGAGGCACTGCGACTGCATACGTTGCAGCTCTTGAAGATAGAATCGTTCTTGCCATGCCTTCGTGTGCGATGTGCACGTACAAGGACTCTATAGGAGCTATGCCGCACTGTTCCTGTAATTATATTCCTCATATAGCTGAATATTTTGATATGGATGACCTTATCGCAATGGCATATCCTAAATATTTCATTCAGGTGTCCGGCAAAGAGGATGAAATTTTCCCGTTGGGTGCTGCCGAAAAGGTTTTTAACAGCGGAAAACGCGTTTATGACGCATTTAATGCAGAATCCCGTTGTACTCTCATTAAAGGTAACGGCGGCCATAGATTCTATGCAGATGATGCTTGGCCGATTGTGCATCAATATCTTGGTATCTAAATCGGTGCAACGAGCCAACAATGCGAACCGATTTAGATATCGGAGCAGAAAACTCCGAAACCACAACGGTTTCGGACTTTTTTCTTACCAATTTTCACAGTTGTTTTTCATAGATATCCTAAGCCTAAAACAGCTTTCGGGGCGGACTTGAACTAAAATTTTAATAATATCAAGTAGAATAACCAAACATTTTATGATACAATTAGTTATACGGATTCTATTTGGAGTGAAAATATGAGTATCTTATTTGCAATATTCTTGTCAATGCTCAAGATCGGCTGTTTCGCCTTTGGCGGCGGATATGCCATCATCGCATTGCTTGAAAATGAATTTATATCAAAACGAAATTGGATCGATCACGACGAATTTCTCGATGTAGTTGCGATTGCAGAATCCACACCCGGACCTATTGCTATCAACGTAGCGACCTATATAGGTTATAAGCTCAAGGGATTTGTCGGCGCGGTGGTTGCAACGGTCGGCATGTGTTTGCCGTCCTTTATAATTATGTATATCGTATCGCTCTTTTACGAGCAGTTTATGGAGATTACGCTCGTTGCAGCGGCATTTAAGGGCATTCAGATTTGCGTGGTATATCTCATCGCATCGGCAGGACTGAAAATGCTGAAAAAGATGAAGAAAACGCCTCAAAATATTATTGTGTTTTCTGTGACTTGCATCGGAATGATACTCTGCACACTCTTTGATGTTCACATCTCTTCGGTATGGTTCATTCTTGCCGCAGGTATTCTCGGACTTTCGATATTCTTTATTAAGAAAAACAAAGCGAAAGGAGAGAAAACGAAATGATTTATTTGCAGTTGTTCTTTACCTTTCTGAAGGTTGGCGCATTCGCCTTTGGCGGCGGTTACGCCATGCTTTCTCTCATAGATGATTCTGTTCTCAAATAACGTAACATCCTCAAAATAGTTTTCCTTGATATATGCTATCGTTGCCGTGGTATAGGTGTTCGTGCTACGGCTCGGCACCTCTGTATCCGGGTTGCGCGCAAGCAGAAAAAAGAATCTGTGCATGTGACATAAAATCATATTATCGGAGAACTTATCCGGTGATGACCATTCTTTTTCTATTTCATTTAATATGGATAACGTCTCATTTGAAACCTTTTTATTGCGGTATATGTAACCTATATTCGTCAAGTATCTGCTTACCGGCGCAGGGATATGCATTTGAGTGCAATAGATCAACCTTCGCTTTGCATCACTGTCGAGGTAAACAGTCTTGTGTATTATTCCCTCGGGAATGAGTACTATGTCACCTGCCCTTGCCTCATATGTTTCGTTATCTATGAAATAGTGACAAGAGCCTTCCTCAAGGTAGTATATCTCAAAAAGGTTGTGGTAATGCTGATTGCCAATCGTATTTTTATATTGAGAACTTTTTCCATAATAAAACTTGTCCGTTATTATGTCATGCGTGTTCATAATATCTCCTTTTTTATGTCTCGGGTAATCCGTTTTCATCTATCCTATCAGAAAATATCAAAAAAATCAAGAAATTTCCTGTAAGTTGTTAAAAATATCATTGAAACATAGAATATATTGATGTATACTTCAAGTATTGATACTTATTTCCATGAAAAATTATCACCTATTACCGAAAGGAGAAACGAGTATGAAATTTACAGAAGCGGGTGCAGAAGGCGTTAAGATTGCATACATTGGAGGAGGCTCGAGAGGTTGGGCATGGGGATTGATGAGCGATCTGGTATCCTGCCACGATATGAGTGGAGAGGTACTTCTTTATGATATAGATCACGAAGCAGCTAAAAATAACGAAATCATCGGTAATCTTTTTAACAGCGCACAGGGCGCGAAATCACACTGGTCCTATCACGCAGTACCAACGCTCGACGAGGCCCTTGACGGAGCAGATTTTGTTGTTATATCCATTCTCCCCGCAACCTTTGATGAGATGGAAAGTGACGTACATACACCCGAGAAATATGGCATCTACCAATCGGTTGGTGACACAAGCGGCCCCGGCGGAATCATTCGCGCGCTTCGTCTGCTTCCTATGATAGAGGTGATCGCGAAGGGTATAGAAAATCATTGCCCGAATGCCTGGGTAATCAACTATACCAATCCTATGACTATGACGGTCAGAATGCTCTACAAGGTATTTCCTAATATCAAGGCGTTCGGCTGCTGTCACGAGGTGTTTGGCACGCAACAGCTGCTGGCAAGAATGCTCGGAGATATGTGCGGAATCACAGGTGTTCCGCGCGAGGAGATAAAAGTCGGTGTTACAGGAATAAATCACTTTACATGGCTGACCTCGGCGCAGTACAAGAATATTGATCTTTTCCCTATATACAAGGATTTTGCGGACAAGTACTACGAGACCGGATATGTCAAGAATAAGGATACTAACTGGATGAACAACAGTTTTGAATGCTCTCATCGTGTGAAGTTTGATCTGTTCCGCAGATTCGGGCTGATTGCTGCAGCTGGAGATCGCCATCTTGCTGAATTCTGTGAGGGCAAATGGTATCTGTCCTCTCCTGAGGCAGTCAAGTCCTGGGGGTTTGGACTTACTCCCGTATCCTGGAGAAAGAAAAATCTCCAGGAACGTCTTGCAAAAAGCCGTGAAAGACTCGCCGGACATGACATAGTGCTCACCAAAACAGGTGAGGACGGTGTCAATCAGATGCGCTCCATTCTCGGCCTTGACACAATGGTGACAAACGTCAATCTTCCTAATATGGGACAGATCCCCAACCTCCCCATTGGTGCGGTAGTTGAGACGAATGCATATTTCTGCGCTGATTCGGTAAAGCCTGTCTTCACAGGTGAGCTTCCGATGAATATCTATCCCCTCATCTCTCGCATAGTCGCATCTCAAGAGCTTGTTGTCGAGGCAGCTATCCACCGTGATCTGGACAAAGCGTTCTCAGCCTTTGCAAACGATCCGCTTGTCTGCTTGGATCTTGAGAATGCACGGCATCTGTTTGATGAAATGGTTGCCAATACGGGAAAATACCTCGATATGTACAACATCTAAGGAGTAACGCTATGTTTGAAAAGATAACGCCGGAGGCAGCAGGAATTTCATCCTCGGAAATAAAAAGATACATAGACTATCTAAACGATAATTCCTATTCCATACACTCGCTCTTGATGCTTCGTGATGGCAACCTGTTTACAGAAGCGTACTGGAAACCTTTTAACAAGGATTTCTGCCACAGACAGTACTCGCAAACCAAAAGCTTTGTCGGCATAGCGATAGGTCTGCTCGTCTCGGACGGTGCGCTTTCGTTAGACGATAAAATAGTCGATCTCTTTCCCGAGAAGATAGACGATTATGGCGCAATACCGGAAAGACTCAAGGTTCAAACGGTGCGCCAGATGCTGACCATGACAACAGTGGGAGATCATCTATGGTGGTTTGGAGAGACAGACCCCGACAGAACCCACATCTACTTCAGTAACCGCAAGGGGGCAAATATCGCAGGTGGATTGTGGAAATACGATTCTGCCGGCTCACAGGTGCTCTCAAGTCTGGTAGAAAAGCTCACGGGTATGCCCCTGTTTGACTTCCTCCATAAAAGGCTCTTCTCTCATATGGGTACGTTCAAAACCGCAAGGATACTAAAAACACCGAACGGCGATTCCTGGGGTGACTCGGCTATGCTCTGTACCGCGCGAGATATGGCATCCTTCGCACAGCTGTTGATGAACGGCGGCAGTTGGGATGGCAAGCAGCTCATTGACGAGGCTTATGTAGCAAAGGCTACTTCCAAGCTTGTAGACAACTCCGAGGCAAAAGAGGGACATGTGTTCGGTCACGGATACGGCTATCAGATATGGCGCACAGCTCGCAACGGCTTCGCCTTCGTCGGAATGGGCAGTCAGATCACCTTAGCAATTCCCTCAAAGCGCCTCATATTTGTCATTAACTCGGATACTCAAGGCAATGACTCGGCATACGATATCATAGTCAATGGATTCTTCTCATTTATAGTGGACAGAATATCCGACTCTCCCCTGCCCGATGCCCCCAGCGAATATGAGGTGCTTGAGAACACAATAAGTGGACTTGAGCTGTTTGCGCTCAAGGGAATGGATATCAACTGCCCACTTAGAGAGCGCATCCATAATGTGACATACATCTGTGAGCCAAACAGACTGGGAATAACGGATCTCTCGTTCGTCTTTGATGGTGATCGTGGTGAGTTTAGATATACCAATCAGCAGGGCGCAAAGATCCTTCCCTTCGGCATCAATAAAAACGTGTTTGGAAAATTCCCTGAACTTGGATACTCCGACGAAGTTGGGCGAGAGGTCACAACGAACGGACACACCTACTCCTCTGCGGTATCACTGCGCTTTACCGAGGCTGGAAAACTGCAAATAAAGGTACAAATCATAGACAAATACTTTGGCAATTTCCTTGCTACCTTTGCTTTTGTCGGCAATGAGATTTCCTGCGATTTTATTGCAACTGCGGAAAACTTCCTGCAGAGGTACAGTGGATCCTTTGTGGCAAAAAGAATGTAAAGACAAATTCTTTAGGAGATATTATGAGATTAACCAACGCACCTGTTTCTGAACGCATAATCCAGTTCGGTGAGGGCGGGTTCCTACGGGGATTTGCGGATTGGATGATACAGAAAATGACCGACGCCGGTATTTTTGAAGGCAAGGTCGTTGTGGTTCAACCTATCGAAAACGGAACGTGTGACCTTCTCACGGCGCAGAACTGCAAATATACACATATTTTAAGAGGCGATGAGGGAGTAGAAACCTCGGTCATTGACGTAATCTCTCGCTGCGTAAAGCCTTATGACGACTTCGAGTCATATCTCGCCTTGGCAGATATCCCGTCAATGAGATTTATCATATCAAACACTACCGAATCGGGTATCGTCTTTAATGACACAGATACACCAAAGCGCGCACCCTATATATCCTTCCCCGCAAAGCTGACCCTGCTTTTAAAGAGAAGATATGACAGGGGATTTGGCGGTTTTATACTCCTACCCTGTGAGCTTATCGACAGAAACGGAGACAACCTTAAAAAGTGCGTGCTTCAATATGCCCACCTTTGGAGCTATCCCGAAGACTTCAAGGAGTGGATCGAAAAGGAAAATGTGTTCTGCAACACACTTGTAGACCGTATCAACACGGGATATCCCAAAGACGAGGTAATCGAACTCGGGTACGAGGATAAGATGATAAACACCTCGGAATTCTTTCACCTTTGGGTCATAGAAACCGACTTTGACCTTGAGCGCGAGCTCCCCTTTTCCTGTGCTGGGCTGAACGTTATTATAACCAAGGATAAGCTCGAGGATTATCGCACAAGAAAGGTGCGCATACTCAACGGTGCTCATACATCCTTAACTCCGTACGCGTTGCTATCGGGTTTTGATACAGTGAAATCCTGCATGGATAACAAAGTGATGCGCGAACATATAAGAAAGTGCGTTTTTGACGAGATAATACCCACATTAGACCTGCCCCGTGGGGAATTATGGGAGTATGCAGAGCAGGTTTTCGTGCGTTTTTCAAATCCGTATATAAAGCACCACCTCTCATCGATAGCCCTGAACTCGGTTGATAAATTTAAAGTCAGAGTGCTCCCGTCTATACTCGAGTATAGGCGTAGATTCAATACTCTGCCAGGGACTCTGATCTTCGCCTTTGCAAAGCTAATCGACCTTTACCGCACAGATATGACAAACGACACGGCAGAGGTGACAGATTTTATGAAAACCGCATCCGTCAGGGATATACTTGGCAGAATCGACTATTGGGGAGAGGACCTCTCGTTTATGCACGCCGAGGTGATGAAATATGTTACTGAATAAGCTTGATAACGTTCGTGTTGATCTCTCTAACGGACACAAATACGCGATAACCGATATTTTAAAAGGTGAGTACATAATCAAATACGGAAACCCCATAGGTCATGCGGTCAAGGATATCAGAAAAGGCGATCACGTACACACTCACAATATGAAAACCAACCTTTCGGGGATCATCGAATACACTTACACTCCCGTTGCTCATAATGAAAAAAAGATCTCCGACGTTCCAACCTTTATGGGCTACGTCAGAGATGATGGCGAAGTAGGAATCAGAAACGACATATTCATTGTTAATACCGTCGGCTGTGTAAATAAAACTGCCGAGAAACTTGCATCAATAACGGGAGCGATCGCCTTTCCCCACCCATTCGGCTGTTCTCAGCTCGGTGACGATCAGCAAACAACACAGCTTATCCTTCGCGGGATCGTCAACCATCCAAACGCAGCAGGTGTGCTTGTGCTTGGCCTCGGATGCGAAAACAATAACATAGAGGTATTCAAGAGGGTCCTTGGCGATTATAACGAAAAGCGAGTAAAATTTCTTAACTGTCAGGATGTCGAAGACGATATCAAAGAGGGCATCCAACTGATAGACGAGTTGAAAAAATATGCTGAAAAATTCACACGCACCCCTATACCCGTATCAAAATTACGCATAGGTCTTAAGTGCGGCGGCAGTGACGGATACAGCGGCATCACTGCTAATCCCTTGGTTGGAAGAGTATCGGACAAGCTCATCGCTATGGGGGCGAGCACCGTCCTGACCGAGATTCCCGAAGTCTTTGGCGCGGAGCATCTATTAATGGCAAGAGCCGCTAATAAGGACATCTTTGAACGCATCGTTCGCATTATAAACGGCTTCAAGGAATACTACAACCGGTACGGACAGGTGATCTATGAAAATCCGTCTCCCGGCAACAAGGCCGGCGGAATAACCACTCTTGAGGAGAAGTCACTCGGATGTGTCACAAAGGCAGGCCGCTCCCCCGTTGTTGACGTGCTAAGCTACGGAGATACGGTAACGCAGGCGGGTCTTTCCCTGCTCGACGGACCGGGAAACGATATAGTTGCCATAACAAATCTTTTTTCTGCGGGTGTGCATATGATACTTTTTACCACCGGCAGAGGTACTCCCGTCGGAAGCGGTGTGCCTACGGTGAAGATATCCACAAACAGCAAGCTTGCCAGGAGCAAAGCCGCTTGGATAGATTTTGACGCAAGTCCGATTCTCGACGGTAACGATCTTACAAACGATCTTTTTGCGTACATCCTCCGTGTAGCAGAGGGTGAAATGACAAAGAACGAGACCTTCGGATATAAGGAAATATCCATATTTAAGGACGGTGTTACGCTATAAGCAGGATATTGGCGGTCTTTGGGAAAACACCTTTCCCGGTATCGTCAGTAAACAGTGTGACAAGAGCAAGCATTACAAACAACACCAAGCCTTCTTGACGATGGAGCTTGGAGGCGTATTTTGCGTGAAGACGGAACAACAACTTTTGAAGGTTGGGGAAAAGATACCAAATGGAACACATCCCTTTTTCACTTGACTATGTCTTACGCTACAACTTTTATGGCAGATATTGATTTGAACAAGTTATTTGGCGGTATCTAAATCGGTGCAACTTGCCATAATTCCGTTCACGCAAGTGGACGGAATTTTTTTTATTTTAAAAGTATAATTTTAGTATATTTTTTCTGTCAACCGATTATTAAAATATCTATACAGCAAAACTAAATAGTAAAATTTAAAATTATTTGCTTTTTAAACAAAATATTATATAATAATTATGTAAGTGCATAACTATTTGTTTGTGCAGATTTTTGATTATTACAAAGGGGGGAAACGGAATATGAAAAAAGTATTATCGGTATTTTTGGTTTTATTATGATTTTTACTGTAATGCCGTTTTCGGCATTTACTGTAAGCGCTCTCACATCCGAGTATTATACCTACACCATTTCAAGCGGTGAAGCGACAATAACAGATGTTGACGAGTCAATCAGCGGTGATATTATCATTCCGTCTGAATTAGGCGGTTATCCGGTTACAATTATAGGCGAATACGCATTTGATTATTGTGACAATATAGAATCAATTTGTATACAAAACAGCATTACAAGTATCGGTAGAGATGCATTTGCCTATTGCTATGGCCTAAACTCTGTTACAATAGGCGACAGCGTTATAAGTATAGGCGATTGGGCATTTTACTATTGCTATAATTTAAAATCTGAACATTCGGCAACAGCCTTACAAGTATCGGTGCTGATGCGTTTTGGAGTTGTGACAGTTTAGAATCAATTACAATACCAAACAATGTTACTACTATAGGCGATGAGGCTTTTTCTTGTAGTGATATTTTAGCCTCTGTCACAATACCAATAACCGTTACAGAGATTGGTTATGATGCGTTTTATAATTGCAAGAAATTAACAATTTCTTGCCAAAGCAACAGTGCGGCTGAGAAATATGCAAAGAAAAACGATATACCATTCGATTATTATATACCAATTTGCACACACGAAATCACAAAAACAGTAACTGCTGTAGAATCAACTTGTACCACTCACGGACATGGCGCTTATACTGTCTGCGATGAATGCGGAGAGATTATTTCGGGTTCTGATGAAGAACTCCCACTTAAAGCGCATAATACATATATTAAAGATTATAAAGCCGCAACTTGCGGTGCAACAGGTTTTACAGGTAATACTGTATGTAAAACTTGCGGTGAAGTAGTTAAAAAAGGTACTACTATTGCGCCAACAGGAAGGCATAAAACTTCTACAATAAATACTCCGGCAACTACAAGTGCTAACGGAAAGATTGAATATAAATGCTCTGTTTGAAAGAAAACAGTTGCATCTTCAAAGGCAATAGCAAGAATTAAAACAATTACTTTGCCGGCTACTTCTTATACATACAACGGAAGTTATAAAAAACCGACGGTTACTGTTAAAGCAAGCAGCGGCAGAGTATTAAAGAACGGAACTGATTACACAGTAACATATAAGAATAATAAATATGTAGGTACTGCTACTGCGACTGTAACATTCAAAGGCTACTACAAAGGAAGTAAGAATTTATACTTTAAAATTGTACCACAGCCTGCCACATTATCAAAATTAACTGCCGGCAATAAGCAGTTAAAGGTGACATGGAAGAAAAACAGTACTGTTACAGGATATCAGATTCAGTACAGTACATCAAAAAGTTTTTCTTCTTATAAAACAGTAACAGTAAAGTCTTACAAGACAACGAGTGCGACATTAAGCAAACTTTCATCGAAAAAGAACTACTATGTAAGAATAAGAACTTACAAGACAGTAAACGGTAAGTATGCATATTCAAACTGGTCAACATACAAATACTGCAAAACTAAATAATATTTTAGATTTAAAAACACCGCAGACATTTAAAATGTCTGCGGTGTTTTTAAAGTGAGGTTATTATATATAAAATAATTAGAAAATTTATAGATTATATGTCTTGACAAAATATAAAATATATGTTAGATTATCAAAGTAAGTAAAGATAGAGGCGCAACTTGTTATCAGTAGCCTTTGGGTGTTAATTTCGTCGGAAAGATACCATTGGTAAAAGGAACAGTTGCCGAAGATTTCCGTTGGTAAACGGATTTCTGGTAAAAGGGAATAACATCTTTTTTACTGTCGCTTTTGCGGAGAGCTATCAAAAACGGAAATACAGGCATAAATTGTAATATTAATATGCTTTTCTGATTTGATAGCCGAGCAATCGGCTATTTTTTATTGCATAATTAAATTATGGTAGGAGAATTTTATTATGAAAACCCCAATTTTTGAAGGTATGGCAACTGCTATTATCACACCTTTAAACGAAAACGGAATCGACTTTGATTTATTTGAAAAACTTGTAGAGTGGCAAATATCAGAAGGAATAGATGCTATAGTTGTTTGCGGAACAACAGGGGAGGGCCCCACGCTTACTGACGAAGAGCATAAGCAGGCGATAAAATTTATGGTTGATAAGGTCGCAGGCAGAGTACCTGTAATTGCAGGAACCGGATCGAATGATACAGCCTATGCGGTTGAACTCACAAAACACGCTTGCCAAATAGGTGTTGACGGTGTTTTAGCAGTTACACCTTATTATAATAAAGCCACACAAAAGGGGCTGATTCAAAGTTTCACAGCGATTGCAGAAGCTTCAACTGTGCCTGTAATATTATATAATGTACCATCAAGAACCGGTGTTAATATTGCACCAAAAACAGTTTTTGAACTTTCTAAACATTCTAATATCAATGCGATTAAAGAAGCAAGCGGAGATATCTCACAAATTGCTGAAATTGCTCATCTTTGCGGTGATAATATTAATATTTATTCGGGTAACGATGACCAGGTTGTTCCGATTATGTCTTTAGGCGGAAAAGGTTGTATATCTGTATTGTCTAATCTTTTGCCTAAGCAGTCAAGTGAGATGTGCAAACTATTTCATAAGGGCGATGTTAATGCCGCTATGCAAATGCAACTTAAATATATCCCATTGATTAAAGCGCTTTTCAGCGAGGTAAACCCCATTCCTGTTAAAGCCGCTATGGAAAAAATGGGATTTTGTAAAGATTATCTGCGCTTGCCGCTTACTCCTATGGAGGATGCAGCAAGAGAAAATCTTTATACTCAGATGAAAAATGTAGGAATAAAATTTTAAAGAGGTAAGACTATGATTTGTAATAACCTGTCTGTTAACGATGACGGACATTTAACCTTTGCGGGTGTAGATACCGTAGATATGGCCGAAAAATACGGAACGCCATTATACTTAATGGATGAAAACAAAATAAGAGAGCATATTGCTACTTATAAAAACGCTATGGAAAAGTATTTTCCAAAAGGCTCTGTGCCTGAATTTGCAAGTAAGGCTTTCAGCACTAAACAGATTTATCGAATCGCAGCCGAAGAGGGAATTCATATTGATGTAGTATCTCAAGGCGAAATTTATACTGCCTATAAAGCAGGTTTTCCGATGGAGCGTTGTTTTTTCCACGGAAATAATAAAACTGACGAAGATATTGCTTTTGCTATAGACTGCGGTGTGGGTTACTTTGTTTTAGACAATGAAGACGAAGTTTTTCCTTTAAATGAAATTGCAAGAAAAAAAGGAGTAGTTCAAAAAGCACTTTTAAGGGTAACTCCGGGAATTGATCCGCATACGCATAAAAAAATATCTACAGGTTCGGTAGATTCAAAATTCGGTTCTGCGATTGAAACCGGACAGGCGATGGAACTAACTGAAAAAATTCTAAAATGTGAAAATATCAGATTATTAGGTTTTCATTGTCATATCGGTTCGCAGATTTTTGAATCAGGCCCTTTCACTACTGCATCAGATATGATGTTTTCCTTTATTGCCGATGTAAAAAACAACCTTGGCTTTACAACTGAAATTCTCAATTTGGGCGGTGGTTTTGGAGTGCGTTACACAGAAAAAGACCCTGAAATTGATTATGCTGAAAAGATTGTCGAGATAGCATCGGTTCTGCAAAATAAATGCGATAAATACGGTATTTCTGTACCGAGAATCTCTATGGAACCGGGCAGAAGTATTGTGGCTGATGCAGGAATAACCCTTTATACTGTCGGAAGCGTTAAGGAAATTAAAGATTGCAAGAATTATGTATCAATAGATGGCGGTATGACTGATAATCCTCGTTATACTCTTTATGAAGCTGAGTATACCGTTGAAATTGCTAACAAAATGAATGAATGCAAAGATTACACAGCGACAGTTGCCGGCAGATGTTGTGAATCGGGCGACCTTATTGCGGAAAATGTTAAAATGGCAAAACCTAAGCGCGGTGATATTTTAGCGGTAATGACAACAGGTGCATACAACTATTCTATGGCATCTAATTATAACCGTATTCCTCGTCCGCCGGTGGTTATGTTGAAAGACGGGAAAGATTATATTGCTGTTAAAAGAGAAACTCTTGAAGACATTTGTCGATTGGATGTATAATAATGGTAAAATTAGGAAATGATTGGGATATTATTTTAGCAGATGAATGGAAAAAGTCCTATTATTTGCAACTACGCGAATTTCTTAAAAAGGAATACTTTACACATAAAATCTATCCTGATATGAACGATATTTTCAATGCTCTAAAATTGACATCTTTTGAAGATACCAAGGTTGTTATTATCGGTCAGGATCCGTATCATGGCTATGGACAGGCGCACGGGCTTTGTTTTTCTGTTAAAAAAGGTGTAGCTCCGCCTCCGTCATTGATGAATATTTTTAAAGAACTTGAAAGCGATGTCGGTTTTAAAATTCCAAATCATGGCGAACTTACATCTTGGGCAAAACAGGGCGTTTTACTGTTAAATAATGTTTTAACAGTCAGAGAATCATTACCAAACAGCCACAAGGGTAGGGGTTGGGAAGTTTTTACCGACAGAATAATAGGGGAACTTAACAAAAAGGAACAACCGGTTGTTTTTCTTCTATGGGGTGCAAATGCACAGAAAAAAGCAGAAATAATTACTAATCAAAAGCATTATAAACTTATGTGCGTTCATCCGAGTCCTTTATCTGCCTCAAGAGGTTTTTTCGGGTGCAAACATTTTTCAAAAACCAATGAAATACTTATTAAAAATCATTTAAGCCCGATTAATTGGCAAATTTAAAAAACATAAATAACAATAAAAAAAGAGACACGATTAATTCGTGTCTCTTTTGGTGAGCTATCGGGGATTCGAACCCCGGACACCTTGATTAAAAGTCAAGTGCTCTGCCAACTGAGCTAATAACTCAAGCAACTTTGATATTATAACAACAATATTTTGAAATGTCAATAGTTATTTAATTATTTTTTATTATTTTGTTTCATGTTCGAAAGCGGATTTGAGTCTAATGCATCTTTTATTTGTGTGTTTGATAAATGTGTGTATATTTGTGTAGTACCGAGATTTTCGTGTCCTAAAATATCTTTTAATACTCTGATATCAACATTACCGTGTTGATACATTAGCGTTGCTGCTGTATGACGCAACTTGTGTGCTGAATAACCTTGATTTTTAAGACCGATTTTTTCTAAATTAACATAAACAATGTGTTGAACGGTTTTGTTGCTTATTCGCCGTTTTAAGCGGCTTAAAAACAGAGCGTTTTTATGCAAAGAGGGAACACCGTCTACCGGCCTTACTTTTAAATATTCCTCAATTGCATTTAAACATGCGTTATTTAAGTAAACAACCCGTTCTTTATTACCTTTACCTATAACTCTTAAAGTATTGTCACTTCTTAAATCAGTTACATTCAGCGAACACAGTTCGGATAATCTTAGTCCGCAGTTTAAGAATAATGTTATTATTGCGTAATCTCGTTGTTTATATTCACCCTCTATTACATTTAACAATTCCCGGCTTTGTTCTAATGTAAGATATTTTGGAAGCGTTTTCTTTGCTTTTGGAGAATCTAATTGGTCAATCGGATTAGTTTCCAATAATTGGCATTTTACTGTTAAATATTTAAAAAATGAGCGTAAGGATGAAACTTTGCGTGCGCGGGTTTTTTCGTTGTTATTACGCGAATTTTTGCAAAATACTAAAAATTCATACACTTCAGACAGGGTAACTTTACGAATAAATTCAATATCAATATCATCAATTTTAATTTTATCAAATTCTTCGGTATCTTTAACAATTCCACGATGAATTTTTAAATACCTAAAAAAAGTTCTTAAATCAGTATAATATTCGTTAATAGTTTTAGAGGAACGACCTTGAACAGTTTCAGTATACGAAATATAATTTTTAATTACTTCGGGTAATTCTAAAAATTCTTGATGTGTCATTTAATTTTCTCCTGTATAATAAGTTTTGTTATAAGTATGTAAATGATAATGTAGTTATAAAAGTAGCCGGTTTTAATGCAATATCCGATAAATCTATTAAAACAGGACTTTTTAACTCCTCTTAATTATACAAAATATTCATTTTGTATAATTGACTATTTATATTTTAACATACTTCTCTCTTGAAATCAAGATGTAAATTAATAAAAACAGCACAGAAATTCTGTGCTGTTTTAAAACTATTCTTCAGAAGAAACATCGTCTTTAAATAATACTTCTTTCTCATAAATGCTTTTGTGTACCATTTTACCGTTGTAGTAAACATATTCAGGTTCTTCATCGTCTGCTTCTTCCTCAGACTGATCATTCACAGAAACATCGTTTTTTAAATTTTTTTTAGATAATTCTTCATAATACGGATCTATGACTAGCTGCTGAATTTTCGGATAAACAATATAAGTTACTGTAAAGAACCACCAACCAAAAAGGAATACGATTGCGAGTGTTATAGTTAAAGACATTATTAACGGAACGCTTAGTCCATAAACATACAAGAAGAAAATCAAAGCAACGACTATTGCGGTAATTAAAACAACTAAAATGTTTCTGAATAGGCCTATTACCGAAAACAGTAAACTGTTTTTGTATATTTTTCTTAGATTCAAATCTAACGTTACTTGCATTAAATAAATGTATAAATGCAT
Source organism: Acutalibacteraceae bacterium (assembly GCA_036310005.1). Taxonomy (GTDB): domain Bacteria; phylum Bacillota; class Clostridia; order Oscillospirales; family Acutalibacteraceae; genus JAXJSP01. Next base: position 12,507 of record JAXJSP010000022.1, on the reverse strand, counting down.
GGTTGTGAAAATATAAGTCAGCAACAGCGCTATTGCAAAACAAATTACAAACAAAAGACCGTCTTCCGAAAAAGACCCGTAAAGTTTAAGCGCAATTACTAAAATTGCAGTTACAATATATTGTATGAGTCCGATTAATAACGATTGCCACCAATTTTTCTTAAATGTATCCCAAATATCGTGCCAGAAAAAGACCGGCTCTCCCCTTACATAATCTCTGCATAATCTAAAGGCGATGCAAATTATTGGTGCTAATAAAATTAATGGCGCATAACACAACACGGACAAAGCAAATTTAGTTAAAGAATAAGGAATTGTATCCCCTATTTCAATCGAATTATCGCTGAAAGTGAATTTTAAGGTTACTTTTTCACCATATAGCATTGTTGCACTGTCTTCATTAAATTCTACCGAAAAACCGAGTTTTTCAGCAAAATTTTCAAAATGATTACTGATATTTTTTATATCGTCTTCCGAAAATAAAGAAATATCAAAATCACCTATTCCTGATGTTATAACATCAGGGTTTTTTTCATTAATAATTACATAAATCTTATCAAAATCATCAAGTGCATAGTTCAACTGTTCTTCTGAAAGATTATAGCCGAATGCATATTTTTCTGATAAATCAGTATAAGCAGTAGCAAAATTCTTTTCGAACATATATTCTGTCAGTGGGTTTTTCTCACCCAATACACCGTTAAAGCATAGCCACATTAAGATTAAAACAGGTATTAAACAAACAACAAAAATTACATTGGTTGACATAATTTTCCAAAAATTTCGTTTCAATAACTTAAAATAATTAGTAAAATTATATTTTTTCAAACTGTTTTGTTCTTCTTTGGAAACACCGTTACCAACTTTGTTGTAATCTATAAGTTTTTTCATTTATATTTAACCTCTGTTTGCTCTCGGATGATATTTATTATATACGGTTGAGTATTGATTTTTCATTAGTTGTGCATAAATTTGTGTCGAAGAAATATCAGAGTGTCCTAACATTTCCTGAATATCTTTAAGTTTTGCACCGTTTTTTAATAAATGCGCAGCAAATGAATGCCTTAAAGTATGCGGCGTAATATCTTTATTAATTTTAGCCTCTTTTGCATACATTTTAATTATTTTCCAAAAGCCCTGTCTTGTCAACCTTTGACCATTCATATTCACAAACAATGCATTTTCTTCGTCATTAATTACGCATAGCGGTCTGACATTTTCAACATATTTTTTCAGTATTTCAATTGCTGTTGAATAGACCGGAATAATTCTGTCATTTTTTGTGCCGCTACAATGTATTACACCGACATCAAAGTAAACATCATCGGAATTTAAATTAATTAATTCTGATACCCTTATGCCTGTTGCATACAAAAGTTCTAACATGGCCTTATCTCTAATGCCTTTTGAATCATTTAAATTTGGCTGAGACAACAACTTGTCTATCTCACTGTTAGTAAGTATTTCAGGCATTTTCTTCTCTGCTCTTGATACTTTTATAGTTTTAGTCGGATTAATTTTTACAAGATTTTTCTCAATCAAAAAATTGTAATAACAACGAATTGAAGCAACGATTCTTGTAATTGTGGCGTGAGATTTACCGCTTTTTTCACAAAAAGATATATAGTCTTTAACAGTATTTACGCTAACATCAGTTACATCTTCAATATTATTTTTGAGTAAATAATTGATAAATTGAGATATATCACGGGCATAAGACTCAAGGGTGTTTTTAGAAGCCCCCTTGGTATCAGTCAAATATAATTCAAATTCTTTTTGAAAGTCCGTCATTGTTTATATCTCCAAATCGTTTTATATTAATTGTTTTAGCAACACCGTGTTATTAAAAGAAAACCACAAAAATGATAAATATATAATAAATACAAAAATTAAGATGTATTTTAAATACTGATTTACGCTGATTGTTAAATCAGATTTTAAAAATGTAATTTTAAAAATTTGATTTGACAAATTAAATGCAGTTGTTAATAATAAAAAATAACTTAAAACTATTAAAACTATCGGTATTAAGTTTAAAATTAATAAATATATTGTATTTTTAAAATTAAAATCTAATAAAAATTTAATACATACTCCTAAGCAAAAAGAATTTAAAGTTGAAATTAATATGTAAAGCGGCTGCGAAAAAGCAAAAAAGCTGAAAAGTATTATAAGCAATAATTCAAAAGATACTACTTTAATACAATTTATAAACAAAGTAAATAAATCATCGCATTTGTACATCTCTAAAAAAAATCCGGTTAAACTGTCTAACTGTAAAATTGAATTATTATCATTTGCAAAAAACAGACCGATAAAATATGCGCTGAAAAAACAAACATTAAGTAAAAACAAATAATTGAACTTTGTTTTATCTATTAGCCCTACTGACATTAAAAACCACCCATCTACAGCATTATTAATTAAGTATGCTCTAAACGGACAGGTTATGCTTGTTTTATGTAATTAACTAATTTAAAAATTGTATTATTATATTATAATATTTCAAGTTAAAAATCAACCGATTTACCAAGTTGTAATAAATGTTTGTGAATTTTAACAAAAATTATGTAAACTAATGGCATTAAAGATAAAACTTTATGTAAACTGTTTTATGTAAACTCTAAATGTAGTGTATTTATAAATTATGTCAACTATTATATTAGATATATAATTACAATTTGTAACTTTCTTGTAATGTTTATTAATTTTGATGAATTGAATTTCAATCGGTATTGTCCCCTATTACTTAAAAAAATTTCTGAATAAATTTTTAAAATTAAAAACCGAACCTTTTTCCAAAACGGAAACAGATTCGGTTTTATTTGATACTGTAAAAAATTTGCCTTAAAATCAAATAATTATTTTAAATCTTTAACTGCTTCATTAAGCATTTCAATAAATTCTCTTGTAATGCCGGATATGTTTCTGTCCGTGCGCAGAATATATCCGATTATATAGAAGTTTTCATCTTTATACGGAATGCTGACAATTCTTCCTTCATTGAGTAATGAAGGCATAATTCCTGTACCTATCGTATAACAGTCTGTTGCAAGAAGTACATTCATAAGGCTGGCTCTGTCACTTATTTCAACTTGCTTGTCACTATATGCATTTGTAATCTCCTCAGTGAAAAAAGAACTGTTATGTTCACCTTGTTCATAGGATACATACGGATAACTTTTTAAATCGTCTGATATAATTTCAGTTTTATTTGCAAGAGGATGTTCTCTTCGAAGATAAACATGCGGTGATGCTTTTAATATAGGCGTAAGAGATAAATCCATTTTGTTTAAATATCGCTCCATTACGCTGATATCGTTACCTTTTATTGCGATGATACCAATATCACAATAAGCAATTTCGGTTTCTCGAATAACATCATAGGTTTTCATTTCACGCAGAGCAAACCTATAATACTCCGCCTTTGTTTTGTTCAGTAGTTTTGCGAAAATATCCGCAACAAAGTCATAATGTTGCGTCGATACATACAAGCGATCAAATCTGTTCTTTTGAGTATATCTGCTTAAAATGAAATCATTCTGCTGCGTAATTTGTCGTGCATACCTGATAAACTCAGGTATAACAGAGTGTATTCGCTTTTTATTATTTGTTTAATAGCAAATTTTGATTATTCAGTTTTATTAATTTAAGAATTTAGTCGCAAACTTCTTTTTGTGATATCCTTTTGATTATATCTTTTGCCGACTCTAAATTTTCCTTGTCGGGTAAAATTGAAGGCAAAGTATTTTTAATATCAAAAATTTTTGCTTTCATCATTTCAAACTCCCTTGTCCGAATAAGTACGGTTTTCTGCCGCCTGTTTTGTATTCATACAAGAATGTATAACCGGCATTAGCATCATTTTCGAGGTTGACATCATAGGTAGCAGTAACAACTGCAAGAAATTCCATATCTTTTCCAGCAAAAGAGCAACTTGCCGGGACTGTTGCCGGTAGAAAAAGTAGCGTTATAAAAGCCGATGCTTGGCATTAATGTGCATACATATCGGTTTCAGGTTCGCTGTTTCAGTTTTTTTGAGGACAATGCTACGCCTCTACTCTTAAATGCTCATAGCCTTCCCTGTTGTTTTGCAAGGCATCTTTAAGTTCTTCGAGCGTTGTTTTCTTATTATCATACACAAGTTTTTTAACTGCCATAAGCGAATTTACAAGGCTCGCTAAGCCGCAGTTGAGCATCGCAGAGTTATTAAATTTAGCGCCGCCCTGATTACAGTCATAAGCGTTTTTAAGACTTGTTTTAATAGTTGCGCTGTACATTGATGAGGGGTTTACATAAGACATATGATGATGTAAAAAGTATTGAAGATTTAAGTTTTGAATCGTTCAAAATTAGTATTAAAAATACTTCTGCGGTTTTAGAGTCTTTCAAAAAAAGCCCAAAAAATCTGGAATAAAAAAAGCGCCGTCTATTATTTAAAATGCAAGGCGGAACTTTATCAAATTATTTACACTATGGTAAAAGAGTATTATTCGGAGTATGTTCCAAACGAGAAGTATGCTGTTATTAAACCTGCTGTCGAATATATACACAGTCAGTACAGCAAAGGACTAATTAATATATCCGAACTTTCCGCTATGTGCGGAATAACTCCGGAATATTTAAGAAAATTATTCAGGTCTTTTTACGGAGTATCTCCGCTCAAATATATTAATGATTTGAAAATTACACGCGCAAAAGAATTGCTTGCCTCAGGTATGTATTCAGTTACCGAGGCTGCGCTCCAATCGGGTTATACCGATATGAGTTATATTTCAGCCGAGAATTTAAAAAAGAGACCGGCAGTTCACCAAAGTATTACCGTTAATTATAAAACAACCCACGCTCCTATAAAAGCGTGGGTTGTTAAATTTACTTACTTAAAATAATTGGCTTATAATCAAATGAAAACATAAAGCATATCGCTTATACTATTCCCATAGCAATTTCTACAACTAAAGCCACAATAACGACTAATGCAGATATGATAAATCCGTGTATCATTGGACGAATACCGGCTTTTTTCATACTGGAAAAAGATGTATTCAAGCCGATAGCCGCAAGTGCGCACACCATTAAGAATTTGCTGGCACTTTTAGTTCCCGATACAATCTCTGTAGGAATATGGAAAATGCTCGCTACTATAGACAAAGCAAGAAATCCGAGAATAAACCAAGGGAATATTTTGACAATATTGAAATTTGCTTTTAAATTGTCATCATTACTTGAACTTGCAAGCGCTTCTTTGCGTTTGAGTCGAAGTTGTACAAATGCAAATACAATAACAGTAGGAATAATAGCAAGTGTTCTTGTCAACTTAACCATCGTTGAAAAATCGCCTGCGGCCTCAGAGAATGCATATCCTGTTGCTACAACGGATGAAGTATCGTTTACAGCAGTTCCTGCCCATATACCAAACGCTTCATCAGTCATACCAATTGCTCTGCCCATAATCGGAAACAGTATAATCATCGCCATATCAAAAAGAAATGTAGCAGACATAGCATAAGCAATATCGTTGTCATCAGCATCAATCGTCGGTGCAATAGCAGCAATAGCAGAGCCTCCGCAAATACCGGTGCCGGCAGAAATAAGATTTGATAACTTCCAATTTAGTCCCAATGCTTTGCCGATGAAGTATCCTCCGCCAAAACATGTCAGCAAGGTGAATACCATAACTACCAAAGACATTTTGCCTACATTCAAAATAGTTGTAATATTAAGTGAAAGGCCAAGTAAAATAATAGCAAATTTTAATATCTTCTTTGAAGTGAATTTAAGTCCCGATGCAAAAATATCGGTCTTTTTTAAAAAATGATTTAAAATCATTCCTACAAACATTGCTATTACTGCCGAACCGATTAAATGAATCGGTAGCAGACTCTCTAACCAACAGGCAAGCAAAGCCACAAGTACAGACAGTATTATACCTGGAAACATTTTAATAACTTTCATAAATTAATCTACCCTACTATATCCTAAAACATTCTTTTATAGTATTTCCAAACAATTATACAACTTAACTATATCATTTTCAATATAAAAATTTAATTAAGCAAAAGATTATAAATCTTTTTCGTGTAATTTAACATTATTTGATTTAAGTATCTTCTGTAAATTATCAATTGATATCTTTGAGAAATCATCAGTTAACGCACAAGCTGTACCCGCCGCTTCTCCCGAAACAGCACAAACAGGAATAACACGGGTTATATCCCACATAGCATCTGTTACCGAAATACATCTGCCGGCGGTAATTAAATTTTTGATTTTTTCACCGTAAAGTGTAGAAAACGGAAGTTCATAAACAGGTCCGGCTTTCCGCCAATCTGAGAAAAGACCGACACTATCTGAAAACTCGGTATGCATTTGAGTATCATCCTGGGTATAAATGCCTGAAATTCTTCTTGTCATTCGTATTTGAGGAACGAGCGCAATTGCTGATAATGAATGTTTGGTTGAATATTCGCCCTTTTTTAAGAAATGTTCAAGTAAGGTTGAATGAGAGTAAGCAGTAAACTTGGTGATTTCTCTAACATCAAGCCCCGTAAAGCGTAACGAATTTTTTGCAGCTCGGAGTTGTTCGGGTGTTTTTTGCGAATCAGGTATATCGCTAAAACCCAACTCGACAAGTTTATTTTCACCGTCAACGGTGTTATAATACCACGAAGCCGGCACATTACCCTGTTTAAAGATTTCGGTTGTTTCACCTGCAAGTGAGCAAATGTCGGCATCTCCGGTTGAATCAACAACATTTTTAACACCGATAGCCTCACGCCCCGAAGGAGTTTCAATAATTACATGAGTTATTTTACCTTTTTTAGTTTTAACATCTGTAACTGAACTTCCGTAGAGAATCTCAACTCCGCTGTCAATCAAAAGTTGTTCTGCTCTTATGGCAAAAACATACGGATTATACTGAATTTCAAAACGGTACTGTCTCTTTTCATCATCACTGCCGCCATTTAACCACGCGGGACAGTATTTACCCTCGTAACCATCTTTTACGGACAGTCGTAGTAACTCCTCTGCTATGCCGAATGTGACCTGTTTTCCGTTTCCGTCGCAAAGAGGTAAATATATTGTTATAAGACCGGCGGTAGCAAGGCCGCCTAAAATATACTGACTTTCTATCAATAAAACTTTAGCACCGCCGCGTGCCGCCGCTAAAGCAGCAGAAATACCGGCTATGCCTCCTCCCGCAACGACGGTAGTATATTGACCGGTTATCGGCGTTTTGTGTGATTTTTCAGTAATGAATTTCATAAACAACCCCTCAGCAAACATTAAAACTATTAATTATCATAACATCTTTCAATATGCTTTTCAAGAATTTAATGTGCATTAATAAGATAAATATAAAAGGAACACTTGTTTAAAATAAGTGTTCCTTGTCTTTATGAATTATTGTTTTTTTCTTCAATTTGTTAATTTGTGAAATTACAAAATCAACACCAAAAGTCTTAACAATCAAACCTATAAATGAAGAAATTAATATTACCGTGTTTGATAAAAAACCGCCGACAATTACAATTAAAACATCAGTTATAAGCAGAGCCTTACCGATTTTAATGCTTGAAAATTTTTGAATTATTAAAGCGATTACATCGGTGCCGCCTGAACTTGAACCGACATAGAACATAATACCGCTTGCAATTGCGATGATAACAGCACCTATAACTGCAGAAATATATGTATTTTGAATTATGGGTTCTTTGAAATTGAAAATCTTTTCAAATACACCAATTAAAATAGTTGTCGCAGTTGAGCCGACAAAAGTTTTAAGCCCCATACTTTTACCGAGTACCAAAAAAGCAATAATTATCAATGAAAAATTAATAATCATTAAGATGTTTGCCGGAGAAAATGATAAAAAGAAGTATAGAATAACAGATATTCCGCTAGTGCCACCAAGCAGTAATGAATGAGGAAAAATAAACAATACTGTCGATATAGCATAAAGGGCACCGCCTAAAATAATCAATAAATACTCTACAAGTAAAGACTGTTTGCTTTTAATAATAAATAATCTCCAATTAAAGTTTTGGTCATTATAACATCATTATGTTTAGTTGTAAAGTGTTATGAAAATTAAAAGATGTTGTATTTTAAACACCTTGCAGTCTTTTAGCAATCATATTTTTACTCTTAAAGTCCCAAACTCAAACGGAGTATGCCGAGTATCAGTAAATGTACGGGATAGAACCAGTAATTAAGCATTTTATTCTGTTTTCCACGCTTACCGTTGTATGTAAGAATTAGTCCGAATCCCAAAAGTGACCAAGGCTGGTCATACACAGATAAACAACCGAACGGAATCTGCAAAAGCGGTTTGTTGTAAAACAGATAAAAGACATATCCCATTAAAATAGCGTGGTGTTCGTAATCAAGACTGAGCATCATTGTCACTATGCACATTACCATTACAATTAAAAGAGAAACAATATACCAAAGAACTTTAGGTTTGTTTTCCATTTTGTGTTTAAGGATATCAATAATCCAAATGGTACCCAAAACTAAGGCAAGTGTGAACATAACATTCTGCCAGTTAGCATTGTAAAAACTGCCTGTTGTGAACATATCAAAAGGAACTTCCGATATAACGCCGAATATCAGCAAATTTAATAAATATTTCTTTCGATTTCGAGTTTTGAAAAAACCCTCAACTATCATAAAACAAAACAAAGGGAAAGCAATTCTTCCGATTATGTCAAAGATATCGCTAAGTGTGGCTAAAAATCCTCTATTTGATTCTAAACAGGGGTATATTATAGCCTTGTTTACATGGTCTGCAAGTATTGAAATTATGGCTATCAACTTAAGGGTCGCCCCCGAAAGACATTTGATTTTTCCTAAAAGTGCATTTACTTTTTCTATCATACTTTCAACTCATCCCTTTACGGTCATTGTAATACTGAGTTATAAAAGTTATCAATATTTTGCTGTATTATAGCATACATACAATAAAATCTCAACTTCCTTGTTTCTAATGAAAATATCGTTGATTTGTATCACACAAACACAAAAAAACTGCCTGAGAAAACCGATTCATAAGTAGCGGTCACTTCAGGCAGTTGTTTTATTAATTAATTTGTATGAAAGATGCGGAACAAGGAGAAATTATTAGTTTGCCATTCTTTACTTCGCATACTTCATTGAATGAATATATTGTTTCTCCAAAGGATAAATCTAATGAGTATTCACATTGCGATTCCGACGGATTGATAACCACAAGAACCTTATTATCTCCTAATGTTCTTTTATAAATCAGCAGATATTCATTTGCGCAAATCAATTCAATATCAGCCGATTCCTGTAAAACCTCATTGGCTTTTCTTATAGCCATTAATTTTTTAAGTTCATTAAGAAGCGAATTCTCACACGCGAGTTGTTCTTCAACTGTTGGTTTATTAACATCCGGGTCCATCATAATATAAAGTTTATCGGCAGAGGCAGTAGAAAAACCATTATTTTGCGAATTGTCCCACTGCATCGGTGAGCGTGAACCTGTTCTGTCATATCCTCCCTCGACAGAGGTTAAACCGTTTAAATATCGCATGCCTATTTCATCACCATAATATATATATGGCACACCGGGCATAGACATAAGAAAAGCATAAGCCAATTTAATATGGTCTGTATCAAGTTTATAGGATATGCGTGGCATATCGTGATTGCCCGACGGAATACAAATAAGCCCTTTTCCTTGTGTTAATTCGCGGTTTTTAATATATATATCGAAAAATTTTGACAAATCGCCTGTGCCTTTACCTGAAAAATACGGGTTATCAATCCTGAATAAATCAAGATAGTGAGACGGACCAAAATGCAAAAGAAAGTCCATATCAAAACCGGCAACTAATGATTTGGCCGGATCTCCCCATTCGGAAACAAATATGGCTTCGGGGTATTTTTCATACACCTTACCCAAAATATCTTGCCAAAGTTTAATGGTCTCTTTCTGTTCTTCATCGGCCTTAACTAATGAACCGGCCATATCAACACGGAATCCGTCACATCCTTTATCAAGCCAGAACATAATAATATTGACTATTTCTTTTCTTGTTTCCATAGCCGCTTTAGAGTCCACTGCCGATTGCCAAGGCTGAGTGATTTCCGCAAACCCGTAATTGAGTGCCGGCTGAGTAGAGAAAAAGTTGAGGGCACAGCAACCGTTGCGCTCTGTTACACCACGCAATGAGCCTGTTATACCGGCTATACCGGCGCAATCATCCCAAACCGAGTTTGTCCAGATGTATCTGTCGCTATACTCATTTTTTTCATCCTTCTTTGATTCCTTAAACCATTTACAGTTTATAGATGTATGTCCGGGAACAAGGTCGAGTATTATATACATACCTCTTTTGTGAACTTCGTCAAAAAGTTCTTTCAAATCTTCATTTGAACCATATCTCGGTGCAGTTGTATAATAGTCCTCAACATCATAACCGGCATCGTCGAAGGGAGATAAAAAACAAGGATTCATCCATATTCCTGTAAAGCCCATATCTTTAATATAGTCTAACTTCTCAATTATTCCTTTAAAGTCACCTATACCGTCAGCATTTGAGTCTTTAAAACTCTGAGGGTATATCTCATAAAATATCGCATTCTTTAATGCTTTTTTCATAAAAATCTTCCTCTCATTATAATTTCTGATAGCATTATATCACATTATATATTGAGGTACTATTACAATTTGCACAAATACTAGCACAATATTCACCTTTTGTCGTTGACAAAGTAAATTCAGCGTGATACTATACTCTCGGTGATGAATATGCAAGTCCCTTTTAATCTTCGGGAAAACAGAGAACACGGAAGTACAAACTTTCAGTTTGCTACTTATAGTTTTATAAATAAAAATAAAGTTATTATTACAGACCATTGGCACGACGAAATTGAACTGCTGTATGTTAAAAGCGGTACTCTGACTATTTCAGTAAACAAAAAAAATTATACTTCAAAGAAGGGCGAACTTGCATTTATAAACTCGCGCGAACTCCATGGTGTGATTGGCAATAATGTCAGTTATTACGCTATGGTATTTAACCCGAACATGTTGTCTTTTTCATTAGATGATGCTGTTCAAAAACAGATATTGAAACCTCTCACCGAAAACAAATTAATATTTTTTAATAAACCCGAAATATCCGATGATATATCTTGCGCAATTAAGAACATAATAAAACTCAACACAGAACAACCTAAAGGATATATGTTAGAAACAAAGGCACTTTTACTTATGCTTATTAATAGGTTGTATTGTGAAGAAATGTATGTTAAAAATAACCCCTCTGATTTTAGCACGCAAACCGAACGGAATCTCAGAGCCATATTAACTTATATTGTTGAGCATTTTTCCGAAAATCTTTCGCTACACGATATATCAAAAGCGTTTAATATGTCACCGAAATACTTCTGTCGTTTTTTCAAAAACCATTTTAACAGAACATTTATAGAATATTTGAACTTAGTACGAATTGAAAATGCTATGAAACTTTTAAGTAATGATGATATTTCTGTCACCGAAGCCGGTATCTCTTGCGGTTTTTCGAATATGAGTTATTTTACAAGAGTGTTCAAAAACGCTGTCGGCCAAACTCCCTCTGCATATAAAAATACGCTGTCAGCACAAAGATAAGGAAAAATAGCATACATTTGAACAGAGTTCAACTTCGTTTATCCGTAGGATAACATCGTTTATGGCTTTCGCCATAACATCATTTTGTGTCCTGTGGACACAAACACAAAAAGAAAGACACGATGAAAATCGTGTCTTTTTATTATTTGTTAATCAACTAAAAAGCAAAGCGCCCGCACCGTATGTAACAAAAGAAACTATCACACCGGCAGTAAAAACTCCCAATATTATTGCAGGAAGCGCCTTTTTTAGCCGCATTTCAAGTAAAGCCGCAACAAGCGCGCCTGTCCAAGCACCGGTGCCCGGCAAAGGAATAGCCACCAACATGAACAGTCCCCAAAAGGCAAACTTCTGCACAGTAACCGATTTGGCCTGTGCCCTTTTTTCTAATCGAGTTACAAAACTGTCAAGTTTTTTGTTTATGCTTCTTAACCAACTGAAAATCTTTTTGATGAATATTATGATAAACGGAACAGGAACAAGATTACCGATAATGGATACGCCGATTGCAATCCACGGGCTGAGTCCCATACCGACGCCAATCGGTATTGCACCGCGCAATTCAATTATGGGAACCATCGAAATAAAAAAAGTCATTAAGATTTTTCCGATATAGGTGTTAAAAAAGCTCAATTTTTTCCTCCGTTTATTTTAAGTATTCTTTATATTTATAAACTGACTTTTACTATTATATCATAAATATTAAGTTAATACAATGTGCCGATTTGAACAATATTCAGAGGTTCTATATACTCAATATATATAAACGATTTTAGCGGATAATAGCACCAAGCTATTTCAGCAAAACTTTTAAAACCGCAACCGGAATGACTCCGTCAGAATACAGAAAAACAAAACTTAAG
>JAXJSP010000021.1:0-30133 GCA_036310005.1 Acutalibacteraceae bacterium | reverse complement strand
TGCTGGAATAGGCAGACAGGCACGTTTGAGGGGCGTGTGTTGAGAGACGTGTGGGTTCAAGTCCCACTGCTCGCACCAAAAAATCGTTCTTGAAAGAGAACGATTTTTTTATCTAAGCTGATAGATTAGTATATCATCATTTATTATTAATTAAATAAAGTAGTAAAATGCCTTAATATAAAAGTCAGGTCTTACGGTTGAGCCGGAGAGCCTGACTTTTATAATTATAAATATTTTGTTTAAATAATTAAATTTGAATAGAATGTCATCTAATCTTTAATGTAATCACAGGCGGCTAAAGCAGCAATAGCACCGTCTGATGCAGCAGTTAAAACCTGTCTGATTTTTTTTGCTCTGCAATCTCCTGCGACAAAAATTCCGTTGCTTTTTGTGATACAACTTTCATCACTTATTGCATAACCTTTTTCGTCTAATTCAATTAAAAATGAAAACTGTTCATTTTGGGGAATTAAACCTATAGCAACAAACATTCCGTCAAGATATAATTCGGTTGTATTACCGCTATTATCTTTTGCTATAATTCCTTTAAATTCGTCTTCTCCTATAATTGATTCAACTACATTGTTTAATATTATTTCTACATTTTCTTTTTGTTTTAATTGTTCTGACAATTTATCTTCTCCTGTCAGATAATCAAGATTTTGAATTACATAAACTTTGCTTGCTAAATCTGAAAGAAGGAGTGCCTCTTGTAAAGCGGAATTTCCGCCACCGATAACAGCGACTGTTTTGTTTTCATAAAATGCACCGTCGCAAACAGCACAAAAAGATATTCCTTCACCGACAAACTTTTCTTCTTTTTCAATACCAAGCATTCTGTGTTTAGCACCTGTTGCTATTATAATGCTTTTTGACGTAAATTCCTCACCGTCATCAGTAATTACGGTTTTTATATCACCGTCAATTATTTTAGTTACTTCGGCACATTCAATTTCTGCTCCTAAGTTAAGTGATTGTTCAACTAACTTTTCAGCAAATTCATTACCTGTAAGACTGATAAAGCCCGGAATATTTTCTACTTTTGGCGAGTAAGTTATCTGGCCGCCAAAACTGCCTTTTTCAATTACAAGCACGCTTTTGTTTGCTCTACGACTATATATTGCGGCGGTGAGTCCTGCAGGACCACCGCCAATAATTATAATATCATACATATTTTTTACCGTATACTACGCTTTAAGATATTTTTTAATATCAGACACACCGGCAAATTTTGCAATTTCTCCATCGCGAACAACTACAAGTGTCGGCGCCTGTTTAATTGCAAGTGATTGAGTAAGTTCAACATTTTCATTTGCAAGCAGTTTGTTATATTCTACTCCTTGTTTATCTAAAATTGAACAAGCAATCTTACAATTCGGACAAGTCGCTGTTGTGAAAAGATAATTTCCGTCTTCAAGTTCAGACTTATTGCAGTCACAATCAGTATTAACATCTTGGACTTTGTCTTCGCGTGTCAAATGTGAATTTGCGATGTTGTAAACCTTTCTGTCTTTATACTCTTGTGATTTTCCGTCATTCCAGTTTTGTACAGGTCTGTAATATCCTGTAATGCGGCTATATACTTCGGTAGTTTCACCACATTCAGGGCAAGTATATGCTTCACCTTGAATATAACCGTGATTTTTACATACCGAATAAGTAGGTGACAGGGTATAGTAAGGAAGTTTATAATTTGTTGCAATCTTTCTTACAAGTTGTGCAGCTGCTTTCCAGTCAGGTAATTTTTCTCCTAAGAATGCATGGAAAACAGTTCCTGATGTATATAATGTCTGAAGTTCATCCTGAACATCAAGAGCGCTGAAAATATCCTCTGTATAGCCGACAGGAAGATGTGAACTGTTAGTATAATACGGAGCATCGTTCTCATTTTTAGCGGCTGTGATAATGTCTGGGAAGTGCTTAAGGTCATGTTTTGCAAGACGGAATGCAGTAGATTCGGCAGGTGTTGCCTCTAAGTTGTAAAGATCACCGTATTCAACCTGATAATCAGAAAGTCTCTCACGCATGTGATTAAGAACATCTTTTGCAAAGTCTTGGGTTTCTTTGTGTGTAAGGTCTGCTTTTAACCATTTTGCATTCAGACCTACTTCATTCATACCGACAAGACCGATTGTAGAAAAGTGATTGTTAAATGTACCGAGATATCTCTTTGTGTACGGATAAAGACCTGCATCAAGGAGTTTTGTGATAATAGTACGCTTAATTTTAAGAGAGCGTGCAGAAATGTCCATCATTTTATCAAGACGTTTATAGAAATCTGCTTCATCTTTTGCAAGATATGCAATTCTCGGCATATTAATGGTAACTACGCCAACAGAACCTGTTGATTCGCCGCTACCGAAGAAACCACCTGATTTTTTGCGTAATTCACGCAAGTCAAGACGAAGTCTGCAACACATACTTCTAACATCGCTTGGTTCCATATCGCTGTTGATATAGTTTGAAAAATAAGGTGTGCCGTATTTTGCAGTCATTTCAAATAAAAGTTTGTTGTTTTCACTTTCTGACCAATCAAAATCACGAGTAATTGAATAGGTAGGAATAGGATATTGGAAACCTCTTCCGTTTGCATCGCCTTCAATCATAATTTCGATGAATGCCTTATTAACCATATCCATTTCAGCTTTGCAGTCTTTGTATTTGAAGTCCATTTCTTTGCCGCCGACAATACAGTTGAGTTCTGCAAGGTCGTTTGGTACTGTCCAGTCAAGAGTAATGTTTGTAAACGGTGACTGAGTGCCCCATCTTGAAGGTGTGTTTACTCCGTAAATGAAACTTTGAATACATTGTTTAACTTCTTTATAACTAAGGTTATCAACCTTAACAAACGGAGCCAAATAAGTGTCAAAAGATGAGAAAGCCTGTGCGCCTGCCCATTCATTTTGCATAATACCAAGGAAGTTTACCATTTGATTGCAAAGGGTTGAAAGGTGGCTTGCCGGAGCAGAAGTGATTTTACCTGTAACACCGCCGAGTCCTTCTTGAATAAGTTGTTTTAATGACCAACCTGCACAGTAACCTGTAAGCATAGAAAGGTCATGAATATGAATGTCGGCATTACGATGTGCATTTCCGATTTCATCATCATAAATTTCAGATAACCAGTAATTTGCTGTTATTGCACCGGAGTTGCTGAGAATAAGACCGCCGACAGAATAGGTAACAGTTGAGTTTTCCTTAACTCTCCAGTCATTAATATTAAGATAGTTGTCAATGACAGTTTTATAGTCAATCATTGTTGCGTTAAGATTGCGGATTTTCTCTCTTTGACGACGATAAAGAATGTAAGCCTTTGCCACATCATCATAACCTGCTTTGATTAAAACAGACTCAACGCTGTCTTGAATATGTTCAACTTCGATTTTGTCATCTTCAACTTTAGGCTCAAATTCAGCAGTAACTTTTAATGCAAGAAAGTCGATGACATCCTGATTGAACTGTCTTTCACATGCTTCAAATGCTTTTTTGATAGCTTCACTGATTTTAGTAATATCAAAGCTAACAAGTTTTCCGTCTCTTTTAACTACGTTGTACATAAAATACTCCTTTAAAAATTAATATTTATTTAGAAAATTGCTTATAAAAATAAGGTGTGCACTTTTGTTTTTTGTGAGTCGTGCACACCCATTATATAGCGTATATTGTATCTTGTCAACACTTTTAACACAAAATCTTGTGGATTTATTTTACTAAATGCCTCTGACACCTACATATTGTATATTATTTTGAGCAATTTGACGCATTTTATTAATAGTTTCCGGTTCGTGCGCTGACAGTCCGTCACATATCAGATTACCTGAATCAACAAAATTTTGTAAAAAATACTTGTTTGCACCCTTGATCCACAAACTGATATTTTCAATATCTTCTAAATTATGAAACTCTTTTACAACAGTTGTCCTGAATTCATATTCGATTTTATTTTGTAAAAGAAAGTTGATGCTTTCTTCAATACTTGAAATATCAAAGTTTTTAACATCGATTGTTTTTGAATATTTTTCTTTTGAATTTTTAATATCCATAGCAACATAATCTATAAGATTATTATTTACTAAATACTTTAATTTATTTGGAAACGAACCGTTCGTATCAAGTTTAACTTTAAAGCCTGATTCCTTAACTTTTTTAATAAATTCAGTCAAATCATCATGAAGTAAAGGCTCTCCGCCTGTTATACAAACGCCTTCTAAAATACCTTGTCTTTTGTTTAAAAAATCTAAAATCTCATTTTCTTCGAAAACGACTTCGTTATTGATGTCATTGACTAAAGTTGCGTTATGACAAAAAGGGCAACGAAAATTGCAGCCCGCTGTAAAAACAGTACAGGCCATCTTTTCCGGATAATCTAATAAAGTTAATTTTTGCAATCCGCTGAATTTCATTTTATAAATACCTCATTATTATACTTGCTTTATTCTTTTTCAAAAGGGAAGTATCCCGATACTTCAAACATACCTCCGCGCATCCAAATTGAGGGTTGAATAGTTATGCAGTAACCTTTTCCGTATACACATTCCCACTCGGCGATTGAGCGTTGCGGAAGTCCGTATGTTGCCAAAATCGAAGAAATTACACCGCCATGTGTACAAATAACAGCCTCAGTAACCGAATCTCTCATCATATGTTCAACTATTGTATTAAAACTTTGACATACTCTTTTAATGAATTCTGAGTTGCTTTCTCCGTTCGGTGGAGCAGGATCTTCGCCCTCAGCACCGTTTATCCATTTTTTATACGTTTCATCATTTTTTAATTCATCAGGTGTTTTTTGCTCGAAGTCACCAAAATTATATTCTTTTAATTCAGGAACAATAATCGGCTTTACATCGGGATATAAAGCGGATAAAGTTTGTCTGCACCTAAGCATGGGACTTGTAAAATATTCATCCACTTCGGGATAAACATATTTTTCTTTCATCGCTTTAAGCATTGAAACAGCCTCGGGTATTATAGGCAAATCAGTATTACCGATATACTGACCTTTAAGGTTGCCCACAGTAATTGCATGTCTAATTAAATAAATTTTATAAGTTTTCATTTAATCACCTTTTATTTATGGTATTTACCGTTGTTGAGAATGTTCATACTTCTGTATATTTGTTCTAAGAGCATAACCCTTGCTAGCATATGCGGAAAAGTCATATCGGACATTGACAGTTTAAAATCAGAAATAGATTTAACTTCGCTTGATAAACCGTAAGAACTGCCGATTATAAAACATATACCTGCATATCCGTTTACAGTAAAATTATTAATCAGTTGAGAAAACTCAAGTGAACTTTGTTTTTTACCTTCTATACACATAGGTATAATCGCATAATTTTTAGGAATAGCACTAATTATTGATTTTCCCTCATTTATAAGAATATTATCGATTTCAACAGGGGAGGGTTTATCACTTAAACATTTATATTCGCTAATTTCTGTTACTTCAGTTTTAGAGTAAAGATTAAGCCTTTTTATATATTCTTCACAGGCATCTTTGTAGAATTTTTCTTTGATTTTACCTACTGCAATAATCTTAAATTTAACCACTATACAATCATCAACTTTCCGTTTTCTTGAGTAGCAGCCTCAATAATGTAATCTAAATCTTTTGTATATCCGCACAAAGATAAAGCCAATTCAATATTTTGTAATGCAATTATCGGATGATTATTGTCTTTACTTATATGTGATATTACAAATCTTTTACATCCGTTTTGAGCAAGTTTTGTTATTTCTTCAGCACAACAAACATTTGACAAGTGACCGTTATCCGATAAAATTCTTCTTTTTAATTCATAAGGATAGGGACCGGACTGCAGCATTGAAACTTCGTGATTTGATTCAAGCATTACAAGATCACAACCTAATAAATTTTCGTGCACTTCATCAGAAACAAAACCTAAGTCGGTACATACCGCGATGGTTTTATTATCAGGTGTAGTGACTCTGTAGCCGCTTGAGCCTAAACAGTCATGCGAAGTATTAAACCTTTTAACTGTAAAACCGTCAATACTTATGTAATCGCTAAAATCTGTTATCTCAAATTCATCATTATAAATTTGTCTTAAAGTTTTCGCAGTTTGAACAGAACAATAAACAGGTATATTGAATTTCTTTATAAAAGTCTTTAAACCGCTAATATGATCTGAATGTTCGTGCGTGATAAAAATTGCGGAAATTTTATTAATATCTTCTATTTTATCGGTTAGTGATTTAATCATCTTACTGCAACTGACACCAATATCAATTAAAATAGATTTATTATTTGCGCTGATTAATGTACTGTTGCCTCTACTACCACTATACAGTGGACAAAAAATTGCCATTTAAAAATCCTCTTATCTATAAATTAAGGCTGTCTCAATTGAGATAGCCTTAATATTTAATGAATTCTTTTAATGTCTGCACCGAGTTTAGTCAGTTTTTCAATTATATTTTCATAGCCGCGTTCAATATATTTAATTGAAGTAATTTCGGTTACTCCGCTTGCTGCAAGTCCTGCGACAACCATTGCAGCGCCTGCACGCAAATCAGTTGCCTCTACCGAACAGCCTTTGAGTTGCTTAACACCGTTAATAATCGCACGATTTCCTTCAATCTCAATGTTAGCCCCGAACTTTTTAAGTTCTGTGACATATCTGAATCTGTTGTCCCAGACACTTTCTTCAACAAAACTTGTTCCGTTTGCAAAAGATAAAATAGTAACTGCTTGAGGTTGCATATCAGTAGGGAAGCCCGGATGCGGTGCAGTCTTGATGTTGCAACTCTTAATAATTCCTGTTGCTTTAACTCGGACTGCTTCATCAAATTCTTCAATTGTAACGCCCATATCTTCAAGTTTGGCAGTTATTGATTCTAAATGTTTCGGTGTAATGTTAGTAACTAAAACATCTCCGCCCGTAGCAGCAACAGCCGCCATATAAGTGCCCGCTTCAATCTGGTCAGGAATAATGCTGTAGTTAGTGCTGCCTAAATAGTCGACACCTCTGATTTTAATAACATTTGTACCGGCACCTCTGATATCGGCACCCATAGTTATCAAAAAGTTTGCTAAATCAACAATATGCGGCTCTTTTGCAGCATTTTCAATAACAGTTAAACCTCTTGCTTTTACTGCAGTCAACATAATGTTTACTGTAGCACCGACAGATACTTGGTCAAGATAAACACTGTTACCGATTAATCTTTCTGCTTTAGCATCAATCATATTATTAGTAACTCTGACCTCTGCACCCAAAGCTTCAAAGCCTTTAATATGCAAATCTATCGGTCTTACACCGAAATCACAACCACCGGGAGGAGCAACTTCGGCTTTTGAAAACCTACCGAGCATAGCACCAAGGAAATAGTAACTTGCTCTCATTCTTTTAGACATTTCATAAGGTACAACATAACTGTTAACCCCGGACGGATCAACTTCAATTGTATATTCATCAAGTCTTGTTACCTTTGCACCTAAATCTTCAATTATACTTAATAAAGCATTAACATCGCTGATATTAGGTAAGTTACCGATAACACAGGTCTCATCACATAAAAGACAAGCGGGAATAATTGCTACTGCAGCATTTTTTGCACCGCTTATCTTAACTTCTCCGGTCAGTTTGTTGCCGCCATTAATAATAAATTTATCCAAACGGTATAGCACCCCTAATAAATAAATTGTAACATTAAAAAAACAATATATTCATACACTATTAAAAGTATAACACAATATATAGCAAATAAAAAGTTAATTTACAGCATTGTAATATTTATTTTTTATTTGACCAAGAATCTTTAAGTGCTACCGTTCTGTTAAATACAGGACAATCTGCGGTAGAATCTTTATCTACGCAGAAATAACCTAATCTCATAAACTGATAAGTTTTGCCGACTGGCGAGTTTAAAAGATATTTTTCAATTTTACAGTTATTAATTTCAACCAACGAATTCGGATTTAAGTTTTCTGAGAAATCTCCGACGCCTTCTTCATTAGAGGGGTTTTCAACCAAGAATAATCTGTCATACAGTCTGACAGTGGCATCGGCAGCATTTTCTTTTGAAATCCAATGAATTGTACCTTTGACTTTTCTGCCGTCAGGCGAGTTTCCGCCTATTGTTTCAGGATCATATTCACAGTGTACTTTAATAATATTACCGTTTTCGTCTTTTTCGCAAGATACATATTTTACAAAATAAGCACCTTTGAGCCTTACTTCAATACCGGGACAAAGTCTGAAAAATCCTTTTGGCGGATCTAACATAAAATCATCTTGTTCTATATAAATATGTTTGCTGAAATAAGTTGTTCTGTTGCCGAGTTCAGGTTTGTTCGGATTAATTTCAACTTGAATTTCCTCGATTTTATCATCGGGATAATTGTCAATAACCACTTCCAGCGGTTTTAATACAGCCATCGCTCTGTCGGCATTTTGATTTAGATTGTCGCGTACACAAGACTCAAGCAAGGAAAAGTCAATAACACTGTTTGCCTTTGAAACACCGATTTTGTTACAAAACTCTCTTATAGCCTGCGCGGGATATCCGCGTCTGCGCATACCGCAAATAGTTGCCATTCTCGGGTCATCCCAACCGTTGACTAAATTATCTTTTACAAGTTTTAAACATTTTCTTTTGCTTGTTAATGTGTAGTTTACATTCATTCTTGCAAACTCGATTTGCCTTGGCGGTGTCTTGAGTTCGAGTTGTTCTAAAAACCAATTATAAAGCGGTCTGTGATTTTCAAATTCCAATGAACACAAAGAATGAGTTACGCCTTCTTTATAATCAGATAACGGATGTGCAAAATCATACATCGGATAAACATTCCATTTATCGCCGGTACGGTGATGGTGCATTTTCATAACTCTGTAAATAACAGGGTCACGCATATTCATATTTGAAGAAGACATATCAATTTTTGCTCTTAAAACTTTTTCACCGTTTTCATATTTGCCTTTTGTCATTTCGTCAAAAAGTTTAAGATTTTCTTCAATACTTCTGTTGCGATACGGAGAGTTTTTGCCGGGTTCTGTCAAAGTGCCTCGGTTTTCTCTGATTTCATCAGCAGAAAAATCGCAAACATAAGCCTTGCCTCTTTTGATTAATTCAACTGCACATTCATGAATAAAATCAAAATAATCGCTGGCATAATACATATTTCCCCATTTAAAACCAAGCCATTCAATATCTTCTTTTATAGCATCAACATATTCAACATCTTCTTTAGATGGGTTAGTGTCGTCCATTCTCAAATTACAAACACCGTTAAACTTTTCCGCAGTACCAAAGTCAATGCAAATAGCTTTTGCATGTCCGATATGAAGATAACCGTTGGGTTCGGGCGGAAATCTTGTTTGTACTTTGTCATATACACCGTTTTCTAAATCTTCGGTTATAAAATCTTCTATAAAATTAGATTGAACATTTTCTACACAATTTTCCATTTTTATACCTCTTTTAAATATTTAATTGCGTTATCAATTCTGTTTATGCACTCATCTTTGCCTAATACTTTCATAATATCACACAAAGTAGGGGAGTTAGTTCTTCCTGTAACAGCGCACCTTATTACGGTTGAAGCATCTCCTGCGCTGCCTTGATAAAGTTCGGGGTTAGCCTTATAGGTTTTTGTATCAGGGCAGAAGTTGATTTGAGGACAAATTGATTTGATTTTTTCAAACCATTGTTGATTATCATCATTTTCATCAAAAACATCTTTATAAGCGCTAAGTACATTTACAGCATTTTCTTTTGTAATATTATCAGGCAGATTAATATTAAAATTGCTGTCATAAAAATAATTAATATAATCTTTGACTTCATTCCATTTTGCAATATCTTTTCTCGGCTTTGCATTTTGCCTGTCTATAGAAAAGATTTTAACTGCAAATTCCTTATCTTTTGATAATAAGTCAAATAAATCTTTATCATAAACTCTTGCATATTCAAGTACGTTGTTATAGACTTTTTCAGCGCTGAAAGTACTGATAACATTTTTACTGATATCGTTAAGTTTATTTATATCAAACAACGCACCGGAAACACTCATTTTTTTAAGATTAAACGGGAAAGAAGATATGTCTTCGGTTTTATTTGCTTTGCGCCAATCTTCAAAAGTTGAGTTAGCAATAGTAAGCATATATTCTATAACCGATTCTTTCGGATAACCCTGACTGATGTAATAATCAACAGCAGCCTCCGGGTCTTTTCTTTTTGATAATTTTCTTTTGTTTCCGTCTTCTTCTTTCAAAATCGGAGAAAGATGTGCATATTTTGGTACTTTAAAGCCTAAAAGTTTAAACATTTGAATATGTTTCGGCACAGATGAAATCCATTCATCGCCCCTGATAATATGGGTTGTTCTCATTAAATGGTCATCAACTACATGAGCAAAATGATATGTCGGAATTCCGTCAGACTTTAAAATAACAATATCTTCATCATTTTCAGGCATTTCAATTCTGCCTTTAATCATATCATCAAAAACAACTTTGTTTTCTTCGCTGCCGGGAGAATGAAGTCTTACGACATAAGGTAAACCTGAATCAAGTTTTTGCTTAATTTCTTCATAACTTAATTCTCTGCATTTTGCATATTTTCCGTAATATCCTGTTTTTTCTTTATTAAGTTGCTGTTCGGCTCTTACTAAAGAAAGTTCATCTTCGGTACAAAAGCAAGGATATGCGTATCCGTTTTCCATCAGCTTTTTAGCAAATGAATGATAAATATGAGCACGTTCACTTTGCTTATACGGTCCGTAATTTCCTTTTACAGCATCAGAACTTGTATAGCCTTCATCAGGTATTATTCCGAAATGATTAAGCCCGTCGATAATGTACTTAATTCCGCCTTCAATTTCTCTTTTTGAATCGGTATCTTCAATTCTTAAATAAAAAATACCGTTTGAAGAATGAGCAACTAAAGAGTTGACAAAACAAGTAAACAAACCGCCAAAATGCAGATAGCCCGTCGGACTCGGAGCAAATCTTGTTACTCTTTGTTCATCAGATATATTTCTCAGCGTATACTCTTGTTCATAACTTTCAGTAGGTAGTACCGAGTTTCCGAATATTAAATTAGCAATTCTTTGATTTTCAGTCATAAAATCCTCCATTGTAGAACTATTTGATATTATCGCATATTTTTGTCAATTTTACAACTTAAATTTATATAAAACTTTTATTGATTTTGTAAATCAATTTTGATATAATTAACAGACAAAACGGAGGATGAATTATGAACAAAGAAAAATTTTCAAAATTATTTTGGGAAATGTTTCGTTTTGGCATTGTCGGCGGAATCAGTTTTATATTTGACACTGTGTTCGTTTTATTATTCAACAGAGTGATTTTTGGACAGCCGCAATTACATCCGGATCCATTTTATACACTAATTTCTACTGCAGTCGGATTTGCGGTCGGCCTTACGGTAAATTATTTGCTTTCAAGATTTTTTGTATTCGTATCTGATGAACAAAAGAAAAACGGAAAAGGCTTTAAGGCGTTTTTGCTTTTTGCAATTATAAGTATTATCGGTCTTATATTAACCGAAGTTTTGGTTATAGGGCTTTGCGCTTTGGGTATGGTAGATTTTTGGGCAAAAGTAGTTGCAGCGGCAATAGTAATGATTTGGAATTATGTCGGAAGAAAAGTTTTTATATTTAAGTAATTATGAAGAGTGATAATTTGTCAAAACATATAATGTTAATTGCTCCTGTTTTCTTTGATTATTATAAAAAAATGCAGGAAGAATTAGAGTTACTCGGATTTAGCGTAGATTATGTTTGTGATGCACCTAGCAATTCAAATATTTCAAAGGCTTTAGGGAGAATTAATAAAAAATTCATACTAAGCGCTACAAAAAAGCATTTCAAAAATAATGTATTAAGTAAATCAAAAGAAAAATCTTATGATTATATTTTAATTATTGCAGGTATGACTTTTTCATTTAATGAAGATATGATCAAGCAACTTAAACTGAGTCAGTCTGAAGCACAATTTATTTTATATCAATGGGATGCAGAAGACAATTTACCGAATATAACAGCAATACATAAATATTTTGACAGAATTTATACTTTTGACAGGATAGACTGTATTAATAAGTCTTTTTATAATTTCTTACCTTTGTTTTATGTGAGAGAGTACCGTGAAATAGCAGGTACGAGTGATGAAAAAGTTTATGATTGTGTTTATATCGGAACAGCACATCCAAAAAAATATAAACATATTAATTTAATTTCAGATTCTATAAAACAGATTATGCCTAATCAGTTTATTTATCATTATATGCCTTCAAAGTTAAAGTTCTGGTATCATAAACTTTTTGCACCCGAATTTAAAAAAGCAAGACTTTCAGATTTTAATTATAATAAGTTATCTTATGCTGAAACATTAGAGAAAATCAGACAAACAGATTGCGTTTTAGACGCATCACAAGAGGGACAAAAAGGGCTTACTATAAGAACAATTGAGTGCCTGGGCAGCAAGAAAAAGTTAATTACCGCAAACGAAGATGTAATTAATTATGATTTTTATGATGAACAGAATATTTTGATTTTTAAAGATAATATTGATTATAACTCAAAATTTTTCAATACACCTTATAAAGAGATTGACAGTGAAATTTATGAAAAATATTCGCTGAAAAATTGGCTTAAAACAATATTGCAAATATAAAAAAGAGCACATAAGTGCTCTTTTTTAATTTAACGATTCAACATTATTTTTAAATAAATTTCGTACTTGTTGTTTTATTAATAAATTATTGCTGCTTTTTAATTGAGGATCTTCTTTCAAAAGTTCTGACGCCGCATTTTTTGACTTTTCAATGATTTGCATATCACTGAAAATGTCCGCTATTTTCAATTCCGGTAATCCGTGTTGTTTGTTTCCGAAAAAGTCACCCGGTCCTCTTAATTTTAAATCAAAATCAGCTATTTTGAAACCGTCATTTGTTTTTTTCATTATATCAAGACGTGATTTTGTATTACCACCTTGAGCATTTGATACTAAAATACAATACGATTTTTCTTTTCCGCGTCCGACACGTCCTCTTAATTGATGTAATTGTGACAGTCCGAATCTTTCGGCATTTTCAATTACCATAATAGTAGCATTTGTAACATTGACTCCGACTTCAATAACTGTTGTTGATACGAGCAACTGAATATTTCCGCGGAAAAATTCAGACATAATCATGTCTTTCTCGCTTGCTTTCATCTTTCCGTGCAGAATACCTACTTTGTAGTCTTTAAAATCATTCAGTTTCAATTGCTCCGCAAAGCCTTCAACCGATATTAAATCTGATTCGTTGTTTTCAACAAGCGGACAGACTATATATGCTTGCAGTCCTTTATCAAGATGCTTTTTAATAAAACTATTAATTCGCTTTGTATAAGATTGGTCAACTACAAAAGTATCAACAGTTTTCCTGCCGGGAGGAAGTTCGTCGAGTACGGATATGTCTAAATCACCGTAAATCATCAAAGCAAGGGTTCGCGGAATGGGTGTAGCAGACATGACAAGATTGTGCGGAGATATACTTTTATCTGTCAGTTTGTTTCTTTGTTGAACACCGAATCTGTGTTGTTCGTCAGTAATAATTAATGCTAAATTTTTAAATGAAACATTATCTTGTATCAATGTGTGTGTGCCGATTAATATATCTACATCACCGTTTTGAGTTTTATTAATAATTTCCTTTTTCTTTTTTGCAGTCATTGAACCGGTAAGAAGTTCAATATTAAGCCCTTCGGTACTAAACAATTCTTTAAAAGAATTGTAATGTTGGGTTGCAAGCACTTCGGTAGGTGCCATAATTGCCGACTGCAATTTGTTTTTTGAACATATATAGCACAAGGCCGCGGCTACAACAGTTTTGCCTGAACCGACATCGCCTTGTAGCAGTCTGTTCATTTGATTACCTGAAGTTAAATCGCTGATGCATTCTTTTATCGCCTTATCCTGTGCACATGTGAGTGAATAAGGAAGAAGTCCTTTGAACTGATCATATAATTTGTTTTCTCTAAATACAAAATCAGATTTAATTCCTTTTTTGTTTCCAAGATATATAATACCGGCTTGTAAAATAAACATTTCTTCAAATGCAAGCCTTTTTCTTGCTTTTTCAAGCATTAAAAAAGAAGAGGGAAAATGAATGTTCATAATTGCCGATTTAATATCTGTTAAATCATAACGCTGCCTGAAATCTTCGCTGAATATTTCATCCAATTTGTCCGAATATATCAAAGCACTTTTTACTATTTTTTCAATCTGATAAGAGGCAAGTCCTTCGGTTGCTTTGTAAACAGGTCTGATATAGGAAGTGCTTTCCGAATAAATTTCGGGAGAATTCATTTCCTTTGTAAGAAAATTGCCCGTTATTTTACCGTAAAAAATATAATTTACACCTTTTTTGATTTTAGCAGCAGCATATTTGTTGTTAAAAATAGTGATTTTTAACATAACATTCTCTGATTGCGCGGTAAATTTATATAAAATCATATTCTTCTTTACTCTATGTTCTTTTACATCAGTAATTACCCTTGCTTTGACTGCACACGGAGTATCATCAGGTGCATTTAAAATCGAAACCGGTTTTGTCAAGTCAATATAATCTTTTGGATAAAAATGCAAAAGGGCATCGATAGAATCGATACCCAATTTGTTAAAATATTGTGCCTTTTTTTGTCCAACTCCGATTAAATGTGTTATGTTATAATCTATCATTCTTATTTCACTACTCAACGGAAATGATATAATAATATACCGGCTGTCCGCCGTTAATCATTGTAATTTCGATATCTTTTCCAAGTTTTGATTCAAGTTTGATTTGTAATTCTTCTGCCTCGGCATCACTGATATCTTCTCCGTAAATTACAGTTACAAAAGATGAGTTTTTATTGCACATATTTTTTGTAAGTTTTACAGTTGCTGACATTATGTCTTGGTCGATAAACGATAATTTACCGTTTTCCATAGCCATAATATCTCCTTGCTTTATCTTAAACCCTTCAAAATCAGAGTTTCTTGCAGCAAAGGTTATTTGACCCGTGGATACTTTTTCAGATGCCTCTCTCATAGCAACAGTATTTTCATCTGCGGTAAGGTCGGGGTCAAAAGCGAGCATGGCAGATATTCCCATCGGAATAGTTTTTGTATGAAGTACGATAACATTTCTTGTAGCAAGAGGAATTGACATTTCCGCCGTCATAATGATGTTTTTATTGTTCGGCAAAACAAATACTGTTTTTGCCGGAGTAAGTTCAATCGCCTTTAAAATATCATCAGTGCTCGGATTCATAGTTTGACCGCCGCTGACAAGGTTATCTACACCTAAATCGTTAAATAAAGATTCTATACCTTCACCAACGCAAACAGATACGAAACCAAATTCGTTTTCGGGTTTTACAGGTTCAAAAGATGTTTGTTCAGTTTGAACTGTTTCTTGCTGATTATCGTGTTTTGCTCTTTCGTGCTGGTCTTTCATATTTTCAATTTTCATATTGACAAGCATACCGAACTCAATGCCTTTTTCAATTGCCTTGCCCGGATGGTCAGTATGAACATGTACTTTAATTATATCTTCGTCATCAACAACTACAGCACAATCACCGATAGATTCAAGATAAGCACGAAGTATTTTAGGGTCCTTATTGGCATCTTTATCTTTATTTACGATAAATTCGGTGCAATAAGGGTAGGTAAGTACAGATTCATCAAATTCTGCATCTGCTGCTGCGTTGCTTTCAGATTTCTTTTCAACTTTTACAGTAGGTCCGCTTTCCGATGCAACTATAACATTGTTTACAAAAACAGACTGCATACCCTCAAGAACAGCTATAAGACCGGCTCCGCCTGCATCAACTACACCGGCTTTTTTCAAAACAGGCAACATATCAGGAGTTTGTTCCAAAGCTTGCTTTGCATTTTCAAGTATATAATTAAATGTTTCCGCAAAATCTTCAGTAGCCTTATCTTTTGTGTTTTCATAAGCAAGACGGGCAACAGTAAGAATAGTACCTTCTGTCGGTTTCATAACAGCCTTATATGCCGCATCAACACCTTTACCCAAAGCCTCAACAAAAGTGTAACCGTCACATTCTTTGTGTTCAGCCAAACCCTTTGAAATTCCTCTGAACAACAATGAAAGAATAACACCCGAGTTTCCTCTTGCGCCTCTTAGAAAAGCGGCTGCAGCAGTCTTGGATACTTCATCGACGCCGACATCTTTTAGTCTGTTGAGTTCTATTAAACAATTATTGATTGTCATAGACATATTCGTTCCCGTATCACCGTCGGGAACAGGGAACACGTTTAGTTGGTCTATTCTTTGTTTGTTATTAGTAATATTGTTAGCGCCTGATATATATGCATCTCTTAAAGTATTGCCATTAATCAAATTATTCACCCCATTTAGTAACTTGCCTGTGTTTACTGTTCTTTCATACCATCCACATGGATAATAACTTTTTTAACATCAATGCCTGTTGCTTCTTTTACAGTATATTTAACATTATGAACAATACTGTTTGCAATTGCATTTATGTTGATTCCGTAAAGAACAATAATATGCAAATCAACTGTTATAGAATTTAGATTTCCTTTGACAGTAATGCCTCTGTCAACAAGTCGATTTTTATTAAAAATATCAAATATTTTTTGATGTCCTTTAGCAACCATTCCGGCTACACCGTAACAAGATGTAATTGCGTTTCCTATTAACTTTGAAAAAAAGTTGTTAGAAATATTTACAGTGCCGTATTTAGTTTCGTATGATAACACAAATATCACTCCTTATTTAATATAAGTATTTTCAATTCCGTTATATACACAATTTGCAGACGGAACCAGAGAACTAAAGTCGCTTAATGAATTACTGCATATAAACAAACCGTATCTGTAGCAAATAGGTATAAAAGGTAATTCGTCATTAAACGCATTAATAGCCAGACCTAAATCACCGTTTCCGGAATAAAAATCGGCAAAAGTAGTTTTGAACTTGGAGTTTTCACTTACCCCGTAAAAAACATTATCGTTTTCAATCATTTCGGATATGTTCATACTTTGAGAAATTCGGGTTTCACCGATGTATAAATCATAATCACCGCTTTTTAAACATTTAACATATTCTTTATATTCTAAACCTACAGGTTCAATCTCAATTCCGTTTTTAATCATAGTCCTGCAAATTATCGAAGCAGCGCTTGATCTTGATATATTGTCTGAATTATAAATTAATTTGAATTTAAAGCGTTTGCCCTTTTTATTTAAGTAATATCCCTCGTTATCTTTCTCATTATAACCTAATTGATTAAAATAAGCAACAGACTTTTCTAAATTAACGGTTGTATCAAATGTTGAGAAATCATTTGCTATCTTCCAATTCGGGTTAAACAGACCTGTTGCGCATTCGGCATATCCAAGGTAGGAGCTGTCAACAATTTTCTGTCTGTCTATTAAACAATTTAATATATGCCTGAATTCTGCATTGTTTAAATAATCTTTTTTACTGTTGATTCCCATAAACACAAGATTATTCAGATTAACTTTAAATCTTGTACCGCTGAGATTAGGTAAATAACTATTGGAAAGGTCGCTGTATATACAGTCAATTTCACCTATTGATATAGCGTGTTTTAATGATTCATCATCAGGACAGTTTAGCAAATTAATTCTTTTTCCGGCAATTTTTTTATGATAATTTTCATTCGCTTCTAAATAGTAATTTCCGTTATCGTTAACCAAAGTATATTTTCCGTATCCGACAGGCGGGATGTTTCTGTCATTATCATCTTTTAAACTTGCAGATTCTTGACATATAATCGGAAAATCTAAATTATTTATAAAGTATGGATCATACTTTTCAAGTTTAATTTCAACAGTATTTGCATCAACTGCTTTATAAGAATAAATGTTTTTCAGTTGGTCATAGTAAAGACCTTTATTATTAAATATTTGTTTAATGCTGTAAGTTATATCTTCCGAAGTGATCATTTTACCGTCACTGCAGTTGTAGTTATTCAATTCAATAGTACAAGTATTACCGTCACAACTAATACTTGTTGCTAATACATATTCAACATTATAATTTCCGTCAATAAAAACCAAAGGATCAAAAAGTAAAGTTGAAATTTCCTGATTCTCTTTTGTTTTAGCGGTATAGGGGTTGAGTAAATCGTTTGCGCAAAAAGGTAGAGTTAAGTATTCGGTTTGCTTGCTGTCGATGTTGTTGTTTGCTTCGTTTTGATTATCGGAATTTTCGTTATCGTTATTGCAGGAAGAACACAATATAACAATAAAAATTGACATTATCAATGCAATAATTCTTTTCAAACAACATACCCCTTTAATTGAATTTCATTTTATTTTATACTATTTTTAATTTTTTTTCAACTGTTGATTTGTGTAACCGAAAAAAGTGTTTGTATTTTCAAACCGTATATGTTATAATTTATTTGCTAATAATTATTGGAGGTCACGTTTATGAAAATAGGCAAGAATCTTTTATCTGTAATAATTTCTATTTCTTTATTATTGGGATTAACAGTTTTTTGTTTTCCTGTAAGCGCTGAACAAACATCTTTAGAAAATTATATTGTAGAGCAAGTTGATTTAATGGGCCGGTCTGATATTACTCAGATTGACTGTAGTGCTTATATCGACGATTATGCTGATTATAATACTTTTGTAACCGAATTAAGTTCTGTAATTAATAAAGTGTTTACTGATCATCCTGAATATTTTTTCTGCAAATTATCCGATATTGAAAGAGATACCGGTATTGCTAATTTCACTTATATTGATTATGCAAGCCGTGATAAACTTTTTGCAGATTATGCAGCAATTAAGGCATTTGCACAAGATATAACTGCAGATGTAGCATCAACCTTAACTGATTATGAGAAGGCTTTATATTTGCATGATGTTTTGGTTGAATCTTTCACAAAAGGTACAAATGAAGAAGGCAGATTGGACTTTGATAATGCAGACAGCGGCTTTTATTCATTAATGTATGAATATTTATTAAAATTAAATTCAATTGAAAGCATAAAAATAACCGATTATGCTACTATGCATAAATGGAATGCGTTAAAACTCGGAGATTATTGGTATTTTGTAGATGTGTATAATGACGATAATGACAATATGGGTAGAATTTCACACTCATATTTTCTTTTAAACGAGTCAGAAATTGATTCCGCTTATACCGCTTGGAGTTTTTCAAATATTAGTTTAGCGGGAGATACCGCTTATTCTGATGATGTTATCAAAACTGCACGCACTAAAGTATTTATAGGCGATGACTATAAATTCGTTAACACCGTCGGCGAATTTGTAAGTTGCGACAGAACTACAAAAGTAGTCAGCAGTTTGTATAGTGTAAATAGTTCTTGGACTTCATTTTCTGACAACGGACATTATTCCGGTAATTATTCTGCACTTGCCGAATTGGAAGGATATTATTTAATTACAACACCAAAGAGCGTAATTGCATATAAAGATTCTGCATGTGTATTATATAACATTGAATCAACAACAAGTGAAATTTACGGCTTATATGTAAACGAAAACGGACTCGTAAATGTTGTTTTAAAAACGACCGACAGCAGCGATGTGTTTACCGAAGAAAGTTTGAATTTTGAGCTGAATGTTGATGTCGTAGATGAATATGTTAAAGTAGGCGAAGAAATTGATGGCAACAATATTGCTGTTAATATCAGTTATGTTGGTGAAGAAATCAATATTAAGGTTGGAAATGATATTGATTTATCTGAATGTACAATTTCTGCAACAACAGATACCGTTAAGAAGGGCAGTGGTACTGTAGAATATAACGGACAATCTGTTAATTTTGACTACACAACATATATTTTGGGCGATATCAGCAGAAACGGAACCCTTGATGCAGCAGATGTATTATATTTGCGTGCAGCACTTTTAAATAAAAAGACTCTTAACGCTGATGAACTTATGAGTGCTAAAGTTTCTGAAGACGGTCAATCAATCAATTCTTTAGATTTATTATTACTTAAGAATTTAACTCTTAATATTAACTAGTAATACCGGCATATTTCCTTTAACGGAGTGATAAATTGGGACAGTATGATTCTTTATGTATGAATTGTTTTTCTTTTGAAAACAACAACGGTAAGTGTTCTAATTGCTCTTTTGATGAAAATTCCGAAAGAGACGAAAGCGCATTACCGATTCGTACATTACTCAACAACAGATATATTGTTGGAAACATTAAATTAATTAATGATGCAGTAATTAAATATTATGCTTTTGATACTCACAGTGAAACTAAAGTTTGTATAACTGAGTATTTTCCTAAAAAGTATTGCAGTAGAGATGGCTTGATTGTTCAAGCCACTCTTGGTTTTGAGCAGTTTTTTAATCCGAACAAATTCTCTAAAAGTGTTGCATCTTTAAAGCAATTCAACAGCCTGCCTGCTTTTATACCGATACTTAACACATTTGCTCAAAACAGAACTTTTTATGTTGTTACGGCAGAATATGATTATATTACGCTTAAACAGGCAGTAAAAGAAAAAGGACCATATAAATGGTCGTCATTTAGTTCGCTTATTTATCCTGTTTTAGCGACAGTATCTGCTTTAAACACAAACGGAATTTTTCATTTAGGTTTATCAAACGAAAGTCTGATTGTTTGCAACGATGATAAAATTAGAATAGACGATACTTATTTATGGATGTTCAGGTGTTCTAATTCCGAAAATATACCATTTTTAAGTTGTGACGGTTTTACTTCTTTAGAACAGTATAAAGGGGAAAATACCGATTCTTACAGTGATGTTTATTCGTTGAGCGCGGTAATATTTTTTGCCTTGAGCGGTATAGTTCCCGAAAAAGCAACTTTGAGGGTGAACAATGCAACTTTGACTGTTTCGAGTAAAACAGCTCAAAATATGACTAAACATGTAATCTCAATTTTGTCTACCGGTCTGAATGTTCAGGCAACTAACAGATTTTCAAGTGTTGAAGATTTTATTACCGGCTTGTTTGCCGATAGTGTTGATAATAAAACAAAACAAGAAAAAACTGCAAAACTAAAAGATAATAATGATAATAATGTGCAAAAAAACACAGATAACACTAAGAATATCATTATCATCGGAGGAGCAGTTTTAGGAATTACATTAATTATTGTTGTTATTGCTTTTGTTATTTTATTGACAAAAAACAACAGTAATTCTAATAACGATTTTAATTTTCCTTCCGATCAAGCAGTTTCATCAGAAAATGTTTCGGATAATTCTTTAAATTCTCAGACATCTTCTTATATTCTCAACGGACATGCAGTTGCCGATTATATCGGCAAATCTTATTCTCAAGTATATAAAGACAGCGGAAACTATATTTATTTTTCAACTAAAATAAATGTAGTGCATCGCGATGATGTCGCAAAAGGTATAGTTATTGAACAAAAACCTTCATCCGGAACTGTTTTAGAAGACGGAAGTGAAATTGAACTTACTATCAGTTTAGGACCTGAATCGGTTGCAGTTGGTGATTATAAAGGCTGGACTTTGAGTAATACTGTTATAGATTTGCTCGAAAAAGGCTTTAACAACATTAAATATGAGTATAAAACTGATATTACTATTGATGGCGGTAAAGTAATAGGCACTAATATCCAGGCGAATGAAAAAGCAAAAATATATGATGAGATCATTGTATATATTAATGATTTTAAATATTCTGCGCTTACTGATTCATCAACGGTTGTATCGAGTACTGAAGGTCAGCAGGTTACCGTTGTTCCGCAAACATCTCAGGCAAGCGACTCAACTCAAGTTGTAACTTCAGAAGTTTCCCAGTAACTAATTTTAAGAGAATAGGCTTTTTGATTTAAAGCTTATTCTCTTTTATATTGATAAAATTACTGTTTTATGATATTATATCTTTAATATTTTTAACGGAGTATTTATGAAAGTAGTTGTAATTGGGGCAGGCGCTTCCGGATTAATTGCAGCAGCAACTGCGCAAAAAAACGGACACGATGTAATTATTATTGAAAAGAAAAACAAAGCCGGAATTAAATTGTCGATAACAGGCAAGGGCAGATGTAATGTTACTAATAATTGTGATGTTCAGACTCTGCTTGATAATACTGTGAGTAATTCAAGGTTTTTATATAGTTGTTTTAATAACTTTAGCAGCAAAGACACGCTTGAATTGTTTAATTCTTTAAATGTTGAATTAAAAACCGAAAGAGGAAACAGAGTATTTCCTGTTTCTGATAACGCAAAAGATATTGTAAATGCTTTAGTTAAGTACAACTGTTTAAATCAAATTATATATAACACATCGGTTAAAAGTCTAATTATAGATAATAATAGTATAAAAGGTGTAAAATTAGATAATAATCAAATAATAGACTGTGATGCGGTAATTGTTTGTACAGGCGGAAAATCTTATCCGAATACAGGTTCATCAGGTGACGGATATTTATTAGCAAAGCAAGCAGGTCACAGTATTACTGAATTACTGCCTTCTCTGGTACCTATTGTCTGTAAAGAAACTTTTTGCAAAGATTTAATGGGGCTTTCATTAAAAAATATAAGAGTAACATTCAAACAAGGCGAAAAAACTGTATATTCCGAACAGGGAGAAATGTTATTTACGCATTTTGGCGTAAGCGGTCCCTTGATTTTAAGCGGTTCTGCTCATGTAAATGATATTTCTGCTTGTAAAATCATTATTGATTTAAAACCTGCTTTGTCTAATGAAGAATTAGACTCACGATTAATTCGTGATTTTAATAAATATTCAAATAAAGATTTTTGTAATGCATTAAATGACTTATTACCACAAAAACTTATTAATGTATTTATAAAACTAACCGGAATTAACCCTCATTTAAAAGTTAACCAAATCACAAAGGAAAACAGAATAATTATAGTTGATTTACTTAAGAACTTTGAGTTGAATGCAAAGTCATTCAGACCTATTGATGAGGCGATAATTACAAGAGGCGGGGTTAATACTAAAGAAATTAACCCTAAAACCATGCAGTCAAAATTATGTAAGGGCTTATTCTTTGCCGGTGAAGTTTTAGATGTAGATGCATATACCGGCGGTTTTAATTTACAAATCGCTTTCTCTACAGGATATGCTGCCGGAAATAATATTTAAAGGAGATTTTATTATGATTTCAATTGCTATTGACGGACCTGCAGGTGCAGGAAAAAGCACCATCGCGAAAGGTGTAGCGAAAAAAATAGGATACATTTATGTAGATACCGGTGCCATTTACAGAACTTTGGCATATTATATGATTTCAAACGGAATTTCCGCCGAAGAAACTGAAAAAATAGTTGATAATTTAGGTAATGCAAAAGTTGAAATAAAATATATTGACGGTGTGCAGTGCGTATTTTTAAATGGCGAAGATGTGTCCGGTAAAATCAGAACACCGCAGATTTCTATGGCGGCATCAACTGTTTCAGCAATTCCCGAAGTAAGAGCACATTTGCTTTCTATACAAAGAGATTTGGCTGAAAAAAACAATGTCATTATGGATGGCAGAGATATCGGAACTGTCGTTTTACCAAATGCAACCGTTAAAATTTTCTTAACTGCCTGTGTTGAATGCAGAGCAGAAAGAAGATATAAAGAAATGGTCGAAAAGGGAATGGACGCAAATCTTGAGGAGGTAATCGAAGATATTAAAGTCAGAGATTATAATGATTCACACAGAGATGTTGCTCCTTTGAAGCCTGCTGAAGATTCTACAGTTATTGATACAAGTTGGCAGACTTTGGAACAGTCTGTCGCTCAAATTGAAAACTTTATTATCGAAAGGTTAAAATAATGTCAA
This sequence comes from Acutalibacteraceae bacterium, assembly GCA_036310005.1. Taxonomy (GTDB): domain Bacteria; phylum Bacillota; class Clostridia; order Oscillospirales; family Acutalibacteraceae; genus JAXJSP01. Next base: position 6,292 of record JAXJSP010000021.1, on the reverse strand, counting down.
GAAAAATTAAAAACTTTGTTTTAAGTGTGGCAATTGTTCTGGTGAGAATTGTAATGTTTGTATTCTGCCCGATAAAAGCAGTAGGCAAAGAAAATGTTTCAAAAGATAAGGGCATTTTAATCTGCCCTAATCACGTATCAATGTTTGATGTTGTTTGCATCTTTTTAACTTGTCCGGTAAGACCTCACTTTATGTCAAAGTCTGAATTGTTTAACAAGCCGATTAAAAGATTCTTTTTGGATATCGGAGGCGCTTTTCCCGTCAAGAGGGGAACCGGCGGAAGTGAAGCAATTGATCATTCCGTTAATCTTGTAAAAGATAATAAAGCAGTGTGTATTTTTATTGAAGGCACAAGAACAAAAAATGCCGACGGTAGTCCCGGTAAACCAAAGGCAGGTGCTGTTTTGATTGCATCTCAATGTAACTGTGATATTGTACCCGTCGCAATTTGTTATAAACATAATAAGCCAAGACTTTTTTGTAAAAATTATGTGTATTACGGTGAACCTTTAAAAGATGTAAAAATTGATATGCAAGCAAAATCAAAAACCGAACTTAAATATCAATGCGATAGAATTATGTCTGAAATTACAAATCTTTGGAAAAAAGGTAAAGAAAAATGGCAAAAGTAATTTTAGCAAAAAGCGCCGGTTATTGTTTTGGTGTTAACAGAGCTGTAAATATGGTAGAGGACTTAGTAGCCGAAAATAAAAAAGTTGCTACTTTGGGTTTGATTATACATAATCAAAAAGTCGTTGATAACTTTAATAAAAAAGGTGTTTTAACTGTTGATGAACCAAATCAAGAACTCGGTTATGATGTGTTGGTAATTCGTTCTCACGGTGTTTCCGAAGATGTTGAAAATAAAATTAAAAACAGCGGAGACTATGTAGATGCAACTTGTCCAAAAGTAGCAAATATACATAAAATTGTGAAAAAAGCATCTCAAAACGGTGATATAGTTTTGATAGCGGGAGATAAAAATCATCCTGAAGTGCTTGGTATTTCCGGAAGAATCAGTACTAAACATTATATTTATGATAGTATTGAAGAGTTAAAAGAACTGTTAAATTTACACAAAGAATTAACAGAAAGTCCGATAACAGCAGTTTGTCAAACAACTTTTAATGCAAACATATGGACAAATTGTCAAAATTATTTAAAAAAAGTATGTACAAACGTCTCGATTTTTGATACAATATGTAAAGCAACTGCATTGCGTCAGCAAGAAGCTGACGAACTTTCAAAAAAATGCGATTTAATGATAGTAATAGGCGATACTCATAGTTCAAATACTTCTAAACTTAAAGATGTCTGTTTGAATAACTGTAAGAATACTTTTCTTATTGAAGATGCATCACAATTACCAATTACGCTTATAGAGAATGCAGATGTAATAGGAGTAACAGCGGGGGCGAGTACGCCGGACGCCATAATTAAGGAGGTTCTGAATAAAATGTCAGAAATTGAAAACAAAATTGAATCAAAGGAAGTAGTGGAAAAGTCATTTGATGATATGACTTTTGAGGAGGCTTTAGAAGCATCTCTTAATTCCTTAAATTCGGACCAAAAGGTAAAGGGCGTCGTTTTAACAGTCAACCCCACCGAAATTCAAGTTGATATTGGTCGTAAGCAAACAGGCATTGTGCCTTATCGTGAGTTTTCCAACGATCAGACTATTGAACTTGTTAATGAAGTTAAAGTTGGTGACGTTATCGACCTTATTATAATGAAAACTAATGACCAAGACGGTTTTGTTATGTGTTCAAAACGTCGTTTCGATGCTATTGCCGGATGGAATGAAATTGTAAAGGCTAAAGAAGAGGGAACTGTACTTGAAGGCAAAATCACTGAAATCAATAAAGGCGGTGTAGTTGTATTTTACAACGGATTTAGAATTTTTGTTCCTGCTTCACAGGCTACTCTTAACAGAGTTGAATCACTTGATGAACTTAAAGGTAATGTCGTCAAGTTCAAAATTGTGGATATTGAACGCAGACGCAGAGCAATCGGCTCTATCCGTGCAGTTTTAAGAGAAGAACGCAAAGCAGTTATGACTGAGTTTTGGAATAATATTGCTGTTGGCCAGAAAATTACAGGCACAGTTAAAACATTAACTAATTACGGTGCTTTTGTTGATTTAGGCGGAGTAGACGGAATGATACATATTTCCGAACTGTCTTGGACTAAAATTAAAAAGCCTTCAGATGTCGTATCTGTCGGTGATGAAATTGAAGTCGTAGTTAAAGATATTGACTTTGAAAAACATAAAATTTCTCTCGGATACAAAAAAGATGAAGATAATCCTTGGGAAAAATTCGTAAATGACAATAAAGTTGATGATGTTGTTCCCGCTACAATCGTTAGTATGACATCGTATGGCGCATTTGTAAGAATTATTCCGGGAATTGAAGGGTTAATTCACATTTCGCAAATTGCTGATAAAAGAATCGAAAAACCAAGTGATGTTTTAAAAGTCGGACAAGAAGTTAATGTTAAAATTATTGATATTGACTTTAACAAAAAACACATTAGTTTATCTATCAAGGCTACTTTAGAAACTGAAAGTGCAGAGCAGACTCAAACAGAAGAAACTGAGGCTGAAGAAACATCTGAAACAGCAGAATAATAACAACTGTTAAAAATCGTTAAGATAATTTAAATGACAAAAGTTGAATTCAACTTTTGTCATTTTTTTATAATTTCGAATATTATGCTAATACGGTGATGAATATGTATAAAAACAAAATTTCTTTCAGAGTGCCTTTGTTAATAGTTTGTTCGCTTTTATTAGTGTTTTTTATATTTGACTATGAAATGAGACCCTTAATGTTTAAAACTGCAAAGAAAGCGGCAGTAAATCAATTCAACACGCTTTTTAATAATTGTGCAAATACATACCTTGAACTAAACCCTGATTTGAATTTATATACTATTTACAGAGACAGTAATGATAACATAATAAATGTTGAGTTAAACCAAGTAGAGTTAAATAAGTTTAAATCAAGTTTATACCAAAATATAGTAAGTGAATACGGAAAACAGGGTTATATCAATGTTACAGTACCTGTCAACAACGCTTTAAACATTGATTATATCTCTCCAAGATGGTTAGAAATTTCTATGTATTTCAGAGCACCTACCGAAATAGATATGAAAATTGATACTGTATTCAAAGAAGCAGGAATAAATCAAACCTTACAAATTGTAAAATTGAATGTTAAAGCAGATATTTATATTATTATGTCAGGAGCAGAAGTCGAAACCGCGTGCGATTTTGAATATATAATATGTGAAAATGTGATAGTCGGGAAAGTGCCTGATACTTATTTAGAAACTAAATCGAATTTGCTAAATTAAGTATAATTAATATTGACATAAAATTAAATTAATGTTATACTGAATTTCGCCAAAATAAGCGGGTGTGGCGGAATTGGCAGACGCGCTAGACTTAGGATCTAGTGTTAATTCGTGCAGGTTCAACTCCTGTCACCCGCACCAAAAAATAAAGGGACTGTTTAGAGTCGCACTCTAAAGGACAGTTTGAAAACAGGTTGCGGTGTAGCCCGTGAGGGCTACGCCGTTTTCCTTATTTCAAGCGATTTTTAGCGGATTTTCACGCATTTCCTGAATTGTTTCAAGAATCTCTTGTTCTGTAGGTATATTTATGATACCCGCTGCTGTAAATGAAATATCAACAGGAACATGCTTTAATCCATCGTCACCTTTGATGCTGTTATGAACATCTATTCTCTTAATCAAGGTGTTTACAAGTGTAGGTGTTAATTCTTTTAATTCGGTGCACCTACGAATTGCTTTTAAGAAAGCATCAAGGTCTATTTTTTCTTGTTCAGCTGTTTTTATTGCTTGCTTGTCGTTTTCCACTGCGGCAAGCAATTCTTTTTGTTCTTTTTCATAATTTGCCGACATACGATAAAATCGTTCATCCGAGACCTTTCCAAGAAGATTATATTCATAAAGACCTTCAATCAGTTTATCTAATTCAGCGATACGCTTTTGAGCTTTTTCTACCTTTTGCTTCAACATCCTAATATTTATTTCCCTATGACTTTGTTTGCACATATGAAAATTGTGTCTGTAATTAGTGCAGTATTGCTTTTTACAGGTATGATTATTTGTGTTATACATATCTTTAAAGTGCAAACAAAATATAACGGCAGTCTGTTTTAAAATTAATTTCGTCTTCACCCTCGGAGAGCGCACTACACCACCTTTACGGTGGTGAGTAAGTGCGCCCTTAAGGGACATATAAGCCTTTAATTCAGCTTTTCGAGTAAATACATCTCAATATCTGCAAGGTTCATTGTCTTGATTTCAGGTAAAAGCTTCTCCAAAATCGCACCCTCAACAATCAGTTTGTGGTTTCGCTCTGTGCGTTCCTTCTTACGGTTGCGGTTTTCAGCCTGCTGGAGTCTGTGCTTGGCTTGTATCAGCTTTTTCTCGTTATCGGTCATAAATATCACCTCCAATCTGTTGGCACCGTAAGTGGTGCCTTTTTTTGTTGTGTTTTTGTCTGTGGCTCCAAAATCTGAATGTTTTGGCACCGTTAAAACATATCAAGAAAAGCCAATGCCTCTGCATCATTTTTCAGCTTCTGCTCCTCTGTCAATTCCATATCAATACCAACCGAAGAAGGAGTAACTGACGTAACAACTGAAATGTTGGTTAGCTCCTCCTTAAGAATCTCCCTGAATTTGTTAAGCAGCTCATCATCTGCCGTCTGCTTATCCGCATAAGCAATGGCTGATTTTATCGCATCAATGATAAACTGATTTCTTGACTTGTACTTTTCCTTATCAAGGCTGTTCAGATAATCAATGATTGCCGTGTGCTCTGTGTCGCTTAAATTAAAGCGGACATTTATGCGATACTCACTCATATCCTGCCACTTTTCATCATGGTTTCGGCAAGGTACTCATAACCCTTGGCCGCCGCACAGATGTCATCAACAAAACGCACACGGTCTGCATTGTACTTGTAGAAATTCTTTACAAGGCAACCGCCACCACCGGTGATATACAGCATCATTGTGTTTTCATCGTACCCGTGGTCACGGAGCCTGTGAAAGATTTCGCCTACATACTTCTGTACCTCTGCCTTGATAATCTTCATATCTGCCTGAACAATGTTTGCCGTACCCTTGCACAGCACCTCATCAATAATATGCTCATTGATTTCTCTCTGTGTTTTTCTGAGGAAGGCTTCACGGATATCAACAGTACAGAAGTGTGTACCGAACTTTTCTGTGTACATTCTCTCTGACTGTGGTCTGCCGTTAATGACATAGAGCACATTCATTGTACCGTTGCCAATGTCAGCTACAAGATTTACACCGTCCATTTTGGTTGCAAACTGTGAAACTGCCGCATACCCCTGAGGATAGATGCTTGCACCGGCGATTCTGATTTTGTACTCGGTATGCTGCCAAGTGAAAGATACTTCTTCGTTCTTTGTAAGATATGCTTTGAAGCTCTCTTTCTGACCTGCCGTCCAAGTGAGAGGCAGACCTGCTGCAATGTGAACTGTGGCTTCTGTTAAGTTTTCTGCACTTAACTCCTTTGCAATAGCCACAAGCGTGAGGGCATAATAGTCCTCGTCCTTGATTTTATCGGGAAGAAACTCCTTGTGTCCTTCACCGATGAGATAATACTTACCACCGTAAACGAGCATATCCTTTGTGAAAAGAGGCTCTGAATCGTAAGCCGTAATGCCTGTTCTGAAACAGTGGTTAGCAGTTTTGATGTTGCCATAACCGTGGTCAACACCGATGATGATTACATCATTGAATTCTTTCATTTTGAATTACTCCTTTTAATTAAAATTTTGTTAGATAATGGATTTGGGCATAAAAAAACACCCTCTACGGGTGCGGTGAAAAATGGGTCTGTCGCGAATGTTGAAGATAAACACTTCCTTTCATTTAGAATTTTGAATATAAAAAATCACCTGCTGCTTTTGAGGTAACAGGTGTATGTAAACGGATTGAAATTTGTGGTGTTGGTGTGGTATAATGATTCATATTAATAAAAAGTTGTGAGACAGTTATGAAAAAGATATTAAATTCAAATACAATAAAAATTATTGCTATTATTGCAATGACCATTGACCATATTGCTTGGTTGGTTTTTCCGGGATATGATGATGGGGTTATCCCTGTTGTTCTGCATATAATCGGCAGACTTACTTGTCCGATTATGTGTTATTTCATAGCAGAAGGTTATCATTACACCAAAAATATAAATAAATACACTATGCGGTTATTTGCGTTTGC
>JAXJSP010000020.1:0-13057 GCA_036310005.1 Acutalibacteraceae bacterium | reverse complement strand
CCAAAAGCCGATCCGTGGTGTTGTCTGCATTTTACTAAATACAAATTCAATGTATACAGAAAGAAATATATAAGGAGTGGGAGGGATTCCGCCGTAGTCGGCATTGTAGGAAAATCCAAAAGTTTAGATTTTCTCAAAATGCTTATCTTTTGGTCTTTGGTTCGGAATAGTGTAGTGCTGGCGGTCTATCTATTGTTTTCGGTTGCTTGCTTCTTTACCGTACATGAGCATTACTGCCGGGTACAAAGCGTTTCGGTGAATTAAAAAAATCAATCGGCAGCGTTTCTCAAAAGGTTTTGACTGCTCAGCTTCGTGATATGGAAGAAAACGGACTCGTTAATCGAAAAGTGTATGCTGAAGTTCCGCCGAGAGTAGAATACTCTCTGACAGAATTGGGACAAAGCTTGAAACCTATTCTCGACGCTATGTGGAGTTGGGGCGAAGATTATAAAGAAAAATGTAATAAATAACGAAAAGACCGTCAAATCTCAACATTCGAGACTTGACGGTCTTACATTTTGTGATTGTATTTAAGAAAATCGTTTTGGTGTTCCTGTTTGCGAAGTTGATAGCCCTGTGCAATCAGCGTATCCACTTTCAGAGCAATCAGGTTTATGTCAGAACACATTGCCCGTGCAATCTGCTGAATGTCATAGCCGTTTTCAATGTATTCCAAAATGGTGTCGTCCGGGAGCGAAGCCTGAGAAGCGAAGATATTTGCTTCATACTCCATACGGTTCTCTCTCATATCAAAGATGTTGAACTCTTTGAACCCGCCGACAGCAACCGCTTCTTGCCTGTGGAGAACATCGTGTCCGATTTCGTGCCATAGCACTATCTGCTCCACGACCGGGTGCATACCGTTTTTAAGAAAAACAAAGCGGTTCTTCAGAATAACTTTATATGCTCCACGCTGCTTGTCAAAATTTCGGTAGATTATATTGATACCAAGCTCTTTTGCGACCTTGTATGGGTCACGAGTACCGCAGCGGTCAATGAGCTTGTTTACGATTTTCACAATCTCAGCCGTAGTGTAATACCCCAATCCGGCTCACCTCCCATATTATAGTATATCGGATATTAACCCTATAATAAATTATAAACTATTATATGTCCCATATATTGGACTTAGTTCACTTCGAGGATTACTCGTCTTTGCGGTATTTCTTCGGGGTGTATTTTTTATTGTTTTTCTTTGCAATAAGATAGGCTTCCTGAATGGCGTCAACCATTTCACGCATATCCTCGTCAGCCATTTCGCCGCCGGCAAACAGACCGGTAACTTCTGCAAGCAACTCCTGAGCCTGTCTTGCTCCTCTGCGTCCGTACTTATCCTCTACATCGGCGATGAAAGCGTCGTCCTCAGACAGCAGATAATTCACATTTACATTTAAGGATTCTGCCAGCTTCTTATATCTTTCCATTCCTCTCGGACGGGATTTATCATTTTCATAAGAACCAATTATGCGTCGGGTTACGCCGATTTTAGCTGCCAACTCATCTTGACTCATACCAAGCTTTGTTCTTTCAGCCTTGACTTTTTCACCGAATGTCATTGTGATTTCACTCCTTAAAAGAATATTTACAGTTGAACTACCCATTTGCTCTTGACAAGTACAGTTGAAGTGTATATAATATGAATTGGGAAGTTGAACTACACATAGTGTACACCAAACTACCCAAAATGTCAAGGGGGTTCTAAAAATGTTACGAAGCATACTTCATTGTGATATGAATAACTTCTATGCCAGCGTCGAATGTATGCTCGACCCCGCATTGAAGAAATATCCGATTGCTGTCTGCGGCTCTGTGGAGGAACGACACGGTATCGTGCTTGCAAAGAACTACAAAGCAAAGGCTTTTGATGTGAAAACCGGGGACGCAGTATGGCAGGCTAAACAGAAGTGCAAGGACTTGGTTGTAGTGCCGCCCCATTATGAGGAGTATATCAAATACTCAAAGCTTAACAAGTGTAACATTACCAACTACAAAGAGATAGTAGTACTGTATGACGGTAGAGGGATTCCCTCTACCGTTTTCTTGTGCGCCTAGCGGCGCACGTTTCTAACGGGTTAAAGTCCCGAATCCGCCCGGTAGTGGGAAGGATATAATCGAAAGCAAGGGTGTCGAGGGTGACCTCGAATCTGAAGGAAGCTGGATGTGAGGAACAGACTAACTTACGGGCAAATCTCCGGTATGACGAACAGAAATCTCATATGAGGTTATGCATTAGGGTAAGGTTGCTGTACAAGTCACTGCCCAAAGTAGTGCTGAATGCACAGAAGTCAGCAGAGGTCATAGTAGCCGAGAGGTGAAGGACCGAATCAGTAGGAGTCTTGAGTATGACCGAGAAAGGAGGAATGACCAGTAATGACAGAAAACATTGAAAACAGTGGCTGTTCGCAAAGAGATAGTGCGGAACATGAAGGGTATGCGGAAGCTTGGCATATCAACAGTGATAGACCGAACCCTTCAACATCAACGGATGGCTCTATCACAGAATACGTATGTGCATATGGAAATAGTGGAAACTACCCAAAACAAAGAAGAGAAACTTGATTAAGATGGGTATACCAGAATACTACGCATCTATGGCGGCTAATAGCCGAAAAGGACATTGGTTCTGCGCCAACCTCACAACGGTAAAGCGAGCTATGTCAAAAGAAAGACTGATAAACAGTGGCTTTTATGATTTAGCCATTGCCTATCAGTCCGTGCACGTCAACTATTGAAACCGCCTAGTACCGAACGGTATGCTAGGTGGTGTGAGAGGACGGGAGGTAATCACTCCTTCCTACTCGATTAAGAATATGTTATACTATATAAACAAATAAAGGTTTATGCGGCGAATAGTCGGGGGTATCCGAGATGTGCTTCTTTGTTGGACAATGAAAACACCTTCGTTTTTTACGACAATTTTTACGACAAACCAAATAAAGTTATGACATCTTATGTGAGGTTATGTACTTTAATGTAAACGGTTTGGATTAACAAAGTAAGGAAAAGAGAGGTTGAATCAGGGTATAAGATACTCTCCCTTGAAATCCCCACGATGAAGCCTCTTGATTAACAAAAACACAATATATAGTGTTAAAATGATGTTTAAATACCGTATAATGTGTTTTGTTAATAGTGTCATTTCCGTTTTGACAGCAATTTGACAGCAAAAATCCGAAGAATAACGCATCATCACGATGCATTGTGAATTTAAGGCAATACGGTATCAGGTTTGAAATAGACCTTATGAGCACTTCTTAGAGATAATCTAAGGGGTGCTTTTTGTTTTGCAGCAAGTTTCTGTCACACTCCAAATCAATTTTTGGAGGAATCAAAATGAAAGACAATTACAAACCGTTAAAAAGTATGAAAGAAGTTCCAGAGCAACTACGAAAACTCCGTAGAGAGTACATTCGTTATCAGCAGGCGGAACTGATTTACAGTATGTCCCATAAGAAAATTCTTGAACTTGCCAGGGATGCCGGAGCAATTTATCGCTTTGACAGCACTGTTCTTATCAACCGAGAAATTTTTGATGCTTATTTGGAACGGTTTCACGAGCCTGCAACAAGCAAATATCGGGGAGGAAAAGAAAGATGAGCGGCAATGTTTGGATGTTTTCTGACCAAATTGACGATGAGGATATGGAATTTATGACTCACGAATTTATTACATACAATATGGCTTGTGACTATTACCGTTTAGGACTTAAACCTCTTACCCGTATGGCTCACGAGGCCGGATCGGTCTATAAGATTGGTAAAAAGGTGCTGATTCGCAGAACTATCTTTGAAGCATATCTGCGGGAACAACGCAAGCTGTAAAAAGGAGTAACGTGTATGAAACTGTTTAAATTTAATGTAATGCTGATTTTGATTTTAATTACTATTCAGACAGGCTATCTTGCACTACTTTATAAAGTCGAGATTACAACCGGTTCTTTTCTTATTTGTTTGGGAATTACATTGCTTGTTTTCAGCGACGGTGGATTGGAACACAAAAAGTAAATATTACATAAAAATAAAGAGATACAATTCCAAACGGTTTTGCATCTCTTTATTATTATCTGACTAATAATTCTTCTTCAATTTTCAAAACAAATGAACAAGAATGTCCAAAATGTTAAAAGAAAAAGAGTAAAAAAGGCAACTTTAATTCTTGACAATTTCGGAAAACGGTGTTATAATTTTGCGCAGAGATTAGAGATACAAAGTACGGTAGGAGCTTTGTATCTTTTTTGTTTTGAGGGGGAAAACTGTGTATACTCAAAATATCATTGACGCATTAGAGCGGACGCCCATAATCGCCGCCACCGATTCTGCGGGCTGGCAAAAAGCGATTATTTCGGACGTCGAGGTACTTTTCCATCTGAGCGCCAATATTATGACAATAGAAAGAGACATTAAAAAAGCTAAGGCGAATAATAAGTATATATTTGTGCATATAGATTTAGCGGAGGGTATAGGCAAGGACAGAACGGGCATTAAATGGCTCTCACAGCTTGGAGCAGACGGAATTATCAGCACAAGGGCACAGCTTATAAAGAGCGCTAAGGAATGCGGGCTAACGGCAATTCAGCGGTTTTTTGTACTTGATTCTAAAGGAATGAACTCAATAAGCGAGATGATAGATACCACAAGACCCGATTTGATAGAAATAATGCCGGGCGTAATACCTAAAGCGTTAAGCCTTTTTTCCGGAAAAGGTATACCCGTAATTGCGGGCGGACTTATAGAAACAAAATCGGAAATCACCTCGGCGCTAAGTTCGGGTGCGGTTGCGGTTTCGACAGGCAAAAGCAATTTATGGTCAATTTTATAAAAAATATTATCTGCGGAGATTTTAGAGAGCGGAAGAGTATTCGGTATAATAATACCGTTTGCTTTTCCGTTTTTTTTGGAGGTGACAAACTTTGAAAACGCTTATTATCAATACAATTATACGTTCTCTTGCGGCGGTTATTATCGGAGGTCTTATCGGTAGTGAGCGCGCCCGCCACGGCAGAGCCGCGGGAATGAGAACCCATATTCTTGTCTGCTTAGGCTCTTGTATGACCTCAATGACAAGTATGTATGTCTCACAAGCCTTCGGCGTCGGCGATGTATTGAGATTACCCGCACAGGTGATTTCGGGAATCGGCTTTTTGGGCGCGGGAATGATAATTCTGAAGCCCAACAATGTTATTACGGGTCTTACGACTGCGGCGGGGGTATGGACAACCGCGACAATAGGTATAGCGTTGGGCTACGGCTATTATATAGGTGCTTTAATAGTGACGGTGCTTTTTCTTGCGACGATTATTCTCTTTGCAAAATTTGAACGCCACCGCAAAAGCGCCGAAGTAATATACATAGAGCTTGACAATCTTTACAAGGTCAACGCCACGCTTGCAGAGCTTGAAAAATATATTCCCGAAGCCTTTAGCTATCAGATATTTGCACCGAAAAGCAATCACAGCGGCAATGTGGGAATAAATCTTGTTATAGATAAAAGAATAGACCTTGATATATCAAGGCTTACCGAAATTGAAAACGTAGTTTTCGCGATTGAAGAATAAAAGGAGAGTTAAAAAATGTATGATGTGGCAATTATTGGCGCGGGCGTAATAGGCGGTATGGTGGCAAGAGAGCTTACCAAATACAGTCTGTCGGTATGTCTGCTCGAAAAAGAAAACGACGTCGCTTGCGGAGCAAGCAAGGCGAACAGCGGAATAGTTCACGGCGGCTATGACCCCGTGCCCGATACACTTAAAGCAAAGCTTAATGTAATCGGCGTGGAAAAGCTTTTTGATACCGCAAATATACTTAATGTTCCTATAAAACGAAACGGCTCGCTCGTCTGCGCCTTTTCAGCCGACGAGGACAAGACCGTTAGAGAACTTTATGAACGAGGTCTTAAAAACGGTGTTAAGGGGCTTAAAATCCTTTCGGGAGATGAGGCAAGGAAAGAAGAACCGAACCTTTCCGAAAGCGTTACAAGCGCATTGCTTGTTACAAACGCGGGAATAGTATGTCCTTATGAGCTTACAATTGCCGCAGTCGGAAACGCAATGGACAACGGCGCGACGCTCCGCACAAATTACGAGGTCACGACGATAGTTAATGCGGAGGATGGCTTTAGAATCTGCTCTGCGGACGGCAGGCAGGTAACCGCTAAATACCTTATAAACTGCGCGGGCTGTTATGCGGATAAAATCGCCGAGCTATTAGGTGACAAATTCTTTGAGATTATTCCCCGCGCGGGCGAATATATGCTGCTTGATAAAGCAGAGGGCAAAACGGTTTCTCATACGGTGTTTCAGGTTCCCACCAAGGAGGGCAAGGGTATACTCGTAACCCCCACCGTTGACGGCAATCTGCTTACGGGGCCGACCGCTTTGGAGGTTGACTCTCCCGATAATAACGAAACCACCCTAACGGGACTTGATACGGTGGCGGCGCTTGCCAAAAAAAGCGTTCCAACGGTTAATTTCCGAAATGTTATTACATCATTTTCGGGCGTGCGTTCCTCCGAAAAGGGCGGAGATTTTATTATTAAGGCAAGCGAAAGGGTGGAAAATCTTATCCACGTTGCCGCCATTGATTCACCCGGACTTACCTCTTCGGTAGCGATAGCGGAATATACTGTAGATATTCTTAAAAGTATAGGCGCTGAACTTATAGAAAACCCCGAATTTAACGGAAAGCGAGAAAACCCCCACTTCTTCAGGGCAATGAACGACGAGGAGAAAAACGAATATATTAAGGCTCACCCCGAATACGGCAGAATTGTTTGCCGCTGTGAGACCGTTAGCGAGGGCGAAATAAGAGACGCTGTAAAGCGCAACCCACCCGCTCACGATATTGACGGTATAAAACGTCGCACACGCTCGGGTATGGGAAGATGTCAGGGCGGTTTTTGCTCGCCGTTTGTAACCGAGCTGTTAGCAGAGGAAAATAATGTTCCTATGGAATCTGTAACCAAAAAGGGCAAAGAGTCCAATATGGTAGCGGGTAAGCTTTAAACGAGGAGAGAAGTAGAATGATAAAGCATGATATAGTGATTATAGGCGGCGGTCCTGCGGGAATGGCGGCGGCGGTCGCGGCGTATGATAACGGCGTTAGGGACGTGGTAATTATAGACCGCGAGGAAAAATTAGGCGGAATTTTAAAGCAGTGTATTCATAACGGCTTCGGACTTCACAAGTTAGGCAAAGAGCTTACAGGTCCCGAATACGCCGCGCATTACGAAAAGGCGGTTGCGGACAGGGGTATAAAGGTTTTCTATGAAACAATGGTGACCGATATATCGGAGAGCAGAACCGTTACCGCGCAAAACAGCGAGGGTATACTTAAAATTGAAGCAAAGGCGGTAGTGCTTGCAATGGGGTGCAGAGAGCGAAGCCGCGGTGCGCTGAATATCCCGGGCACCCGTCCGGCAGGAGTTTACAGCGCGGGAACGGCGCAAAAGCTTATTAACTGTATGGGCTATTCTGTAGGTAAAAGGGTTGTAATTTTAGGCTCGGGCGATATTGGACTTATTATGGCGAGAAGAATGTCCTTGCAGGGCGCAAAGGTCGAGGCGGTATGCGAAATAATGCCCTATTCAGGCGGACTTACGAGAAATATCGTGCAATGTCTTGAGGATTTTGATATTCCCCTTTACCTTTCAACCACCGTTGCGGAAATTCACGGCAGAGAGCGGGTTGAGGGCGTAACTATAGCTCAGGTTGATGAAAAAAGACGGGTAATTGAAGAAACAAAGCGGTATATTCCCTGTGATACTCTTTTGCTTTCTTGCGGTCTTATCCCCGAAAACGAGCTTACCTCCTCGGCAGAAATACCGTTAAGTACGGTTACAAGCGGAGCCTTGGTGGACGAGCACCGACAGACCGAGCGCGAGGGAATTTTCGCCTGCGGAAATGTTTTGCAGGTTCACGACCTTGTGGATTATGTGTCCGACGAGGCGGAAATTGCGGGAAAAAGCGCGGCGGAATATGTTAAGGGTAACTTAAATACAGAGAAAACGGTTAAAACTGCGGCGGGAAACGGCGTGCGCTATGTTTTGCCGCAAAGAGTTACAGCATCGCCTAAAGAAGATATTTCCCTATTTTTGCGGGTAACACAGCCCTTCGGCAAGGTAAAATATACCGTAAAAAGCGGTAGTGAAGTATTGGCAACTGCCGTAAGGCTAAAAGACGCGCCGGGGGAAATGGAAAAAATAACGGTTAAGGCCGAAAGGCTCAAAAATATAAATGAAGAAATAACGGTAAGTCTGGAGGAAGTACAATGAAACGGGAGCTCACTTGCATTATCTGTCCGCGCGGCTGTTCGCTTTTGGTCAATATAGATGGCGCGAAAACCTGCGTTTCGGGCAACAGCTGTCCTAAGGGCGAGAAATACGGAATAGAGGAATGTATCCACCCGACCCGCACGGTCACAAGCATTGTGCGTGTGGAAAACCGCAAAAACACAATGGTAAGCGTAAAAACCGCAAGCCCCGTGCCGAAAGAGAATATTTTCGATGTTATGGAGCTGATTAAGAAAACCTCGGTAAAAGCCCCTGTAAAAATCGGCGATATTATCTTGACAAATATTTACGGAACGGATATTATTGCTACTAAGGATATTATTTAGTATCACACAGCTAAAAGCTTTAAAAAAATTACAGCGGAGGAATTACTAATGGATACGGTTAAAATCAACAGCAAAAAAACTTTAATGGTTGCTCACAGAGGCGTAAGCGGAATTGAGTGTGAAAATACCGCCGCTGCCTTCGTTGCGGCGGGCAACAGAAGCTATTTCGGAATAGAAACCGACGTTCACAAAACCGCCGACGGAAAGTTTATAATAATTCACGACGATAATACAGGTCGCGTGTGTGCGGAAGACCTTTCTGTTGAAAACAGCAATTATGATGATTTGAGAAAACTTCGTTTAAACGCAAGGGACGGTAAAATCAGGGAGGATTTATGTCTTCCAAGCCTTGAAGAATACTTAAGAATATGCAAGACATACGATAAAATAGGAGTCTTAGAGCTTAAAAATCCTTTTGAAAAAAGCGATGTGCAAAAAATATTAGATATAGTCAAAAACGAATATGAAACAGATAAGCTTATATTTATATCCTTTAATTATAACAATCTCGTATACATAAAGGAGCTTGATAATACTGCGACCGTACAGTTCCTTTGCGGCTGTCCCGTGGACGACGCTCTTATTGAAAAGCTGCTTAAATACGGTATGGATTTGGATATATATTTCCCTTATCTCGACGAAGACGCTATAAAACGGTTGCACGACAACGGCATTAAAGTTAACTGCTGGACGGTTGACGGAAAGTGTGATGCTGAACGCCTTGCCAAATGGGGAATTGATTATATTACAAGCAATATTTTAGAGTAGTATCGGAATTATAACACCTTTTTCTGCCAAGCTGATAATGATATAACCGCAAAAGACAGAACAATATATATTTTAAAACAGGTGTCCCAAGGGTGAAAAATACGCAGTAGAGGAATGTATCCACCCCACCCGCACAGTAACAAGCATTATTCGGGTAGAAAACCGCAAAAACACTATGGTAAGCGTTAAAACCGCAAGCCCTGTGCCGAAAGAGAATATTTTTGACGTTATGGAAATAATTAAGAAAACCTCGGTCAAGGCCCCTGTAAAAATCGGCGATATTATCCTGACAAATATTTACGGAACGGATATTATAGCTACTAAGGACATCGTTTAAGAAAGTGATTATGATATTAAAGAAAAGCATTACCGTAAGTGAGGAAGTATGAGCAATAAAGAAATTATAAACAAAATACGGCTGTATCTTTTCGATATGGACGGCACGCTGTATTTGGGCGACAGGCTTTTTGATTTTTCAAAAGAACTGCTCAAAAAAATACGGCAGAGCGGTGCGGATTATCTGTTTATGACAAATAACTCCTCAAAAAGCGTATCGGCATATATAGAAAAGCTCGAAAGGCTCGGAATTAAAGCCGTGAAAGAGGATTTTATTACATCGTCACAGGCGACCGCCTATTATCTGAAAAAGCACCACCCGAACGCAAGGCTTTATGTTTGCGGAACACAGTCGCTCAAAGACGAGCTTAAAGAAAACGGTTTTACGGTCACCGAAAAGCTGGATGAGGTTGACGCTGTCGTTATGGGCTTTGATACCGAGCTTAACTTTAAAAAGTTAGAGGATGTCTGCAAGCTTTTGCTCTCGCGCGATTTGCCGTATATCGCTACTAATCCCGATTATGTCTGTCCCACCGAATACGGCTCTGTGCCAGACTGCGGCAGCGTTTGTGATATGATTTACAACGCAACCAAAAAACGACCTACGGTTATAGGTAAGCCGCAGGCGTTAATGCCAAAGCTTGCAATGGAAATGAAGGGCGTTTCAAAGGAACATACCGCTGTTGTGGGCGACCGAATTTATACCGACATTAAAAGCGGGATAAACGCGGGCTGTATAAGTATACTCGTTATGAGCGGTGAGACAACAAAAGAAATACTTGACTCTTCAGAAGATAAGCCCGACCTTGTCCTTGAAAGCGGAAAAGATATACTCGACACCCTCTGATTAACTGTGCTATTCGTAAAGTATCATAGCCTTTTAAAGCAAAAAACACAATTAAATCCTTTGGTTAAAAACGCTGAATGAATTTTTTCGTTATACAGTATATTTTGAAATTTGTAATTTTATGAAAACGGAGATGTTTTATATGAAAAATAATTCTTCCGGTTTAAATGTGTATGGAATATTAGCATTGATTGGCTTTATTGCACTATTAGTTGTCGCAGTTTCAGACACAAACAAACCAAAGTGCAAAGAGCCGGGTTGTGATTATGAACGGGCAAAGGGTAGTAGTTACTGTTATATACATAAGCCGAATGTATCAAATAAATCGTCATATAAAACATCATCTTACAGTAGTAAATCGACAAGTAGTTATACTAAAACTTATTCTAAGCCTACTTACAACAGTTATAATAGCAAATCAAACACATTGTCTAATTATTATTATTTTAACAGTTCGAAAAGCACTTATGATGCGTATGATGATGGTTATAACGATATTTATATGGACGAAGATTATGACTACGAAAGATACGACAGAGATAGTGAGTATGCGGCCGGAGTAGATGATGCAATGGATGATGTAATGGACGAATTTGGCGAAGATTGGTAAATTGACTAATAAAAAGCAACCGAAAGGGTTTGTACCTTTCGGTTGCTTTTTATAATATTAATTATTATGATTCAATAATATCTTCGCTTGTGCTGGCTTCTGCAGCGGCCTGAATTTCAGAATCAAATGAATACATCGGTTTTTCATCCTTACCCTTGATTTTTCTGTTAATATAGTTGCGTGTAATTTTGAATACCAACGGACTGAGCAAGAGAACAGCAATCAAGTTCGGTATCATCATCAATCCGTTAAATGTATCGGAGATATCCCATGCCAAAGAAGATGTCATAAGCGCACCTGATACAATCATCAGAACAAAGATGACTTTGTAAACCTTTACACCTTTTGCACCAAAGAGATACTCTACTGCTTTCGAGCCATACTGCGACCAACCTAATACGGTAGTAAAAGCAAAAAGTAACATAGCAATAGCGATAAACCATTCGCCCGCCTGACCGAAGATATTGCCGAATGATTTGCTTATCAAAGTAGCATCTTTTACACCTTCGTTTGCAATACCGGTTTCTAAATCTATCATTCCGGAAGTTAAAGTAATCAAAGCAGTCATAGTACAAACAACTATTGTGTCAAAGAATACTTCAAATATGCCCCACATACCTTGTTTAACAGGTTCTTTTACATTCGATGAGGAATGTACCATTACAGAAGAACCAAGACCGGCCTCGTTTGAAAATACACCGCGCTTGCAACCTTGTACAATAACAAGTTTCAAAGCAGCACCGGTTACACCTCCGGCTAATGCTTTTACACCAAATGCGTGAGTAAATATTGATTTGAAAGCCGGAATAATAAGGTCATAATTAATGCCTACTGCAATTAAACCAAGTACTATGTATGCTACAGCCATGAACGGAACTACTTTCTCTGCAAAGGCAGCAATTCTTTGAAGTCCGCCAAGTATGATAAGTGCGCCGAGTACAAGTAAAACTAAACCGATTATCAGATTAATCATGTTTACGCCGCCGACAGTCCATTCTACATTAGAAAAGAAAGCAGACTCCATATTTAATGTAATCTTATTAACCTGTCCCATGTTTCCGATTCCGAATGATGCAAGAATAGCAAAAACAGCAAAGAGTACTGCAAGTACGGTAGCGGGCCACTTCATGCCCTTCATTTTGCCGACGCCGTCTTTTAAGTAATACATCGCACCTCCGGACCATTCTCCGTTTTTGTTTTTACGACGGAAAAAGATACCGAGTACATTTTCAGAATAGTTTGTCATCATTCCGAGAAAAGCGGCAACCCACATCCAAAGCACAGCGCCCGGACCACCAATACAAATTGCGGCAGCAACACCGGCGATATTACCTGTACCGACAGTTGCTGCTAAGGCAGTGCATAACGCCTGAAATTGAGAAATTGACTTTCTATCGGTTTTCTTAGTGGCAGTATTGTCTTTTTTGAATACTGCTGCTATTGTGTTTTTCCACCAGTGTTTTAGGTGAGTTACCTGAAATACGCCGGTTACAATAGTCATTATTACGCCGACAGCCAGCAACAGATACAGACCAAAGTCGGTCCATATCCAACCGTTTACTGCATCATTGATTTTTGTGACTTGTTCTACAAATGTGTTCAAAATTCTAAATATCCTTTCTACGCAAACAGACCGCTCGCAAAAAGCAAGCGGTCTGATAAAATCAAAAACTTATAATAAATTCCGCTTTGTCTTTTTGCCTGAGAGTTTCGCTTTCTGCTTGCCCCTTCGGCCCTCAATTTAATGAGTTTCTCCAAAGTTCTATCCCCTTACAGTCATCCTGCAAGGATCACCTAGATATTTAATTTTAAAAATTACTGAAATATTATATCAAAAGACTATCAATTTAGCAACATATTTTTTAAAAATTTGTCGAATTTTTT